>JAFGLW010000021.1 GCA_016927905.1 candidate division CSSED10-310 bacterium | reverse complement strand
GGCGGTCTTCATCGTTTTTTCAGGGCGATAGCCAGAAGCGACAGTGCGGCCGGAGTCATTCCGGGTATCCTCCCGGCCTGTCCCAGTGACCGGGGCCGGACGGCCTGGAGTTTCTGCCTGACTTCGGCGGACAGGCCGGGCAGTTTCGTGTAATCGAAATCCACCGGGATCCGTTTGGCCTCGAGTTTCCGGAAATTGAGAACCTCTTCATTCTGCCGCTCGATGTACCCCTCGTAGGCAACGCGGATCCGGACCATTTCCTGCAGTTCCGGGGACAGTCGGGAATTGCCGTAACCCAGTTCGGACAGGATGGCATAATCCACTTCCTGCCTTCGCAGGAGTGTTTTCAGGGGGGCTGGCGACTGGATCGGACGGATCCGGGCGGTGGCCATTTTCTCGAGCAGTTCCGCCGATGGAACGATTTTTGTTTTTTCCAGTCTGTTCATCTCGTCGGATATCCGCTGTTCCTTCCCGGTGTATCGATCGAACTGCTCAGCTGAGATCAGACCGATATCGTATCCGATTTGAGTCAGCCGTGTATCGGCGTTGTCCGACCGCAGAGCCAGACGGTATTCCGCTCTGGAAGTGAACATCCGGTATGGTTCGTCCACACCCCGGGTAACCAGATCGTCGATCATGACTCCGATATACCCCCGGTCGCGGGGAATGATGACCGGGTTCTTTTTTTTCAGGTACCGGGCGGCGTTGATCCCCGCAATCAGCCCCTGTGCTGCTGCCTCCTCGTATCCGGATGTGCCGTTGATCTGACCGGCCAGAAACAGACCTTTCACCATTTTAGTCTCCAGATTCGGATGAAGCTGGGTGGGTGGAACGAAATCGTATTCCACCGCGTATGCCGGTCGGATAAGGCGGGCGGTTTCCAGTCCCGGGATGGTATGGATCAAATCCACCTGGACATCGTAGGGAAGGCTGGTGGAAATTCCATTCGCATAGATTTCGATGCTGTCCAGTCCTTCCGGTTCCAGAAAAACCTGGTGCTGCTCTTTTTCCGGAAACCGGACAACCTTGTCCTCGATGGACGGGCAGTACCTGGGACCGGTCCCGGTGATCACACCTGTAAAAAGCGGCGATCGGTCCAGGTTTTTCCGGATGATTTCGTGGGTTCGAAAATTGGTGTATGTCAAATAGCAGGAACGCTGGGAGAGCGGGTTCTCCGGAATATCCCAGTGAGAAAACCACGCATGCGGATTTTCCGGAGGCTGCTCTTCCAGCCCCTGGAATCGGACGGTTCGGGAATCGATCCGGGCGGGTGTCCCCGTTTTCAGTCGTCCCAGGCCCAGGCCGAGTGTTTTCAAGGAGTCGGACAGCCCGGCCGCGGGGAATTCACCCAGCCTTCCGGCCGGCATATGTTTCAGGCCGATATGGATCAGACCGTTCAGAAAAGTTCCCGAGCAGATGATGACGGCGGGAGCGCTCAAATCGGCCAGCCGGGTCCGGACACCCCGGACGCGACCCCCTCCGGTAATGACCGAAGTGACTTCTTCCTGGATCAGATCCAGGCCGGCCCGGGATTGCAGAAGCCCCAGGGCGGTTTCCCGGTATTTTGCCTTGTCGTTCTGCGACCGCAGGGACCGGACAGCGGGACCTTTTCTCATGTTCAGCATCCGGAACTGGATACCGGTCCGATCGGCCAGCCTGCCGATCCAGCCGCCCATCGCGTCGATTTCCCGGATCAGCTGGCTTTTTCCCAATCCGCCCATGGCGGGATTGCAGGGCATATGCCCGGCCATTTCCAGGTTCAGAGTGATCAGCGCGGTACGGAGACCGAGGGCTGTTGCGGCCATCGCCGCCTCAATACCGGCGTGACCGGCTCCGGTGACGATGACATCGTAATCCATTGTCCGTTTCATGTAATCGGAGTTGTATCGCTTCCGCTCCCGTCAGGGTTCGGATCGTTATCTGACCCGAGAATTTCCCGGACGGCATCCAGCAGGTTCAGATAATCCACTGGTTTCCTGAGAAACTTGCCGACTCCAAGTTCCAAGGCCAGTTTCACTCGATCCGACTGAGCATAAGCCGACAGGATGATCGCCTTCTGGCCGGGTATCCTATCGGACATCAGCCTGTAAAGATCCGTCCCGTCCATCTCCGGCATGACCATGTCCAGGATGACCAGGTCAAACGCCTGCTCTTCGAACATCCGAATCGCTTCGGAAGCTTTCTCCGCCATCTCCACCCGAAACCCCGAGTTGACCAGCATGTGACGGATGGTTTCCAGGTGGATGGGATTGTCATCGACAAGCAGAATCGATTCGCTCCCGGTCAAATCATGCAGTTCGGACCGGGACTGCTGTTCAGTCTCCCGGGTGACCGGAAAATAAACATGAAACGTGACGCCGGCCGTCGGATTCCGAGTAAAAAACAGGGTTCCGCAAAAGTCCTTGACGATTTCATCCACCACATTCAATCCCAGTCCCAATCCCTGCCGTTTCGCCAGTTGCTTCGTGGAAAAAAACGGCTCGAAAATGAGATCTTTCAGCTGGGGATCGATACCGCATCCGGAATCGGCGACATGAATAACCGTGTAAGTTCCGGTAGGAATGTTCTCACATTCCGCAACCGGATCCTGTAAGGATACGGTTTCGGTCGATACTGTCAGGTTTCCGCCCTGAGGCATCGCTTCGATCGCGTTGTTGACCAGGTTCAAAATCACCCGGACAAGCTGGGTTTTATTGCCTTTGACGGGTTTCAGGCCCGGTTCCAGGCGCATTTCATAACGAACGGATTCCGGGATGATCTTAAGCTGGTCCACCATCGTTATCACACTATTGATATCAATGGGTGCAAGAGAATAATGGCTGGTCCGGGAAAAGGTCATCAACTGCTGGTTGATTTCCGAAAGTTGACCTGCAGCTTCCTGGATCAGGCGCAGCATTTTGGAGATGCTTTCAGACGGCTCAATCCGGGATTCGATCACTTCAGGTAGCCCGATCAGCGGGCTGAGGAGATTGTTGAAATCATGGGCGATCTGGCTGGATATCCTGCTGGTTAATTCCATGCGTTCGGAACGTCTTTTTTCCTGTTGGAACCGTTTCCTGTCGCATATGTCGCGAATCTGATACAACCGATCGCTATCTATGGCCACACAAGAGATCTCATAAATCCTCATTTTCTCCGGATCGCCGATCCGTATTTCGCGGGTGAACGGCGGAACCAGATCCAGCATGGCGCGCAGCTCGGACAGCTGATTTTTGGTGTTGTTCAGCTCGGCGATGATGTCAATCGGTTTGCTCAGAAGATCCTGTGGATTCACCCCTATGGCCCGGCATGCCGACCTGTTGACCGCCAATACCGTTCCTTCCCGGTTCAGAAACAGGATCCCGTCATTCATGGACTCCATGATACGCCTGTATCTGGTTTCGGTTTCGGTGAGTGCGTTCTGCAGGATCTCGTATTCGGTGATATCCTTAAGCTGACCGTAATAATAATCACGGTTATCCATCTGGATTTTCGTGGCCGAAAGCAGCGCCGGAAAACGGGTGCCATCCGCGCGGATGGCCAGAATTCTCCAGTTATGCAAAAAACGCTCGTTTTCAAGATAATCCAGAGCTTGCCTGCGCGCAGACGGAGAATCATACAGAGAAGTGGTGGTCCGGCAAAGCAGCTCCTCCATGTTTTTAAACCCGAATATCTGGACGGATCCCTGGTTCGCCATCACGATATTACCGGAATCGTCTGCGACGATATGTACATCGGGACTGGCTGCAAACAGCGTCTGAAACCGTTTTTCGGATTCTTCCAGAGCCTTGATCGTCAGTTTCAGATTCTGGATATTTTTGGTGATCGCGATTGCGGAATCCTCGCTGATTTTAAAAACTTCCAGCTGGATCCAAAGGGTTTTACCGGTTGTCTTATATGTATATTCGCCCTCTTCGGAACAATTCACTCCGTTTTCGATCACATTGCGGATGCATTCGATCCGGGAGGGGGCATGATCGAAAAAGGTTTCCAGTTCCATGCCCAGATAGTCTTTGATCTTACCCGAAGTGATTTCGACGGCAGCCTTATTGTAATGATTCAGAAGTATTCTTCCGTCCGGCTTCCGGGTCCATATATACGCCGGATCCGGTATTCTCAGAAACAGGTTCCGGAAAATATCCATGTGTTCCACATCAGTCCGGAATATGAATCTGTCGTTCTCGTCCGGATTGGCATGCGGATCAGGACCGGGTCCGGATTTTCCCCTGATGTTTCCGGTCATCGCCTCCTCCTGTTTCATCCCGCCATCATTATGATGAAGGTTTCGATTGAGAAATCCCGTTCATCCCGCTCCAGAACCAATGCTATTGCATAAACGGCATTCAAGGCAACAGGAAACGCAGATATCCATGTAGCAATCCGGATGGATTCTTTCAACCGGCGCAGGGCTTCGGTATATTGATCCTTGCCGAAGCCGGAGCTTTTTCCAGGCCTCTGCATATCAGATCATCCGAATCCGTGAACCGGGTCAACTCCCGTGCGCCTTTCACCGCCTGCCTTCATTCGCCATGAGCCGGTCGTGGACACGGGAAAGCAGCAATTGAGATATCACGGCTCCCAGAAGAGCCAGAAACATATCCCACTGCGTATCCCATATATCACCCTGCGTTCCGAGGAACGCCTCGGCCGCCGTACCGGTAGCTTCCGCCACCCACCATTCAATCAATTCGTAAAATGCGCTGAGTGACAGCGCGAAGAAAACGACCATGCAAAACAGCCACCACCCTTTTTTGACCGGTGATTTACGTATGAAAACCTCCCGGGCGATCATCGCAGGTATGAATCCCTGGACGAAATGACCGACCCGGTCATAATGATTGCGTGTAGCTCCGGTCAGCTGCTTTATCCAGTCGAATAGCGGAACCCGGGCATAGGTATAATGTCCACCGACACATAATACAGCTGCATGAATCAGGATCAGGCTGTAAACGAGCCGGGTGAATTTGAATCTGGGATAAATCGCGATCAATATGGCGACACCCGCCACCGCCGGGAGTACTTCAAGAATCCATGTGTAAAAATCCACCGGTCTGATTCCCGACCAGATCAATATCATTGTAAACAAACACAGCAGCAGAAGATGCAATTTACCGTCTGTTCGATTCACAATACGCTTCCCGGTTCATCCATCATTGTGGATCCATAGTCGATTACCCGCCGTAACCAAATTCAACCATGTCGTAATCTCCCAGCAGCATCATGAATTCAGAATCCAGAACCGCTCCCCAGAAAAGCAACCCTTCGGCCGAACCGACTCCCGCGGGCCACCAAAAATCGAGAATCGTTTCTTCCCCGGCCGCCTGAGAAGGAATCGTTCTGGACCGGTAATCCGGTTCGACACTCCAGGAAGGCCAGAACCAATAGTTCCCGTAAACATCCAGCAGGATATATTCGAAGACATCCACCGGTTCACCCGGGTTTTCGATGCAGGCTGTGAGCAGGAAATGATCCCACGGACGGAAAAATACGCCGTTCAGACGCAGATCAAACGTGAACTCACCGGGAACGGGGGTCCCGGTTGGGGGAGCCTGCGTCGGAGTGGCGGGTGCGGATGTGGCGGTGGGCAGCACCGGGGTATCGGTGGGCGGTACCGGGGTATTGGTCGGCTGGGTGGATGTGCCGGTGGGGGGCACCGATGTAGCGGTGGAAGGAGGTGGTGTGGCGGTGGGGGGAGCGGGTGTGGCGGTGGGGGGGGCGGGTGTGGCGGAGGGGGGGGCGGGGGTGGCGGGGGGGGGGGGGGCCGGGGGGCCGG
>JAFGLW010000020.1 GCA_016927905.1 candidate division CSSED10-310 bacterium | reverse complement strand
CAACGTCGTCTTGCCGTGATCCACATGCCCGATCGTCCCCACATTCACGTGCGGCTTCGTTCGATCAAATTTCTCCTTCGCCATGACCTTGTGCCTCCTCCAGCTTTTCTGCGGTATCGATCACCGCCGTCCATCGTTCCAAGATACATCCGTCGCAAATGAGCCCACGACCGGGCTCGAACCGGTGACCTCCTCCTTACCAAGGAGGTGCTCTACCTGCTGAGCTACG
Source organism: candidate division CSSED10-310 bacterium (assembly GCA_016927905.1). Lineage (GTDB taxonomy): Bacteria > CSSED10-310 > CSSED10-310 > CSSED10-310 > JAFGJC01 > JAFGLW01. Next base: position 27,717 of record JAFGLW010000020.1, on the reverse strand, counting down.
TGGGCGACCGGACGCCTTGTAGAGCGGGAAACGGGATTCGAACCCGCGACCCTCAGCTTGGAAGGCTGATGCTCTACCAGCTGAGCTATTCCCGCAAAACTTCCTTTCCTGGGGAGAGGAGGATTCGAACCTCCGAAGGCGTCAGCCAACAGATTTACAGTCTGCCCCCTTTGGCCGCTTGGGTATCTCCCCCCCTTTCCAACAACAGCATCGCAGCCTGGCGCTATGAGCTGGCGAAGGGATTCGAACCCCCGACCTAGTGATTACAAATCACTTGCTCTACCAGCTGAGCTACGCCAGCAGGCAAAACCAGCATTTTAATTATTTTTCATCTTTTGTCAAGTGAAAAACAGCAATTACCGCGATGACCCAGCTCCGGAACGGATAATTTCATACAGGACGATCGCAACCGCTGACGCCACATTAATGCTTCCGGCCGCGCCTGTCAACGGAATGGACCGGATTTCATCGCAGGTTTTTCTCACCATGGGCCGGATTCCCCTGCCCTCGCTGCCCACAACCAAAACAACCCGCTCCGGAAACGGTTCGGCAAAAATTGGAGTCGGGGCTTCCATGCTGATGCCCACCACCCAGAATCCTTCATCTTTAAGCCGTTTCATTCCGTTCGAAATATTGGCCACCCGGGTGACGGGCACCCGGTCCAGAGTCCCTGCGGATGCCTTGAAAGCAGCGGGTGAAAAGGGAGCGGTACCGTGTTTCGGGACCATGATTCCATGAACCGAAGCCGCGGAAGCAGTTCTGAAGATGTTCCCCAGGTTCCCGGGATCGACGACTTGATCCAGCACCAGAACCAGAGCGGGATTTCCGGGACGCGGCAACGCTTTCCGCCACGCTTCGTATCCCAGGGTATCGATAACCGCCAGCCGGGCGGCCAGTCCCTGGTGACTGGAACTGCCGGTCATCCGGTCCAGTGCCTGCCTGGATACATAGGATACGGCGATCCCTTTTTTCCGGGAATCCTGAGCCAAGCGCCGGAATGGATCGACACCGGACAACCGGTGCAGAATCCACAGTTTTTCCACACGCCGGCCGTCCAAACACTGCAAGACCGGATGTTTTCCGTAAATGATGTCCGGTTCCCGGTTATTCATCGCCACCGGACGAATCAAAAACCAATGTCGCTACCGCTTCGGCTGCAATCCCTTCCTCCCGCCCGGGGAATCCCATGCCTTCGGTTGTTGTGGCCTTGAGATTGATCATATCCCGGCCGATTCCCAGCGCTGTGGCGATGTTGTCTTTCATGGTTTCCATGTGCGGGGCGAGTCTGGGACGCTGGGCGATCACAACGGCATCGACCCATTCGATCCGCCCCCCCGCCGATTCGGTCAATCCGCCGACATACTTCAAAATATCCAGACTGCTCATATCCTTGATCCGGGGATCAGTTTCGGGAAAATACCGGCCGATATCCCCCCGGCCCAGGGCGCCCAGGACGGCATCGGCGATTGCATGCAGCAATACATCGGCGTCCGAATGGCCCATCAACCCCTTCTCAAACGGGATGGTCACGCCCCCCAGAATGAGATTCCTGTCCCGGACCAGGCAGTGGGCATCGTACCCGATTCCCACTCGAACCCCATGTGTCATCGTACCCCCCCGGATTCAGTTGTTGACCATCGGGAGAAATCCCAGAAGCAGCTTTAAATCTTCATCCTCGATTCTCAATCCGGCACCGAAATAGACACTGTCCAGATCGTCTTTCTGAAGGAGAAAATCATCCCAGCCTCCCGACAGGAAAAAATTGGGTGTGAGATTCCATTGCCCGCCGATCTTCAGATGCGGATCGCTGTCCCGGCTGAAATCCCAGCCTTCCATGGAAAACTGGAGCCGGTTGTTGAACAGCGCGTAATCCATCGCCAATCCGGCCGTGGATTCGATCAATCCGAACCGGATTGCCAGATGGTCGAATATTTTTCCGTATTGAACATTGTAGGTCAGCTGGTTCTGATCCCAGTACTTTTCGGTGAAGGACAGGTCTTCCGGGAACAGCTCGTTCGACTCGAACTCATACTGATACTCCCGCTCAAAATACTTCCCGTACGGCGAATCGACCAGTTCGACCAGATAAAACTTGTCCGGCCGGGGCTGGATCCTGAGGGATACGTAGGAGCGGGTGCCGTCATAACTGGACAGGTATTCGCCGCGGTACCCGAAAACCAGCCGGTAATCGGCGGTTCGTCCCAGAAATTTCTGAAGCCCTTTCGCGGTCTCATCAATCTCGGTAATGGCGGCGTTCAGATTGTCGTGCAATTGAGGATCATTGATCAATTTCCCGATGGATCCCTCCCCCCGGTCGATTTTTTCGGTAACATTTCTGAGCGTAACCAGGGTCTGATCCAGTTCCCCGGATGCATCGGCGATGTTCTGCATGGTCCGGCTGACCGCGGATTCATTGGCCTGGATGATCTGCCTCAAATCGTTCATGATCAACTGCAGATCGCCGGAAATAGACGGCATGGTTCGTGCCAGCGCCTCCGCGACGGTATGCAGATTGGTCACGGTGCCGCTCAGATCGTTCCGGTTGTCATGAATGATTTGTCTCAGATCATCGGTAATGAACTGAAAATTGGTGATCACCTGGGTCAGTTTCCGGTCGTTGGCCTGGGTCAGGTCGGCCAGGGATGCCGTCAACCGGTCGATATTGACCATGATATCCGCCACCCGGTTCCGGCCGTCATCCGCTCCGATGGCTTCCCGCAGGGATGCCGAAATGGCCTTGAAATCATCTCCGATCGCACCCAGGGATGCCACCAGTTCATCCATGCTGATCGCAGATCGACCCATGATGACGGCACCCTCCTCCACCCAGGGCGCTTCAGGCGAACCACCTTTGATCAATACATATTTTTCACCCATTAATCCCATTGATCCGACCTCGATGGACGCATCCCGCTTGACCTGGACTCCGGGTTCCAGCCGAAGCGTGACTCGGGCTTTCCCGTCGACCAGTTCGATTGAATCCACGCTCCCGACCTCCACGCCGGCGTACCGCACGATCGATTTGGTTTCAAGCCCCGAAACGGTATCGAAAACCACGGCGATCCGATATCCCTCATCCTCCTGCCATGGAAGCCGGTTCCCACCGATTTTGAAGCTGAAGTACACAACCATGACAATAAAGGCCAGAACTACCAGTCCGACTTTTGATTCGGCACGCATTCAGCCGTCTCCTTCAGGCATCTTCATTGCCGGAACGACCGACCAGGTCCAGGTGAGCGGTGCGGTCTGCAACGAATTCACTGACCTGCGGGATTTCACATGCTTTCATTTCATCAGGCGTTCCGATCATGATGATCTTCCCTTTATATAGCATGGCGATGCGATGAGCAATTCTGTAAGCACTTTTCATGTCGTGGGTGATGGTTATGGACGTCACTTGAAACGCATCTCTCGTTCTGACGATCAAATTGTCGATGATTCCACCCACAACCGGATCCAGGCCGGTGGTGGGCTCGTCGTACAACATGATGTTGGGTCCGGGCGCTAGAGCTCTTGCCAATCCCACTCGTTTCCGCATTCCGCCGGACAGACTCGCCGGCATGTGATCTTTCCAGCCGGTCATGTCGACCAGGTCCAGGCATTCCCGGACGCGTGCGTCGGTTTCCCGTGCCGGCATCAACTTGAGTTCCCGGAGCGGAAACGCGATATTGTCGTACACCGACATGGAATCAAACAGGGCACCTCCCTGAAACAACATGCCGAACCGCCTGCGAAATTCGTCCAGCTCAAATCCGTCAAGAGTTGAGACATTCACGCCGTCGACGAAAATATCGCCCTCATCCGGTTTCATCAGCCCGATCACATGCTTGATGGTGACGCTTTTTCCCGAGCCGCTGGCTCCGATGATAGCCACCGATTCCCCCTTGTTGACTTCCAGATCCACGCCGTTCAGCACCCGTTTGACACCGAACGATTTTTTCAATCCGCGGATGCTGATGACTGGCTGTTCCGGATTCATTCTCCCACCCTGCTACAGACTGAAAAAGAGCGCACCCATGAAATAGTCGATAATCAGAATCAGCATCATGGAGACGACGACAGCGGAGGTTGTTGAGCGTCCCACGCCCTCGGCACCTCCCATAGTATAAAACCCCTTGTAACAGCCGACTATGGCGATGATGATCCCGAATACAGCCGATTTGATCAGGCCCGAATAGACGTCTTCGTATTCGAGGAAATTGAATGATGATCGAATATATACAACGGAATTGAGCTGGTATACCCGGGTGGCGACCAGATAACCGCCAGCGATTCCCAGCCCGTCGGCCAGCATGGTCATGACCGGAAGCATTATCATGCTGGCGATAAACCGCGGCACGATCAGGTAATGAACGGGATTCACGGCCAGGGTGTACAGAGCATCGATCTGTTCCGTGACCCGCATGGTGCCCAGTTCAGCCGCCATGGCCGAGCCCACTCTGCCGGCCACGATCAGACCGGTCAGAACAGGTGCCAGTTCCCGACACAACGCGATGGCGACCATTGTCCCGATCAGACTTTCGGCGTTGAACCTCTTGAAGGAAGAATAACTCTGCAAAGCCAGAATACCCCCGGTGAACATGGCGGTGATTACCACCACCGGGAGCGATTTCACGCCGATTTCCTCCATTGATCTGAATAAAAGATGTACCCGGAAGGGCCGCCGGATCGACCACCGGAGCGTGGACCACAGAAGAAGAACGATCCGGCCGCTTTCGTTAACGAACCGCGTGAACGGTTCACCCAGTATGGCCAGGAATTTCTGCATGTCAGTCGTCCGAAAAATATGTCAATCGAATTCCTCCGGATAACTCGCCACCTGCTGATCTTCCATATTGAACAAGATATCGCGGAACTGGAGCAGATGCTCGCGGAACGCCAGAAAAACCGATCCGGTGGGTCCATTGCGCTGTTTGGCGATGATGATTTCGGCGACGCCCTTGGAGTTTTCTTTCCGGCCCCGTATATGGATTTCCTGGATATCGTATTTTTCCGGCCGGTATATCATCATCACCACATCGGCATCCTGTTCGATGGCTCCGGATTCACGCAGATCGGACAGTTGCGGGCGGTTTTCCTTTCGGGCTTCCACTGCCCGTGAAAGCTGCGACAGCGCCAGTACGGGGCATCCCAGCTCCTTGGCCATGAATTTCAGCGATCGGGAAATATCGCTTATTTCCAGCTGCCGGCTCTCATAATGTCTCCGGCTCTGCATCAACTGCATATAGTCCACCACCACCAGTCCCAGACCACACTTGGATTTGATCCTGCGGGCCCGGGAGCGCATTTCCAGGATGCTGACCGCGGGCGTATCATCTATATAGATGGGAGCTTGTGACAATTCGCCGGCCGCCCGGGCCAGTTTCGACCAGTCCTCCCCCTTGACGATTCCCCTCCGCAGATTCTGCCCGTCAACCTCGGCCTCTGCACTCAGAAACCGCTGCACAAGCTGCTCCTGGGTCATCTCCAGGCTGAACACCAGGCATGGAGTCTTTTCCTTGATCGCCAGGTGCTGAACGATGTTCAGACCCAGAGTCGTTTTTCCCATGGAAGGCCGCCCGGCAATGATGACCAGTTCCCCGCCGTGGAATCCTGTGGTCAGCGTGTCCAGATCTTCGAAACCGGTGGGCAGTCCCGTCACCAAGGATGGTTTTTCCGACAGTCTGGCAAGGTCATCGAAAGTGGAATGGATGACATCCTTGATATGCCGCGGCCCCCGGGTTTCCCCGGATTGAGCGATCTCGAATATCCGCGATTCCGCCGCATCGACGATATCCCGGACTTCACCGCTGGCCTGATACCCTTCCCGGGTGATCACCTCGGCTGCTCGGATCAGTTTTCTCAGGATCGATTTTTCCCGGACGATCCCGGCGTAATATTCCAGATTGGCTGCGGACGATGTCTCTTCCAGCAATCCGCTGATGGTCTCGATCCCCCCGATTGTCTCCAGTACCTTGTGTTTGTCCAGCTCGTTTTTCAGGCTGATCAGGTCAATGACTTCACCGCCGTCCACGATTTCGATCATGGTCTCGAATATCAACCGGTGCGATTCGCGATAGAAATCCTCCGGTTTGACGACGTCAATCAGACTGTTGAGAATTTGATTGTCCAGCAGAATCCCGCCCAGTACCGCCCGTTCCGCCTCCAGGTCGAACGGTGGCGTATTTGAGGAGATGGGCGGCGATTCGGAACCCATAAGGTATCCTCAGAAAACAGAAGTTATTTGACGACCCAGACCTTGAGAACCGACTCGATATCGGGAGTCAGCTGCACCTTGACAGGATAGATTCCCAATGTCTTGATTGGTTCTTCCAGGACAATCTGTTTTTTATCGAGAAATATTCCCTCCGCCTCCAGGCCTTTGACGATATCCTGAGGTGTAACGGATCCGAAAAGACGTTCGCCTTCGCTGACCTGTTTGACGATCGTGCAGGAAATTTTCCTGATTCTTTTAGCGAGGGACTTGGCTTCCAGCAGTTTCTTGTTCTGTCTGATTTCCTGCAGTTCCTGTGCTTTCTGCAAAACCCGGACATTCTTGTCCGAAGCTTCCATGGCGAGGCCTTTCGGTATCAGATAATTCCGGGCGAATCCGGATGCCACCTTCACCTTGTCACCGATTCTGCCCATATTCGGCACGTCCTGTTTCAGAATTATTTCCACATCGGATCCCTCCATTTACATCACGCCATGCGCGGCCGGTTCAACCCGAAAGCAGTCCCAGCGGCACTACCGGGTTTCGTCTTATGATTCCGTCTCCTTCGTTCCAACCGGGGATTCCGGTGTTTCGTCACTTCCCGGTAGATCCATTCCGGCATCCGGTTCAATCCGTTCATCGGCGGGTTTTTCCGGATGTTCCGCTTCGCCATCCGGTTCCACGTCGCCCGGTTCCTCACGGGACTGTTCCTCCAAGGGCGTTTCTCCGGAATCCAGGGATTCCGCTCCGGGTTTCTGGGGTGTCCGGGCCATGGCCTCAATTTTTTCCGCGGCATTCTGAGATATTTTCAATTGAACCGGATTCAATTTGACCGTCTGGAATTTAATCACATCCTCGGAAATCCGGAACTGCCGTTCGAGTTCATCCTTCATCTGTACCGGTCCCTGAAGATGCAGGAGAATGAAGGTCCCCTGATGAAACCTCTTGACTTCATAGGCAAGGTTTTTCTTGCCCCACCTTGACAATCGGGTCACTTCGCCGCCCAGATCGCCGATCAGGGTTTTCCATCCGTTGATTTTCTCTTCGACCGCTTCGGCCGAAAGATTGGGATTCAAAATGCAGATTGTTTCATAAGTTGTGTTCGCGGTTTCCCGTTTCATTCGTTTTGTCCCTCTTCTGTTGTCGAATTGCCGTTTTCATTCGCACCCGGGCATTCCGCACCGGGTGACTGTTGATTATACCGGTTCATCGCCGGAATTGCACCTTGAAAGATGACCATATCCAGGGCATCGACCGCTAGGATGATACCGGCTTCGAAAGCCCGGATCTCGTCGGGTGAATCGGGCGGGCGGAGAACGTAATCCGCCGGATCCATCTCCCCGGGCGGTTTACCGATACCCAACCGCACCCGGGTGAATTCAGCGCTTCCGACCTTCTCCATGATGGATTCCAGGCCCTTGTGGCCACCGCTGCCGCCGGCAATCTTGACTTTCACGCGTCCCGGTTCCAGGTCCAGATCATCGTGGACCACGATGAGATCCCGGGCCGGTATACCGGTTTTCAGCAGGTATTCACCGACGGCCCGGCCAATGAGATTCATGAATGTCAGTGGCTTGATCACTTCCAGGGTCCGGTTGCCCATTTTCATTCTACACAACTCATATTGCCCGTATATATTCCAAATCGTTCCCCGGTGACGCCTGCAAAACTTCTCGACAATCAGGAAACCGGCATTGTGACGGGTATATCGGTGGCGTTCGCCCGGATTGCCCAAACCGATGACCGTCTGATATTCCGACAAGTTCCTGTCCCGGATATCTATTCGGATTCGGAGGATTCCGCTTCGGCGGCGGATTCCTCACCCTCGGCCGCTTCCTCCTCGGCTTTGGCTTCCTCTTCCACGGCCGCCGTGCGCACGGTGATGACGGACGCAATCACCCGATCGGGTTCCTCCAGACAAGTCAAAACCCGATCCATGGGGATATCAGCGACGGAGATGCTGTCCCCGATATCCAGATGCGACACATCGACTTCCAGGTATTCTGGCAGGTCCTTGGGAAGGCATTGAATCCGGATGGTTCGAGTCAGGAACTGCAGAGCGCCGCCGTGATCTTCCACTCCCACGGCTTTACCCGACATCACAACCGGGATATCCGTGGAAATTTTCTGACCCTGGGTGATCTCGTAAAAATCGATGTGCAGCAGTTCCCTGGTGATGGCATGCCGCTGGATATCCTTGAACATGACCTGGATATGACGGGTCGTGTCCGGTGAATTTTCGAATTCCAGATCTATGATTTTTCTCCGGCCGACTCCCGACAGGATTTTTTCGGCATCATTTCTTTCCAGCGTCAAATGCACAGGCTCTCTCTGCGGACCGTACAGAACACACGGCATCCGCCCGGCATGTCGAAGTTTCCGGCTGACGCCTTTCCCGGAACCGGAACGCGCTTTCGCTTTCAACAGGATTTCCATTTGGATAATCTCCTTCTACGGTGCACAACGTGTGCACTCATTATACGAACAGAGAACTGATCGATGTTTCAAAGTGGATCCGTTTGATGGCTTCGGCCAGCAGCGGTGCAATGGTCAGAACCTTGACTTTGGAACAGCATCGCAGGTCTTTGCGTGGCGCGATGGTGTTGGTGACAATCACTTCGACGAGATGCTCATTGTTCTGGATCCGTTCCAGTGCCGGCGGGGAGAACACCCCGTGGGTGCCGCAGGCGATCACCCGGTCTGCTCCGGCCTCCATCAGAGCGTTCACGGCTTTCATAAGGGTGCCCGCGGTGTCGATGATATCGTCGATGATCAGAACATTCCGGCCTTTGACATTTCCGATGATCCGGATCGACTCGGCAACATTCGGTCCGCTCCGCCGCTTATCAGCCACCGCCAGCTCCACACCCAGAAGTTTCGCCAGGAACTTGGCTCGTTCGACACCGCCGGCATCCGGCGACACCACCATCAGGTTACGACAGTAATCCATCTGTTTGATATGATCCAGGAAAACGGGAGTGGCGTACAGATGATCGACCGGGATCTTGAAAAATCCCTGTATCTGGCCGGCATGCAGATCCATGGTCAGGACCCTGTTGGCACCTGCCACTGTAATCAGATCGGCCACCAGCCTGGCCGTGATCGGAACCCGTGGCCGGTCTTTTCGGTCCTGCCTGGCGTAGCCGTAATAGGGAAGCACCGCGGTGATCCGTTTTGCGGATGCCCGAAGCGCTGTATCGATCAGAATGAGAAGCTCCATCAGGTTCGAATTGGTCGGGAAACATGTCGGTTGAACGATGAAGACATCTTTACCCCTTATATTCTCCTTTATTTGTACAAATATTTCGTTGTCGGCAAACCGGCTGGTTTCAACCTGCCCGGGTTCGATGTTCAGACATTTGCAGATCTCCAGTCCAAGCTCCGGATGTGCAGACCCGTAAAAAACCTCCAGTTCGTAATTTTGACCCGGCACTTCAAACCTCCTAGCTTCCGATCTCCACGGCGTGGAAATGCTCGATCTTAGCTGGGGCGGTAGGATTCGAACCTACGTATGCTGGTGCCAAAAACCAGTGGCTTACCGCTTGCCGACGCCCCAGTTCAAAGTCGTTCCGTTTCCGCCCGCGTCCGGCTCAACGTCGACCAGGCGAACAACCGTTTTGCTTTTTCCGCGGTTTCCCAAGCGGAGTCTCCCTTTGTGAACAGACCGAAAACCGTTCCGCCGCTGCCGGACACCATGGCTTTGTCCGCACCGTTTTCCTGCAGCCAGTCCCGGATTGTGCCGATAACGGGAAATTCACGGATGACAGCCGGTTCCAGGTCATTGTCCATGATCGTGAATACCGGTCCGGACCACCCTGAATTACGGGAAAAAGCGTGGCGTATATTAGGGATACCCGGGTGGCTTGTCAAGTCCCCGAGCGCTCCGTAGATCCGCCGGGTGGATACCGGAAAACCCGGATTGATCAGCACGATATCGATGATTCCCGGCGATTCCAGCTCCGTGATGATCTCCCCGCGCCCCTCTGCCAGAGCGGTTCCGCCAAATAGAAAAAAGGGGACATCCGATCCCAGTCCGGCGGCGATGCGGTGCAGCTCGGACGCTTTCACCGGGTCGCCGTGCATCCGGTTCAGCGCAGACAGCACTGCAGCCGCATTGGATGATCCGCCGCCCAGACCGGCCGCAACCGGAATGTTCTTCCGGATATTGATCTCCCAGCCGGACCGGATTCCCGTGGCGTTCTCGAACGCTTCCGCCGCCTGCCACGCCAGATTGCTCCGGTCGGTGGGGATGTCCGACCGGTTTCCGGTGATAACCCGTCCGGCTGCCGTGATCCGGACCCGGATGAAGTCACCCAGCGCGATGGTCTGCATCACTGATTGAATCTCATGATACCCGTCGTCCCGTTTCCCCAGGATCTTCAGGATAATATTGATTTTTGCCGGTGAAAATATTTCGTCCTGTTTCACATCCAATGGCTTCCGGAGGTTTCCCGCCCGCATTCGGGAAGGGATTCATCGAACGAATAATGCGGGAACCCGGTCACAACATCGCTTCGCCGGCTGTCCCAGCGGAGACGGACTTGCAGGTTCCGCCAGTGATGATTCAAGATGATGCTTCCTGCATCCCGTTCGCCCACCGGCAAATACGCCACCTTTAGAAGCCGATCCCGGCCCGACCGTTGAAAACTCCGGATCACATGCCGTCCGGGCCAGGGTTCAGGCAGCAGAAGCCGGCCCACGGTACGGGCATCCAGCGGAAGACCGATCCGGCTCTTTGTTCTCAACCTCATATTGCCGACCCGGATCCGGCAACCGTTCAGCAAATCGGCATACCGGAACAAATCCTCGTCCAGCCGGCCGATGCCGATGGTTCGTCCGGCAACATCCAGGATTTCAAACTGGATCCAGCCTTGATCGGAAACGGCTACCGCAGCATTACCGCTCCACATCCGCCCGGTCGTTCGGACTTGAAAATGGATCATACCCCGTTGAATCGTCTCAGAACACTCGCGAACCGTCCGTCCCGGTCCCAGGCAGGCGGTTTGAGTCAGGCAGACGCCTAGAAAGATCAGACCGTGCAGGGGTTTCATGGATCAGATCGGTTTCATTGATTGAGCAGGAGAACAACCTGGTCCTTTCTTTCGGAAAGCACCTGGTTGCCGGGATCCAGCGAAAGGGCTTTATCCAGAACCTGAAGCGCTTCCCGGTACCGGTTCAATCGGATCAGAACCTGGGCGAGATGGTCCCATACCAGCGGATCGGTGTCCAACCTGTCAGCTGCATTGGACAAATATTCCCGGGCGGCTTCGAACCGGCCCAGTTTGAACAGCACCCACCCCATGCTGTCCAAGTATGCACCGCTCTCCGGATCGGCCTGAAGCGCCGTCTCGATCAGCTGCAGAGCCCGATCGAGATCCTGGTCGTGCTCTGCCAGGGTATACCCGATGAAATTGGATATTTCCGGGTCGTCCGGATTCTGCTCCAGTAAAGGTTCCAGCAGCGCGATGCCTTCCTGCCATTCCCCGGTCTCCTCCAGACAAAACGCCAGAGATAAAGACAGTCTTCGGTCACCGGGCAGGGCCTCCAATCCGCGTTTCATCACCGAAACGGCCTTGGCCGCAAATCCGTTCTGGCGATACAGCCCCGCCAGCCGGTCATGCAATCCAGGATCGGCGGGAAATCGCCGGATCCCTTCCTCCAGGATCCGGAGCGCTTCGACCAGATGTCCTGATTCCGCCTTAAGAACCGCCGCCAGATCGAACACCTCGACAGGCGGTTTTTCCCGCCTCAACAGCATGTCCAGAATTGCATCCGCCTCCGCCAGCCTGGATTGCTCCGAAAGAGACAACGCGAGCAGGAATTCTGCCAGCATGTTCCCCGGATCAATCTCCAGGGCGTCCCGCAGCCAAGTTTCGGACTGGCCGGTGTCTCCGGAAAGCAGGTAAAGACGCCCGATTTCAATCCGGGTCCGGGCGGCAACCGGAGACGAAACGGCCAGTGGCGTCAGAATATCGATGGCTTTAGCATATTCCCGGCGGTTCTGATATGCGCCGGCCAGGTAAAACCGCACATCGATGGCCCTGGGATAACGGGCGATGAGTTTCAACATCAGTTGTTCAGACTCTTCCGGCTGGCCCATCTGTTCCAGCAGAATGGCATAATTGTAGTTGATTTCGTAGTTACCCGGATCGAGCCGCATCAGTTTATGATACACTTCGAATGCCCGCTCGAACCGGTTCAGCTGGAGATTAGCATAGCCTTTCAACTGGAGAATTTCCTGGGATTCCCCGGTCTTTTCATCCATTTGTTCCAGAATGGAGAGGGTCTTTTCCGGTTCGGACATCTCCATGTGTATCCGGGCGAGTTCAAGACGGAGCTGATCGTTTTGCGGATCCTGCTTAATCATGCGCCGGAGCTGTTCGGCGGCTTCTTTGAACTGCCGGGTGTCCACCAGCAGTCCGGACAGCATCACCTGCAAACCCTGATTTTCCGGAAACCGATCCAGGGCGGTTCTGCAGATATCGATCGCCCTGTACAGGGTCTGCCGGGCTTGTTCCGGATCCTGGATATTGAAACTGAGTTCGGCGTAAAACCGGGCCGCCTGAAGATATGCCTGCGGTTCATCGGGCCACAGTTCCACAGCCATCTTGAAAAGGTTTTCCGCCTGGTCCAGATCCTGGGAAAACTTGAAGTAGTTGGCCAGCAGAATGATCAGATACAAATCTTCCCGCTGAACATCACTGCCGGCTGGAATGGATTCCGGCAACCGCGGAACGCATCCCCACACCGGGAGCAGGGAAATCAGGCTGATGAGGATGATCGGTATTCTGTTCCGGTTCATGGTGATTTCAATCCCGTTTCTGTTCCAGATCCCCAAGATACGCGCAATGTCATTCTGATCATACGCCCGGATGTGAGGGGAGTCAAAGCGGATCCCGGGTTGGATCCATCCCGAAACGTCCGAAACAGCCGCCTCGGAGCGATTCCAGGTGCCGGGACCTTTCCGGAGATATACCACGGACGGAATTGGCTTCCGTTTGCATGCCATGCAAAATTCTCTGTAATGCCTGTAAAAACCTGCTGTTCTGCAAATCCTTGAGGAATGCCCATGGTTCGAACAGGAAACGTTCCGGAACCGCCGCCCTGGGCTCGACCAGAGCATGCAGGAAAGGACTTTCCGGAAATTCGAACCGGATCAGCGGATAATCGAACTCCGGGAAACCATCGACCGACAGCATCCGTCTGACCCGGATCCGGTTTCCCATCCCCTGCTCCAGGCGTTTCCGGTAGATGGGTGTCGACGGATATGGAATCAGGGAGGCGGCGTTGGGCATTATCCGGAATGTTCCGGGACACCGGCCGCCGATCCGGACGATCGTCTCCATCTCCCGGAGAAGCTCCTCCCAGTCCGATTCCGCATCGGTTACAATCCAGTAGTGACAACCCAGAATGCCGTTCCGGTGCAGATCCAGGGAAATGGCTTCGATTTCCTCCGGCGAACCGGATTTGCCCATCCGCCTGAGCCGGTCCCCGGTGAACGCATCCGTGCCGATCCAGATCACCGGCCTTCCGCCCGGGTAAAATTCCGGGTCAGCCAGAACGGGCAGCAGCCGGCTGCGCCGGTCGGCTCCGGCCAGCGATTCCAAAGATGTCTGCACACCCCAGATCCTGAATCCGAGTGATCGGATCAATCCAAAAATGTGCATACAACGCTCGGGATCACGAAGGATATCGTCATCGTTCAGATTGACCGTTTCCGCGACGGCGGGAATACCACCCCGGGGATAATGACGGTCCAGAAACTGCCGGAACCGCTCCAGGTGCCTCCGGATGGTTTCAAGCGGAATCGTTCGCGGAATCCGTCCGTGCACATGAGCGCAGAAAAAACAAGACCGGGGGCAACCTCGGCACGTGGACAGCTCCATTCCACCCCGAGCCCGAAAAGGATCCAGGCCGGAAAAGGACAGCGGGATTTTGCCTGTGTCCGGCGCCGGGGGATTCCGGTCAAACCCGGTGGAAACGATGATCGACTCACCCAGATACAGACACCCGTCCAGGTTCAGGATGGAGCGAACAGACAGATCGTCGGGGCGGTCTTCGAACGGACCGGCCGCCAGGATTCTCAGGAGGGATTCGAATGATCGCTCCGCTTCACCCCGGAGAATGAAATCGATTCCGGGAAGATGTACCGCTACCGCTTCAGGAGCCAATATCGTCATGGGCCCTCCCGCCACGATCCGGGTGGAATACCGGACCGCCAGATCGGCCAGAATTTCTCGTGTGGGCAGGAACAGATCCTCGACCAGACTGACGGCGATGACATCCGGCCGGATTCTGAATCGCACAGGCGATCCATTCAATTCGCATTCCCGGATCTCGACTTCATGATTCCCGGATTCAGCCGCGCCGGCCAGAATGAGGGGCGTAAACGGGATACCCGCGCTTTTCCAGCGGGTGTCGCGGGAATCTTTCAGCACCAGGATGGCCAGCTTCAGTTTGTTCCGGGCCGGTTCATCGATTTCGCTCGATATCAGTTCGTCCATCGTCTTTTCGGATTCGACTGGAGTGATGTCATTGCTGTCCGGAGATTTGTAAAGGTGGAGAAAGACGGCCGCCCGGTCCGATTTGTCAGGATTACCCGGCATCCGGGCCCGGGCGATCCGCTTGAGTGCGGCCAGGGCCGCAAGCCGATCGATTCCCGGTTCCCAGGTTACGATCCACCGACCCGGCCATCCGGTTCCGATCCGGCTGGGCAGAGCATCCGATGTGTGGTTCATTATTTTGCGCGGTCAGCCAGTTTCCGGACAGCAACCGGTTTTTCAGCCGATTTGATGATACAGGATGCCGGATAATATCCTTTCCGGACCGATATGCAGGGATAGATCCAGCTGTCCCTGCCGACGAATGTTCCGGGTGCCAGTGTGCAGTTGCACCCGGTTTCGACTCCGTCTCCCAGGAATGCGCCCACCTTGCTCAGGCCGGCATCCACGATGGTATCGCCAATCTGAAGATCCATCCGGGGAAATTCCAGCAGCTGCTTCTGGCTCAGTGTGCGGAACGGGAGATTGGCCAGTTTGCTGCCCGCACCGATATTGACATAACTGCCCAGAATGCTGTCTCCGATATAGGCGAAATGGCCGGCTTCGGAATGGCGGATGAACACGGAGGACTTTATTTCAGTGGTGTGGCCCACCGTGCACCGGGGACCGATGATCACGTTGCCCCGGATATAAGCTCCCTGCCGGATCTCCGTATCTGCCCCGATGAATGCCGGGCCCTTGATGACCGCCGTGGGCTCCAGCACAACTCCTTTCTGCACATACAATCCCCACTGGGGTATGATGGTGTCCCGGGGCGCAATCCAGCCGCGGACGACCGTGACCACTTTCTCTTCACCCTCCGGCCCGTGTTTTACCCATGATGACAGCTCTTCCGGAGGTGACGGATGCGGTTCGCACCCGGCAAACAATGCCGTGAGCTCCGGCCCGATCCGTTCCAGTATCTTCCAGACGGGCCGATCGGGATCGATGAGAGTCGCCGGGAAAGGATCGATATGAATGTGGTCAAAAAATTCCGCAGCCCGGATCTTATCGAAGATTTCCCTCCTCATGTCACTCATCCCATCGCCCTTTCCCTGCCCGGATCAATCGCGGCTCGCCACCCGTCAGATCCAGAACGGTGGTCGGCTGAGGGTAAACCGGTCCGGCATCGATGATCAGGTTCAGCATGTTCCCGAACGCCTCCCGGATTTCATACGGATCGGAAAAAAACACGGAATCGGCCCGGGCGGTCGTGGAGATCATCGGCTGACACAGGGTGACCAGCAGCTCGTGGCAGATATGGTGATCGGGTACCCGGATCCCGACGGTCTGCCGGTTGGTCCGCATGATTTTGGGCACCAGCCGGGTGGCATCCAGGACGAACGTATAGGGTCCGGGCGTCAATTTGCGCATCAGCCTGTAGGCATAGTTCGGTACGTTGGCATAATGCGCCAGATCAGACAGGTCCGAGCATAAAAATGTAAACGGTTTCTTCCGGTTCCGGTTCCGGATCTGATAAATCCGGTCGATGGCGTTTTTATTATACAGGTCACATCCGATCCCGTATACGGAATCCGTGGGACACGCGATTACGCCACCTTCCCGTATGACGCCGGCCGCCCGTTCGATCCGTCTGGGCTGGGGATACTCCGGATTGATCTGCAATATCTCACACCCCACTGGCAATACCCTCTCAATTCAAGCAGTTTACCTGATCGGACGGAGATGGGTCAACAAACCGGGCTTTCCGGGGAGGCGATTCCGGCGGAATTTCCGGCCCGGCCCGGAGAACGGCAGCTCAGGAACAGAATGAGAACCGCCAGGAACTCCACGATGGTGAAAACCTGGCTGGGAATCATCAGGATCCAGTGGGGATGAAACATGGATATCCCGCCAAACCGGGCGGTTGACCTGAGAAAAAAAACGGCGACTGCAAAAACCGTCCAGCCCCGGTGTATCTGCTGCAGAAAACGGAAACCGATCAGCGCGATCAGGGCGAAATTAACGGCCACCAGGCGGGAGGTGTCGCAGCCGACGATCAGCTGGAGGAAACTGAGCGGGATGACCACCAGAGCCGCTTTTTCTATCCGGGACAGAGGCAGCCTCCACAAGCCGAACAGGGCCAAGAGCCAGAATATGGAGAACGTGCCGTACACCAGATTGATGATGTTCAGAATGCCACCCTGCAGATTGTAACAGCTGGTGATATTGACCGGGCTGAAATAGTAACTGAAAAACGCCTTGTTCGGGATGGGTACAACTTTCCGAATGACCAGAAATACGATCCCCGCCGGCACCAGAGCGGCCAGCGGCTTGATTTCCCGCCCGCCGGCGATGGCGGGCCACTGGTCGAAAAGCAGGATAGGCACCAGAAACAGGGTGTGTTCATGGTTCGAACACGCCAAAGCCAGCCAGACGGCGAAGTATCCCCACTGCCTTCGGTGGATCAGGATCAGACCCCAGATCAGGAACATCTGATTCCAGTCGTCCAGCATCCACGGATACATCAACGCCTTCCGGAATGGATATGAAAATGCGAAGACAGACATACCCAGCATGGCATATCCCCGGGACAGGCCGAATTCGATCAGGAGAACATACAAGCCGATCTGTGCCGCAACGAGAGCCATGTAGGTCAGGACGACAAAGCTGTACCGGTTGTCTCCCCCAAGCAGGCCCGCCAGGACCGGTTTAGCCAGGCGGTAGGCCCAGGGTGATTCCGGCTGCCCGAATTTCCACTCGGAAGTCAGCAGATAATAACTGTGTGGCCAGGTCACCGTCTTGCTGATGATAAACGGGGTCAGGACGGCCAGGAGCAGCGTCAGAACGACCGCTGCGGAAACCGCGGTCACCGGGATGCGCAATGGGCCGTTCCGGTGATCCGTCAAAAAGTGAATCTCGCGCCAAGCCGGGTGGTGATGCCTCCCAGGTCATTTTCACCGAAATATCGGCTGGCTCCGGCATCCCCGATGATGTCGGGGAAAGATGTATATTCCAGTTCCACAAACAGCTTCACCAGTTTGGTCAGATAGAAATCACCCCCGCCCTGCAGCACCAGACCGGAGCCTTTCTTGGCGTTCTCCCGGGTTTCCTTGAATTGAACATATCCGATTCCAGCGCCGGTGTATGGTGAAAACGTCCGCTCCCTCATGAACCGCCACCGGGCCACCAGGGTTACCGGCATGAGATCGCTGGAGATCGATTCGCCGGTCGATTCCCAGCCGCCCTGGCCGTCCGGCCAGATCCGGTTGCCTTCCTCGGGAATGAAATCGATTCCCAGTGCGATTTCCAGCGGGAATTCGAACGTATATCCCGCTTCAATTCCGAAAGCCACCATTCCGGATCCACCATAGACGGCGTCGTGGGAATCCGCCCAGCCATTCGGCATGTAATAACCGCCTTTCAACGCCACGATGACACCTCCCGACGCAGCGGGGCTCAAAACCGCCATGATGGTCAGCATAGCCGCCGCCGACAGGATCGTTTTTTGATTTTTCATCAGCTGTCCGCTCCCCAGCCATGCCCTTTTCGGACAATCTTCTCCAGATCGATCAATCCGTATCCATACTCGGTGTCGAACCCGTCGGGCCCCAGATCGGTGCAGGTTTCGACCAGGACCGTGAAAAACTCCTGGGGATCCCCGCCGTGCCGCGACAGGTAGAGCGCGGCGGCTGCAGCCACATGGGGTGAAGCCATGGATGTCCCCTGGTAAAAATAATAGCCAAAATCGGTGACATCATTCCCGGCAAATGTCTGCTGCAGAATCCCGTCGCCGTAACCGTCGCCGTTGAGATCCACACGGACATCACCGCCGGGCGCCACACAGGTGATTTTCGTTCCCCAGTTGGAATAGTAGGCACGCTGATTGCGGTACTGGGTAGCGCCGACCCCGATGCATTCTTCGTAAGCGGCGGGATACTCGATGCCGCCCCGGTATGCCGGATCATTGGCTGCGTTCCCGGCCGCCGCCACGCAGATCACACCGTTGGAATGAGCGTATCGGACGGCATCGCGCACGATGGGTCCCGGATCCACCTGGCCGGGAAATCCCAGACTCATGTTGATCACATCCGCGCCGTGATCGACGGCCCACCGCAATCCTTCCGACAGCGAATAAGCCGTTCCGCTGCCGACTGCGTCCAGGACTTTCACTGGCATCAATGCCGTCCGGTAAGCCAGACCGGCCACTCCCACCTCGTTGTTGGTGGCCTGTGCCACCGTGCCAGCCACATGCGTCCCGTGACCTTCGTCGTCATTGGGATGGCTGTCCGAATTGATGAAGTCGTACCCGCTCACAAAACGCGTGCCTTCCAGATCGGGTGCTTTTTGATAATCCCCATGATTTTCAAAGGCTATACCGGTGTCCACAATGGCCACCACCACATCCCTGCGGCCGCCCAGGCTTAAATCCCAGGCCGCCGGTGCCCCGATCAAATGGAAATTCCACTGGAGATTATAATAGGGATCGTTCGGCTCGCCCAGTTTCCGGCAGATGTAATCCGGCTGGGCCGCCAAAACACCCGGTTCCCCAGCCAGCTTCTCCAGAAACCCCGGCACGGATTCCCCGAGCGGCAGGGTCACTCTTTTGTATCCCGTCCGATTCTCCCCGGCGGTCAAGCGAATTTCCGTATGGTATTTCGAAATCAGGTTTGCCGCCGCCTGCACGGTCAATACATCCGCGAATTTCACGAGAACATGATCCTGGAGATACTGCTGAAGCGCCAGAGGAGGTCGGGCGGTCTCGGAAGCGACTGCGCGGGTGAGATCATGCCCGTCGATGACCCCATCACCGTTGAGATCGCCGTCCCGGTTCCAGTTCTCATCGCCCGCCTCCGATCCGAAACTCCGCTGGATCATCTCCACGCGGTCCGCCGATCCGGCTGGCCCCGTTCCGATCGACAGGGTTGCGGCCAACACCGCCATCACTCCCAAGACCTGCTTCATCCTGCACCTCCCCGATGGGTAGTCGATACCCAGCATTGTAAGGATGTCGGCAGATTTCCTCAAATATTTTTCTTTGCATGCGGACACCCGTTGTGATATTCCCCCATCCAGAAATCATGACTCCTGAAACCACCGAACAGAAATTCCGCAGTTTGCTGGATATCATGGCTCGGTTGCGGTCGGCGGACGGCTGTCCATGGGACCGGAAACAGGATCACCGCAGCCTGAAACCCTATCTGATCGAGGAATGCCACGAAGTTCTGGAAGCCATCGACCGGGATGACTGCCGATCGGTTGCCGAAGAACTCGGCGATGTCTTACTGCAGATCGCGTTTCACGCCCAGATCGGCAGCGAATCCGGCAGATTCGACATGGACACGATCCTGGATGCCATCACCGGAAAACTCATCCGCAGGCACCCCCATGTGTTTGGAACTGAGTCCGTTGAAACGCCGGAACAGGTGGTTCGGAACTGGAACAGGATAAAAAGCGATGAGAAACCAAAACCGGACGGGAGTTCCTTTCTGGACAGTGTGCCGCGTTCCTTGCCCCAGTTGATGGCTGCCCGGAAACTGCAGGATCGGGCCGGAGAAGCCGGGTTCGACTGGGAAACCATCCAACCGGTCCGGGAAAAAGTGATGGAGGAATGGAATGAATTGCTCCGTGAAATCGATTCCGATGCTGATCCGGGACGTATCGAAGCCGAATTCGGGGATGTGCTGTTCGCACTGGTCAACCTGTCCCGTTTCCTGAAAATCAATCCGGAAGAGGCACTCCGTGCATCCTCGAGAAAATTCCGCGACCGGTTTCGCGGGATCGAGAAGCGGACCGGAGGTGCGGATGCCATGAAGAGGATGGATCTGGAGGATCTGGATGCAATCTGGAACGATATCAAGGGCCAGGAAACGGATTAATCCGGTACAAATGCTTCCCCGGCGACCATCACCCGGTTTCTCCCGGCTTCCTTGGCACGGTAAAGCGCTTTGTCCGCAGCGGCAATCAACTGCTCCGATTGATCCCCCTGGGCGGGATAACTTGCGATGCCGATGCTCAGGGTCACCGATACGGTACGGTTCCGAATCGCGAACTGCTTTTTGGCACAGGCCTTCCGGATCCGTTCCGCGATCCGGCATGCGGTTTTCACGTCACAACCCAGCAGCAGGACCACGAATTCCTCCCCGCCGTATCGGGCAACCGGATCGACTTCCCGAGCCTCTTCCTTCAGCAGCCGGGCCACGCCTTTGAGAATTTCATCGCCCGCCTGATGCCCGTAAGTGTCGTTGAACTTCTTGAAATGATCGATGTCGGCCATCAGGAGACTGAATGGGGACGGTTCCCGCCGGGAACGCTTGATTTCCTTGATCAGGGTATCCTGGAAATAACGGTGATTGTATATTCCGGTCAGGCCGTCGGTAATGGCCAGACGCTCGATCCGCTCGGCATTGAGTGCGTTTTCCAGCGAAAATCCGAATTGCGCCGCCAGCGATTTGAAGAAATAGATATCGCTGTCGGTGAAATAGCTTTTCCGGCGGGATCCCAGGACCAGAAGACCCATGATGCGGTTCTCCATGGGCAGGGGTACTACCAGGAACGATACGATTTTGAAATTGGGTTCCACCGGCGTGAACAGACCCTCTGAACCGGCAATCGACTGCGGCGCATCGACAACAGCCAGCTCGGCGTCGCATCGGGTATACTGGCTCAGAAATGATTCTGGATGGATGGTCGCGCCCAGGATCTTCGGGAAAAAGGTGCCCTCCGCCTTCCGGACGAAAAATTTCCCGGAATCGTCCGGGACGGCGACCGCCAGCTCATCGAATTTCTTGACCATATGACTGATCTGGATCAGAACATCGAGTCGCTGCCCGATATCCAGTTTGGTTTCGAGCAGCTGTTTGACTGCCTTGTAAAACGCCTCGATATATCCCGCCCTCGATTCCCGCTGCTGGTAGTTTCGGAACACTTCGACCACGTCCCCGATCAGGTTGGCGAACACCTGCAGCTGCGCCTCCTCCTCCGTTCCGAACGAATGGCTGCGCCGGCTGTCAACTCCCAATATCCCCTCGACGACATCCTGCCGGATGACCGGGATGAACACGCAGGACAGGATCCGTTCCCGAGCGGAGTAGTACGGCTGGTACTGACTGGACCGTGGCAGTTTCTCATGTCGCATGAGCTGCTTGCTCCGGATTACCCAGCCCAACAATCCCTCGGAATCCAGTTCGACGATGGCTTCCCGGTCAAAATATCTGCTCCGGCTGCAGTACACCATCAGTTTCATGTAGGCTTTTTCCTGGTCCAGAAAAAAAAAGAAACAGGAATGGGGATGCATGATATCGTGGATGATTTCCAGGACCATCTTCACCAGATTGTCAATTCGAAAAATGCTGGCAACGGCTTTAGCCACCTTCGTTTCCTCGCTCAGATCCCCGAAAACATTTCCGGTTTCCTCCTCGGGTTTCATGGAACCCATCAAACCCCTGGCCCGGCTCTCCATCGACGTGATCCGGTTCCGGAACCGTTCCCCCTCCTGCTGCATCAACCAGAACATCGCACCCCATACCAGTCCGAATACCGGCAGCCACGCCAGGACCGACAGATCGGTCCGGTTCTGAACCACCTGAGCCCCGGCGACACCGGTCAGAAGAAGCGCGCCGCCAACGGCCTGAAAAAAATGGAAACAATAGAACAGAACAGCGATCGTGATGAATAAAAGCGGGCTGAAATCAATGTTCAGATGTCCTGCGAACTGCCAGATACTCCCCGCACCCAACGGCAGCAGTATAAGGAAATAGGTTTGGCTGCGGTCCGAACCCAGAATCAGACGGAATGCGAAATAACCGAAAGCGAGAATCAACAGAAGATACCACCAGGCCTGGATCCCGATTCGACAGGAAAATGTAATGGAAATGAAATACGCTGCCGCCAGCCCGATGATGCTCAGAGTTTCAACTGCCCGGACAACCCTGAGCCTGGCAGGACTGGCAAACCCGGCCGCTACCGCTCGTATCGCTCCTGTTCCGTTTTGCACGCTATGCAGAGACTGGCGACGGGTCTGGCTTCAAGCCGCTTGATGTCGATCTCCTCGCCACATGACTTGCAATGGCCGTAAGTGCCGTCTTTGATCTGCTGCAGACATTTGTCTATCTTCGCGATCAGCTTCCGCTCCCGGTCCCGGATCCGCAACATGAAATTCTGATCCGCCTCGATATTGGCCAAATCGCCGAAGTCACCCTGCCGCTCCCGTTCCCGGGAAAGATTCTGACCGATGGTCACGCCGACTTCCTTCAATAGCTCCTGTTTCCAGTTGAGAAGCTTTTCCTCGAAATGTTTCAGCATTTTTTCGTCCATTTATTTCCTCCAACTGCAGCTATCTCGACGATTTCCGCATTAAAAGAAAGTAAGTTTAACGACCTGTCCGTGACCTGTCAAGCACTTCATTCGACCCCGACGCCCCGCTTTCCGGCTGATCCAAACCATGCTACATTTTCCCAACCATGACGCGCCATCCGGATCTCCGTTTCCGAACCGGTCTGCTGCTGTTTGTTTTGTTCGCTGCGCTTTATATGCGGACGGCTGCACCGGATATCTGTCCCGGACCCAACCATGGAGAGCTTGCCGCCGTGGGAGCGACACTGGGGATCACCCATCCCACCGGATATCCTCTCTATGCCTCGGCAGCACATGCTTTCACCCTTCTGCCCTTCGGCTCCGCGGCATTCCGCATCAACCTGATGGCCGGGATAACCTGCGCCCTGGCCGTCCTGATGACTCATGCGGCGATGGCGTCCTTTGCCGTATCGCCCTGGATCCCGATTGCCGGCGCTACAGCCCTGGGCCTGGAACCGCTGTTCTGGAGTCAGGCCACTGCGGCTGAAGTATACGGATTCAACCTGTTCCTGATTTCGGCACTGGTTCTGACACTGGCCAGATACCGCAATACTGACAAGATAAAATGGCTTGCCCTGGCCGCTCTCCTGTTCGGATTCGGAATGGGAAATCACTTCTCCACCTTGTTCCTGGTTCCCGTGTTCCTGGCGGTCGATCTCCGGCCCGTCCGCCGGAAAATTCTTTTTGTTCTGCTGTTTTTTATCACCGGAATATCCTCATATATCTATCTGCCCCTGCGCGCCTCAGCCGGCTGCCCGGTGCAGTGGGGCGATACCGGCACCTTGACGGGATTTGTCCGGCATATCTCCGGGGCCCAGTTTCAGGATCTCATGCTGACTCTGGATTTCCCGCTTTTAGGATCGCGCCTGGTAAACATGTTGAGCGGTTTTCTTACTGGATACAACGGGATCATCTGGACCCTGGCTCTCGCTGGAATGGGTGTGGCAGTAATACGGAAACAAAAACTGGATCTGCTCCTGGTTCTGGCCGGCCTGCTGAGTCTGCTATATGCACTGACTTACCATATTCATGATATCGACCTGTACTACCTGCCGGCTTTCTGGACGGGCATATGGTTTTTCGGTCTGGCCCTGGACGGCCTGCACCGGCTGCTGCCCAAAATGAGCGGCTGGATCGGTCTCGTTTTGATTTTTCTGATCACCGGTATGGCGGCGGTTCCCGGAATGAAACGATGCGACCGCTCGGAAAGCCGTGTGCTGCGTGAGTTCGGCCAAATTCTACTGCGGTCCTGCCCGCCCTGCACCGTCCTGTTCTTTCAGGGAGATAATCCCATGAACGCCCTCGTCTATCTTCTGGCAGTGGAACATCGGCGGCCCGATATCACCCTGATCGACGTGAACCGGAACCTGAAACCGATGGGCGGATCGGCGGAATGCGCCCGAAGCGGGATCCGCGCGTCCACATTCCGGCATATCCGGGACCGGCGGAAAGCGATCCCGCGCGGTGCCGTGTATCTGCAGGCCGGATCCCGATTCCGCGATCCGGAACCGGATATCATCCGGATGCCCTCCGCAGAAAACGATCGGATCGACGGTGCGGATGCATCAACCAGGGAGACGGTTGCGCAGCACTGGCTGGTTCAGGGGGATTTCCATTGCGAGCGGGGCGACTGGGATACGGGGATTCACTTTTACCTGCAGGCGGCGGATCTGGCACACGACATTCCCGGTGTCGCGGGATATGCGGCGTCGGTGCTGAGTTCCCGGGGGGAACTGGATGCGGCGATCGATATCGGCGAAAAAACCGTGGCGGCGCATCCGGGCGAAACGTTCCTGAAAAACAACCTGGCCTATCACCGGTACCTGGCGGTGACCGGTCTGCCGGAAGCAGCCCGGCTGGCGCATGAAGCGGTGGCGCGCAAACCGTCGGAACGAGGATACCTGGAAACCCTGGTCCGGATCGAACTGCTGCGGGGACGGTTTGAGGAAGTCCGGAAGTGGATGGATGAGAGCGGGATTGACGATGCGGGATTGAGACAGCAGGCGGAAAGGCTGGCGGCGATGGCCGGACAGTATCCCGGATTTCCAATGAATGTGACGGAATCCGGCGCCTGGACCGACGGAGAAATTCTCGCCATCCTGGAAGAAAACGCTCTTTGGGAACCGATCCGGGCGCGGCTGTCTCTGATGGCGCAGACGCGACGGCTCTCGCCCGATGAGGCGGAACGGCTGGTCCGGAGCGCCCGGATGACGGAGACGGTTCCCGGGGCGATTTATGCTCTGGAGATCCAGAAACGGTCATTCGGGATCGATCTAGAAACCGCCGGTCTGCTTGCGCAGCTTCATGGAAACGCAGGAAATACAGCCCGGATCGGAAATCGATGAGACGGTCCCGCGACACCGCCCATTATCGATAAGAAAGGAATACGGATATGGAATCGCGCATCAGCATCATTACCTTGGGAGTGAGAGACATGGTTCGGGCGATCCGGTTCTACCGGGACGGGCTGGGATTCCCCACGGACGCGGCGGACAACGCTGACATCGCCTTCTTCAAAACGGCGGGAACCCGGCTGGCGCTTTACCCCGTCGAGGCGCTCGCAGCCGATATCCATCCCGGCATGACGGTGCCCGGGGGCGGATTCGGCGGTATCACCCTGGCCCACAACGTGCGGCGGAAGGGGGAGGTCGACGCGGTTCTGGCGCAGGCCGCCGAATCCGGCGGCACGATCGTGAAGCCGGCCCGGGACGTTTTCTGGGGAGGTTACAGCGGGTATTTCACAGATCCGGACGGCTATTACTGGGAAGTGGCGTGGAATCCGCACAGCCCCCTGGATGAGAACGGCACGGTGACGATTTGAATCCCCTGCGCTCCGTCCGGATTATTCATGGAGATACGGTTTGAACTGGACCGAGATCCTGTCCGCAGCCGCGATCCTGTTTTTAGTCATGGATCCGCTGGGAAACGTACCGGTGTTCAACGCCGTGCTGTCCCGGATGGACCCGGACCGCCGCGTGAAGGTGATCGCACGCGAACTGCTGATTGCACTGTTGATCCTCTTGGGAATTCTGTTCGCGGGGAATGCGACCCTGGCATTTCTGGGTCTGACGAAACCGTCACTCAATATCGCCGGCGGGATTCTGCTGTTCATCATTTCCCTGAGAATGATCTTCCCCGGCCGCTCGGATCCGGTTTCAGAATCGGAAAAGGAAGATCCCTTCATCGTTCCCCTCGCGGTTCCCCTGGTCGCCGGCCCGTCGACGATCGCCGTCCTGCTGCTGCTCAGCTCGGGTCATCCGGACAGAATCATCGAATGGGCGCTGACCCTGTTCATGGCCTGGCTTGCGACCACCGTGATCCTCGCGGGTTCGCCGAAACTGCTCTCGGTCATCGGAACACGCGGCTCTTCGGTGGAAACCCGGATCCAGATACCGACTTGTTTTGGTTCCGCCATTTTGACCTCCTGTCGCCAGTTCGACAGGACTATTAGATGAGATTTTCACTTAAAAATCAAGCGCGCCCGAAACGATGGTTCGTTGAGATACAGAAAGATGGAAAACAAAAGTGCGAAAAATTCTGGACACTAGTCAACCACTGTTTACTTCGTCGTAGTATTTGGTGGATTGTTAGTAATATAGAGGATAGGTTCCAAAGTTCTCTGCTCGTAGATTTCTTCCTTCCCGTCAATTTTGATAATACTATAATTTGGAAAAACTAATCCTGATTCAGAATTTTTTATCTGACTTTCCGTTAACGGATGCCAGCGTTCTTTTCCAATTTTTTCTTCAATAATCCTCTTTTCTGGCCCATAGACTATTACTTTCACAGTGTCAGAATGGAAAGGATGCGTATAACAAATTATTCTGATCATAATGTCTTTTCGTGACATACCAGCAGGAATCTCAGTCCAATATGGTAATCTAGAATTTGCTGCTAAGGAAAATTCAGATTCGATAAAACCGTGTTTGAGATCACAACCCGGGCTCAATAAAAATACTGCAATGAGACTGACAATCAATTTTATCCTTTTCATGGACACCAACAATCTGGATTCACTGATGCTTTTGCAATACACGCCAAAACATCACTATTACATTTGCCACATTTTCCTCCTCCGAGACCCCAAAATCCACTAAAAGTATTTATCCAAGAACTCCAATTGCATTTGTACCTGGCATAACATTTATCATGTTCCCTACAGCAGTTTAAAATGCAGTTATTACTATTAGCTTCTGCACCAAGAATTGACGGGAGTGAGCAGACACCGTCCTGGCGTCTTGGACCTGGCCAGACATTTCCATTATCTGGACCTCCTTGTGGTATAATGAACATTCCACTAAAATCAAGGTAGTTCACCGGATTATTTTGCACATACGTAAACATGTTCGTCCCGTCGATCATCCCCAGCGGATCTTTGCTGATGAACCTGCCCAGATCCGGCCGGTAGGGTTGGGATGAGGGGTGAGGGATGAGGTTGGATTATTCATATATTGAGATTCTTCCGATTTGACTTTATCAGACCGGCCAGCATTTTGGCCGCCTCTTCATATCGGTTCTTCATTATTTTGTATTTCGTATCACTTATGTATTGGAGCCGGTTAGCAATGGATAGCTGGTAACCTGTCTCTCGAAGTGAACCATGCCCTCTGTGTCAATATGAGTGAGACACCTACCCTCGAATAAATTAGAGTAGTAAACTATATGAGGGCGAGGGAGAGAGAACAAGAT
>JAFGLW010000019.1 GCA_016927905.1 candidate division CSSED10-310 bacterium | reverse complement strand
CAACGTCGTCTTGCCGTGATCCACATGCCCGATCGTCCCCACATTCACGTGCGGCTTCGTTCGATCAAATTTCTCCTTCGCCATGACTGTCTCCCCTTGCTACCACCGGTAATGGGCAAAAGCCTTGTTCGCTTCCGCCATCTTGTGGGTATCTTCTCTCTTCTTGATCGCCGCACCCCGGTTGTTGGCGGCATCGATCAATTCCCCCGCCAATCTCTCCGCCATGGATTTTTCGGATCGACCCCGGGCATAGGTGATCAGCCACCGGAAACTCAGAGCCTGGCGCCGCTGGGTTGACACTTCCATCGGCACCTGGTACGTCGCACCGCCGACCCGCCTTGATTTGACTTCCAGCAGGGGTTTCGTATTTTCAACCGCTTTTTTAAAAACTTTCATTGGATCTTGTTTCATCCGATCTTCAATAATATCTAAAGTGTCGTAGAATATTCCCTCAGCGACACTCCTCTTCCCGTCACTCATCAGATTATTGATGAACTTGGCAACAATCACGCTATTGTGCTTGGGATCAGGCAATATCTCCCGTTTTTCAACAACCTTGCGACGCGGCATGGTTTCCTCCTGTTAATGCAAACGTCTATTTGTCAGGATTGAAGGGGGTCCGGTGCGATTATTTCTTCGCTTTTTTCGTCCCGTATTTGGAGCGGCCCTTCTGCCGGCCATCCACTCCGGAAGCTTCCAGCGTTCCCCGGATTATATGGTACCGGACACCCGGAAGGTCTTTGACCCGGCCGCCCCGTACCAGCACGGTTGAATGCTCCTGAAGATTATGGCCCTCGCCCGGAATGTACGCCGTGACTTCAATGCCGTTGGTCATCCGCACCCTGGCGACTTTCCGCAAAGCCGAATTCGGTTTCTTGGGAGTTGTCGTGGATACCTTGGTGCAAACTCCCTTTCTCTGAGGACAAGACATCAGAGCGGGCGTATTGGATTTGTCAAAAATCCGTTTTCGACCTTTTCGGACCATTTGGTTTACAGTCGGCACCTCAACCTCCTCGTACTGCCTGACAAAACTGAATGAGATTACTCGTGTGAATTATCTTTGTCAAGAAGAAATCTTTTCTTTTACGAAATCTCCCCGCTCAAGGTTTCCTTTTCAACATCCGTCCTGACATTATTTTCTGAGCTGGCTGTTCCGATCGAATCGCGCGGTTCCTGGCGATCGTGGTCGAATCTGGCAACAACCGCGACGTTTTGATACCCGGGAAATCCCGTGCCCGCCGGGATCAGACGGCCCACCACCACGTTCTCCTTCAAACCGCGCAGGTAGTCGATTTTTCCTGACACGGCCGCTTCGGTGAGCACCCGGGTGGTTTCCTGAAACGATGCTGCGGAGATGAAACTCTCTGTGGACAAAGAGGCTTTGGTGATGCCCTGGAGCAGAAGACTTCCGGTGGCGGGTTTCCCACCCTCCCGGACGGCGCGGTCGTTTTCCTCGTTGAAACGCCACCGGTCCACCTGTTCGCCGTAAAGAAACGACGTATCGCCCACATCGTCGATACGGATCATTTTCAGCATCTGCCGGATAATCACCTCGATGTGCTTATCGTTGATCACCACACCCTGCAGCCGGTACACCGCCTGCACTTCGTTCACAAGGTACCGCTGGAGTTCCTTTTCGCCCAGCACTCTGAGAATATCGTGCGGATTGGAGGATCCGCCCATCAGCGGTTCACCGGCCCGCACATAATCGTTTTCCTGGACATTGATGTGGGTTCCCCTGGGGATATCGTAGTCTGTCTGAGCTCCCGAACTGCCTGTTATGATAATTTTCTGCATGCCTTTTTCGATCGGACCGTAGGTGATCTGGCCGTCGATTTCGGCTATCACCGCATTTTCCCTCGGTTTCCGCGCTTCGAAAAGCTCGACGACCCGCGGCAATCCACCGGTGATATCCTTCGTTTTCTGGCTTTCCCTCAGAATCAGAGCCACCACATCTCCTGCCTTGATCTTCTGTCTGCCGTCCACAAACAGATGAGCGCCGGTGGGCAGAGCAACCCTGATTTTCGTGCCTTTGATGGAGAAGCTGGGATGGAGAGGCTGCAGTTCGACCTGGTGGATCGGGCAGTATTGTTTTTTACCCTCCCGCCGCTTGATTTCCCTGAACTTGCATTTGGTTTCCGGGCATTTGAGTTCCTCCCGGTACACCCCGATGACCTTGCGGGATTGACCGGTGACGACATCCAGCTCTTCGTTCAGAGTCACTTCTTCGATGACATCGTTCAATATCACTTCACCGGATTCTTCGGCCATGAGCGGCGTGGCGAATGGATCCCATTCAGCCAGCAGGAAGGTGCTTCGATCCGGCCCCTCGGGCATGGTCGATTCCACGATAAGCTGATCCCGTTTCACTCTGTCACCCGGTTTGACCAGCACTTTCGCTCCCCGGGCAATATAATACGTCTCGACCTCCTGCGTATCCTCCTCATCAACGAAGAATTTCATGAAACAGGCCCGATCCATCACATTGTATCCGCCTTCAACCTGTTTCAGCACCTTGTCGGTTTCCCTGAGTTGATCGCCTTCCAGATGGTAAAACCGGACCAGCCCGTTGACTTTGGCAGAAATGGCCGGCTGGGTGATCTGGCCTTCCGTAACCTTCAGCTTTGCGCCGTAAGGGATCTTCTCAGGTACCGTCCATTGCTGGCGCATCTTTTCCACTACAATTTCTCCAGCTTCTATATCCGCGCCGTCTTCTCTCAGTATCTGCAGTTTTCCTTCAAATTCCTTTATTTTATCGTCATACAGATCATCGGACCGGATAAAGTACGATTCGGTTTTCTTCCCTTTGCCGGTGATTTTGAGTCTGACACCCGGTTCTTCGCCTTTGCGGTCGTCAACAATGCGCAGTTTCCCGCCGAATTCCGAGCGGATATGCGGTTGGGCGATGATGATCCGGCCTTCTTTCCGTGACAGGACAACCACCACACCATGAGAATTGGTTGCCAGTTTCATGGAACTGGAAATGATGACCCGCCCGGAAATCTCCGTCTCAGCAGTGACTTCCTCCTCGATCGCCTTGGCGGTTCCGCCGATATGAAATGTTCGCATGGTCAGCTGGGTGCCGGGTTCACCGATGGACTGGGCGGCGATAACACCAACCGCCTCGCCCAGATCGACGGGCCTGGCCTGGGAAAGATCCCATCCATAGCAGCGGCGGCAGATTCCGAACCGGCATTCGCAGGTGAGCGCCGACCGGATGCTGACCTGTTCCACACCGGCATTGACGATCCGGGTGGCGCGTATTTCATCGATCATCTCCTGAGCTCCGCACAACACCTGACCGGTGAACGGATCTTTCACGTCATACACGCTGACCCGGCCCAAGATACGGTCATACAGCGGTTCAATGATTTCGCCGCCTTCAACGATGGACGTGACCGTAATCCCGTCGTCGGTTCCACAGTTGTCCTCGGTGATGATCACGTCCTGTGCGACATCGACCAGACGACGGGTAAGGTAACCGGAATCGGCTGTCTTCAGTGCCGTATCCGCCAGACCCTTCCGAGCGCCGTGGGTGGAAATGAAATACTGCAGCACGGTCAAACCTTCCCGGAAATTGGCCGTGATCGGCGTCTCAATGATTTCTCCGGAAGGTTTCGCCATCAGTCCGCGCATCCCGGCAAGCTGCCGGATCTGCATTTTCGATCCTCTGGCTCCGGAATCGGACATCATGTATACCGGATTGAAGGGCCCGCTCTCCCGGATGACGCGGTCATCTTTCATCCGCTCGATTTCCAGGGATCGGAATAACTCATCGGCAACCCGTTCCGTTACATGGGTCCAGATATCCACCACTTTGTTATACCGCTCGCCGTCTGTGATAATTCCGTCCTGGTACTGTTTCTCGACCTCAATGACCTCCATTCGGGCGTTTTCGATCAATTTCTTTTTGTTTTCCGGAATGTAAAGATCGTTGATGTTGATGGATATGCCGGCCCAGCTGGCGAAGCGGAAACCCAGATCCTTGACGGCATCCAGCGTTTCGACGCATTCAGCCTTTCCAAAATCCCGGTAAACCTGGGAGATTATCCGGCCCAGTTCGCTCTTATCGGCGATGCGGTTATAAAACGGGAAGGATTCGGGCAGCGCTTCGTTGAACAGAACTCGTCCCACGGTTGTCTGGATGAGCTGGCCGTCAACCCGGACCCATATTCTGGCCTGGAGACCGACCTGGCCGGAATCGAACGCCATGAGCACTTCGCTTCCGGATGAGAAGATTTTGCCCTCGCCTTTCTCACCCTCCCGGATCCGGGTCAGATAATAACAGCCCAGCACGATATCCTGAGTGGGTACGGCGATGGGGCTTCCGTTTGCCGGTGACAGGATGTTGTTGTTGGACATCATGAGCAGTCGGGCTTCCAGCTGGGATTCCAGCGACAGCGGCACATGCACCGCCATCTGATCCCCGTCGAAATCGGCATTGAACGCCGTGCATACCAGCGGGTGTATCCGAATCGCTTTCCCTTCCACCAGGAGGGGCTGAAACGCCTGGATACCCAGGCGATGGAGTGTCGGGGCCCGGTTCAGGAGAACCGGATGATCCTTTATGACCTCCTCCAGAATCTCCCAGACTTCCGGAACCTCCATTTCAACCATCTTCTTGGCATTCTTGATGGTGGTGACCAGTCCTTTTTCTTCCAATTTATTGAAAATGAAGGGTTTGAAAAGTTCCAGAGCCATTTTCTTGGGCAGTCCGCACTGGGTCAGCTGCAGCTCCGGACCGACCACGATCACCGATCGGCCGGAATAATCCACTCTTTTACCCAGCAGGTTCTGGCGGAACCGACCCTGTTTGCCCTTCAACATGTCGGAAAGAGACCGCAGCGGCCGGTTGTTCGGGCCTTTCAGGGCCCGGCCGCGCCGGCCGTTGTCGAACAGGGCGTCCACCGCTTCCTGAAGCATTCTTTTTTCGTTTCTGACGATGACATCCGGCGCTTTCAATTCCTGCAACCGTTTCAACCGGTTGTTCCGGTTGATCACCCGGCGGTACAGGTCATTCAGGTCGGAGGTTGCGAATCGCCCGCCGTCCAGCGGGACCAGCGGTCTCAGTTCCGGGGGCAGAACCGGTATCACTTCCATGATCATCCATTCGGGTCGGTTCCCGGATATCTTCAATGCCTCAACCACTTTCAGCCGCTTGACGATTTTTTTGCGAGCCTGAATCGACACCTTTTCGTTCTGCATCTGCAGACGAAGTTCCGCAGACAGTTCGGCCGGGTCGATCCTGGCGAGCAGTTCGCGGATGGCTTCCGCTCCCATCCCGGCCCGGAACCGGGTTCCGTATTCTTCCCTCAGTTCCTGAAACCGCTCCTCATCCAGCAGTTCCTTGACCTTGAGCGGCGTATCGCCGGAATCGATGACGACATAAAGTTCGAAATACAATATCCGTTCCAGTTCCCGCAGTGACATATTCAGGATGTTCCCGATGCGGGACGGCAGGCCCTTGAAAAACCAGACATGAGAAACCGGGCATGCCAGCTCGATATGACCCAGCCGTTCCCGCCGGACTTTCGACTGGATCACCTCCACGCCGCATTTGTCGCAGATGACCCCTCGGTGTTTCATGCGCTTGTATTTGCCGCAGTTGCATTCGAAATCCTTGATCGGACCGAAGATCTTGGCGCAGAACAGTCCCCCGCGCTCTGGTTTGAACGTCCGGTAATTAATCGTTTCCGGCTTGGTGACCTCCCCATGGGACCACTCCCTGATTTTCTCTGGAGACGCCAGTTTGATGCGTATGGCATCCCATTTCACCGCATCCCGTGGTTTTTCGAAGAGATTGTATATATCTTCCAAGAGTCGTGCCCTCCGTTTTACAAAGATTAATCCTCCGGTTGGATATCCCGGTCCGCAAATTCGGATTCCATATCATCCAGCTGATGCGTTTCCCCGGATCCCGACTGTTCATCAAGCCGGCTGGAATCCAGCAGTTCCACATCCAATCCCAGCGCTTGCAGTTCCTTGATCAGCACGTTGAACGATTCCGGAACTCCGGGTTCCAGCATGCTCTCCCCCTTGACGATTGCCTGGTAGATTTTCGTTCTGCCCAGCACGTCGTCCGACTTGACCGTCAGCATTTCTTGTAGAGTGTGCGCCGCTCCGTAACCTTCCAGAGCCCATACCTCCATTTCACCGAACCGCTGACCTCCGAACTGGGCTTTTCCGCCCAGCGGCTGCTGCGTGACCAGCGAATAGGGACCGATGGACCGGGCGTGGATCTTGTCGTCGACAAGGTGGGCCAGTTTCATCATGTAGATATATCCCACGGTTACCGGCTGATCGAACGGTTCGCCGGTCCGGCCGTCGAAGAGCTGGGTTTTGCCGTCCCGGGGCAATTCCGCCAATTCCAGGTAATGGGCGATTTCCTTCTCGGTTGCGCCGTCGAATACGGGAGTTGCCATATGTACACCTGTTTCCAGTTGGGACCCCAGTTCGATGATTTCGTCCTCGGACATCAGATCGACCGTATTCCCGATTTCCGATCCCTTGTAAATTTCTTTCAGTAGAGACCTGAGTTCTCGGAGATTCTTCTGCTGATGGTCGTTAACCAGCCGGCCGATGCGGGAGCCCAGATCCTTGGCGGCCCACCCCAGGTGTGTCTCCAGAATCTGTCCCACATTCATCCGGGACGGAACTCCCAGGGGATTCAAAACGACTTCAACCGGCGTCCCGTCCGGCAGAAACGGCATGTCCTGTTCGGGAACGATCTTGGAGATGACACCCTTGTTGCCGTGCCGGCCGGCCATCTTGTCGCCTACCTGCAGTTTGCGTTTCACCGCGATGAATACCTTGACCAGCTTGACCACACCCGGCGGCAGCTCGTCGCCTCTCTGAATGCGGGAAACCTTTTCCTCATAAATCATCTTGATGATATCGGTCTGCTCCTCGGTTCGGCGTTTGATCGCTTCGATTTCAGGTGCGGTTTGCGCCTGCTGTTGAACCGGAATGCGGTCCACCAGGACATCCGGGACATTCATGATGGTTTTTCCGGTAATGATATCGTTCTGTTTGAACAACAGTTCGCCGCTGATGGGATCGTAGAAATCCTCCCGGATCTTCTTGCCGATGAACACCTTCCGGATCTTGTTGATTTCTTCATCCCGGATGATGGTTATCTCATCGTCGTAATCCTTCCGGAGACGGTTAAGCTGATCATCCTCGATCATTTTGGATCGTTCGTCTTTTTCCACTCCCTTGCGGGAAAAAACCATGACGTCGATGACCGTTCCTTCGATACCGGGCTGAACGGTCAGCGACGCATCCCTGACATCCCCGGCTTTCTCTCCGAAAATGGCCCGGAGCAGTTTTTCTTCCGGAGTCAACTGGGTTTCGCCCTTGGGCGTGATTTTCCCGACAAGCACATCTCCCGGTTTGACTTCGGCGCCGATCCGTATGATACCGCTTTCGTCGAGGTTCCGAAGCTGTTCTTCGGAAACATTGGGAATATCCCGGGTGATCTCCTCGGTACCCAGTTTGGTGTCCCGGGCCTCGATTTCGAACGATTCGATGTGAATGGATGTATAAAGATCTTCCTTGACCACCTTTTCGGAGATCAGGATGGCATCCTCGAAATTGTATCCCTGCCAGGACATGAAGGCGACCAGGATATTTCGTCCCAATGCCAGTTCCCCCTGCTCCGTTGCCGGACCGTCGGCGATGATCTGGCCGGCACGGACCCGCTGGCCGCGCTTGACAATGGGTCGCTGGTTGACACAAGTATTCTGATTGGACCGCTTGAACTTGGTCAGGGTGTAGATTTCGACGGGAGATTCCACGGTGGGCGCATCCGGGTCCAGCTCTTCCTCCGACCGGAGAATGATCCGGTTGGCATTGACCGCTTCGATGACGCCCGAACGCCTGGCGCACTCCACGATTCCCGAATCCCGGACTGCGACATGTTCCATTCCGGTGCCCACCAGGGGTGCTTCGGTCTTGAGCAGGGGAACCGCCTGCCGCTGCATGTTGGATCCCATGAGGGCGCGGTTGGCGTCGTCGTGTTCCAGGAAGGGAATCAGGGCGGTGGATACGGAAACGAGTTGTTTGGGGCTGATATCCATGAAATCGACCGTTTCCGGTTCCGCCAGTTTTGGTTCACCGCCGAATCTGCAGTTGATCCGTTCACCCAGCAGGGTACCGGTGGCGTCTTTGGGTGTACTGGCCTGTGCAATATAATATTTCCGGCCTCCCAGAAACGACAGCTCCTGATCCTCGTCCAGAGCGGTCAGGTAACTGATTTCATTGGTCACTTTTCCGTTGATCACACGCCGGTATGGCGTCTCGATGAATCCATGAGAAGTTACCCGGGCGTAGGTCGACAGGGAAACGATCAAACCGACATTGGGTCCTTCCGGGGTTTCGATGGGACAGATCCTGCCGTAATGGGTGGAGTGAACATCCCGCACCTCGAACCCCGCGCGTTCCCGGGACAATCCGCCCGGACCCAGCGCGGACAGCCGGCGTTTGTGGGTCAGTTCTGCCAGGGGATTGGTCTGATCCATAAACTGGCTGAGCTGGCTGGACCCGAAAAACTCATTCAGGGCTGCCGACACCGGTTTGGCATTGATGAGATCGTGGGGCATAACCGCAGTGAGATCCTGTATGCTCATCCGCTCCCGGATGGCCCGTTCCATCCGTACCAGGCCGATCCGGAACTGGTTCTGGAGCAGTTCACCAACAGCCCTGACCCGTCGGTTGCCCAGGTGATCGATATCGTCCACCGATCCTTTTCCGCTCTTCAGATTCAACAGATACCCCATCACGCCCACGATATCTTCCTTGAGCAGGGTCCGCTGGTCGATGGAAACTTCGGCATTGATTTTCTTGTTCAGTTTCAACCGGCCCACTTCGGAAAGATCGTAATGTTTGGGATTGTGGAACAGGCGGTCGAACAGGCTGGCAGCGCTTTCCGGAGTCAGCGGATCACCCGGTCTCAACCGTCGGTATATTTCGATCTGGGCGTCTTCGCGGGAGGTGATTTTGTCCTTGGCCAGGGTGGCATGAAGCGACAGACCCACCGGGGATGTTTCGACTGAAATCAGCTCCAGCTCATCAACTTTCAACTCGTCCAGAAGCTTGCAGTTGTCAATGGAAACCTCTTCATTGTTCTCAATCAGAATTTCCCCGGTCTCCATGTCGACGATATCGACCACCGATATTTTTCCGATCAGATCCTGTGACGAATATTTCAAGGTCGTCAGTCCCGCTTTTTTAAGATCCCGGATCGCTTTTTTGGTGAATTTCTTGTCCATCCTGATCAGCATCTTGTCCGGGTGCTCGGGATCGGGAACATCCCAGGGCACCCGTTCGCCGATCATGGTATTGGTGATTTCCCGGATATAGACATTGCCTTTTCTCTTGAAGATGTCGGGTGTGAAGAAGAGTTTCAGGATTTCCTCGTCGGTCTCATAACCGAGCGCGCGCAGCAGGACAGTGCTGAGCAGTTTCCTTTTCCGGTCGATCCGCACGTGGAGAAGATCGTTCGCATCAAACTCGAACTCGATCCAGGCTCCCCGGTAGGGAATGACCCGGGCGGAGTAGAGAAGTTTGCCGCTGGCGTGTCCCTTACCCTTGTCGTGCTTGAAGAACACCCCGGGTGACCGGTGCATCTGGCTGACGATGACCCGCTCGGTTCCGTTGATGATGAATGCGCCTTTGTCACCGATACGGATGTGGCCGGACCGGTCCACCGAGAGATCCGCCATCAGCGGAATCTCCCCCAGATACACCTCCTGCTCCTTGATATCCCGTATGGTCCGGGTTTCCTGGCTGCTGTCCTCGTCCCAGACCACCAGCCGGACGATGACTTTCAGGGGAGCCGAGAATGTCATGCCTCTCTGGATGCATTCATTGACGTCATATTTCATCTTCAGCTCAACCCGTTTTTCGCAGTGGCTGCAAGTAATGTATTTGGGCACTCCGGCGCACATGGGGCACGAACCCGG
Source organism: candidate division CSSED10-310 bacterium (assembly GCA_016927905.1). Taxonomy (GTDB): domain Bacteria; phylum CSSED10-310; class CSSED10-310; order CSSED10-310; family JAFGJC01; genus JAFGLW01. Next base: position 4,027 of record JAFGLW010000019.1, on the reverse strand, counting down.
ATCCTGTCCCATTTCCCGAAGTTTCAGAAGATCGCCGATTCCTTCATGGTGGCCGCACTCGCACCGCCAGTGATACCGGCTCTGCATCCCCTTGAGCTTGCCGCAGCTGCATTCCCAGATACCGATTTCATAAGCGACGAATTCCAGGGAAGCGGTCTTGCTGAAATTTTCAATCGGGAAAATATCCTCGAAGACAGCTTGCATCCCAATCTTTTCCCGGTCATCCGGCAGCATATCCATTTGCAGGAACCGTTCCACTGATTCCTGCTGGATGGCCAGCAGATTCGGGATATCAACAATCGAACCGATTTTCGAAAAATCCCGCCTGATTCGCGGTTCAATCGAGGATTGGGAAGAGATATTCTTGTCCGTCATATAATCCCTTCCTTGAGATTAAATTCCGACATTGTCACCGGCACCGCGCCGGTGAATGAATGATGTGTAGGCCTTTAAACATAATGCGGTTAAAAAAATTATTTAACCTCCACCTGCGCACCGGCTTCTTCGAGTTTCGCCTGGACGCTCGCCGCCTCTTCCTTGCTGACACCCTCTTTAACCGGTTTCGGACAGTTGTCAACCAGATCCTTGGCCTCTTTCAGGCCCAGTCCGGTGATTTCCCGGACAGCCTTGATGACCTGGATTTTCTTATCTCCGAACGAAAGCAGATTCACGGTGAATTCGGTCTGTTCCACCGCCGGAGCTTCCGCCACGCCCGCACCCGGCATGGCAGCCACTGCAATCGGTGCAGCCGCTGCGGATACGCCATAACGTTCCTCCATCTCCTTGATGATGTGCGAAAGCTCGATCACGGTAAGGTTGTCCACATATTCGAAGAATTGCTCTTTGGTAATCTCTGCCATTTCAATTTCCTCCGATACACTGAAAATTGTTCACGATTTCATCCCGGAATCATTCGGTCTTGGCCTGCCTGATCCCGTTCATAACATTCAACAAACCGCTGATGTTTCCGGCAATCACCCTGACAAACGACGCGACGGGCGCCTGCATGGTTCCCAACAGCTTCGACAACAGGACATCCCTGGGCGGCAGATTGGCGAGAGCCGAGATTTGCGCTTTATCGATCAATGTGCCCTCGATCAGGGCGACTTTATACTTCAGAGACGGGTTTTCCCTGATGAAGGCATCCAGCGTCTTGATACCGGCCACCGGATCTTCATCGCTGAGCGTGACGGCGGTGGGACCGGTAAAAAATGGTTCCAGCTTGCCGACGTCGGTGTCTTTCGCGGCCCGGATGGACAGGGTGTTTTTTATGACCCTGAACCGTACATTTTCTTCGCGAAGTCTATTTCGAAGTTCCGTGATTCTGGCGACATCAAGACCCTTGTAATCCAGAAGAATTGCCGATTTTACAGCTTGAAAATCCCTGTGCAGTTCTTCGATTGTAGTGACTTTATCGGCGCGTTTCACTTTCGTATTCCTTTCCGATGGGGCTACCGGAACAGGCCGACCACTTGGGCCACATCCAGTTTCAGGCCGACATTCATTGTTGATGTCAGCGTGATGCTCTTGATATATGTCCCCTTGGCGGTTGGGGGCTTCAATTTGATGACCATGTTGATAAAGGTCTTGGCGTTTTCCAGAAGTTTTTCCCTTTCGAACGAAAGCTTACCCAGAGGTGCATGCAGAATTCCCGCCTTGTCCACCCGGAAAGCGATCTTGCCGCCCTTGATTTCCTTGACCGCTTTCCCCACGTCGAATGTCACGGTACCGGTTTTGGGGTTGGGCATGAGACCACGGGGACCGAGAACCCGGCCCAGCCGGCCGACCTTACCCATCAGATCGGGTGTGGAAATGGCGGCGTCGAATTCCATCCAGCCGCCCTGAACCTTTTCGATCAGATCATCCCCGCCCACTTCCTCGGCACCGGCTTCCCGGGCTTCGGATATTTTCTCGCCCTGGGCAAACACGATGACGCGTTTGGTTTTACCCGTTCCGAACGGCAGAGACACGGTTCCCCGGACGATCTGATCGGCATGCCTGGGATTGACTCCAAGGCGCACGGCCACTTCCAGGCTTTCATCGAACTTCGTATGGGTTTTGTCTTTTAAAAACGCTATGGCTTCCTCAAGTTCATAAAGCTCTTTCTGCTTGGCCTCTTCCTTGACCGCTCTGTATTTTTTTCCATGTCTGGCCATCTGTTCCTCCTTCTGTGCTGTGGTTTTATCGTTTCCGGAAACCCGAAAACTCCCACAGAGGCCCACCTCAATCGGTGATTTCGATACCCATGCTTCGAGCAGTACCCATGATAATGGCGATCGCCCCGTCCAGGTCGATCGCGTTCAAATCCGGCATTTTTTTCCGGGCGATGTCGGCAACCTGTTCCCGGGTGACACTGCCGGCCTTTTCCACTTTCGGATTTTGAGCCGCCTTTGCGATACCGGCTGCCTGTTTTAATAGAACCGAGGCGGGAGGGGTTTTGGTGACAAAGGTGAAGGACCGGTCGGCATAGATTGTAATCACCACCGGAATGATCATTCCGGAATCCGACCCCTGGGTTCTGGCATTGAACGCTTTACAGAATTCCATGATATTGACGCCGTGCTGGCCCAGTGCGGGGCCCACCGGCGGCGACGGTGTCGCCTGTCCGGCCGGGCACTGTAACTTTACCTGGGCAACAATTTTCTTAGCCATATCAACCTCCGATCAGCTCTCCAAGCTGTGCCGGTAGAAATTACGCGTTTTCGACCTGGGAAAAATCCACATCCACTGCCGTGGCCCGGCCGAAGATGCTGACCATGACCTTCAATCGGCTTTTTTCCTGGTTCACATCCTCAACCGTTCCGTTGAAGTTGGCGAACGCACCCTCGGTTATCCGGACTCTCTCACCCTTTTGAAACCGGATCCGGGGTTTGGGTTTTTCGATCCCCGCCTTCATCTGGTTCATGATGTTTTCCATATCCTTGTCCGACAGGGGCGCTGGTTTCGATCCAGAACTGATGAAATCGGTCACTTTGGGAGTGTTTTTCACGAGGTACCAGAGATCATCGGACATTTCCATGTAAATCAGGATGTATCCCGGGAAAAAACTCGTCTGAGAAATTTCCTTTTTGCCGTTTTTATAGTCGACCACGTTTTCCATCGGGATCAGAATCTGTTCGATACGATCTTCGAGACCCTTGGTTTTGATCTGCTGCTCCAGGTGGGTCTTGACCTTTTCCTCGAACCCTGAATAAACATGGACGGCGTACCATCGTTTCGCCATCTTCAACACCTCACGAGGTAACGGGACCGGTTCAATTTGATTTGTAAACCCATACCAGAATCCCGATGAACATCACCAGGGTGGCCACCGTCATGATACCGGCATTGCCGGCCAGTGCGGGGGCGATCCCCTTGGCGAGAATCATATCCACGACTCCCAGGAACAATCCGATCAGCAATGTGGCGACGATCAGGGCCATGGTGGAGCTTATTATCTCCCTTCTGGGCGGCCAGGTCACCTTTTTCAGTTCGACTCTGACCTCCTTGAAGAAAGAGATCCATCCCGCCACCTTGCCCCGGGTTTTTTTGGGAGCCGGTCTGCTTTGGGGTTTCTGGACGATTGTCTCAGCCTGATTTTTGAAATTCTTCCTGTTTCCGTTTTTCATCGTACCCGGTCACCTTTGTTCCTTCAAACGTGAAGAAATAGCAGGCCAGGAGGGACTCGAACCCCCAACTTCCGGATTTGGAGTCCGGCGCTCTGCCAATTAGAGCTACTGGCCTAAAATTCACTTCAGAACCGATGCGTGTCAACCGCTCCTTTTCGCCTATTTAACTTGTTTGTGTTCGGTGTGCCTGCGGCAGAACGGGCAGTACTTTTTAGTAACAAGTTTATCGGGTGTCGTTTTTTTGTTCCGGGTGGTCGAGTAGTTCCGCTGTTTGCACTCGCCGCATGCCAACTGGATGTTTTCTCTCATGGTACAATCCTTCTGATGAGCTGTTATTCAAAAATCTTGCTGACGACACCGGCTCCCACGGTTTTACCGCCTTCCCGAATCGCGAATCTCAACCCTTCCTCCATGGCGAT
>JAFGLW010000001.1 GCA_016927905.1 candidate division CSSED10-310 bacterium | reverse complement strand
CTGGGGGATCCCCCAGGGGTGTTTTTTCTGCCCTAAATGCTTCCCGGCAGAATACGCTGACTGTCCGGGAAGATCATGACTTTTTCACTTGATTACATCCATGATTGTCGGTTTGCTGATTTTTACCCGTTTAGAGATTTTCTCATAGCTGAGTCCTTGTACCCTGAGTTCTATGATTTTATCGATTATGCTTTGATCAATCATTTTATTACCTCCATTTCAATACCTTATTTCTTGATGCTCTTTGGAACGGTATCACCAGACCAGTCATCCAGATTCATTCCTATAATTTCAGAGAGGAACTTCAGCATAAATTGAATGAGCTTCGCTGTTGTCAGATCTTTGTAATCACGTTTTTCCAGTTCCAATACGAGATCTTCCAGAATAGATCCCAGAAGTTTCAATCTGGTCCTTTTTGTACCATAAGCATCGATGATATCGACATCCATGTAAAATCTTTCCATCTCTTCAATCTCTTTTCTGTGCATTTTTGCCAGCTCGACCATTTCCTTGTCGTCGAGATTGAGTTTCTGTTTGATGGTGTTGAAGGTTTCGCCTTGAGCCCTAAGCTCGATAAATTTTTTGATGAATTCTGCATCGTTCATTTGGAATTACCTCCTTGAAAGCAAAGTCAAATCTTCAAATGCAGGGTGCCCTGCATCTCACCACGACATGTAATCCTTAGCGACTTTGCCCAAGGGGCTCATTGGTAGGAAAACTCTGAGTTCCGAAGAACTCACCTATAATATAATTATTTTTTTAAATAATGTCAATAGGAAAATTATTCCTTTGATTTCATGCGACCCCACATGTCCAATCTCCTTCCCGATTTGATCAACATCGAGAAATGTTCATGCCTAATTTTCCAGTAAAACCATCCTGCTCTAAGAAAAATAGGAGAGATCACGAAAAAATCCAATCACTAGAAACTGGTTGTTGCCAAAATCTAATCGGAATTAGCGTGACTGCTGACAATTTCATCAAAATTCTTCTCCGCGGCAGACCATACCTTGCTGATCAGTTTCAGATAACTTCTCATGAGAATTGTTTCGAGGTTGACCGAGACGGTGAAGGAATCAAAAATTTCGGACAATGTCATCGATTCAAGAAGGGAATGAATGAATTCGTTGACAAAATCTCCCGGTGATATACAATGTGTATTATGAATCCCGAAGACACTATCACCCTCACTGAAGCCGCATTCAAACTGGGAATCCCGAAGCACGAAATCATCTACCTGTGCGAGAAACAAGTCATCGTTCCGGTGGTCGATGCAAGAGGGCGAGGTTCCTCCCGACTGTTCTCGACACAAAATGTTTTTGAACTGCTCCTGACACTCGAGTTGAAAAAGTACAGCATTTCAACCCACAATATCACGGTACTTGTACGACTGCTCAGCAAATTCAGTTCGATCGTGGAACAAAAATTCGGCGAGTCACTCTTGGATCAGCTCACGAAACAGAATCTACAGTTTTTCCTCGTGATCCGGAATGGAAAGCTAGCTTACTTCCGAATGCTGATCCCGGGTAAATCCGGAAAAGAAATCGATGAGAAAATCCTGCTGGGTCTGGACCTGGAAAAGCTGGAAGAATATTTTCGCAAAAAGTTGATGAGTAAATCTCAGAATAGAGCTTCCGGATGGCGAACACTGGCTCCAGCCGTTTTGTACGGCATTCCGGATGACATCATCGTTACCGGTGAACTCATCCGGGACGATGCCGTGACAAGCCAACTTGAAATCAATCTCACCGAATTAACTAAAAATTCTCAATTTTAATTTGACAATATAATACACAGTGTGTATCATCAAGGATGGAGGGTGATGATGCACGATGCAAGCGCTCGCTGAAAAGATTCAAAACAAAGAAGAAATTCAAAACGAAATCGATACTGATCAGGCTGTCAAGGAATTCCTGGATTATCTGGCCATGCGTCTTGCAGAAGAGTACATCTCCATCCTTCAAAATCTTAAAGAACAGGAGGAATGATCATGGGGAAGACTGCCATATATGCCCGGTATTCCACAGAAAAACAGCACGAAGCCAGCCTGGAAGATCAGATCCATAATTGCATGGAACGGGCAAAAAGGGAACATCTGAATGTCGAGTCGGAAGATATTTATACCGATGCTGCAACCTCCGGTTTTCTGACCGACCGACCGGGTCTGGATGCGCTGTATGCAAAAATTCAAACCGGTCAGTATGGCACGGTGATCGTGGACGATCTCTCACGGTTGTCCCGAAATCAGATTCATACTCTTATCACGGTTTTCAGATTTCAAAACATGGGCGTTCGAGTGATCGCCCTCTCTGACGGTATCGACACCAACGATCAGAGTTCAAAAACCATGATTCAATTCAAAGCCCTGTTCAACGAGATCTACCTGGATGACATCAAGCAGAAAACTAAAAGAGGGCAGGAAGGTCTGATCCGGCAGGGACTTGTGTTCAGCCAGTGTTATGGGTACCGGATTATCAAATCTTCAAACAAGAAAAGATCCAGCGGTGAGGCATACTCCGATGCGGAAACAGACCCGGATGAGGCAGAAGTCGTCAGGAAAATTTTCAATGATTTCGCCGATAGTAAATCCATCAATCAAATCGCCAGGGAATTGAATGAAAACAAGGTGCCATCCAAGAAAGGAAAACGGGGTGGATGGAACATTTCAACGATCTCACGCATTTTGAAGAACGAGAGATACATCGGGATTTCGTACTGGGCCAGATATAAGAACGTCACAGATCCCCTCACCGGAAAACGCAGGCAGGTGCAACGCCCACGCCATGAATGGCTGGAAGTGAAAAGGGAAGATTTAAGGGTAATCTCGGAGGATCTCTGGCAAAGGGTTCAGAAGAAGCTGGATGAAGTGCAACACATATCGCCGAGAAAAATATCCTGCAAATCAGATCGAAAGAGTTTTGTAACAACCAATCCGCCGCATCTCCTTGCAGGAATCTTGCGATGTTCCGAATGTGGCGGAGCCATCGTTCAAGTCGGTGGCAAAGGCCATGGATACTATGGATGCTATCGGTCCCGGCATTCGCAATGCGGCAATAAAGTGCTTGTTCCTCGCAGGCGTCTCGAAGACACATTCCTGGAAAATCTCATGGAAAGGATCATGACTCCGGATAATATCTCGTACCTGTTGAACCGGGTCGAAAACGAACTGAAGAAAGTCACCCATATCGCCCCGGAAATTTTAAAGCAGAAACACAAAGTTCGGGAAAAATTCGAACGGGATCTGAACAACATGATCGATTTCGTGAAGATGGGTCATCTCTCGCAATCCATTGCAGAGGAGATCAAACTGGTCGAAAAGGAACTGGAAGCCGTCAGGCGGGAAATCGAAAAATACGAGAATTCCAAAGCGGAGGAATTCAAAACACCACCCAGCGAATGGATCATCGACCGGTTACTGCACATCCGCGAACTCCTGGAAAAACGCACGGAGCAATCTGCGCTGCTGATCCGGAAGATGACAAACGAACTCACCATGACACCGGTGTATCCTGCTGAAGGTGCAGGAAAACCGTATTATCGGGTGGATTGTGATATTTTATCGACTGCTATAATGAATCGAACGGACAAAGGTTCGAATTGGTTGCAATGGTGGAGGCGCCGGGAATCGAACCCGGGTCCGGAAATGTTCAACCGAGGTGTCTACACGTTTAGTCTACCTGATTTGGTTTCGCTCGCAGATCGCCCGGTAAACGAGGCTAAGATGAAAGCTAGCTTGATGCGTGTTTCGCCCGGTTCTCACAAGCTTTGAACCTGTGGCTATCCCGTGAGTATGACGGTGATCCGGCCGGGCACAGGCACCTGACCGGGACCGTTAGCCGTCTTAAGCAGCTAAGGCCAAATTAGTGTTGGCAGTTGTTTGTCTTGCCGTTTTCCAAGCTGACAAGAAGCTCGACGTGCAACCAGGATCTCAATCATCCCCGTCGAAACCATTTCGCCCCCATATTGTCAAAGAACACGCGGAGTTGCTCCCAATATCAACTATAGCAATCCACGGAGATAAAAACAACTCACTGCCGGCTTGAAATGCACTCCGAACCATAATAGATATCCGGAGGAAGGCATACGGCCGGGCATGAACCGCCATGAATGATGACCCCTTTTTAAAAAAGGAGAATGACATGAGCCGAAGCAATCCGATCCCGCTGGAAACCATCTTCGGAAACCCGACCCGGATCAATCCCCAGATTTCACCGGACGGAACCCGGCTGGCCTATGTCGCTCCGCTGGACGGCGTCCTGAACGTCTGGATCCGGAACCTGGAAACCGGCGAAGACCAGCCGCTGACCCGGGACACCGACCGCGGTGTGGTTTTCTATTTCTGGGCGTTTACCAACCGGCATATCATCCATATCCAGGATTCCGGCGGAAACGAGAATTACCATATCTTCCGGACGGATCTCGAAACCGGCGAAACCGTCGATCTGACACCCTTCGAAAACATCCAGGCACTTCCGGTGGAAATGCACCGGGATTTCCCCGATCAGATGCTGTTCGCCATGAACCGGGACCGGCCCGAAGCGCAGGATGTCTACCGGATGAACATCCTCGACGGCTCGTTCGAAATCGTCGCCAGGAATCCCGGTAATTTCATGGCCTATACCGCCGATGCCGATTTCAAACTCCGGGTGGCGAAAGCCTCCAATCCGGACGCCAGCGCCGATCTTCTTTTCCGCGAAACCGAGGAATCCCCCTGGAAATCCCTGATTCACTGGGAACCGGATGATGTGCTGCAATCCTTCGTTTACGCGTTCACGAAAGACGGGGAATTCCTGTTCATGATCGATTCGCGCGACGTCAATGCCGCACGACTGCTCAAATATGAAATCAAGACGGGGCAGTTCGAAATCATCGCTCAGGATGACACATTCGACGTGCGGGGTGTGATGATCCATCCCGAAACTCATGAACTGCAGGCATACAGAATCTATAAAGCCCGGCAGGAATGGACCGTTCTGGATGACGCCATCCGGGATGATTTCGAGTTCCTGAGATCGATCGAGGACGGGGACCTGTTTCTGACCAGCCGCTCCCGCGACGATACCATCTGGATCGCCGGATTCGAAAAGGACGACGGTCCCGACACCTTTTACCTGTTCGATCGGAAGCAGCGGCAGGCGGAATACCTGTTCTGCAACCGCCCGGAACTCGAGCAGTACCGCCTTGCCACCATGGAGCCCATATCGTTTCAGGCGCGGGACGGACTGACCATCCACGGATATATTTCGTTTCCACCCGATTCGGACCGTAAGGACCTGCCGATGGTCCTGAATGTGCATGGGGGTCCCTGGTATCGCGACACCTGGGGTTTCAATCCCGAAGTCGCCTGGCTGACTGATCGCGGGTATATCTGTCTTCAGGTCAATTTCCGGGGATCCACCGGATACGGGAAGGATTTCGTCAATGCAGCGGACCGGGAATGGGGTGGCAGGATGCACACCGACCTGGTGGATGCCGTCGCATGGGCGGTGGACAGGGGGTATGCAGACCCGGAGCGGATCGCCATATACGGAGCTTCCTACGGGGGTTACGCCGCGCTGGTCGGAGCGACCGTCACTCCGGATCTGTTCCGATGCGCCGTGGACATCGTCGGCCCCAGCAACCTGATCACATTTTTACACAACGTGCCGCCATACTGGTCCATGATGTTGCCCACGATCCACCGGCAGATCGGACATCCCGAGCAAGACCGGGAATTTCTCGAGTCCCGCTCCCCGCTGTTTCATGTGGACAACATCCGGATCCCCATGCTGATTGCCCAGGGCGCTAACGATCCCCGGGTCAAGAAGATCGAATCGGAGCAGATTGTGGAAGCGATGAAAGAAAAAGGGATCTATACGGAATATCTGCTTTTCCCGGATGAGGGTCACGGATTTGCTAAACCCCAGAACCGCTTGAAGTTCTATGCCGCCGCGGAGAAATTTCTGTCAAAACATCTCGGCGGACGCTGCGAAATTTAACAAAAAAAACCGGAATCCGGCACGGATTCCGGCTTTTTGAATCAATCGGTAAACGAATCTAGCTGTAACTCCACATGATGTACTGCAGCGTTCCGATCATGTTCCAGCTACCCGGTTCAAACGCGCAGCCGATGAATTCCAGGCCACCCAGTGTGCCCACACCGGCCGGCCATGTGAACTGCAAAACCTCTTCGGTCACAGTCTGCATCTCCGGGACATTGAACACCTGGTAGTCGAGATGTTCGAAAATGCTATCCCAGGACGGCCAGCACCAGTAAGAGCCGTAAACGCCCAGCAGCAGGTAGACATCGGTGTCGTAAGCGGTCGATTCGGGATTGTGCAGGTGGAAATACAGGTGGAATTCATCTCCCGCCTGAAGATCCGTATCGGTCATGATCAGCTCCATGCCCTGGTCGGGGATTGTCGGTGTATCCGTGGGAGGTACGGGCGTATTGGTGGGCGGAACCGGCGTGTCGGTCGGGGGTACCGGAGTGTCGGTCGGGGGTACCGGCGTGTCGGTGGGCGGAACGGGTGTGAATGTGGGGATCGGCGTATTGGTGGGTGGAATGGGTGTTTCGGTCGGGGGTACCGGGGTGTCCGTGGGTGGAACCGGCGTGTCGGTCGGGGGTACCGGCGTGTCGGTGGGCGGAACGGGTGTGCTGGTCGGGGGTACTGGTGTGTCCGTGGGCGGTGAGACTGTGGGTGTGGATGTGGGCGGCATGGTGGGCGTCGGTTCGACACATTCAGCCACATAGCCGACCACCACGTCATCGATGTTCCAGCCGCAGTAGTAGACGCTGGTATCCGTCGCACCCATCTGCCACCGGATCATGACATCGTCGTAGCCCGCTGCAACATCTGAAATGTCATATTCGACAAATGTCCAGTCGGCATCGCTCATGGAGGATCCCGGATTGGCCCAGATATCAGTCCAGGATGATCCGCCGTTGTTGGATACCGAGATGACCGCATGATCCCAGCTCGACGATTCGACTCCGAGCCAGCGGTAGAAACTCATGTTGACTTCGGTGGCCGCCGAGCAGTCGAAGGAATTCGTTGTGATATAGTATGCCGGCATGTTGTTGGAATAATCGCCGTTGAGATTGTATCCGATCACGTTGGATCCCGTGTAGCCGGAGGTCGGATCGGGATTCCCGTAGTATCCGCCGCCGCCGGTCGGCTGGCCCCAGGCCCACTGGCCGCCGGATATGGTCCATCCGGGATCAGCATCCATGTTTTCCTCGAACAGGATGTAGTGCTTCAGGGTGACGAAACTGTAGTAAGCACCGCCGTTATCGTCGATGGCTTCGTTGCCTCCCGCGTCCGTGGACATGACGTAAAAGTAATAAGGCGTGCATTCTTCCAGCCCTTCCAGGTCGATTTCATGTTCGGTGACCATACGGGTTTCGGATGCTTCGATATCGGGCGGCGTTGACAATCCCCACATCACGACCGAATCGGACAGCTCGTCGGTTGTCCAGGAAATCGTGATTTGGTCCGTGCCCAGGTTGGACATGGTCACGTTGGAAATCACCGGGCCGACACAATCCGCGACGGCTGTGTCGTAAACATCCTGAGGCGCACCGTCGCAATCCTCGTCGTAGTAATGGGCGGTGATGGCATCGCCGTGGGCGAGCAGCAGGTATCCGAGTCCCGGCTCGGTTGCCGAGGTTTGAATCGTCCCGTGGAATTCGGCAGTATCATTTCCGGTTTCGGTCAATATCACGGTTTCGGGCGTCGGCTCGCTGTCGGATGCAATGTCAATGACCGCTGTATCCTGCGCGCCGGGATTGAGATTCAGATCCGTGTCCCACACCCGGATCAGGATATTCTCATTGCAATTGTAGACAGCCTTGTTCAGCAGGATGGCACCGCATCCGGCCGCGGCGATCTGTACATCCGCGGTGTAGGGAAGGTAGTTGTGAGCGGTCACGGTCAGCTTCATTTCTCCGCCTGTGGAAATGATGGGGGAGAAGATGATGGTTCCGGACGCGTCGGTCAGACCGGCTTCGTACACTTCGGTGTCTTTCCAGATGCAGACCAGCGCGTTTTCGACCGGGGATCCCATGTAGCTGACGGTCACGGAATAATCGGCGCCGCCCATGGGGATGGTCGGCAGGTGATCCACGACCGGTTCGAACGGTCCCAGGGTTGTGATATCCATCGCCGGATCGCCGAACACAATGTATATCCGGGCGTTGTATATGCCGTTGCTGCTCATGGCCACCATGGTTTCCCGGCCCAGGTTGCAGACGTCGCCGACCCGGGTGACACCCTCATCAAACGGTGCCAGATAGAGCCGCTTGTCGAAATCATGGTTTTCGACGGTGTAGGACGACCGGGTTGCCGCCAGGTTGACCACCGCACCGCCTTCACCGGCGGATCCGGCGTTCTGCCAGGCTTCCGCCAGACATTCCGATGACGAATCGATCTCGCCGTTGTCGCAGGCGATGTTCCAGACGACCGGGGTGTAAGGTCCGTTGTTCAGGCTGTGGCAGTCCGAGACACTCCAATCCGGGCTCCAGACCCATGCGGTCGTACTGCCGTGCCCTCTGTAATTCACAATTCCCCGGCCCTCTTCCATGGCGGCCTTGACCTGAGCGTGGGTAGCGCCTTCCGGCGGATAATACGTTTCAAAAATGGGAATCTGGATGGAGTATGGATAATCCTTGATCCAGTTCTTGCACTCGGTATATTTCCCCGGGTACTGTTCTTCGTGAGCGCACAGCATGGTTTTTTCAACCCAGCCGTCCGCCGGTGGATTCTGAATGTAGTTCAATACCCGGGTCACCACGTGGGTGACGACGCCGGGATCGTCGGTGATGATCCGTCCGCCGGCCATTTCGGGATAGTAATCGCCTCCTTCAAGACAGGTATAATCGTAATCGCCGATACCCCCGCTGAAAGAAAACGCCGGGATGGCTGCCAGTTCACCAACTAAAAGGACATACTCGGTTCCTTCATTGAGATAATAAGAATAGATTTCATCCTTGATCAGGGTTGTGGTCGAGCCGACCTCGGAAACGGGCCGGATCACCGGATTCAGACCGGCGCGCATCCACCAGTCCGCGAGCGGCTGAATCGCCGTCAACAGCGCGTCGTCCGCGATGATGAGATATCTGACGGATACATCCCTGGAATCCCGGGTTTCCAGGTTCAGCGCGTCGAAATTGATGATCGACGACCGGTAAATGGATTCCCAGTCCGGGGAGATCTCATTCGATGTCCGGTTTTTGACATTGATACGGGATTGACCGGAATACATCAGCTCGATCGTGATCCGGTCGGCGGCATCGATGGTTTCGGTTCCCGGATGCGCAATGATCGGGTAGACGGTTGCGGTGACCAGCCGGATATCGCGCCAGATGGCGGGATCGGACACCTGGCTGGTGTTTTCCGGATAGGATGGAACGAGTGTGTAAAACTTGTCGTCGATGACGAACTCCGAAACCATCTGATCGTCTCGCATCGGTCGCTGGGCCGGGAACAGGTTATATCCCGGAAGCGTCACGCTCTGCCGGGAGATTTCCCGGATTGTGACTTCAGTCTGATCCGGAATCCCGACCTGCGCCAGCAGGCGGGGAACCAAAGGCGCGCCCACGGTGATACTGCCGGTGCATCCCGGCATGGTAATCACCCGGTATTCCCGCCCGTCGATCTCGACGGTCTCGGAATAAAACCCGTGCACGTCGATTTCCAGGATCGTACTACCGGAATCCGATTTGAGAACCGCAACATCCGGTTCCGTCCCTTCCGGCGCGCCGTCGATGCCGATCCAGGCGCTGCTGGCCATTGTGCCGGCAAACAGGATACATATCATCAAGAACCATTTTTTCTGCATCATACCGCCTCTCCTTCCTCCAGATAATTGACTCAGAAAAATCCCTTGAATTTCCCGCTTTACACCAGGAAACACAAAATCCACGCAAGCATACCTGCTATTTGTGTGCCAGAAAAGCTTTTTTAAGGAAATCACCCGGATTTTCCGAGTTTTGCGGCGGGGCGGATCGGTATAGGTTGCCGATATTTATTCAAACCGCCAGGTGATTGCCGCAATCTCGCCGATCGGATCCCACCGCCGGTGTTTGAAAGCTCCGGCGATGAACCGGAGATCGGAAGCTGACCCGGCGCCCTCCGGCCATTCGAATCTCAGAACATCTTGTTTTTTCAGATCCTCAGCGGGAACGGTGAACGACCGGTAGGTCAGACTTTCCGGCAGTTGCCCCCAATCCGGCCATGACCAATACTCCCCGGCAATATCCAAAAGGAGATAGACATCGCATTCATACGATTCCGGCTCCGGATTGAACAGAACGAAATAAAGGTAAAACAGATCAAAAGCCTGCATTTCCGTATCGGGCATGTACAGTTTCAATCCCCGGTAAGCGCCGGGTGTCGCCGAGGGTGTTTCGGACGGGTCGGGAATCCGGGTCGGCGTCCCGGAAGGGGATGGGTTTGAAGGCGGTGTATCGGTCCGGGAAGATGTCGGAGTCCGGGTTGGATCGGATGAAGGAGAGGTGGGTGTATGAGACGGCGGGTCCGGTGTTTGCGTTGGCGCTCCGGGACAGGTCGGCGTCATTGTGCCTCCGGGTGTCATTTCAGATGTGGCGGTCGGCCGGGGAGCAGGCGTTTCGGTCGGGAGGATCGGCGTGAATGTGGGGTGGGGCGTGGGGGATGTCACGGGTGTTCCCTCCGGCGTATGAGTGGGCCGGGGGGAATGCGTTCCGGAAGGCATTGTGGTGAATGTGAAGTATTGTCCGTGGTTGTTGTGAACCGACCTGTTGCCGTATGGATCCGTGGATGCAATTTCAAAGTAATACAATGTCTGTTCCGAAAGGCCGGTGATGGTTAACAAATGGGTCAGTCTCATTTCAGGATCGATCATGGTTTGATTGGGGGGAACGGTTTCTCCCCAGTTCACTTCGCTGTTTCCGGGTTCACTCGATATCCATTCCAAAGAAACACTATTGAATCCCAGTTCCGTTATTTCCGGCACCGACAATGCCGGTGGCATGCAATCGATGAGGGCGGTATCGGTTACCGTCCGGGGTTGACCGCAGCAATCCGCATCGTGATAGGTTCCCACGACGGTATCCAGGTCGGAAACGAGAATGTAGCCCGGACCGGAATAACTGTCCGATGCCCGGATGGATCCTGTAAATTCGGCGGAGTTGCCGGAGGTTTCCGTCAGAATCACCGTCCGTCCGGTGGGTTCGCTGTCGGAGGTAACCTGGATGCACACCTGGTCCGGGCAGAACGGGTTGATATCCAGATCGGTGTCGGTTACCGTTATCTGGATCCACTGAGTACATCCGTAAATGGTTTCGGATAGGTTGATTTCCCCGCAGCTTCCGGAATCGATGGGCAGTTCGGTCTGGAACGGCAGGTAGTTGAATGCCGTTACCGTCAGTTTCACCAGGCCTTCCCCGGATTGAATCTGAGCCGGAATCAGGCAGAATCCGTCCGGCTGGGTAAATCCTGACGCATGGCATTCATCCTGTTTGTACAGGCAGACTCTGGCCCCTTCGATGGGTTGGGATCCATCGAACACTCCGATCCGGACCTCCGTGTATCCGCTTTCGATCATTTCGGGATATGCCACGTTCGGCGTTGCCGGCATGCGGGTGTACAGGTTCATACCGGGATCGCCGAGCAGCAGGTAGATTCTGGCGTTGTAAATGCCGTTTGCACCGTCGTCGACGATGGTTGCCCGGGCGAAATCCACGATATCGCCCAGGGTCGTGATTCCGGAATCCAGCGGGGCCCTGAACAGGGCCTTGTCGAACAGGTTGTTCTCGAAGGTGAACGACGGGCGGGTGGCCCCCAGATTGGCCAGGGCGCCGCCCTGCCCATTGCTTCCGGCATCCTGCCAGACCTGGCTCAGGCAGGTCTGTGCGGAATCAACGGCCGCATTATCACAGGCGATGTTCCACACCACGGGCGTAAACGGGCCGTTCTGCAGGCTGAACACATCAGTGGTATTCCATCCGATCGACCAGGTCCAACTATCGATGCTGCCGTGCCCGCGGTAGTTGATCCAGCCGCAGCCCTGTTCGATGGCGGTTTTCACCTGGGCATGAGTGGCTCCTTCCGGCGGATAGAACGTTTCGAACTGCAGGGATTCAAATCCATACGGGGAATCCCGGATATCAGTCTTGCACTGTGTATATTTGCCGGGATATTCCTCCTCATGCGCGCACAGCATAGCCCGGTTGAACCACTGGGTTTCCGGCGGCTGGCGGATATAGTTCAGGATCCGGGCCGCCATATGGTTCACCCCGCCCGGCTGATCGGTGTGAAACCGGCCCACCGCGACTTCCGGATACCAGTCCTGACCCTCCAGACAGGAATAGTCGTAATCTCCGATGGCATCATATCCGCCGAAGGAAAATTCGTTCATGGGGATCTGGTTATGGCGCCCGACCAGCAGCACCCGGTCGATTTGATGATAGAGGTAATACCATTGGATTTCGGCTTTGATTTCGGCCGGTTCACTGCCTACTTCGGAAACCGGGCGGATATCCACGAAACTGCCGGCTGCCCGGTGCCAGTCCGCCAGAGGTTGTATGGATTCGATCAGGTTGTCCAGGGCGATGATGAGATATCCACCCGTCAGGGAACGGTTTTGCCAGCGGTCGATTTCCAGGTGGTCATAATTGGCTACGGCAGCCCGGTAGAGCAGGTCTTTTTCGTATGAAACGAATTCCGCCGGACGCCTGGTTTTGATATTGGCGCCGGGTTGATCCGTGGCGGTGATTTCATATCGAACCTCCGCAGCGGCCCGGATCTGCCCGGATTGAGGGGAATAAATCACGGGTGATACCAATGCCGTGGCAACTCTTAAATAGCCCCAGACGGCTGGTTCGGACACCGATCCGCTTGAAGAAGGGCAGGGATCCCGGGATCGGTAAACGGTTTCATCGATCACCGGTTCCCGCCATCGATTCGCATCCGTTCCCGGCATCTGCGCCGGAAAGACGTTGAATCCTTCGAAAACAATGCTCCGGCGATCGAGCTCATGGTATTGAATCCCGGCTTCATCGGGTATCGCGATCAGGGTGTCCAGGACCGGCAGTTCCGGGTATCCGGGATCGGCGGTTTGACGGCAGCCCGGCATCCGGATCCTCTGAAACAAACGATTTCCGATCGGTTCTTCATCTGAATAGAAGCCGTGAAACTGCACGGCGATCACCGTGCGGTCGGCAGTGGATTCGATCACGGTCACATCCGGAGCCGATCCGGGTGGTTCGGTGTCCAGAGCCATCCAGTTTTCGCCGGACCCGGCTGCGGGATCAACCGCAATCCGGGTTATGAGAACGATCAGACAGCACAAGCGACCGGTTGCGTTTCGGATTGTTCGTAAAGGGTCATTGGTCCATATCATATAAAACAGGAGACCCGTTCGGGGGGAAATCGTGCTGTGCAGGCGAAATGACGGACGCGCCCGCATCGGACTCGAACCATTCCTGGACAGGGGCATCGCCGGTTTTCTATAATCAATTCGGACTCCGGCGGCTTGAAACCAGATGAAAGATCCGATCAAGAAATGCATGTTGAAGACAGCCTGGATGACCTGGTGGATGTTCCTGTCCTGTCTGAATGCCGGAAGCCGGGAGATCGTCGTATGCATGGAATGCAGCGACCGCCAGGTCCGGACCATCGGGGAGGCGTTACGGAAGGCCGATCCGGGTGACCGGATCGTGGTGGTATGGGAACCTGCGTTTCCGATCTACTCCGAGCATCTGGTCATCGATAAACCGGTTCATCTGATTTCACGGTCGGGGGATGCCCGACCGGGTGGTTTTGATGAACATCCGGTTCTGACCGCTTCGTTCGAACGATACCGGGAAGTCATCGATGTGAATTCACCCGGAGTCGTCATCGAAGGCTTGAACGTTTCCAACCTTCGGAGTGTTCCGGTGGTGGCCGGGGAGGACACCCGGTTCGAAGCCGAAATCGGTATCCGGCTGCGCGTTCCCGCGGTACTGACCGGCTGCCAGGTGACAAAATGCCGGACGGCGATTCTGTTCCAGTATGACGCCCAAAAGCAAGAATCGATCATCACAGACTGCCGGATCGGGTATCCCACATTCACCCGGTGGGAACCAGATATCCGGAATCATCCCGGCAACTTCTTCGGAATCGTCATCATCAATCCCGGCGGCGAACCGGATTCCCACTCCGGAGGGACGATCACGATCCGGAACTGCTCCATCACCGGAAATCGATTTTACGGACTGGTGTTTCCCTCCGACCGCATGCCCCAGATGGAGAACAACATCGTGGAGCTGAACGGGTTTCGCCCGTTTCGTGTGATTCAGCCTGAACCGCCGGAGTGTGGTTGTTTCGTGTGGGCGGATTCCGAGTGAACCCGGCGCTCCATGATGGTCTCCTCGATTTTCTGTCTTGAGTAGATCCGGTGATATTCACCTTTCCGGTCCAGCAGATCGGGGTGCACACCGGTCTCGACCAGCTGGCCGTTTTTCATGACCAGTATCATATCCGCCCGTTCCAGAGTTGAAGTGCGATGGGTGGTTACGAAGGTGCGGATCCGGGGGAGAACGGAACATATCCGGTTCCACAGCACGTTTTCTGTTTCCGCATCCAGATGGGCGGTCGCATCATCCATGACCAGAACAACCGGATCGCCCGCCAGGGCGCGGGCGATACTGATCCGCTGTTTCTGACCCCCGGAAACGTTCATGCCTCTCAATCCGATGGGTGTCTGAAATCCGCTGTTAAACCGGCAGACATCATCGGTCAGCTGTGCCAGAGCTGATGCTTCGATAATCTTACCGGTATCGATCCAGTTCCGTCCGAACCGGATGTTGTTTTCTACGGTGTCGGTAAACAGGAGGGGTTCCTGGGAGATGTAACCGATCCGTTGTCGCAGATCGGTCAGATTAAACATATATAGTGGCGTTCCGTCCAGCAGGATGATTCCGGAATCCGGGTCGAAGAAGCGGCAGATGAGCTGGAGAAGTGTTGATTTTCCTGAACCGATTTCACCCACGATCGCAATCATTCGATGGGATCCGATGTCGAAGCTGACCCGGTCGACGACCGCTCGTCCGGTCCGTGTGAACGTCACGTCCTGAAATACGATTTGTCCGGATGACCGGGATGGGGTCAGCGGATCGGGCGGATTCACAATCAACGGTGAGAATTCATCCAGTTCCCGCAGCCGCCCGATGGAAACTGCGGCCCGTCGGTATCCAACCATCAAGCCGCCGATATCGAACATGGGCCAGACCAGATAGAGAATATAATAATCGAATGCCACAAACTCTCCCACCGTCAATTCACCACGGACCACCATCCAGCCTCCGGCCATCAGGATCAGGACCTGGGCCAGCTGCCAGAAATATCCATAGAGCTGATGGACGAATATGTGTGTTTTCTCGGCGCTGATTTCGGATTCCGCTCGGTCTCGGGCGACCTCGGCGAACTTCATCGCCTGCCGCTTTTCGGCGCAGTAAGCCTGGATGATCCGGATTCCCGAAAAGCACGATTCGATCATTTCGTTCACCCTAGAAATGGCTTTTTGAAGCTGCCCGAACCGCTGGTCCAGAATGGCGGCGGATTTGATGTAGAGCAGAACCTGGAAAGGGAACGGCGCAACCGCGATCAGAGTCAGCCCGGGATTGATGATCACCATGACGGTCAGGCAGAAAGCGAATTTCAGAACCGATTCGAACGCTCTGAATATCCCGGAGCAAGCAAACCAGCTCAGTTTTCGACCCACATCGTCGGTGAGTCTGGTCACCACGTCGCCCAGGCGGAATCGGGTGAAGAAAGACTGATCCATACGGATCAGTTTTGCGAATGTCTTCTGGCGGAAATGCCATTCCAGTTCCAGGTTGGTTTTAGCTCTCCGGGTGGCGTTGGTCACGGAAAATCCAAAATTCAGAAGTCCGAGCACCAGCAGGATACCCACGGATTTGATGATGAAACCGGCCGACAAGTGCTCCTGGATGCCGTCGATGATCCGGATGTAAATGTATGGCATCGCCGCGGTCAGCGCCGCCACCAGGATCGACTGCAAAGCGATCCCCCACAGGCGCAATTTGAACGGTTTGTAAAATCCGCCCAGCCATTTCATATTGGCCTTAAAATGATTCATGACGGGATTCCGCCTGCCGTGAACTGCAACTGGCAGAGATTGAAATACAGGCCTTTTTGAGCGATCAGGTCGGAGTGGGTTCCATGTTCCATGACCCGCCCGTCCTGGATGACCATGATTTCATCGCAATCCACTATGGTCTGGAGACGGTGTGCCACGATCAGGGCCGTCCGCTCCTTCAGAAGGGTTTTCATCGCGCCCTGAACCCGATGCTCGGTCAGTGGATCGATGGAGGCCGTCGCTTCGTCCAGAACAAGTATTTCCGGATTGAAAACGAGCGCACGGGCAAAACTCAAAAGCTGCCGTTCCCCCACCGACAGGTTGGTGCCGTGCTCCGTCAACTGAGTTTTCAGGCCCAGGTCCATGCGCCGGATGAGATCGCCGGCGTGGACCGTATTGATCGCCCGCATGACCATTTCTTCCGAAATATCGGGATCATCCAGCCGCAGATTGTCGATCACGGTTCCGGGGAACAGCACGATATCCTGCAGAACGAGGCTGATCGAACTGCGGAATTCCTCGGGATTCATCCGGTTGATATCCCGGCCGTTTATGGAAATCCGGCCTTTCTGGGGAACATAGAATCGGTACAGCAGGCTGATGATCGTGCTCTTGCCGCCGCCGGTGGGTCCCACGACGGCCAAGCGCCGGCCTTTCTCCAACCTGAAGGATATTCCCTTGAGCACCCAATCGTCAGGATTGTATGCGAACCAAACATCCTGGAATTCGACGACCGGTTCCGATCGGCCTTCGGGCTTGTCCGTCACGGAATCCGCGGGATCAAGCCGTTTCAGCACGATCTGGTTCTGAGTGGGTGTATTGAGAATATCATCGATGCGTTTGGCTCCGGCAAAGGCTTTCTGAATGATGTTGATCTGTTCACTCAAGTGAAAAATCGGTCCGAAGAATCTCTGAATGTAGCCGAGAAATGCCACCAGTGTCCCGATACTCAGGAGATCCGGGCGCTTCAGGACCCATCTGCCGCCGAACGACAGGATCAGCACCGTCGCCAGTGTGCTCAGCAGAAACACCATGTGTCCGAAATAATTTGACAGTTTCTCCCCGGGATATTCGATATTGAATTTCGACCGGTTCACCGCATTCATCCGATCGATTACGTTGGTTTCCTGGTCGAAAGACTGCACGATCTGTGCGCCCCGGATGTATTCTTCCAGGTAAGCATAAACTTCGGCGGTTTTTCTTCGAACCTCGACAAAAATCGGAACGATCCGTTTGTTGAAATACCGCACCGTGAAAACGACCAGGGGTATCACGGCAAGCAGAATGAGCGTCAGCCGGGGACTCAGGACAAACATGACTCCCAGCATTCCGAACATCATCAGCAGATCGGACAGAATGGTCACCACGGTATAGGTGAACATTGTCCGCAGGGCTTCGGTATCGCTTTCGATTCTGGACAGGATCTGTCCGACGGGGTGGGTATCGAAAAACGACTGGGGAAGTTGGGTCAGGTGGCTGAACGTATCGATACGGATTTCCTTGATGATCCGCTGCCCCACGATTTCCAGTTTGACCTGTTGGAGATAGGTGACCCCGAAGGAAAGCAGAATGATACTGAAATACAGCAATCCCGTTTGAAGAAGCCCGGGAATGTCCCCATCCGGAAAATTGACATCGATGGCGTGCCTGACAAGCAGAGGTCCTGACAGGGAGAGCAGGGAGGAAGCCGCCAGCAGCAGGGCGCAGGCTGTCAGACTCCACCGGTGGGGCCTGAACCGCGGCAGCAGTTGTTTCAGCACTGGCCATTCGATTTTCTGCCGGTAAGGATCCTGGATGTCGTCTGCCTGGTATTGCATCTGTCAACCTGTTGAACTTGATATGTTCGCGAATAATTGTAGCATGTAAAACGAGGTTTGCTTAAATCTGGGGTGCATCACGCATCCTGGTCAAAAACAGGAGGATACATTAAATGATCACCGATCCGCAAATCAGTCACGGTCCGTTCGGCACGGTATTTTTAAAGCGTACCGGGCTGAGATGTTCCAGGATCTGCATGGGTACGATGACGTTCGGCGCGCAGCTGAATGAAAAGGAATCTCATGTCCTGCTGGACATGGCCTTCGAACGCGGCATTTTTTTCTTCGATACAGCCAACGCCTACAGCGCCGGCGAATCGGAAGCAATCCTGGGGAAATGGGCGAAACAGCGACGGGACCGTGTGGTCATCGGAACCAAGATCCGTTATCAGATTGGCGATGATCCAATGAGTGTGGGGCTGTCGCGTCGAACCGTCCGGAACGAGGTGGAAAAATCGCTCCGGCGTCTCCAGACGGATTATGTCGACATCCTTTATCTGCATCAGCCGGATTACGAAACGGATCTGGAGGAAACGCTCCATGCGGTTCATGATCTGGTCCGGGAAGGAAAGGTGCATGTCCTGGGCCTGTCCAATTTTGCCGCCTGGCAGCTGATGAAATCGCACTGGATTGCCGACCGGCGCTCCCTCACCGCTCCCACGATCGTGCAGCCCATATACAATCTCGTGGCCCGGAGCATCGAACAGGAGCTGCTTCCATGCTGTCGGGATCTGAATCTTTCCGTTTACACCTACAACCCGCTCGCCGCCGGCATCCTGTCGGGTAAACATTCACCAGTAAGCGGCGTTCAGAAAGGGGGACGGTTCGATGTGTTTCCTTATTATCAGGATCGGTACTGGCATGAAAGCATGTTCAATGCCCTGAAGGAACTGAAAGACCTGGCAGCCCGGTGCGGGCGGTCCCTGATCGGTCTGTCCTTGAACTGGCTGCTGCACCGTCCCGGGATCACCGGCATTATTCTGGGCGCCAGCCGGTCCGGCCAGCTGAAGGAAAATCTGGATGCCCTGGGAGATCCCTTACCGGAGGAAATCCAGGCGGCTTGCGATACGATCTGGCATCATCTCAAAGGCAAAATCCCGGACTACAATCGGTGAACCGCCGCCGGGACAGAAGCCATTTCCGCCCGGCTCCATCCTTCATCCGTCAATCGATGCCCGCAACAAACGGCCGGAAATGAAAAAAGTTGATATTACGGATGACTTCACGAACAATACAATCGTTTTGTGGGAACCATCTGACATGTGAGGAATCAGCAGAAGAATGGATATTGTTTTCAACATCTTTGTTATGGCCTGCGGATTCGCCTTTCTTATTGCGGGAGCCGAGCTTCTGGTGCGTGGAGGTTCCGGAATTGCTCGGGCTTTCGGGATCAATCCCCTGGTGGTTGGATTGACCATTGTGGCTTACGGGACATCCATGCCGGAGTTCATGGCCAGTGTGGTTGCCACGATGAAGGGTGTTTCGGGAATCGCCCTCGGGAATGTTCTGGGTTCGAATATTTTCAACATTGCGGTGGTTCTGGGAGTCATCGCAGTGATGCATCCGGTGGAAATCGAGCGGGAAATCGTATTTGTGCAGATACCGATCATGCTTGCGATAACGGTGATTGTCGTTCTGATGGGCTGGACCGGCACGGTGATCGGCCGCCTGGAGGGTCTGATTCTTTCCCTGGGAGTGATTTCCTACACAATTTTCAGCTTTTACCGGTCGCGCCGCAAAATTATCCCGATTGATTTCGAAATGACGGATTTCTGGGCCGGGCACCGTGCGGTTTCGTTCGGAGCGGTTTTGGCCGGATGTCTGCTGTTGTTTATCGGAGGGAAATGGGTCGTCGAGAGTGCGACATTTGTGGCCGAGCGGATCGATGTTCCTCCCCGTATCATCGGTGCGACGATCGTAGCTGTCGGCACATCGCTTCCCGAGTTGATCACTTCGATGGTCGGGATCATCCGCAGGGAGATGGATATCGGGGTGGGCAACGCGATCGGATCTTGTGTGTTCAATCTGTTGATGGTGATCGGCGGAAGCGCTCTGTTCCGTCCGCTCGCATCCGACTGGTCGGAATTCAGGGTAGAGTTGGGTTTCGCATTTGCCTCCGGAGCTCTGATCTGGCTCCTCGCCAGGAAAAACAGGCTGCTTCGGCAGATGGACGGAATCACTCTTCTGCTTTTATACGGTTTGTTCATGTGGTTGATTCTGCACTGAAAGCGGCCGCGCGGGGAAAACGGATCCAAAGGATTTAAAGCTCAATTTCCTCCAGGTACTCCGGAATCATCGTCTCGACTCGAAATTTTCTGGCAATCAGTTTTGCCAGTGCTTCGATGGATTCGGATTCTCCGTGATTCAATAAAATTTTCCGGGGCAGCGATTGGAATTTTTTCAGCCAGAGAAGCAGTTCATCCTGATCCGCGTGAGCGCTGAACCCCTGGATCGATTCAATCCGGCTGCGGATCGGGATCTGGGATCCGTGGATCTTGACGGATTCCCGTCCTTCCTGGATGGTCCGTCCCCGGGTTCCGGTGCCCTGGTACCCGATAAACAGCACGGTATTCCGGGCGTGGGGAAGACGGTGTTTGAGGTGATGGAGAATCCTGCCGCCGGTGGCCATACCGCTGGCGGAGACGATGATTGCGGAGTTTGTTATTGAATTCAGCGCTTTGGATTCTTCCTGACTCGAACAGAAATGCAAGTTATCGGGTTTCATGGGGTGATCGCCTTTTCGCCTCATGAACGCCGTCTCGCTGTCCAAGCTGTTTTCGTGGAGACCGTAAGCTTCAAAGGCGCGTATGGCCATCGGGCTGTCCAGATAGACGGGCACCTTGGGGATATCCCCTGCCGTCTGCATTTCCCGCAGCATGTACATGATGACCTGGGTCCGGCCTACGGCGAACGCCGGGATGAGCAGAACGCCGTTCCGGCTGATGGTCTCATTGATCACTGAAGCCAGGGAATCATAAGGGTCATCCAGGGGATGCATCCGATTGCCGTATGTCGATTCCATTACGATTATGTCCGGGGAATCCGGGGATTCGGGATCGCTGTGGATGGGAACGCCGAAACGTCCGATATCGCCTGAAAACAGCACGTTCGCACTGGTGGAACGATTCATCAGGTCCACCCGGAGCGAGCCGGCTCCCAGAATGTGGCCCGCATCGTGAAATGTCGCCCGGATTCGATCTCCGACCCGGATCTCGGTATGCAGCGCTGTCGGGTGCAGGAGTTCCAGGGCTGCCCGGGCATCCGCAGTATCGTAGAGCGGCAGAGCCGGTTTATGTTTGGAAAAACCGGTTTTGTTCGCAAACCGGGCTTCTTCCTCCTGGAGATGTGCCGAGTCCAGAAGCATGATATGAAGGAGATCCGCTGAAGCGGGCGTGCAGTAGACCGGACCCTGAAACCCGGATTTCACCAGCCGGGGAAGGTACCCGCTGTGATCGATATGTGCATGGGTCAGAAATACGGCACCGATCGATCCGGGATCCATGGGAAACGGATTCCAGTTTCTCAGGCGCAATTCCTTCAATCCCTGGAAAAGACCGCAATCCACGAGGATCCGGTCATCCAGTTTCGGTCCGGCGATCACGGCTGTCCGCGATCCGGTTACGGTGCCAGTCGCTCCCATGAAAACAAGTTTGAAATTTGATTGATTCACGCCTTCTCCTTCCTCTTAATATCTGACAGAAGCTATCCGGGTATCGAATAAAGCTTGCCATTGGATTCGAGCCTGTCGAATTCGTTCCGGTTGATGTCGAACTGAAATTCTTTCAAAGCCTTCAGCACCTCCCTGCGATATTCGACCGATTTAAAATATGCGGTAAGCTGTGCCGACAATGGCAGTATCTGGAGTGAACTTTGCCATTTGAACACGGAGGTTTGTTTCTGAGATTTTTCCACCACCAGCCCGTGCAGGACCGCCCAGGAAACCGGACCGCTGTGAATCGGGTAGGTATCCCGGTCCAGTGCCAGAATCCTGCCGTGCATTTCGGGTGAAGCAAAATAGAAATACCGCTGGAATATCCTTGCAGTATGGTAGAACTGGGGAAAGTTGCAGAGTCCGGAAGCTCCCATACGTTCCGCCATCAGTTTCAGCAGGAAAAGGGCCTTCCATCCCAGGCCGAGTCCGGGATAATCCTGGCCGGGCAGGGGAATCATATCCAAATGGTATTTGCGCAGCGGATCCTGAAGTTGAAGCCATTCGATTACCAGGAACATGCCGTTGACGGCAGGGATGGATTGAACTGTCTCCGGGGATCCCGGTGTGTTTGATCTGCGCAAAATGACGTCGACCAGGGGTATGGGAGGACCTTCCGTCCCGGGAAAAATACGGATCCGCTGCCTGAATGGATCACCGGTGTCCAGGTCGATTTCAATATCCCGGTATCCGGCCGATTCGAGATCCTGATTCAGGCCGTAGCGTTGCAGGATGTTCATGATTCCGTTTCTGCTGTAAATACCGAACAGCAGTTCAGAACCGGAACGGAGCACTTCGGTTCCCTCCGATAGAATCGGTCTGCTCGAAGTTGCCGATTCGGCCAGTTCATAGCCGGACAGCCGGTTGAAAACGTTCCGGTATTTCCGTTCAACAAAGGCGAGTTGGTCATAAGATCGGGTTACCCGGACCGGCCGGTCCATATGTCGGATGAACCGGTAAAGACCCCGCCACGAATGATTCGGTCCTGCAAATTCGCTCCGGCAGTCATCGACGATCACCATGTCGATATCGGAATTCCGTATGCAGGCTGCTAGAGAAATCATGTTTTTCATGCTCAGGGTGGACGGCGACCATTCGTTGCATTCCGCCCGTGTGAGATAACGATGGATGGCGTAATCGATGCGGCTCCGGTTTTCCCGTTCGGTCCTTTTACCGGATTTCAGGGCGATATGCAGGCGGGCATCCAGGAGCCGCTTTGTTCTGAAGGCGTCCGCCAGCGCTTTCCGGCTGATGAACCGGGAATTGGAAACAAGCAGGATGTTCCGGACCGGGACATATGTCCGGGTTGTCCCGTGCGGATCAGGAAGAAAAATCAGGGGGACATGTGATTTCCGTAGCAGGTCCCGGACGATTTTCAGGTTATCGAATCGAGTGGGAATCATGGAATGGGCATACGGTACGAGAATCAGATTTGCGCCCGATGCGTCGGCTGAATCCAGGACAGTTTTTAGTGTGTCTCCTTCGGAAATCCGGATGGAGAATCCGCCCGGCTGGATGTGTCGGGATGCATGCAAGTGAATGTCCTGGTATATGTCAGCGATCTGTTCCGCATCGGTCGAATCGGTGACATGCAAGAAGAAATAGTGGCAGTGAATGGAAGGAATGGATCCGGCGATCAGATCCAGAATCCGGTGGAAGCGGTCCGAGTGGAACAGGGGGACCAATATTTTCAACTGGAGCGGTCTGCGACCTGGTGTGGGTGATGTAATATCCGGCATTGACTCCTAAAACTTCCTTTTGGATCGGGTTTGAAGGCGAGAGAACGAATCCGCCGGGCTAGAATCGGAATATTCAATAGCAAAATTACACTAGAGATATTTTCGCCCCCTGGCGATGATTTTTTCCTCAGGCATATCAATGGACGATTCAACTCCAATGACTTTGACGAACATCTGGGGTTCGCTGGCATTGAGATACTCCAGAAATTCCTCTTTCACATTGTCCGGACCGAAAAGAACAATTTCACGGGATAATTCAATTTTCGAGGCGATCTGTCCGTAGAATTCCTGCCGAGCCTTCGATTTTGTTTTTCTGAATTCCGGGGTCATTCCCAGGGGTGGAAGTTCCGGTTCGCTTGATGAAAAATGATGCGTTTCAAGTATGTCATATGGATTGCATGTGAATATTCTGGCTTCTTTTTTGTCAATCCAGATTATCGTAATTTCCTTCATCGCGTCCTCCAGGGCTTCTCATCGAAGTACGCTTGATATGCGGACGGCCAAACCATAGCACATGACATTGTAACTGACAAGAAATAAATATATCCGTCCCGATGGGTTGAGCGTTTTGGAGTCTGCAGGCAGAAAACGGATTCTGGAAGATGTTGTTTTCAGAATTATTTGACATTCTCGATCCATTCGACTTAGACTCCATCTGCCCGATTTGATGGCGGCTGGCCGTCAAAACTGTGGTTTACAGGCGAAGGAGATGAATTATGCGGGAATTAGTGGAAATGATCGCGAAGAAACTGGTTGACAACCCGGAGCATGTCAACGTAAACGAGGTGAAAGGCGAACATACCAACGTCATCGAACTCCGGGTCGCCCATTCCGACATTGGCAAGGTGATTGGAAAGCGGGGTAACACAATATCGGCGATACGCACAATCTTGAGTAATGTGGGAATGAAACGCGGGTGCAGATATGTTGTGGAGATATTGGAAGACCACGAATGAAGGTATTGCGGATTGAAGGGATTGAATTTGTTTGAATAGTTGAAACGAACAAGCCTGCTGGTGGGTGCGCAGCACTCCGTTTCTTAATTATCCAGATTTGAAAGGATACAACAGCGAAATGGCCAGACCAGACAATAAACGTAAAAAGGGCCGCGGGTTTAAAAAGCGGAAAATATGCCGGTTTTGCCAAAACCACGCGGAATGGGTGGATTACAAGGACATCGAGACCCTTCGCACATTCATCACGGAACGGGGCAAAATCATCCCGCGCAGAATTTCCGGGACATGTGCCCGGCATCAGAGGCAACTGGCATTATCCATCAAGCGGGCGCGTAACATCGCATTGATGCCGTTCATCGCGGAATGACCCGGTAAAACTGCCCGACGAGTTCACCCCACTCGGAAGCCATGAGATAACAGTAAGGTGGTATCCGAAAACCATCGTGTCGCCGGCCGTGAAAACCGGTGGAAGTATGTACCGGTGGTCTGGATTATTCTGCTGGCCGGCGCGGTCGGATGCCGGGACGGCAGCGTGTCGGTGCATACCGGTACGGACGGTGAAGGCACGGTCGATGTCTCGGGAGGTCCGGTCCGGATTGCAAGCCCCTGTACGCTGACATTCACCTATGAATGCGGACCTTCCGGGTTGGAACCGAAAGCGGGTGTCCTGTTCATCGTTTCACCTTATTGGGGCTGGTCCGCGCCGCAGGTATCCAATCCCGGCTTTCCCGGTTACACGACCGTTGACTGTCCGACTCGCGCCGTCGTCACCGAAGGTGAAAACAGATCCATCCTCGTCCAGCTCGATTCGGGGAATCTGAAATCCGGGGAACAAATCGTCTTCGTCTACGGAGCTGAACCGGGAAAAGGCGGCGCAGCCCTGAGCGACCGGTTTTCGGAATCAGCCCAGAAATTCTATTTTCTGACGGATATCGATGGCAACGGTTCATTTGCGATGATTGAATCCCAGCCCGCCGTTCGCATCCTGCCAGGTCCCGCCCGCCGCCTGTTGGTTACGTGTCCGTCCGAGCGGGGAGTGGGCGAATCGTGTCAACTGCGCATCGCGGTGCTGGACGGGGCGTGGAACTGGATACCGGACTGGGAGGGCATCTTCAGGATCAAGGCACCGGATATTTTTCAGCCTGCGGAACGGGAGGTCACTTCCGGCGACCTGGTCGGTTCGGTTGATTTCAATGCGGTTCAGACGGGTGTCGGCCGATTTTTCGTCGAAGCTGCGGGATCAGCGGAACACAATATTTCAGCCCTGTCCGGATGGAGCAATCCGGTATACGTGCATTCGATGGCCCGGAAATCGAGATTGTACTGGGGTGACATTCATGGCCACTCGGTTCTGTCGGACGGCACCGGAACGCCAGAGGATTACTACAGGTATGCCCGGTTGGCAGCCGGTCTTGATTTTACGTCTCTGACCGATCACGATTCATGGGGTTTTCAAGCGCTTGGGGAGAATCTGGAGTTTTATGTATCGGAAGGAAACCGGTTCAATGAGACGGGCCGGTTCACCGTGCTTCTGGGATATGAATGGACACAGTGGGTAGACGGTCACCGGAACGTGATCGTCAGGGGTGACAGCCTGAACATATTCGATCACAATGATCCCGAATTCGATTCACCCCGGGAACTCTCCAGCGCCTTCGATCCGCTTCATACGCTGATTATTCCCCACCATCTGGGAGGCGGCCCGGTCCCGTTTGATTTCGGGATGGACAACCGGAAGCGGTACCGGTTGGCGGAAATCGCATCAGTTCACGGAATCAGCGAGGTCTATGGCAACCCCCGGATGATTTACAACGCCCGTGCCGGAGGTTTTTACCGGGATGCCCTGGAAGCGGGATTCCAGTGGGGTGCAATGGCTTCTTCCGATTCCCATGACGGTCATCCGGGTCTGCGGACGGGGGGTGCATCCGTCCGGGGCGCCGTTGCGGTCAGGGCGGAGGAATTGAGTAGGGATCGGATTTTCGAAGCTTTGTACATTCGGAGATGCTATGCCACGACCGGTGCCCGGATTTACGTTGAATTCCAGGTGAATGGTTTCGAGATGGGCAGCACGGAGGTGCCGGTTTTCAGACATGCTGAAATATCGGCGTTTATTCTGGGTGAAGGCTGCCTGGAGCGAATCATCCTGGTTAAAAACGGTGAAGAGATCAAACGATTTTATGGAACGGAACGGATGGCGAGGATTTCGTGGACCGATCCAGCCGCAGGCCGTGAAGGGGATTGGTATTATCTGAAAGTACAGCAGATGGATGGGGAGGAGGCCTGCACCAGCCCGGTCTGGATTGGTGACTTAAATCCGCGTTAAAATCAGGTTGCGGAGATACCATCCGGCTGGTATATTCGCACTTGGCACAGAGGGGATATAGCTCAGTTGGGAGAGCGCCACGTTCGCAACGTGGAAGTCGGGGGTTCAAGTCCCCCTATCTCCAAATACATGTTTTCCCGTTCACAGCTTGTCAAAACGAGACCTCAAGTCTATTCTTGTGCCCGTGAAAAGAGCATTCGCCTTCCTGATTATCGCTGTATTTCTGGTTCTTCCGGACCGGATTTGCGCGGTGCGCCATTTCCGCTTCGCCAATTACCGCTCCATATCGGGTGTTGATTATTCAACCCGGCACGGCCTGCCCAGCAACACCATATTGAAAATTCTCCAGGATCATAAGGGCTTCATATGGATATTCACCCAGCTGGGGATTGCCTCTTACAACGGTAAATACTGGAATGTTTACGATGATTTTCCAAAAACCAGCTCCAACCAGGTCACGGCAGCACTCCTCGACCGGAACGGACATTTCTGGATCGGCACCATCGATGGCCTGGTCTTTTTCCGCGACGGTCGGTTTTCCATTGTCGAGCTCGGGGTAAGCGGACCCTACCGGCATATCAGTGATATTGTGGAGGACCGCTGGGGAGCCATATGGTTGATATGCAACAATTCAGGTCCTTTCAGAATACAGAACGGGATCGTGGAGGACATGTCCGGACAAACCGCGTTCAGTCCGGGTTTCTTAATCGATCTGGATACCGATGCACTCGGGAATGTCTATGTTGCATCCACAAACGGTCTGTACGGATATTCGGCATCCGGTTTCGAGGAAATTCCCATTCCCGGCAAGATGGATTCCATTTTCGGTAAATATATCGTTGAATCGCCATCCGATATTTGGTTCGCAGGTGATGACGGCTGGTTGATTCATGTCGTGGACCGGAAGCTGATCAGGACCCGGTTTGAACCGGAGGGCCAGGCAATTGAAGTCTATACCGCCGTCCGGAATCCATCCGGTGGGATATGGATTGGGACGAGTAAGGGGTTGTTCGCTGTGGATTCAAACCGTATCGAGCATTTTCATGCGAATAACGGGCTGACCAGCAATCTGATCTACGATGTCTTCTTCGATCTGGAACGGAATCTCTGGTATGGATCCGACAATGGTGTGGGAAAAGTTCACGGTCTGCAGTTCCGGCAGATAAAGTATTCCGAAAGACTGCCCATATCCACCGTCAACGACATCCTGATCGATTCCGCGAACAGAAAATGGATTGCTTCGACGGAAGGTCTGATGCGGATTGACGGGGACAGGATAACATTGTGGAACCATCAGGACGGTCTGGACGGTGATTTTGTTCTGTCGATGCTGGAGTTGTCGGATCGATCTGTCATCGCGTCCGATTCATCCGGTTTGTTCCAGGTCAAGGATGATTCGGTTCTGCGGATCAGCCGGAACGACAATACTGTGGGATATCAGCTTGCCCTGAGTCCCGACGACACGGTTTGGATTGCTTCCGGTGACGGATTTTACACACTGAAGGACGGCAGATTTGAAAAGAAAAATGCCGAGATGGGTTTGCCGGATATCATCCGGGCCAGTACCGTCGTGTTCGATCGATCCGGAACCCTGTGGCTGGGAACCGATGGGGACGGAGCTTATTTTTACAGGCAGTCCGAATCCCCGGCGGTTCCGATCGGGAATCTGCCCGATTCTCACGTGTTTTCGATATTTCAGGATGACAGGGATCTGATGTGGATTGCCACTTTGCAGGGTGTCTGTCTTTTAAAGAACAACCGGATCAACAATATTTATACGACCCAGCAGGGATTGAGTTCGAATCATGTATGGACTGTGTTTGAAGACCGGAACCGGAACATGTGGTTTGCCACCAGCAAAGGATTGTCGTGCCTGAAGAAGGGTCGGATAACCAATTACAATGTCGACGATGGAATCAGCGGGGACGATTTCATCGCCGATTGCGTGACGACCGACGAGGACGGCATGCTGTGGTTCGGCGGAGCGGGCATCACCATCGTCAATCCGGATTATACGAGTCCGATCGTGAATCCACGGGTATATATCGAGAGTGCTTTCGTTGATCAGCGACCCTTGTACCCGGGTGAGAAAGTCTCTCATAACTCCCGGAACTTTGAATTCAATTCCGTGTGTATCAGTTTTGCAAATGAAGAGAGGAATCAGTACCGTTACCAGTTGACTGGTTTCGATCTGAGCAGATCTCAGCCCACCGATTCCCCTTATACCCGGTACACCTATCTGCCCACCGGCAGATATTATCTCGAGGTGGAGGCGATGAACCGGGATGGCGTATGGAGCCAGAAACCGGCTGTTTTCGCTTTTGAAGTGCTTCCGGCCTGGTGGGAAATCCGCTGGATCCAGATAACGGGTTCCCTGTCGTTCGTATTGATGATCATGGGTATCATCCAACTTCGGAATTCACGCAGCCGTGCTGCCGCGCGGCGGTTGAAGGAAGAAGTCGACCGGAAGACACAGGTCATCCAGGAGCAGTTGACGAAGATGGCCGAACAGAAGGATCAACTGGAGCAGTTATCCATCACCGATGAACTGACCGGAATATTCAACCGGCGGTATTTTTTCAGGATGCTGGACACCGAATGGGAACGCGCCGAACGATATGGCCGGCCGTTGTCTCTGATCCTGTTTGATATCGATCATTTCAAAAAGATTAATGACACTTATGGTCATGCTGCAGGAGATGAGGTTCTCAGGCGGATCGCTGGAAAGATGAATGAAATCTTGAGGGATTCGGATACGCTGGCCCGGTTTGGCGGGGAAGAATTCACAATCCTGCTTCCCGAAACCGATCAGCGGACCGCCGTCGAGGTTGCAATGAGGATCAGGCATGAGATCCAGAATCTGAGAATCCAGATCGCATCACACGTGAAGATCGGCACCGAAATTTCCGGTGGCATCAGCACTCGCATGGCGGGACAAGGGATGGAGAATCCTGATGAATTGGTACGACAGGCGGACCTGGCGCTCTACCGGGCCAAAGCAGCCGGAAGAAATCGGATTATCGCCTTTTCCGATCTGAATAATCCCTGAATTCCGATCGGCATTCCGATGATTGTTGCCGTGTTTCGCCTGCCCGGTCCAGTGCGAATTTCATCAGAACCGGTCCGACGATCTGGTTGATGATGATCGAGGCGATGATGATGTTGGCCAGATTCGTTCCCCATCCCGGAAACTCCTGCGACAATATTTTTGCCAGTCCGATGCTGACACCTGCCTGCGTGATGAAACTCAGGCCGTACAGAATGCTTCGTCCGCGCGGTTCCCTTGAACTCCGTGCGCCGATATAGGAACTGAACACCAGAAGCAGGAACCGGAGAACAACGATCACCAGTGATGCGCGCCATGCGGTTCGCACGATATTGATATCGAGAAATGCTCCCGTCAGCGAAAAAAAAAGCACATAGACCAGAAGTGAACTTCTTTCAATGGTATGGATGAGGGTGCCACCTTCCTTGAACCAATTTCGAAAGACAAATCCGGCGGTCATGCAGATTACCATCGGTTCCAGGCTGAAACCGATACCGTATCCCGCCATGAAATAGTTTTCGATCAGCTGAGACAGCCTGGCCACCGTCAGTACCAGAGCCATAACGAAAAAGATTTTCTCCTGGCCGATATACCGGAAATAGAGATGGATCATCCAACCGATCAGGACGCCGGATGCAACGGAAACGGCCAGAGTGGACATGATCCCGACCAGATATCTGCTGCCGGGTCCTGAGTCCGAAACCAGCGCTATATTGGCCAGAAAAGCGGCCATGGCAAATATGGGGATGACAATCACATCCGATATAACCGTAACGCACAGTGATGCGTCGGTAAACCGGCCCTTTGCATGCGTCTCCGAAATGATCGCAATCGCCGATGAGGGGGATCGGGCGACGGCGATGATTCCGCAAAGAGCCCCGATGATCAGGGTCTCCGCGGTGGATTTGTGATTCATGATCCGTGTGCTGAAAAGGGGCATGAACAGAACGAAGCCACCGAATACGATGACGGCGTTGGACAGAATCAGCAGCAGGATCAGCTTCAATTGTTTACTCACCCGCCGGAACTGCAATTCGGCACCCGCCGCCAGAGCAATGAAATTAAGCGCCAGATCGTCGATGAAACTCAAATAATCGATCGAATCACGCGTAATAAAATTCAAACCGAATGGGCCGAAGAGAATGCCTGCCAGAAGATAGGCGGTGATCCGGGGCAGTCGGATCAGATTGAATATATCACTCAGCAGGTATCCCGCCAGGAGAATAAAACCGAATGAAAGAGTATGATATCCGGCTTCGGATACCCATTCCATATTCCTTGCGGCATATTGAACTGCAAGCATAAAGACTGCCAGGCTGCCGAATACGATAATCCGTTTCATGCCTTTTCGGATTCCCGGATCAACAGCGGTGTGAATATGGAGGACGCGATTTCATTCAGGAGAATGGAAAGGAGGATGATGATCAACACCAGATCGGCCATGGGGCCGTCCATCACGCTCCGGTACGAAACTGCGATGGCCAGGCTGATCCCGCCCTCGGACAAAAGACCCAGGCCGTAAGCGGGCGGGATGGAACGCACACGACTGAAAAGCTTTCCAGTCATATATCCACCGGCGAGTTTGGTCAAAAACCGGATGCCCACGAACAGGAACGACAACCAGATGCTGTGCATGGAAATGCTCCGGACCATGGACCCGGCCAGGATGAGCAGGAAAATATACACAGGTTTTTCGATCATTGCAGTCGATGCGTAGAGGCGTTTGGCGTGATGACGGTTGGCCAGAACGAAACCCATCAGGGCCGTGATGAACAAGACCGACAACTGGAAATAAAACGCCAGGCCACTTGCCAGACAGACGAACCCGACTGTCCAAACCAGCATTTCCGATTGATGGCTGGTGGGTTTCAGAAGGGTATTCAGAAGAAGTGCCAGCAGGACGGCTGAACAGATGGAGAGGAAGAACCATTGGATGGCGGGAGGTATCCGGATGAACCGGATTCCCGATTCCGCATACAGACAGGACAGGACTCCGCATACCGGTATGGCCAGGATTGCATCGACGCTGGAGATGAAACGAAGCAGGTTCATGAGGGAGTTCCGGGAAATTCCCAGTTGTTTTTGCATGATGGCCAGCGATGATTGAGCAGTGCAGGAGCCCGCAGCGGCCAGGATGACCGAAACGCTGATCAGGGTTGTCGTACCCGCTCCGGTCAGGCAGGACATCATGATGTACACCGGCCCCAGGGTGAAGATGAACAGAAGGAAAGAGTGAACGAGATTGATCTGAACGTAATACCGAGGGAATGCCTTGAGAAGCTTGAAATCAAGCTGCAGACCGAACAGCAGTCCAATCCAGCCCAGAGTCAGCGCCAAAAGCGGCTGCAGGGCCCTCACCGTTTCCGGATTGAAGAAATTGATCCCGGCAGGACCCAGCAGAAATCCGACCAGTATGAATTCCGTGCCGGTGAGGTACAGATGCTGGGCAGCCAGTGGAAGACGGATTCTCGAAAATGACCAGCGCGATCCCAGAAATGCGATGGCTATGAGGATGATGACGATGATATGGATTTTCATCAGCCGCTTCAAAACTCCTGATCGAAATCAGAGGCCCTGAGCCAGACCGTATACTTTCGTTACCGGCAGGGTAAAAACGATCCCGGTGCCCGGTTCACACAGATCGCCGCAGATTTCCCGGATCAAGGAGAATGCATCGGCGATCTGGATATGTTTGACAACGGACAAGATGATATATGTGTGCAGATTACCCCGGGGAAAGAAAGAACGCAATCCGGCAAAAACCGGGATATCTTCCGATATGATCTCCCCCATCCCCCGGCTGTCGATCACGGTGGCTCCGGTGATCCCGAGATCCAGAAATCCCGTCAGGATGGCTTCGACTTTGTTGAAATCCTTGATGATACACAAAAGAAGGTGGGTGTCGGCTGAACTATACATGCGCCGAATCCTCGGCGGACAACCGTTTTAGCAGGCAGTCGTCGTCTTGACATTCCACCATCTCCCGGGCGAAATCCGGATTGCACGCAAACCGGGCAAGACGCGCAATCAGACGGATATGCTTTCCAGCCCGTGCAGGCGGACTGAACACCAGGAAAACCAATCGCACCGGATTGCCGTCGAGCGCCCGGTAATCAACTCCTGCCGGAATGCGCGCGATCAGGCAGACAGTATCCGCGGGTCCGTCGATGAGCAGATTGGGGATCCCGATGAAGTTGCCGGAATACGAGCACGCCTCCTTCTCCTGAGAATCAAGTTGCTCGTATATCCGTTCCCGATCGATTCCGGGATAAAGATCGTGAACATGAGCGCTCAATACCGCGAAAAGTTCGGGCTTATCGGATGCATTCACATCGGACAGCACATGAATTTGTTTGATATATTTTTCGATACGCATGAGAAATACCGTCCCTTCTTCCTGATCGATTCAGACCCACTGCAATGATACCAGCGGAAAAAGGATGGCATGAGTGGGCATCCGATGCAAGCTGAAACGTGCAAGAGAAATTCATATTGTGTATATAATACGCGACAGGGTGCAGGGACTTTATCTTCGGGAGTGCTCAAACTTGGAGTGGATGGAGACATGGTGCGGGAATTGAATATGGAAGACGGCCCGGCGCTCGACTGTGAAATGAAACGGGATGCAGCCAATCTGGTTGTAGCCAGCAGGCTGTTCAGGAATCCGGAACGTTCCGAGGCGTTCACCGGGCTTTATTCATTCATGAGAGAAGTGGATGACCGGGTGGACCGGATCCTGGAAGAGGATCTTTCGGGAGTGGAGATCAGGCGGATCGAGAAGCGGGTCCGGGAGTATGAAGCGATTGCCTGTGGCGGCTTTGCAGAGAGAATTCCCGCCCGGCTGTATCCGTTGCGGGACCGGTTTCGCCGGATCAATGATCGATTCGGCATTCCCGGCCTGCTGTGGCGAAATTTTTTTAACGCCATGTGGGTGGATTTCCGTCGGGGGTTACCCGTCACTCGAGATGATTTCCTCCGATACGCCGAAGGCGCGTCCGTTGCCGCCACAACAATCTATCTGATTCTGATCGGGTCAACTCTGGATGCGGAGCGGATTGCCTACCGGTGGCATGACGATTACCGCAGCACCGGAAGGAATCTGGGAATCTGGGCTTACACGATTCACATCGCCCGTGATTTTCAGGCGGACATGCGCGCGGGAAAACACGGACGAAGGCTGATTCCCCGGTCATTCCTTGACGATCATGGTTTGACCCACGCGGAGATACGCCGCCAGGCCATGCATCGCAAACTGAGCATTCCGGGGCGGGATATGGTGCTGTCGTTCCTGGATTGGGGTGATGAATACGGGAAGCCCGGCAAAAATCACGCGGTTGAAATCGGCTCGAAGCTTCCCTTTCACCGGGCCAGAATCCTCGGTCTGATCGTGGCGATATATTCTGAAATCAGCCGGAGGGTGCGCCGGCTGGACGGAAATGTATTCGGATCCCGGGATATTTTTCCCCGATTGAGACGCGGCCGGTTTGCATCCAGAGTCCTGGGAGCCGAAACCTGGGACGAGATGGTTTCGTACTGGTGATTTCCGATCAGATATATCCCAACGCGCGCAATTCGTCCTTTATTCTGTCATCCGCACCGGTTTCTTTCAGGACGGAATCGATCTGCCGCGTTCCATGGGTTTCGATCCACCGGACGGGATGATTTGACCGGAACGATTCGGTGAAAGCATCGACCAGGCAGGATCCGTCGAAATCCCGTGCCAGGGGCAGGCCCATGGCGAACAGGACGGTGGGAGTGATGTCGAGCACCGAAGCGCCGGTCAACCGGTAGCCGGATTTAAGACTCGGACCGATGGCGGCAATGATTCCGTCGGGAGCTTTGGTGTGGATACCCAGCGGAAGACCCCGGACATTGATCCACTGCCTGAGGGGAATGGCCGTTGACAGGACCATGGCCCGGTCATCCAAAGACAATGTCCGGTTCAATTCGACTCTCAGATCATATCCCGAACTGCCGCGATCGACCTTTTCGAACACGTTCCGGCCGGATTCCGTTTTCAGTCCCTTCAACAGTTCCATCAGCTCCTGCAAACGAGCGGGGGAATCCTCCGGAGCGATGAGCCCTTCCGGTTCGCGACCCGACAGGTTCAGATTGATCTGGCACGCCCAGTCATAGGGTTCCGGACGGAAGGCGTAAGCAACGGTTTTGTTCCAGGCGGTCTGTTTGGGACCGCTTTGAATCTGATACCCGAGATCCGTAAGAACCCGGTTGAAATCAATATTACGGACATCATATGGTTCGGGGATGCTGTCCCGTGCCTGCATGCCGTGGTCGGACACCACGATCAGTATTCTGTCGGGATCGTTCGTCAGTTCGAGAATTTTCGAGTCGAAATACCGGTACCAGCCGAATATGGCCTTCGCATTTTGCAGGTCATTCTCATCCGGATCGGGATCGTTCAGAACCTCCTGTGCCCCCCATAGAAAATGTTCGACCCGGTCGATGCTTTTCAGGTAAATCATGAACAAATCGGGATCGTATTTCCGGTAAACGTGATAACCCGCTTCCCAGACCGAGGTGTCGTCGAACATCTTGTTCTTTATCCGTCCGGTGCCGATCAGGACACCGGGAGCCGAAAAATCCCGGACGGGCAAATCGGATTTCACCGGTTGGGGCAGTCGGTCCATTGTTGATTTGTGCCGGAATCCGCTGATCTCACGGTATAGTTCAGGCGGATAGGTCTGGTGACCGCCGGCGTCATCTTCCAGCCGGGGAGACAGCATGGCGCCGTTGACTTCCTCCGCCGGCCAGGTGGCAAACCATTTTACGCAGACAACCGTTCGTCCGGCGTCCGAAACGATATTCCAGAGTGCCGGTACGCGGCGGTCTGTACCGGGGGACGGAATCGTTCTGTCCGATCCGGGAATCGATCGAATGAAGGTCTGAATTCCATGACGGGTGGGCGTGACCCCGGTGGCGATGGATGTCCAGATGGATACGCTGTCAGTCGGCTGGAAAGTCTCGAGATTTCCCCAGACTCCTTCTTTTTTCATGCGGGCGAACCCGGGCAATTCCCCGCGCTCGATCAACGGATCGATAATCTCCCAGGTCGCACCATCCAGACCGATCACATTCACCCGGAGATTGTTCAGTGCCGGCTGACGGGAACAGCCTGTCTGGGTCAATGCAGGCAGGATGAAGAATAAAATCAGGCGGATGAAGTTTCTCACGGGCCTATTATATTGACACTCCATTGGAATGCAATCGGTCAGAACCGTTAAGTATTTGACTTTGCTAAAGGAACATTTATATATTTAGCGTTGGTTTGCAGGGGGAAGCGATGTTTCGGCCGGCTCGCACAATTTCAGGTTTCAGCTCGGGGAAATCCAGGTGACAATTGCCGCCGGACAGACGTTTCAATAACGGAAGATGTTTGATTTCAATCGTTTAATTTAGAGCCGTTTTGTGGAAAAAACTCAAAATTGTCCGCAGCTCACAGATCGCGAACTCGCGATTTTCAATGCGGTGGTAAATTATTATATCCGCGAAGCGGAACCGGTTGGATCCCGAAAGCTGGCGAAGGATTTCGAATTGAGTCCGGCAACGATCCGGAACATCATGGCAGATCTGGAGGATTATGGGCTGCTGGAACAGCCCCATGTTTCCGCCGGACGAGTTCCATCCGACGTCGGTTACCGCTATTTCGTCGATCAAATCGTCCGGAACAATCAAGCGCCGGTTCTGAATGCTGAAGATCGGCGGCAAATTACGGAATCCATCAGCATGGAAACGGAATTCTACCGGATCATGCAGCAGGTTTCCGATCTGATGTCGCGAATGACCAAATATGCGGGAATTGTGGTCACGCCCAAGATCATCAATACCGTTTACAAGCAGATCCAGTTCATCCGGTTGAGCGAACGCAGGCTGCTGGCCATTTTCGTAGCCAAATCCGGCGTGGTCCAGAACAAGGTTCTCCTGGCCGATCAGGATTTCAGTCAGGAGGAGCTGGAGAGTGTTTCACGGTTTTTGAACAGCCGCTTTGAAAACATGACTCTGTCGGAAATCAGGCAGACGCTGATCGAGATGCTGGAAGAGGAGAAACGTCAGTATACGGAACTGCTGGACGCAGCGGTGCAGATGGGTGAACTGGCTTTCAGGAAAAACCTGTTCGGCATGGAGGAGGTTTTTATTGAGGGCGCCATCAATATTCTGGAACAGCCGGAATTTTCTGATCTGCGCAGATTGAAGGATTTGTTTAAAACGTTTACCGAACGATCGGCGATCATCAAGCTGCTTGACCGGTGCCTGGACACCGAGGGAGTCTGTGTTGCGGTTGGAAATGATGTGGAAATTCCGGAAATCAGCGACATGAGTGTGGTGACGGCGAAATATTCCCTGAACGACACTGTTTCCGGTGGATTGGGGGTTATCGGGCCGAAACGCATGCATTATCAATATGTTGTGGGTCTGGTGGAATATATGGCCCGGGCACTGAGCAGGATACTTCAGAATCTCGACAAACCTCAGCAGAATCCGGACAGCAATGCTCCGTAAAAGGTATGCGATATGATCAAATCGGCTTGGCCATTCGACAGCAATGATCTCCCATCCGGGGAAGAAAGTGAAGAGGTGGCGGAAAACAGCTCTCCGGTTATCGATATCGGTGAAGACGAAATGCTGGACGTAGACGCCGATATCGCCTCCGCCCTTGCCGCCATTGAAAGCTCCAAAAGCGAAGGGCCTGTGAAACCCCGGCAGGAAACAACGGAACCGGGTCCAGCTGCCGGCGAAACCCCGACCGAATCCGATACTCCGGTTGAAGAAGATACCCGGTCCGAAGCTTCCCGGAAAATGATCAAACAACTGCACAAGCGAATTAAAAAACTCAGAAAGGAAACCAGCAGCTATCGCACCCGGCTGGAGGAGTCGAACGAGAAAGCCAAATCTCTTCACGATAGCTGGGTGCGGGTCAATGCGGATTATCAGAATTATCAGAAAAGGACCCGGAGCAGGATGTCGGAATTCGTCGAGGCGGAACAGATGAACCTGATCCGGACATTTCTTCCGGTGTTCGAGAATTTCAAACGGGCGCTCAACTGTTCTTCCGACTCCGGTAATTTCAAAGAAGGTATCAAACTGATTTACAAACAGATCGAAGATCTTCTTATCAGCTGGAAAGTTCGGGAAATCCCTGCGCTCGGTGAGGAATTCGATCCGTTTGTCCATGATGCGATGGACCGGATACCGGCAGAGAAATCGGAAGATAACAATATCGTTGTGCGGGTTTACGAAACGGGCTATTTCTTTAAGGAGAGAGTGTTGCGACCGGCAAAAGTGATTGTTGCGGTAAGTCCCGAAACCCAAAAAACCATCGTTTCGGAATCGGAAGAAGCGGGTCCGTTGGTTGACCGGCATCCAGGGGAAGATATTCCGGACCAACCGTCCGGACCGGATGAATCGGCAGATACCGTTGATTCCATGCAGGATGTGGATGATCCCGAAGGAAACGAAAGGGTGAATCCGGATGAAATATTCACGCCGAATGAAGAAAATGGAAAAACACTGGATTCGAAAGACGGGTCTGATATAATATTGGAGAACTAGTCGGATGAGATATCTGACAGGGAGGTTGCTGGAATGGCACGAGTAATTGGAATTGATTTGGGCACCACGAACTCATGCGTGTCGATTATGGAAGGATCGGAACCGATTGTAATTCCCAATTCAGAAGGGAGCCGAACGACACCGTCTATTGTTGCGATCACCGATGACGAGGAACGCCTGGTCGGCCAGATTGCAAAAAGACAGGCCATCACCAATCCGGAAAACACGGTTTTCTCTGTCAAAAGACTCATCGGGAGAAAATTCGGATCTCCGGAAGTGGAAAAATTCGCTTCGATGGTCGCATTCAAGATTGTTGAAGCGCCCAATGGTGATGTCCGGGTCAAGATCCGCGGGACCGAATACACGCCGCAGGAAATTTCAGCCATGATCCTTCAGCGGATGAAACAGACTGCTGAAGACTATCTGGGTGAACAGGTCAACGAGGCCGTTATCACGGTTCCGGCTTATTTCGACGATGACCAGAAACGGGCCACCAAAGATGCCGGTAAAATCGCTGGACTGGAAGTGCTGCGGCTGATACCTGAACCCACGGCAGCTTCGCTGGCCTATGGTCTGGGTGAACGCAGAAGTCAGAAGATTGCGGTGTACGATCTGGGTGGTGGAACATTCGATATCTCCATTCTGGAAATCGGCGACGGAATCTTTGAGGTTATTTCAACCCGCGGGAATACTTTCCTGGGCGGTGATGATTTCGATCTGCGGATCATCGATTATCTGGCGGAGGAATTCATCGCCAGCGACAATATCGATCTGCGTGAAGACCGGATGGCTCTCCAGCGGTTGAAAGAAGCTGCGGAGAAAGTCAAATGCGAACTGTCAACCGTCGAGGAATCGGAAGTCAATCTACCGTTCATCACGGCCGACGACACGGGACCCAAACACCTCAATATAACCATGACACGGCTGAAACTGGAGGAACTGACTCAGGATCTCATCGATGAGACATTCCATCCCTGGTGTGAGGAAGCGCTTTCGGATGCAGGTCTTTCGGTCGATGCGATCGACAACATCATTCTGGTGGGCGGTCAGACCCGGATGCCTCTGGTCCGGAAAAAAGCGGAGGATTTTTTCACCAAACCGCCGCACAGCGGTATCAATC
The DNA here is from genome assembly GCA_016927905.1 of candidate division CSSED10-310 bacterium. GTDB lineage: Bacteria > CSSED10-310 > CSSED10-310 > CSSED10-310 > JAFGJC01 > JAFGLW01. The sequence continues at coordinate 384,338 of JAFGLW010000001.1, read as the reverse complement.
CGGATGAAGTCGTTGCCATCGGCGCTGCAATTCAAGGCGGAGTTCTTACGGGGGAAGTCAAAGACATCTTGCTGTTGGACGTCATTCCAATCTCCCTCGGTATCGAAACGGTCGGAGGTGTGTTCACCCGCGTTATCGAACGCAATACAACCATCCCGACCAAGAAATCCCGCCTGTTTTCCACAACTGAAGACAATCAGACCTGCGTGTCCATTCACGTCCTGCAGGGCGAACGTGAACTCGCCGCCCACAACAAAAGTCTGGCGCGTTTCGAACTGCAGGGAATCCCACCCGCTCCCAGAGGAGTGCCTCAGATTGAAGTGACATTCAGTGTGGATGCAAATGGAATTCTGGGCGTCTCCGCAAGGGATCTGGGCACCAAGAAGGAACAGGCAATCGTCATAACCGCTTCATCCGGTCTCACCGACCGCGAGATTGAAGAAATCATCCGGGATGCCCGGGCGCATGAAGCGGAAGATGAGAAACGGCGTGAAATCATCCAGGCGCGGAATTCAGCCGAAACACTGATATACACGACCGAGAAAGGTCTGGCCAAATACGGTGATAAACTCGACGAAGATGATCTGGAACGGGTAAACGAAACGCTTGCAGAGGCCAAGAAAGCGCTCGAATTCCGGGAGGTGGATAAGATCGTCAACGCCGTCCGCGAATTGCGCGAAGCTTCCATCCGGCTTTCACAGGTTGTTTACAAAGACGGTGCTTCTTCTTCGGTTGAGGAAGAGCTGGAAGAGAGCGCTCTCGAGGGTCTGGATACGATCGAATAATTGATCTGAGCGATTTTGAGAGACCCATCCAATTGGCTGCAACTCGATGTGGGTTGTCCAACCGAATCGGTGGAAATCCTGCAGAATCTTTGTTGGGAGCATGGTTGCTCCGGAATCGTGGAACATGTTACGGGGTATTTTCTGTTTTCAACATATTTCAAAGACCGCGAAGCGACAAACCGGTGCAGTTCGGCGCTGATCACCGAATCAAGATCCAACGGGTTTCTGCTGCTGCTCCAGATGATCCCGATCCAAGATGAGGATTGGACGGAATACTGGCATCCGTACTTCGAACCGATAGAAGTTGGCGCGCTGTTCCGGATCCATCCGCCCTGGATAACCGTTCCGGATGACGGTCGATATCAAATCATCATCAATCCCGGTCAGGGATTCGGAACCGGATATCATGAGTCAACGGCTCTGATGGTCCGGATGCTTGAATGCATCCCGTTACGGGGGATGAAAGTGCTGGATATCGGATGTGGATCGGGCATTCTGGCAATCGGTGCCCGGAAGATGAAATGCGGTCTGACGGCGGGCCTGGACCGGGATCCTCAGGCGGTTCGTGAATCCGCGGACAATGCCGGGTTGAATGGAGAAAAGGATATTCGATGGTTCATCGGAACTCCCGATGCGGTCCGACCGGGAACATTCGATGTTGTCCTGGCAAATCTTGATTATTCCATTCTGACCTCGGGAGCGGATCTTCTGGCGGGAACACTGAAATCAGGCGGTACAATCTGCATTTCAGGATTTCAATCCCGGCACCGGAAGGATCTGATAGAACGGTACCAGTCTCTGGGGCTGACATTGATTCGTTCGGATCGATTGAATGACTGGGCCTGCCTTGTCTTTGGATGACCATGACCGCCGTTCGATTCTACTGTCGTCATCTTGGAACATGCCCGGTATTGATTCATCTTGACGCAGAAGAATCACATCATCTGATGCGGGTTGTTCGGAAACAGCCCGGAGATACCGTGGAAATCCTGGACGGTCAGGGGCGTATCGCTCAAGGTGTGGTCCAGCGGACCATGCGAAACTCAGCAAGCGTGGAGATTCATTCGATGCAGATGTATGAATCGGTTCATCCGGAGTTTCATATGGCGGTGGCGCTGCCCAGAAGCGAAGAAACATTCGATATGATCCTGAAAGGGTGCATCCAGTTTTCCGCAGCAGTTTTCCAGCCTCTATTCAGTTCCCGATCCCGCAAATTGAATCGAAGTCAGATTCAGCGCAGGCTTATCCGATGGAAACGGATCGTTGTCAATTCATGTAAGCAGTGCAGGCAGCCGTGGTTTCCAAGGATACTGGAACCGGTGGAGATCGACCGGTATCTGGACGAACCGAAAGCCGGGGATCATCTGGCTTTCACCGGCCAGGAACCCGGAATGACACGACAATCTTCCGGACCGGTTCCGGATATTCGGTTTCCAAGTCGGATCATTTGGCTTGTCGGGCCGGAAGGTGGCTGGTCGGAAAGGGAGTGGGACCTGATACGGCAGTCCGGATTCCGCTCACTGCAGATCAGTCCGTTTGTTTTGACAACCGAGATGGCATGCATCGGCGGCATGGCCGTTTTGATGGAACGTTACATGGAGTCCGAACCGGAATGTTCCCGCCCGGAATAATCCGCGGTGTTATTACATCAAATCATCCGGCAGGATTTTACCGGTTCCGATCTGCTGGCCGGCAGATTTTATCGCTCTGAACGCCAGCAGAACGGCTTCCCGGGGGCTCGCTCCGGCTGATAGTCCGATTGCCAGAACCGCAACCGTGATGTCGCTCAATCCGGTTTGATCCCGAACCTGGGAAGGTGTATTGGAGCAGACACATGATCGGAGGCCGTTGGTGAAAAGCGACATGTTTTGATTGGCATTATCGTTCAACACAATATGGTTCACCGGTACGTTTTCCCAGATTTTCTTCCCGAGTTCCTCAATATCCGTAATTTCTTTCTGGGTTTTCTGGTGGATCAAATTCATTGCATGCTGGACGGTCAGCACCAGGTAATCCACCCAGGAAAAAAACGCCAGGTTTTCGGTTCTGCACTGGGCAACGGTCAGTATTTTCCGTTTGGAAATTTTCCGTTTCAACGCTTCGATGAACGATTCGCTTTTAAAGACGCCGCGGCCGTAATCGGAAAGGATCATGACCTGGGAGTCCGTAACGAATGTTTCGATGAATCGCAGCATCGGTGCTTCCTCTTCGGTCGTCAAGGGCGTCATGGATTCATAGTCGAACCGCCCCAGCACCTGGGAATGTTCCAGGGACATGATCCGGACTTTCTGGGTGGTCGGACGGGAAGAAGACGGGAAAACCCCGGCTGCTTCGATACCGTATCTGACGATCTGAGACCGCATGTTATGGGCAGCATCGTCGTATCCGACGATGCCGCAGATCGATGTGTCTGCTCCCAGATTGGCCAGATGAAACGAGATGTTCGCGGTTCCACCCAGAGAATATTGCTCCCGGACAACCTTGATTACAGGAATGGGAGCTTCAGTGGAAAGCCGTATACCGGAGCCCCAGATATACTTGTCGACCATGAGATCGCCCACGACCAGTATTTTAACGTGGGCAAACTGCCTGATGAGTTCCGAAGTACGGGTATCCGATAGTTCGATCACAGTCGTTATTCTCCGTTGGCGAATACAATTGGCGGCAACCGGATCACAATCTAACAAAGCCTGTGGAGCGGGTCAAGATTCGCATGCAGGGTCCGGTCGCATTTCCGTGTCGCATGGCCTGATATGGTTTTGACCGGACCGGCTGAAAGCGTTTATAATCGATTTTTGGCGCGGTATCAGAGGGTATTGTCTTGCGATCCATCTTCTCACTTGTCTTCCGATTCTCAGTCAAACTGGGCTTGACGATCGCCATCGGAATCGGCTCGGGATCCGTCCTGGCCGTCTATTTTCACTACGCCAGACAACTGCCGGAACTGAGCCAGGCGCTCGATTACCGCCCGCCGCTGATATCCTCCATTTTCGACAGGAAAGGCAATCTGCTGGCGAATTTCGCCAAGGAACGCCGCATACTGGTTCCGCTTTCTCAGATACCGGAACTCATGCAGAATGCAATCATCGCCATTGAAGATGAGCATTTTTACAGTCATCACGGGATTGATTTCCCCGGAATCATGCGTGCTGCCTGGAAGAATTTTATGGCGGGGGAGATTGTACAGGGGGGCAGCACCATCACCCAGCAGCTGGCCAAATCGTTGTTTCTGACCCGGGAACGGACTGTTTCCAGGAAGATCAAGGAGGCTTTGCTGGCCATTCAGCTTGAAAACGCCCTGACCAAGAGCAGAATCCTGGAACTCTATCTCAACCAAGTTTATTTCGGGAGCGGGGCTTATGGGATCGAATCAGCTGCTCGAACATATTTCAATAAATCCTGTTCGGAGCTGACCCTGTCCGAGGCAGCATTGCTGGCGGGTCTGCCCAAGGCTCCCAGCAGGTTTTCGCCGTTACGGGATCACGATCCGGCTGTTTCCCGGAGAAACACGGTGCTGCATCGGATGGCGGTCAACAATTACATTCCGGCTGAGACCGCTCAAAAGGCCATGACGGAGGAAATACTGCTGGATCCCTCACCACGGTTAGAGAACAAGGCGCCCTATTTCGTCGAAGTTCTCCGGCGCACCATGGAAGATGAATTCGGGCCGGATTACATTTACAATGAGGGATTGAGCATCCATACCACGCTCGATTTGGGATACCAGACAATTGGTGAAATACAGGTTCGTGAAGGATTGGATCGAGTGGATCGCAAAAGGGGATGGCGCGGCCCTTCGAATACGATCGAACTCGCCGACGAACCACCCGTCATCGGCAGGCTGACGGGTGCACGCGTTCTCAATGTCGGCCGGGATCGACTGACACTCGACATCGGTGGTCTCGAGACGACGCTTCTTTTTAAGAATATATGGGTAAAAAACCGGGATCTCATTCAACTGAAACCGGGTGATCGGGTGGGATGCATCGTCGAAGCCTATGAATCCGGTGGCGGGAATCTGAAGATCGAATCCTGCCGGTTGGCTCAGGAACCGCAGGTTGAGGGATCCCTGGTGTCAATCGATCCGGCGACCGGGGAAATTCTGGCATGGGTCGGCGGTTACGATTTTTCACGCAGCCAGTTCGACCGGGTATCTCAATCCCGAAGACAGCCCGGATCGGCTTTCAAACCGTTCATATACGCCACCGCACTGAATGGCAGATTCACAGCTTCCGATATTATCTATGATTCCCCGATCATCATCGAGAAGACATGGGAAATCAGCCCGGAAATGGAGGAAAGTGAAACCGATCCGAATGCTGTCGAGGAAACGGAGAAGGAATACTGGAAGCCGCACAATTATTCCGAGGAATTTTTTGGAGCCACGACGATGCGGGTCGGTCTGGCGAAAAGCCGGAACATTATCTCCATTCATCTTCTGGAGGCTATCGGCGTTTCCGATGTAATCCGCATCGCATCGAAACTGGGGATCCAGTCTCCGCTGTCGCCGACCCTGTCGCTCGCACTGGGTGCATCCGAAGTGACTCTTCTGGAGTTGACTCGCGCGTACGGCGGTTTTGCAACGCTGGGAATGGCTGCTGAACCCATGATGGTCAGGCAGATTGTGGACAGGGACGGGTATGTGGTCAAGGAGTATTATCCGGTGGTCAGGCGGGCACTCGACGATAAAACCGCCTATCTGACCACCTTTCTGCTGCAGGGAGTAATCCAGCATGGTACCGGTTTCGCCGCCAGATCTCTGAACAGACCGATCGGCGGGAAAACCGGCACAACCAACAATTATCATGACGCCTGGTTCATCGGATTTTCCCCTCAGATCGTCACCGGCACCTGGGTTGGCATGGATATGCTGGAATCGATCTATCCGCGCGCGACCGGTGCTTCGGCTGCACTGCCCATCTGGATGGGTTTCATGGAAAAGGTGCTTCCCGATTATGATATCAGGGACTTTCAGATGCCCCCTGGAATCGTTTTGTTCGATGTGTGCATGGATACTGGACAGCTGGCCACTGAACAATGTGAGACCGTCATCAATGAAGCATTTCTGGAGGGCAGGGAACCGGTTCAGTATTGTGAGAAGCACCGGCCGATCAGCAGAACGACCAAGATCGGAATCGGTCTCGACTGGGATAAACTGGAAGTGGAGGAATCGACCGCTCCCGTCGTCGATCTCGAACAACTGGCGCCCTGAAAACCAACTGATCTGAAGTCAGTTTTCCGGAGTTTCAATCGGAATAAATTCTGATCCGTCCCATCGAACCATCGGAACAAAATGCCTGTTCCTTATCTGGAAGATGGTCAGGGGCGGGAGATAATCACCGTTGTGGTCGAATTTCGATATCCCGTCCAACGATGTGAATCCTTCGGAATCGGAAAGAAGAAAATTCAATCGTTCCCGGTACTTCACATCGGGTTCGAGCCGGTTCAACAGTATCCGGCAGGCTTCGTAGGCCCGCAAGGCAAAATGATCCGGTGTTTCTCCGTACAGCAGGCGGTACCGATCGGCGGCGGTCTTCCGGGCACCGGTCAGGTGTGGGTATCCGGTTATAAAAAAAGAACCTTCCAGATGGATACCGGCGATCTGAGTGATCAAATAATCTTCCCAAGCGCCGGTACCGATAATGACGGGATCCAGGATTTCCTGGTACCGGATCTGTCCGGCCATCTGTGCCGCCCGTTCGGCTTCGTCCGGAAGAAAGATGAACTCCAGCTCGGCATCCTTGAGATTCATCAGGTAGTTTGCTGCATTCGAAAATATGACCGGGTATTTTATCACCTGGACGATTTCCCCTCCGAACTCGCTTACGGCATCGATGAATCCATCACATGCGGTGGACCCGTATTCGATATCGGGATAAACACAACCGTATTTGGCGTAACCCATCGATTCGCTCATGAATTTCAACAACATTCTGCCTTCCCGGTAAGCGGATGGATAGATACGGTACAAATATTCAGATTGCCCGCAGATGGTGTCATTGGGGCAGCCGGGGGTGATGGTCGGGAGATGGTATTTGGCTGCGGATTCGATAATAGCATCGGTCGTTGAACTCTTGACCGGACCGATGACGGCAATCACTTCAGGATTTTCCGCCAGTTCGAGAAATCCCTCCAGGGCATTCTCCGGTATGCCACCGGTATCTATCGGAATCAATTCGATCGTGAGCGTTGGTTCGGTTTGATAATATTCATCCAGGGCCATCCGGACACCCCGGTAAATGTTCTGACCGATCATCGACAGGGATCCCGACAGTGGTATCAAAAGGCCGATTGCATATTCATCCGAAACCACACGCTGTTGTAGAGCCGACAGATCCGCTTCCAGATTTGATGCCCTCACGGGATAATCCCGAAGAAGATCCTCGATCTGTGTTTCAGCGGTATCCAGCTGCCCGCTCTCCATCAGCCGCCGGATTCGTTCCATCCGGATGAGATACAACTCGGGGTCTTCCAGGCTGAGTTTCCGTTCAATCTCAAGCAGTTGTTCCAGTGTCAAAAACCGACTCAAGATGCCGGAAATTTCAGGTTCCAGGGGAGCGGGATTGATGAGGTTGTTCAGCCCGTCGAACAGAATCTGAAGTGATTTCAATGGAGAATTTCTCATCAGGTGCAGTTGAGCCAGAAGAATATATGGATCGGGGTGATGATATCGATCCGTTCGCAGCGATTTCTGCAGAAATGTATCCGCTTTGTCCAGTTGATTCATTTTGAAGTGGCACAGCCCGATCTTGAGGCTGACCAGCGCGCTGGTTGCCGGATCAGTCTGGAACGTCATGGCATGGAGGTACTGATTCAAAGCTTCCCGATAGTTTCCCCGGGATGCCTGGATTTCTCCGATATGATAATCCGCTCGACTGCCCATTGCCGAATCCAGAATCCGGGTTTTCAGCGATTTCAGGGTTTCGATCGCAGCGTCGGGATCACTGTGTTCTTCCAGGCCGGTCAGCTCGATCCGGGCTGCTGTCCCCCAGGTGCTGTCCGGATCGGTTTCCGACAGCAGCGAAAACTGGCGCATGGCATCCTTTTTTTGGTCGATTGCCAGGTAGAGACGGCCACAGTTGTATATCAGCCGGGGAATGAGCGGGTCGCCGGGATGATCCCGGATCAGAGTCTGGTATTCCGACAGGGTCTGCTGGATATCGGCTGCGGGGATATCGGTCAGTTTCCTGTATTGAAGCGGTACCTGAGCGGGGACACATCCGGTGAGTCGAGTCATGGTTGTCAAGGCGAACAGGATCAAAAGAATTTTGTTCGGCAGTTTCACAAAAATCACCTCCCGACCGGACAGGATTAACGAGAATGTAAATACAGTAGAGTTCGATGTCAATGTTGACCAATTCGGTTTTACCCTTGACAACCATTAAATTCTATATGTAACATCAGTTATTTAGTATTGTCGGGCAGCTACGCAGGAAAGGGAGAGAATGAGTTTGGGGAGAAAGAAAAAGGGATTTCAGATCATTATCAGGCGGATTGAGCGGAGCGGTGTCCGGCGGTTCTGGGTTCCCAGATGGTTTGTTCTCATCAGTCTACTGGGGGTGTCGATCCTGACCGGCATAAGCTTAACCGGTCTGGATCGTTATGCAGAATATGAAAAGCTGAAAAGCGAAATCCGGAATTTGAACCGGGAACTCAGCATGAAACACAATCAAATCAGTTTCATGACTGAGCGGATGAGTCAAATCCGGGAAGAGCTTGCGGGTGTTCGCGCACTGAGCCGGAACATCGAAGTTCAACTGGGGCGTAGAGCGGCACCGGAGGAGGGTGGAACGGGTGGACCCTTGAAGGGGATTCACCGGCGGGATGTCCGGGAGGTCGCCTTCTTGAATTCCGAGAGTGAGCTTCTGGATCGAATGTGGACGGAAATTGAGGAGATCGAGCTTGAAATCAAGCTGGAACATGGGAAAAACGCCTCTCTGTACCGGTTTATAAATTCGCAGAGTGCCTTGATCCGTTCGATTCCAAGTATCCGGCCCGTGCAGGGCGGATTCATCTCCTCACCGTTCGGCAGACGCAGCGATCCGTTTACGGGCGCCATCAAGATGCATACCGGGATCGACATCGCCCATTCGAATCATGTCCCGGTTTGCGCCACGGCCGAAGGGATCGTTGTCGAGACCAAATGGAGCGGTTCCTACGGCAGGATGATAACCATATATCATGGGTTCGGATTATCCACCCGGTATGCGCATCTTCATCGGATCGACGTTCGGGAAGGCGACTGGATCGATCGCGGACAGACAATCGGATTACTGGGGAATACGGGACGGTCCACACATCGGCATCTTCATTATGAAGTGCGGATTGAGGGCAGACCGGTCAATCCGTTTTATTTTCTGCCGGATGAAGAGACCAGCTAACTGCAATCGAGAGATTGCGGGATGTTACCGGCCATTCACTTCAAATCGATTCTAAATCACTGCGAAGGATAGGTGATCGTCTTGGGAGTCATATCGAATATCTCACGGGTTGTCCGGAAGGTCATTCCCACGGCCAATGAACGCGAGATCAATCGGATGCATCCGATTGTTGAGCGGATATGCGGGTTGGAAAGCCAGGTTTCTCGGCTGGATGATTCGCAATTGCAGGGAAAAACAACCGAATTCAGGCAACGGCTGGATCGCGGAGAGAATCTGGATGATCTTCTTCCGGAGGTTTTCGCGGTCGTTCGGGAAACAGCCAGGCGAGTCCTGAACATGAGACATTTCGATGTCCAGCTGATGGGCGGCATTGTTTTGCACGAGGGGAAAATTGCCGAGATGAAAACGGGTGAAGGCAAAACCCTGGTGGCAACGCTGGCGGTCTATCTGAACGCCTTGACCGGAAAAGGCGTTCACGTTGTGACAGTGAATGATTACCTGGCGAGACGCGATGCGGAATGGATGGGCCAGATCTACCGATTTCTGGGAATGTCAATCGGAGTGATTCAGAGCACGTCCGAACCGCTGGAACATTATAAGGCATATCGAGCGGATATCACTTACGGTACCAATAATGAATTCGGTTTTGATTATCTCAGGGACAACATGAAATCCGCTCCCCAGGATTTCGTCCAGAGAGAACCGTATTATGCGATTGTTGACGAGGTGGATTCGATTCTGATTGATGAAGCCAGGACGCCGTTGATCATTTCGGGTCCCTCCGAGGAATCGACCGACCTGTATGTCAAAGTAAACCGGATCATTCCGAATTTCCGGCGGGATATCGATTATGTCATTGAAGAAAAAAGTCATACGGTTTCACTCAACGATTCAGGGATCGCCAAAGCCGAGAATCTCCTGAATGTGGGCAACCTGTTCGATCCCAGGAACATGGTGCTTCAGCATCATCTGAATCAAGCGCTTCGAGCGCATACCCTGTTTAAAAGAGATGTCGAATATGTTGTCCGCGACGGCGAAATCATCATTGTAGATGAATTCACCGGCCGGTTGATGCCGGGGCGGCGCTGGTCGGACGGCCTGCATCAGGCGGTGGAGGCCAAGGAGGGAGTCAAGATAGCGGGTGAAAATCAAACACTTGCCACCATCACCTTCCAGAACTATTTCCGGATGTACGAAAAACTGGCGGGCATGACCGGTACTGCCATGACGGAAGCACCTGAGTTCGCACAGATCTATAATCTGGACGTGGTCTCGATTCCCACCAATCGGTCGCTGATTCGAAGGGAATATTCCGATATCGTGTTCAAATCGGAACGAGAGAAGTTCAATGCGGTTGTCAGGGAGATTGAATCACTTTATTCCACAGGTCAACCGGTTCTGGTGGGAACCATTGCCATTGAAAAATCCGAAAAGCTGTCCAAGATGCTGCAGCGGAAAAAACTGACCCACAATGTTCTGAACGCCAAACATCACAGCAGGGAAGCTGAAATCGTGGCCCAGGCCGGTCGAAAAAACGCCATCACCATCGCCACCAATATGGCCGGGCGCGGAACCGACATTCTTCTGGGCGGGAATCCGGAATTTCTCACGCGTCAGGAGATTGCCGGGCGGGGTGTTCGCGAGGGGGATCCGGATTATCAGTCGCACTATAAGGCACTATTTCCCGATTTCAAGAAAAAAACGGACCGGGAACATGAAGAAGTTGTGAGCCTGGGAGGTTTGCATATCATCGGGACGGAACGTCACGAATCCCGGCGGATCGACAATCAGTTGCGGGGCCGGTCCGGACGTCAGGGTGATCCCGGATCCAGCCGTTTTTATGTATCCCTGGAAGATGACCTCATGCGCATTTTCGGGGGTGAACGGATCATCGGTATCATGGATAGGCTGGGGATCGAGGAAGGAGAACAGATCGAAAACGCCATGGTCACGAAGTCGATCGAAAACGCCCAGAAAAAAGTGGAAGCACATAATTTTCTGATTCGAAAAAACTTACTCGAATACGATGATGTCATGAATAAGCAGCGGGAAGTCGTATATGGGCAGAGAAACCGGGTACTGAGATCCGAAAACCTGCAGGAATTCATCGATGAAATGCTAGGTGATGTCATCGAAGAATTATTCGAACTGTTCATTCCCGTGAAATCGCATCCGGACGACTGGGATATGGAAGGTTTGCAGCAGGCCTTGAAAAACCAGTTCGGTTTCACCGTTTCACTGGATCATCCGCAAAGCGGTGAAACATGGATGGAAGAGCAGTTTTTTTCCTATCTTACGGAAGAATATCGGGTTCTGTACCAGAAAAAAGTTACGGAGATCGGCGCGGAACTGATGCAATGGTTTGAACGAGCGGTTCTTCTCAGAAGAATTGATCTGAATTGGAAGGATCATCTCCTGAGCATGGACCATCTGAAAGAAGGTATCGGGCTTCGGGGTTACGGCCAGAAAGATCCTCTGACCGAATACAAACGCGAGGGGTATGAGCTGTTTCAGGAGATGGTCTCCAGGATTAAAAAAGATGCAATACACGATTTGTTCGTGTTCAGACCGGTATCCCCCCAGGATATTCCCCTGGAACGAACCGGGAGTCGCACGGTGGAGGGGCGGGGCAGCATCGGTGGTGCAACCCGGCAAACCCCTGTTCCGTCGCCCGGATCAACACCCGAACACCCGAAACCGATAGTGACGGTCAGACGTACCGCCTCAAAAGTCGGGAGAAATGATCCATGTCCCTGCGGGAGCGGGAAAAAATACAAGAAGTGTTGCGGGGCCTGAAAAGCGCACCCGGAAACCAAAATCCTGCTGCACCCGTCCGGATCGCAGGCATCCAGTTTTCTGCATCCGGTGAGATCGAGACGAACATCAAGAGGGCGGTGGAGTTCGCACGGGTTGCCTTGGAGAAAAAGGCTGATGTTATCGCTTTTTCGGAGTTGTTCTGTCTGCCCTGGTTCGATTCGGATGACCCGCAATATCCGGAACATGCGGAATCCGTCCCGGGACCGACCACCGAACCATTTATCGATCTTGCAAAACAGTATCATGCCGTCATCCTTTGCCCGGTGTTCGAGCGTGACCGGGACAGGACATACAACACGACCGTCATCATCAGTGGGGATGGATCGATCGAAAAATATCGGAAAGTTCACATCCCGAACATTCCGTTCTGGGAAGAAACCCGGTATTTTCAGCCTGGAGATCTCGGATTCCCGGTTTTTCAAACGTCCCATGCGCGGATCGGCATCCAGATGGGATGGGACAATTTTTTTCCGGAAGGATCCCGCATCCTGGCTTTGAAGGGGGCGCATCTCATCATTGCACCGACCGCAGCGGCATTCGATTCGCAATTCAGATGGCAATCGGTGATGAGTGCCAACGCTGTCGTGAACGGTGTATTCGTTTTCCGGATTAACAGGGTCGGAAAGGAAAAAGATCTCAATTTCTACGGGAAATCGTTTTGCGTCGATCCGTTTGGAGAGATGACGGCGGAACCCGCATTCCATAGGGATGCGATCGTGATCGCCGATATCGATATTGCGGATACCCTCAAAGCCCGGACGGAATTTCCTTTTTTGATGGATCGGAAACCGGCTCTGTATCAGGATCTTATCGGGGATCCTGGATGATCTCCCGTGACCTGCTCGGAATCCTGTTCGATCTGGACGGAACATTGACCGATTACCGGGCCAGCGCTGAAACCGGCCTCAGAAGCGCATACGAGGTTTTGAGGGGAATCGGTTCCGAGATCACCTTTGCTGAATTTGAAGCTGCCTATAGGGATGTGATCCAGGCGGAAGAATCCGAAACGTCCGGATCGGGCATACGGTATCCAGCGCTCGAAAACCGCAGAATGCGGTTTGACAAAACCCTGTCTGCTCTTCATCTTGACCTGCCTTCCGTAACCTTGAAGATGGCCGGGGAGTACGGAGTGGGCAGAGTTCGGGGTGCGGTTTTGGTACCGGGTGTGCATGAGGTTCTGGGTATGCTGTCAAGGCATTATAAACTGGGCCTGCTTACAGAGGGTTCGGAAGAAACCCAGATGTCCCAGATTAAACGCAACAGGCTGGGAAAATATTTTACCCAGATTGTCATTTCGGGTGAAACTGGGTATCATAAACCCCAGTTGGAACTTTACCGGTTGACGGCAGGCAGGATGGGGATTAAACCCGGTCAAATTGCCATGGTTGGCGACCGTATTGATTGGGATCTTGTACCGGCCAAACGAATCGGGATGACAACGATATGGATTGGATCCGGCGGGGTTTCGGACGAGTTGGAACCGTTCGTTGATCATACCGTCCCGGATATTGCTGATCTGCAGGAGCTGTTCCAGTTACGCGGAAGGATTCAAAATGGCGATTAGTGGAACCCTGGAAGGCATGCCACCCCAAGATCTGCTGCAATGGATCTCTCGAGGGAAAAAACATGGGATACTGTCCGTCCGATGTAAAGACACCGGAATTGATATCCGGTTCCGTGATGGCTGGGTCGTCGGTGTTCATTCCTCCCGTTCAAAAGACAGGCTGGGAGCGCTCCTGGTGCGAAAAGGGATCATCGATGCAGGCCAACTGAGCGATCTCCGGCGTGACCAGTCAACCCGGAGCAGTCTCATGGGTGAAATGCTGGTTCAAAGAGAAATGATATCGGAAAATGAACTGGAGGATGTCCTTGTCGATCAAGTTCAGGACATCCTTTTCGATTTTCTTTTGAGGGACAGCGGGGAATTCATATTTGAGGAAAGGCAACTTGATCGCCGGGAGCAGCTGATTGAACCGGTCAACACCTCCACTCTTCTGCTGGAAGGCACCCGGCGCATCGATGAGTGGCGTCGCATCCGCTCCGAGATTCCATCCAACCGCGTGGTGTTCAAACGCGGATTTTCCGAGGTTTTCCGGCCGGGGCTGGAGGAACAGATCTGGAACTATCTATCAAAGCCTCGGATTGTGAGTGATATCGTCGATGAGATGAACGCTCCCGAGTTTATCATACTCGATACGCTTCGTAGAATGATGAATACGAAATTGATTTCACGGGATTACGACTCGGAAAACCGGTTGGAGAATCTGGAAGCTGAGATCGCCAAGAATCTGGACCGTGCCGCGACCCTGACAACCCATCAGGGATATCATGAAGCGCTGTCATATTTGAATCGGGCGCAGGATCTGGATCCCAAGAACCAGTCCATCAAAAGGATGATCTGCGATATAAAAATTAAAATTCTGAATGACGCCAAACGAATGATTCCGGCCGGGAAAGCCGTGCCCAAGATCCGTCAGTCATTTTCCACCTTGGCTCCAGAGAGATTGATTCTGACTGCGGAGGAAGCTTTCGTGTTTTCACGGATCGACGGAACAACCGATGTTCGATCCCTGACGTATCTCACCAATCTGTCCAAGGATGATCTCCATATCATACTTCACAAGTTCATCCGGATGGGCTTGATTTACCTGGACGCGGTCAAACCGAAGAATCTGTCAAAACGGCGGCATTGAAATTGAAGAAAGATCCTGCTTCCCCGGGGAACGCCGGGTTCCCGATCCGGTCGATAATGTACGCCGCCGTAATCCTGTCCATCACGGTGTCCGGGTGTGTTTTCTTCTGGTTTTACACTGTTGAAGATGCATACATATCGTTCCGGTATGCCGAAAATTTTGCTGCAGGAGAAGGGCTGGTTTACAACCCTGGAGAACGGGTGGAAGGATACACAAATTTTCTCTGGGTGATCCTTCTGGGGTTTGGCAGCATGCTGTCTGAACTGCCCGGGGCGGCCAAACAGCTCGGATTCGTTTTCGCCCTGGGTTCACTGGCGTTGCTGCTGACATGGAAGGAGCAGGATATTCATCGGCGTCCCGTGGGTCCGATGGCGGCATTCCTGCTTTCGGTCAGTCCCGGATTCCATTTGTGGTCGGTTGCCGGTCTGGAGACTTCGCTGTTCGTATTCCTGCTGGTCGCGGCCGTACGGATTGATCTGGGAAGTCGGAAACCCGTGCGATTCGTCTCGGGAGTTTTATTCGGTCTTGCCACCCTGACCCGTCCGGAAGGTTTGCTGTTTTTCCTGTTGTACATGATACCGCAGATGACAGATTTACGGAGTTCGCCCCGCCGAATCCTGAGTTATTTTGCCGGATTCGGGCTGGTCGTGATTCCCCATCAGTTGTTCCGGCTGGCTTATTATGGGAGTTGGGTGCCAAACACGTTCTGGGTCAAGGGCAGGCGGTTTCAGGGAGGGGGATGGGCTTATTTCACTCGGTATGCCGCCATGACCGGATGCATCGGGTTTATCATCGCCGTCTCGGGTCTGTGGACTTCAAACCGTAAACGCTATCTCTCAGCTTTGCTTCTTCCCGCGACAGGATATCTGGCTTATGTTTATCATATCGGCGGAGACTGGATGCCCATGGGTAGATTTCTCGTTCCGTTTCAGCCGTTTCTGGCGCTTTCCGCGGCGATCGTCCTGGCGGACTATCACCGGGCGGCCAGGCGGATCGGGATACCCGTTGTTTTGATCCTGAGCGCATTGATCGCGATGACCTCGGTCAATTTCGATCTTCTGCGTTTCAAACCCAGCCATTACCTTGATGTTCTGGCCTGGGAATATCCCCATTACCGAGATTGGAAGGAAGTGGGGTTGTGGTTTCATGAAAATGCCGATCCGGGTGATGTCATGTCGACCGGGCTGGGTGGCATCATCCCCTATTATTCGAGACTTGTAAATATCGACCGGGGTGGGCTGAACGACAAGGAGATCGCGCACATCATCTATCATGCCCGTTCGAAGGTTCTGGAGCAGAGACTCATCGACAGGATCATACTGGAGCGCAATCCGGATTATATTCTTGCCGAACCTGCGTCTTTTTTCATTCTGAGGGATATACCCGAATCGTTCGAGCCGGATCCGTCGTGGACTATTGTGAATAATCCGCTTTTCAGGCAAAGATATGTGGAGCGGACCGTAGTGATTGACGGGAGGTATTTCACTTTTTACCAGCGGATTCGCGCGAAGGAGTTCTAGTGTCAAACCGGATCGTCAAATGGCTGCTGCTGCTGATCTTTCTGATGATTCCCCTGTGGATTCTCCATGGTCTTCTGAAGGGTTTGCAGCATGGTTTCGAAAAACTCAAACCGGATGTGCTCCTAATCACCATTGACACATGCCGCATGGATGCGATCGGGGGATACGGAAATCCACGGGTCTACACACCGGTGATCGACAACCTGATCCGTCATGGTGTTCAGTTCGTCAGAGGTTATGCGCCGGTTCCCACAACCGCACCGTCACATGCAACCATGCTGACCGGACGCGAACCCGGGGAACACGGCGTTTTCCGGAACGGCATGAAATACCGGGAACGATATCCCCTGCTGTCGAAAATATTGGCTGATTTCGGATACCGGACCGCTGCGTTCGTCAGCGGATATTCCCTGGTGGCCAGAGTCAGCGGATTGGATGCGGGATTTGCGGTTTTTGACGACCAATGGTCCGAGACCCGGGTCGAGCGGGATTGCGAAGATACCGTCGCATCTTTTACCGGATGGGTTGAGACCATTGATGAGCGGCCGTTTTTCGCCTGGATACATCTGTTCGATCCGCACAGTCCTTATCAGCCCCCGTCGATTTATGCAAAAATGATACTGGATGCCGTTGATGTGATGGAGTCGGATATGGCATATACTCAACAAACGGTTCAGGCATACCGGCAAAACATTGAAAACGCCATAAAAAACAAGGATTTCGGTATCGTAGTCAAGGATCCCACCACGACGGTAACCGATCAAGATACATTTCGTAAATACCAGAGCAGGTATCTGGGTGAAATATGCAGGACGGATCGGTGTCTCAACAATGTGTTCGAAGCGCTCCGCAATCAAAAAAGGATGGACCGGACGTTGATTCTGTTGACATCCGATCATGGGGAAGGATTCGATCACACTTATTTTTTCGGCCATGGAGACAGATTGTGGGAGTCTGCGGTATCGGTTCCATGGATCCTTCGATATCCCATGGACAAACATGCCGGCTTTTTGTCACGAACCGTCGCGTTTCATCATGATCTGATGCCGACCGTGATGAACTTGACCCAATCGATGGCGTACCTGCCGGATCTTCCGGGAGAAAATCTGGATTTTCAAGTCCGAACAGCACTTCCCAGGTCACGCGCGGATTTCATTGCACTGGCGCCATCGCTGCCCCGTGTTCATTTGAGTCAGGGTCTTTTGCTGGCGGCCTATGATCCCCGGTTCAAGCTGATACGCAACGAAACAACCGGAGATGCCGCATTGTATGATCTGGCGATTGATCCAGCGGAACTCCATGATTGCCGGGAAGACTATCCCCGGATCGTCGGCAGGCTGGGAGAACATCTGGATCGGTACCGATCCATGACATCAATTCCAGAGATCGATGAAATGCCGTACGGTGATGGCGAAGACCGCGAAAAACTCAGGCAATTGGGTTATATTGATTGACGGTTCGAACTACAGAAATTTGATCGTGCGGGTGGCATCCCGGTTGACGTAAATACGTTCATTGTTCGATTTCTCATCAGCCGGAAACATAAAAAACGCTTTGTCCTTGGGTCGGTATGCCTGGGTAAAACCCGTGATGATCTCCCCGTCGAGAAATTCCACCTGGATCGGTTTCCCGTACATTTTTCGTTTGCTTACGTCCAGTGATTCCACATGGTCCCGGTTTCCCTGGGTTGAGCGGACGAAGAAGAGTGCTTTCAGTTTGGACATATAAATCGTCTGGCATATGCCGGGATCGTGTTCATCCACAATATGGAATATTTCCTGCCGGGGCATGAAATCGCGTGTAAATCCCTTGACCAGTGTGCCGTCCAGATTTTTGGCAACAACCAAATTTCTCATAATCAACCTCCCGGGCTGCATCCATGGTCGATGAATAAATCAATTTCACTAAAATCATATTCCATTTGACGGGGAGGATCAAATAAAAAATTAATTTCTGTTTATTTGGAGTTGACATTAATTAATTGACCTGATTTACATTAAGGGCGCTGTTGTATGGAAGGGAAGGGTTCATATGAAAATCGAACTGGAAGTACCGCGGAAAACCGCAGATCTGCTGGCGAATCTTTCGGATCATCTGGGCATCTCGCCATCCGATTTGCTGGCCCGACTCCTGGAATCCAACTCCGAAAACATCCTGCCTTTCCGGAAGCTTCAGGTCCAGCAGATCCATGCGGGTGACATGATCGATCTGAAGAAGGTGGGGATATACGGGATCCAGGCTGTCTCCAGGGGTCTGATCAAGTTATTTGCCGAGAAGGGAGTATCCGTCGTCATTGTGGGTGAATCCGATGAGCAATTGAAGATGACCATGGACATGATCAAACTGAATATGGACTGGATGATCACCAAGTGGGAGTTGACGGAAACGGAAAAACTTCTTGTTCTTCAGCACATCCAAATGACAACCGATCTTCAGGATCTCAGCGATGTCGATCTTCTGTTCGATACGGTTCAGGGGCATTGGGAGGAACGGCAGCGGATATACAGGGAAATAAACGGAATCATTCCCGAAAACATCATTGTTGCGCTTCATGACGACACCTGCCCGGTAAGCCAATTCGCGGAATATTTCACCAATCCGTCCCGGGTGATCGGATTTCACCTGACATACCCGCCTTCCCGAAGGCATATCGTCGAGATCATGCGGGGACGGAAAACGTCGGATGATACCGTGATCAAGATGCTTGCCATTGCCAGATTTCTGAAGAAGGAAGTTATCGAAGTCATGGAGAGTTCAGGAACCATATCGACTCGAATCATCATGCAGTTAATCAATGAATCGATCGGTTTATGGGCGGAGGGAGTTGCCACGGCAAAAGAAATCGACAAAGTGCTGAAACTGGCCCTGGACTTGAAAATGGGTCCGCTGGAGTATGCGGATACTTATGGGCTGGACACCGTGCTGGAGACTCTGGAATCACTTCATCTGTCTCACGGTCTCCTGCAGTTCAGGCCCCAGGCGCGTCTTAAGAATCTGGTGAGCATGGGGTACCTCGGCAAGAAGACCGGGCATGGAATCCACCTGTATGAAAATTCTCAGATTGGAGAAGCGCCATGAACATACTGGTAATCAACAGCGGGAGTTCATCCGTTAAATTCCAGGTCTTCGACATGGCTGACGAGAAGGTTTTGTGCAAGGGCATCGCAGAGAAAATCGGTACTAAATTCGCCCGTCTCAAAATGAAAACAGCCGCCGTTGATGATCATCAGGAGAGCGGTAATTTCCTGGATCAACACAATGCCATCGCCCGGATACTGGAAATCATCACCGATCCCCGGTACGAAATCCTGAAAAATCTGGACCAGATCCAGGCGGTGGGCCACAGGGTTGTGCATGGCGGAGAATACTTCACCGGTTCGATGATTGTGACATCGGTTGTTTTGAGGGAAATCGAGAAATGCGCGGAGCTGGCGCCTTTACACAATCCTCCCAACATCCGCGGGATCAAGGTCTGCCAGGAGCTTCTGCCGGAAGTTCCCCAGGTGGTTGTATTTGATACTGCATTTCACCATACCATGAAACCGCATGTGTTTTTATACGGCCTGCCCAAGCTGCTTTATGACAAATACAAGATACGGAGATACGGATTTCACGGAACATCCCACTATTATGCGGCACATGAAGCGGCGAAATATCTGGGCAAACCGATCGAAACACTGAAAATCATCACCTGCCATCTCGGTAATGGCGCATCGATCACGGCGACATCCGGCGGCCGGTGCATTGACACCTCCATGGGATTCACTCCCCTGGAAGGCCTGTTGATGGGAACACGCTGTGGAGATCTGGATCCGGCCATCATTCCGTATCTGATCGAGAAAGACAATCTATCATTATCAGGTGTGAACAATCTGATGAACAAACACTCGGGAGTTCTGGGGGTCGCCGGGCTGGGCACAAGTGATATGCGCGATCTGGAACAGGCCGCCGGGAAAGGTGAAGAAGGAGCGGTTCTGGCCCGGACGATGTACGCATATCGCGTGAAAAAATACATCGGGGCCTATACGGCTGCGCTGGGTGGATTGGATATCCTCGTCTTCACCGGTGGCATTGGTGAGAACGATTATCTGATCCGGACGGAATCGCTGCAAAATCTGGAATTCCTGGGTATCGTCGTGGATCCGGAGAAGAACCTGCGCCGGAATCCGGGACTGATCTCCCAGGGTCCGATTCCGGTGATCGTGGTCAAGGCGGATGAAGAACTTGTAATCGCCCGGGAATCGGTCCGGATTGTATCCATGGAGCAGTCGCGTTCCTGAAAAAACGATCGGGGATGCGCTTTAATCCAGATTTTTCATTCGATTGCGGGCCTTCTCGACCCACCTGCTGACCCCGCTTACGGAACGGTAGTATTCCAAGGCCCGCTCCTTATCGTTCAGTTGTTCATAGCTTCTGCCCAGCAGATAACTGGATTCGGCCCGCAGGAGTTGTTCGTGGGCCAGTTGGGGAATCTGTTCCAGTCGATTGATCGTCGAGTCGAATGCGTGCCGGCGATAATATGTTCTGGCCACTGCCAGATCATGTTTGAACAGGTGATCCTCAACCCGGTGCTTGAAACTCAAGGCATTATCAAAGTTTGGATGATCCGGGTAAAGCTGCAGGAACTTATTGAATGCCGACAGGGCTTCACGGGTCATGGTTTGATCCCGGTCAGGTGTCCTGATGCTGTGGAATTTGCTCAGGGCGAGATGATATTGGGCATAGGAGGCCAGCTTGTGGGCAGGATGAAACTCCAAAAATATCTCAAAATCAACCGCGGCTTCCAGGTAGTTTTTCCGCAGGAACTGGGTTTGCGCGAGCTTGAATTGGCTCATGGTCCCGAATTCGCTCAGAGTGTAATGATCCCGGATATATTCGAACTGCTCTTTTGCTTTGGCATTTTCCCCCTTATCCAGGTAATGATTACCCAGGAAATAATGATCTTCCGGAGACAGCAGGATGATATGATGACTGCAACCGGACATCAGGATAACCGTAATTCCCGTCGTCAGGGCCAGAATCGGTAGCGATTTCATTTCATTTCTCCATTCGAACGATTCAAAAACCGGTAGCAGGTCACATGTCCGGGACCCAGAGATTTCGCTTGGTACATGGCCATATCCGCGGCCTGTACAATTGCCTGAATCGTTTCACCGTCTTCCGGAAACACCGCGATTCCGATACTTCCGGACAACTCGATACCCGGCAGCGATCGTTCCGCCTTCAGCAGTATCAGAATCTCCTCGGATAAACGCACCGCCGACTGCAGATTGCTACCGGGAAGAATCAGCATGAACTCGTCACCGCCGAACCGGCACGTGACGCCGATGGGGCTGGTATGATTGCGCAGAATGGTTGAAACACGCTGAAGCGCTTCGTTGCCTTTTCGGTGACCATACTTCTGATTCACTTTCTTGAATCCGTCCAGGTCCAGAAAGAGAATGCTGAATGGCGCTTGTTCAGCGGTCAGTTTCTCCAGAAAATTCTGGGTGAATGTGAAGTTCTGCACTTGAGTCAGATCGTCAATTTGAGCCAGCAGCTCGGTCTTTTCATACAACATGGCATTCTCGAGCGCGACTGCGCCGAAATCGGTCAGCATTTCGAGCTGATCGGCGTCCTTGTCTGAAAAAGCGGTTCTGCCAATCCGGTTTCCGATGATCATGTAGCCCAGGAGTTTGCTTTTTGAAAGAAGGGGTGCAATCAGCATGGAAGCGACATCTCTGTCCAGATTCTGAACTTCGCTTTTGATGAAGGAAGATTGCTGGAATGGTTTCACATCGTGAACCGGGCGCTGCATATGTGCAAGTGTTTCTCTCATTTCTGGAGTCAGGCGTTTGGTGGGGAGGAAGGGCCGGTTATCGTCCACTCCGAAATAAGAAACCAGGGAGGCGATGTTCTTGTTCTCCGATAAGATCATCAGCAGATGAAACTCGGCTGGCACGATATCCACGCTGCGGGATATGATCAGGTTGAATAATTCGTATCGTGACAGTGTGGCGGTGAATTGAATACCCAGTTTGACCAGCAATTCGATTTCACGGGATCTTTCCTGGTAGTCCGTGCGCAACCGGATCAGCTCGATTTCTCTTCTGCGGTTCAGCACGGTTTGCTTGATCATGTGACAGACAATACATTCCGGCAGATCGACGGACAATCGTAGATCCAGAGCGGTCACTTCCCATTGCCGGATTTCCCGCATTTCGGTTTCGATGCCGATGACCGGAATATCGTATCCGAAACGTTTCAGGTGTGATTTAACTTTCGGATCCACCCGGTTGCGACCCTGAAATGGAATGACAATGGCTTCGGTCTGGCCGATCGGTCCGGTGGATTCGAATATATTGATATCCGGATCCTGCAGCAGGCCGCTCAGGGGTTTGCCATTGTTTTTCACTTCACTTTCGATAACCACGACGTTGATCGGTTGCATTTCAGCTCCTGCATTGCCATGTTCATTGTAACTGAGGTAGGATGCGATTGGAAGCGGAGATCCGGGAAATTCAAAAGACGAAACCATTTTGAAGAATGGGTTCGTTTTGGCGACTGGAAAGGATGCAAAGGGACCTGAATCATGAAATACGAAGCGGAAATTTTGGGTGATCCCCGGTTCGAGTCCCCGTTGGCGCTGTCCGAACGGGACGATGACTGCATTGCCAATTTTGTAGACGAGGATGATAAACCGTTGGTCAATCCCAGCTGGTCGGTCTGGAAAAAGTACCGGGATGAGGGCAGGGAACCGCACTGTTTCGAGCTGGCCGGTCCCAGAAAGATGCTGTATTTCGATCCGGCGGGTTCCCGGGCGGCCATCGTGACCTGTGGCGGTTTATGTCCGGGGCTGAATGATGTCATCCGTTCTCTTGTCATGACGCTCCATTATCGGTATCGGGTCACCGAAATATTCGGAATTCGATATGGCTATCGGGGCATGACCCTGCGACACGGTGGAACGGCCATGCCTTTGAGTCCTGAGGTTGTGGAGAATATTACGGATCGGGGAGGGAGCTTTCTGGGATCATCCCGGGGGATGTACAACATCGTCGAAATGGTTGATTTTTTGCAGCGACGGAACATCAATATGCTGTTTCCCATCGGTGGCGATGGTACGATTCGGGGTGCCATCGAGATCGGCGCGGAAGCCCGTAGACGGAATATGGATATCGCAATCATCGGAATACCCAAAACCATCGATAACGATATCGCGTTCATTGACCGGAGTTTCGGATTTTCATCCGCCGTCGCCAAGGCCAAGGAAGTAATTGATGCCGCTCATGCCGAGGCCCGGGGCGCACCGAACGGGATCGGGTTGGTCAAGCTGATGGGGCGGTATTCCGGCTATATCGCTGCCCGGGCCGCGCTCGCCAGCGGAGAAGCCAACTTCGTTCTGGTTCCCGAGCTGCCGTTTGAACTTGAAGGTGAATATGGATTCCTGCAACATCTCGAAAAACGCCTGAACCAGAGAAAGCATGCGCTGATCGTCGTTGCAGAGGGGGCTGGACAGCACCTGATGCGGGACCGGTCCGAAGAGCTCGGAACGGATCCGTCCGGAAATCAGCGGCTCGCGGATATCGGGAAGTTTCTCCAGGAACGCATCGATAGCTACCTGAAAGATACGGGAATGGAATTCACCATAAAATACTTCGATCCAAGCTATCTGATCCGTGCAACGACTGCCAGTGCCGATGACAGTATCTTCTGTTTCGAACTGTCGGAAAATGCCGTTCATGCGGCGTTTGCCGGACGGACGAAAATAATCGTGGGAACCTGGCACGGTCAATTTGTCCATATTCCCATGGAACTGGCGATATCCAGACGCAAATCACTGAATCCAAACGGTCCAGAATGGCTGGCGGTGGTTGAAAACACGGGTCAACCACTGATGATTTCCCCCGGATCGGCAGGCAATGTATGAAACAGCGATCTGCCGCCCGCCGGGCATCCCGTTCAGAATGACGGGTGAATCCGGGACAACAGCTGTTCGGCTCCCGGGAAATCCGGAATGTATCTTCTTGCCGTGGCGACGTGTTTGAGCGCCTGCGATCGATTTCCCCGCTCATAATGAAGTCGGGCAAGATTGACATAGGCGGTGGCGAGATCGTTCAACACCAGGTTCCGGTACGCGGCTTTTTCTATTCTCGAGAAATAATAGATAGCCAGTTCCTGCTGTTCGATCGTCTTGATGGTCAGAGCTTTTTTCCCAAGTGATTTGTATAAATGGATGATTGTGGAATCCAGCTCGTCCGCGCCGCGAATCTTATAACCGTGAATCAATGAATTTGCCAGCCTGGCATCATCCAGATCCTGCTCCCAGTTTTCCGAAAGACCAATCTTGAGCGTGTCGATTTTTTCCCATCCGTACGGGAAGAATGTTCCCCGGTAACAGCTGATGTCGCCGGATTCCGGTTGCTGAATCAGAAGGTAACTGCGCATGTTTCGGGCGGAGATCCAGAAAAATAGGGCCATGCCCACCAGGAGTGCATAGGCGATATGACGGTGCCGGATTCGCTTCACCGGGAGCGTTCCTCCGGAACGAAAGGTAAACCGGGTTTTGTTCGGCAGTTTGTGCCCGTAATGTTCGGCAAGGTCCAGCTGCGTTTTGAAAACCCATCGCTCGTTTCCAGGGGGTACCCCCGTCGACGACGATTCGGCCTTCAACCTGGCGGATCGGAGCCACCGGTTGATCTCCGGGAACGCCGGATCGACACTCCTGATTTTATTCCAGCACCGGATCGCCGTTTCGGAGTCGCCGTTTCGGAACAGGGAAAGGGCGATCTGGTGCAGCCTTTCGTTTTTTTCAGATACCAGTTTTAAATGTTCGTCCATCTTATTCCGTTTTAAGCTGTTTTTTGCCCCCGAATCGCTCTTGACGGGTCGATCTTTCTAAATATAATGTTTTTCTATCGCGGATCAAGGTTTTTTATTCGCGTGGAGGATTTTTTTGAAGCTTTCAAGGGTGATTGAATTCATCAAATTAAACACGGTATTGCTGAAATTCTACGCATTGTTCGGCTACTTCTGTCTGCTGTTTTATTTTTTACTGCACTGGAAAGTCTCGGAAAACTATATCGCGCGCTATCTGCCGGAGATCATGGCGGAGTCTGTGGCGATGGTCCTCAAGATCGTGGGAATCAGTGCACATGCAGTGCAGCAGCGGGTCCAACTTCCGGGATTCTCTTTCACGATCATCTATCATTGTGCGGGCATCTTCGGCATGATGATCTATGCTTCCGCCGTCATTGCATATCCTGCCCGGTTTATAGAGAAAATCTATGGACTGGTCGTCGGCATAGCGGGTCTCTACCTCATCAACACCGTCCGGATGGCCGCGCTCGGCATCATCGGCATGAAATGGCGAACGCATTTTGATTTCTATCATGAATATCTCTGGCAGGGTATTTTCATTATTTTCGTGATCGGTTTCTGGATGTTTTGGAAGGAGAAAATGATCCGGACACCGGCACAGCCGATCGAACCGTCGACCGGCACCGAAACCGTCTGATAATGAATGCCTGGCGGAGTTTCTGGAATCCCGGCGGCAAAGGATATCTGTTATTTTTCTTCAAGTTTTTTGTGTTCACCTTCCTGGCTTGGATGCTATGGCGAACCGTTCGGATTCCATATAATCATATCCTGAAATCCGCCGTGATATCATTGACCCGTGAAAAGATTAACCTTCTGGACATTCAGTTCGATCCGGATCGTGGAATCCTGGCATTGATGTGTGGACCATTCACGGACAGTCCCATCCCGCTGCAGAAGTTTGAACCGGTTACTTTCAAGGTCAACTTGAATGTAGCGCATTACAATTTTATACCGTTTATCGCGCTGCTTCTGGCGTCACCCTGGGTATCCCGGAGACGACTGATCGTTTTTCTGATAGCCGGAACGGTGATTTTGAATCTCACCCATATTTTCCACGTTTATAACGGGATACGGTATTATTATTTTCAGACTCAGGATACCGGCGGATACTTCAAGATTCAAAAACTGGCTCTCGATTCGCCCCAGTTCACATCTTACCGGAGTTTGAAGGTGAAGATCAGTGTTTTCAGGGCTTTTTTCGGGTTGATGGAACAGGCCGGATCCATGATTGTCCCGGCATTCTTATGGTTTGTATACGCCTCGGGATGGATCTTGAAAGCACTCCGATCCCCCGGAAAGAATCCACATGTCACCGAACCAGCCGAAACAACAGAATAACCGCTGGATAAAAAGCGGCATGCCGACTGCGAATTACGGCAGGTTTAAAACCGTTCTCATGGAGATTTAAACGATCCGGATGCTTTAACTGGTTGATTCGATATCGGGAGCTTTTTCAGGCGATAGATCGGTTCTGCTGGTCAGAATACTCTTCATTTCCGGAAAGAGTTTCATGGCTTCCCGGATAATTGTAAGGTTTTCGACTCGTATTTTTTCGCCCTGTTCCGAACCGAGATAAACAGAAAAGAACTCCCGTTTCAGAGCAGTTCGAATATAGTCGTAATCTTCAGGAAGTTGTTCGTTATCCAGGGCGATATCGATCCGGCTGCAAAATGCCAGAAATTCATCCAGCAATCCGGGAGATATCTCCCCCTGAACCAGGATATCGTTCCATTTCGTCTGGTGTTTGACGGCGAAATCGAAAAACACCACTCGTTCTTCCAGGACGAATGCATTGGGTGACAGCGCTGATTCGATCACATGCACATCCGGTGTGATCCCGCCACCGCCGTATACTTTTCTGCCCATATCCGTCTGGTGGAGTTGTTCCGGAACATCGGGTGATTCGTCCTGACGAGAACCGGAGCGGTCCCGGTGGGGGATGTCATAAGGTTTCTGGATGAATCGCCCGGAGGGTGTGAAATATTGAGCCGATGTCAACTGGACGGCGGTACCCAGTTTTGTTGCGAACTGACTTCCCACCAGTCCTTTCCCGTGTGTGGGTGAACCCACGACAAGTCCCCGGTCATGATCCTGGATGGCACCCGCAACGATTTCGGATGCACTGGCGCTGTGTTCATTCACCAGCACAATCAGCGGGATGTCTGAATACCTACCGTTTTTCTTCACCCGCAGCTCGGATTTGGTATTCAGCCGCCTTCCTTTGGTGGAAACGATCAACAAGTCTTTTTTCAGAAACAGGGAGCAAACTTCTTCGGCTGCGGACAGCAACCCTCCGCCGTTGAAACGGAGATCCAGCAGCAGACCCGAAAGATTCTCCGTCTCCAGATGATTCAGCATGTGGACCAGTTCCGCTCCGGTATTGGATGAAAACTCGCTGATCCGTACATAACCGATATTGCCTTCCAGTATAAAACCGCCCCGGACGCTGTTCAACTCGATTCGATCCCGCATGATTATAAATCTCAGCGGTTCGGTCACACCCGGTCGCTGCACGGTTATGTTGACCTGAGTGCCTTTTTCGCCTCTCAGTTTACTGACGACATCCGAAGTTGTGATTCCGGCTGCGGATTTACCCTCGATTTCGACAATGACATCTCCCGGTTTGATACCCAGTTTCCAGGCCGGGGATCCTTCGATGGGGGAGACCACCATCAACTGACCGTCGCGGATATCGAACGATATTCCGATCCCGAAAAAACTGCCTTCCTGCTGTTCCTGAGTGAACTGGTATGCATCTTCTTCCAGGAATTGAGAATAAGGATCCAGGGTGCGCATCATCCCGTGTATGCCGGAATAAACGGTTTCTTTCACCGAATCCCCTCGATAACTCGTTTTTTCGATTTGATTAAGGGTCGAAGCCACAAGACTCAGGGCGGATTCGATGTCCTGCGGGGGTGTACCGGCTCGGACGGCGAGGATTTTTACCAGCATAATCAGACAAACGGATGTTCCCAGAATGACACCCCATAACAATGCTGTATTAAGGGAGATTGAATTATTGCGGACGGACACGGTTTTCATCTCTTCAAACCTTAACAACGGGTTTGAACAAATGCAAGCACTCACGTGTTGGCTCCGGTCACCCAAGATGGTAAAATGCGGCATGCATGGAGACGGGAGGAAATCCAATGGACGAGCAGTGGAAGAATTTTCAGATCGGGGCGGAAGTGGATGTTGCGGATATCATGAAGCGGATCCGGGAAGCGATCGAAACCAAACAACGGCAGGGAATCTATACCGAGGAAGGAATTGCTGAGCTTGCGGAAGCCAGAATCATGGAATATGCCGAGGAGGCGGAAATCGATTCCGCATTGCTGGAGCGGCTCCGGTCCCCTGATCACAGCTGGAACCTGAATCCCGGTTATATCATCTCCTCCCATCGAACGGGTCTGAAAGCCAGAGTGATCATCGCCGCCAAAAAAATGGTCAGACCCTTCGTCAGATTGTATACCGATCAAATCGTGGGGCGTCAGGCGCAGATAAATCTCTACTTCGCTCATCTCATTCATAATCTGGTACGGGAAATGACCCGTCTGCAGATCCAGCTGACCACGCTGACGAATCGGGCGGATCGGATTGAACGGGAGAAGGAATTTCTGGAAAAGAGACTCAAGACGCTGGAGAAAATGGTCCTGCCGGGTCATACATTCGGTGACAGCGATCCCGCTGAATGAAAATTCTGTTCGTTGTTCAGAGATACGGAGATTCCATTGTCGGAGGGGCGGAATATCATTGTCGGCTGATTGCGGGGGAGATGGCCCGGAATCACACGGTGGAGATTGCAACGACGTGTGCAGATGACTATCTGTCCTGGACCAATGTGTATCCAGAAGGCAGGGATATAATCGACGGAATCACGGTGCACCGGTTCGCCGTGGAGATCGAGCGACCGGTTGATTTCGAGGACCTTGCCTTTCGCATCCTGCATGGTTATTCATCCGAGGTCCAGCAGGAACGGTATGTCAGGGATCAGGGTCCCTACTGTCCCGGCCTGATCCGATTCCTCGAAACCCGAACGGATTGCGATCTGTTCATCTTTTTCTCATACCGATACTGGACAACCTTCCGGGGATTGAAGTCGGTGGGAGACCGATCCATTCTGGTACCGACGGCCGAACACGACAGATCCATGCACCTGCCCGTTTACAGAAACACCTTCCACGCTCCCGGATCCATCGCCTATAACTCCCCCGAAGAACGGGAACTGATTGAAACCGTTACGGGCAACCGGAATGTTTTCGGATTGGTTGTGGGTACCGGGATCCACCCCCAAATTGAGGTGGATACGGAATCCACCCTGAGGAAACTTGATCTGATGAAACCGTACATGCTTTATATCGGCAGAATCGAGCAGGTGAAAGGATGTGCCCGGTTGGTCGGAGACTACATGCGGTATTTCCGCGGGACCGGTATGATACCGGACCTGGTATTTGCCGGAAACCGGAAAATGGATTTGCCGGAACATGCCGGCATCCGGTATCTGGGTATTCTATCAGAGGCGGACAAACAGGCGGTGCTGAACGGTGCGGTCTTCCTGGTCATACCCAGCAGGTATGAGAGTCTGTCCATGGTTGTACTGGAAGCCTGGCGCGCCCGGAAACCGGTGATTTGCAATGGGGATTGCGAGGTTCTGAGAGGTCAGTGTCTCCGGTCGGGCGGCGGATTGTATTATCGGAATTCGGATGAATTCAGGGAAGCAGTGGACCTGATGCTGCATCGGGCCGATCTGCGCGAGAAAATGGGGGATTCCGGCCACCGTTACTTTGCCGCAAACTACAGGTGGGATATCATAATGGAGAAATACGATATCCTGATGAACAACGTCCTGCGGAACAGATCATGAAACTCGGATTTGTCGTTCAACGATATGGGATGAAAATCTCAGGCGGTGCGGAACTTCACTGCCGGTTGATCGCGGAGCACCTTTCGAAAAAGTATCCGGTGGAGGTTTTCACCACATGCGCCCGGGATTATATCACCTGGCGCAATGAGTATGCTCCGGGAACATCGACGGTCAACGGCGTTACCATTCACAGGTTTCCGGTCAAGCGGACGCGCAGCAGCAGGCGGTTTTTCGATGTTCAGAACCTGGTGTTTTACGACAGGCAGTCGCTTGAGATGCAGAATCGATGGATCGAAGAAAACGGTCCGTACTGCCCCAGGCTGATATCGGCCGTTTCCAGGCGCAAAGATATTGAATCATGGATCCTGTTCAGCTACCGGTACTGGACGACGGTTCAAGCGCTCAGAATACTGAGCGGTCGCTCCTTTTTAGTCCCGACCGCGGAGCATGATCCCGCTCTGTATCTGGATGTTTTCAAGGAGATCTTCAACCTGCCCGCCGGAATCATCTATAATGCTCCCGAAGAAAAACAGCTGGTTGAAAGTATCGCTCATAATCAGACTGTTCCGAATGATGTGGTCGGGGTCGGTGTCCTGGAAACACCGCTTCCCGGACCGGACCGAGTGAAAACGAAATTCGGCGACCGCCAACCATATATTTTGTATCTCGGCCGAATCGACAAAAACAAGGGCTGCGATCACCTGTTCAGATATTTCACGCGTTTTACCCGGGAGATCCGGGGAGATATCAGGCTGCTCCTGGCGGGAAATGCGGTGATGCCCATTCCCGAAAAACCCAACATTCATCATCTTGGTTTCGTTTCGGATGAGGACAAGACCTGCGCGCTGATGGGAGCGTGTGCGCTGGTGATGCCCAGTCAGTATGAGAGCTTGTCCATGGTTCTCTTGGAAGCATGGCGCTGCGGGCGTCCGGTCCTGGTGAACGCAGCCTGTGAAGTATTGCTGGGTCAATGCATACGGTCGAACGGGGGATTGCCTTACCGGGGTTATGAGGAATTTGCCCACAGCTTGCAACTGCTGGTTGACAACCGGTCGCTGGCGGATCGCCTGGGTGTGCAGGGGCGGAATTATTACATCCGGAATTATTCGTGGGATATAATTGAAAAAAAATATGAGAACCTGTTAATTCCTTGCCGCTCCGGGGAGAGATAGAATGCCATGAACTGGAAAGAAATCAGATGGAAGCGGCTGGTGGTGCCCGTCGTGGCTATCGCCGCCGCCCAGACACTTTATGGTATTCTGTTTTTCGCCGCCGCCGCGCTCCTGCAGAACCGTTCGATATCCATTGGAGCGGAAACGATCCTGTTCGGAATCGGCCTGGTTTCAATGCTGGCCGCCGCAATGTTCCTGGGGCGGGTTCTGGAGGAGAGGCTGCATTGGATCTGGATAATGACCGGCCTGGCAGCGTCTATATGGCCGTGGATCAGCCAGGCGATTTCAGGGCGGGCGGATCCTGCTCAGTTAATGCATCTCGGCACATGGGCGACTGTCGGTGCCTCCTCGGCGTTCTGGTATCTGGGAGCATGGGCCGGACAGCTGACTCATTTGAAATATCCATCCGAACATTTCGATACTCAGGTATTCAGATGGGTCGGCATCGTTGTGGCGGTTCTGATCGGTTTGAACATCGTTTCCTGGGGGTCCATCCGTTTCTCGAAAACCTATCGAATGGCAAAATCGATCGAAATGGAGCTGCCCGAGGGTGTAGCCGAGAAAAAAGAACCGATCGGGGACCCATGGATCGGGTCATACCGCCGGTTCGAAACCGTCATTGCCGCAGGTGATACCGCCTTGTACGATTTTTATGCCCGACGATATCAACCCCCTCAATTTGCCGACATCACGGAGAAATTCAATTCCGGAAAGCCGGGAGAATGGGAACACATTCAGGAGCGGGTGAGGGATGAGGATCTGGATTACCGGTTTCTTTCAGCCCGGTGGCTGGATCTGTCCGGAAAAATAATGGTCACGCTTTTGCTGCATGCCGAACGGATGGACCCGTCTCAGGCGTGGGATCAGGATCAATGGATGGTCGAAGGAATCATCTACAGCCGTCCCTATGTCGAACCGTCAGTGACACCGTCACCTGTACCCACCGGCCGGGTTGGTGTACAGCCCGAAGTCGACACGCCGCCCGTTCCCCCGGAACAGGGCTCTCCGGAGGATTTTTGAGGTGAATGTTCACCAGATGCTGCCCAATTTTTCGGCCGGGGATGCCATCGGTGATGACACACTGGCACTTCAACGAATCCTGCGGGGAATGGGTCACGCCAGCGATATCTATGCAGGGGTGATCCATCCGTATCTGGTCGACAGGGCATATCACTGGAAAAAATATCCAGAACATCCTGACAATCTGCTGATCTATCATTTTTCCGTCGGATCGGAAATCGCGGATTATATCGTGCGCATACCCGACCGTCTGGTTCTGGTTTTTCACAACATTACACCGGCCAGATGGTTTTTCGGCTTCAGTCCTCACATGACCGAGCTGGCCGCAGAGGGGCTGGCGCAGCTGAAAATGCTCAAAGACAGAACCACTGCGGTCTGGGCGGATTCCGATTACAATGGAAAAATCCTCCAGGATCTGGGTTTCGAGAACATCCACGTTCTGCCGGTCATCCTGGATTTCAACCGGCTGGATCTCGATCCAAATCCGGTTGTGGGAACCCAGTTCGACAGCAGTCAGGTCACGTGGTTTTTTGCTGGGCGGGTTTCACCCAACAAATGCCATGAAGATATCATCAAGGCTTTTTCAGTCTACCGGAACCATATCAATCAGCATTCCCGGCTGTTGCTGGTTGGCGATGTACGGAACTGCCACCGTTACGCAGATTCGCTCAATGAGTTGGTGAAAAGGCTCGGGATACCGGACGTGATTTTCACGGGCATGATCGATGATGATGAATGGGTCAGTCTGTTCCGGATGGCGGATGTTTTTGTCTGCATGAGTGAACACGAGGGATTCTGCGTCCCGCTTCTGGAGGCGATGTATTTTGACGTTCCGGTGATCGCCTACGATGCCGGAGCCGTGGCCGGAACCCTGGGAGGATCGGGTGTTCTGGTCAGGACCAAGGATCCCCTTGTGATAGCTGAAACGGCGGATCTCCTGATCCGCGACCGTCAATTCCGGGATCGTATCCTCCAGGGACAAAGACGCAGGCTGAAAGAGTATCGTGAATCGGATTATTTCTCCGCGGTGGCCCGGCTGCTGGGTATCATAAAGTGACCCGGATACTTCAGCTGATACCCGCTTTTCACGCAGCGGACGCCATCGGGAACAATGTCCTGACTGTGAGGAATTATTTCAGGAAATCCGGTTTCGAATCGGAAATATTCTTCATCGAAGCAGACAGTAGCCTTACCGGAAAAGCTTGCCATTACAGCCAATTCGAACGATATCGATCACGCGATTCGGTCGTGATTCTCCATTATGCGCTTCCCTCCCCCCTGAATGACCTGTACCTCCGGTCGCCCGGTTTCAAAATTCTGGTTTATCACAACATAACACCGCCCGGTTTTTTGAGACATTACCCGCATCTGCAGCGGATCGCCTCCCTCGGCAGATCCGCCTTGAAATCGCTGGTGGGAGAAACCGACCGAGCGCTTGCTGATTCCCAATACAGCCGCCTGGAATTGGATGAGATGGGTTTTGCGGATACGGGAGTCATGCCGATATTCATCGATTTTTCAAGGTACGAGGTGCCTTCGAATCCAGTCCTGGAGGAGATGTTCCGGGACGATTTCACCAACATCCTGTTTGTCGGGCGGTTGACCCCTAACAAGTGTCAGGACGACCTGATACGGCTCTATGGATTTTTCAAGCGGCATGTCCGGGAAAGATCGCGATTGTTTTTAATCGGCAAGACAACCGGTTTTGAGAAGTATTTATTTCAGTTGAGCGACCTGGCTTCCCGTCTGAAGCTTGGGGATACATATTTCCTGGGACATGTATCCCGGGAGGAGCTTGTGACCTATTATCGCTTGTCGGATGTTTTTATCTCGATGAGCGAGCATGAAGGATTTTGCGTTCCCCTGATCGAAAGTATGTTCTTTGATCTGCCGGTTCTGGCATACAACGCGACAGCGGTTCCGCACACGCTGGGAGGTTCGGGTGTTCTGTTCGACGACAAATCCCGGATTCCGGCGCTTTCAGAAATGATCGGCCTGATCACCCGGCCCGGCCCGTTTCGCGATGCGGTTGTGCAGGGTCAGAGGAAACGACTGGAATCGTTCAGTCCTTCGACCGTGGGTGGTCTGTGGGATCTTGAAGTGGCCAGATTCCGCTGAATATCCTGACTGCGGGTCCCCGCATCAGTATTTCACCCTCCGCCGACTCCGACAGATTCAAAACACCCCCTGGAAGCAGAATTTCAACGGCCGCGTCCACCCTGGATTCATATCGGGCGGCTGCGAAGGCGGCACAGGCGCCGGACCCACAGGCTTCAGTCCAGCCCGCGCCCCGTTCCCAGACGGCCAGTTCGAGATTGGTACGGTCTGCGACTTTACAGAATCCCACATTGATTCGATCGGGAAACAGGGTCAACCGTTCGATGCGGGGTCCCATTTGCAGGACTTCCTTCCGGTCGATTTTCGGGACGAACACGACGCAGTGGGGATTGCCCATGGACAGGCAGACTCCCCGGTACTGCTTCGAATCGATTTCAATCGTCATTTTTTGCGGATTATCCACGTTCACAACGGGTATGGATGCGGCAGACCATACGGGTCGGCCCATATTGATTTCCGCATATTCGAACCGTCCGTTTCGGAAGGAAATCCGTGCCGTCGCTGTGCGGGAAGGTGTGCGGATATGCATGACATGCCGCCGGCAATATCCCGATTCATACAGCAGCCGGGCCACGCAACGGAGCGCATTGCCGCAGGTCTCGGCTTCCGACCCGTCGCTGTTGAAAATACGGATGCCGGCATCACATTCATCATCGGGATCGACCCGAACGATTCCGTCCGCTCCGATTCCCCGCCTTCGATCGCACATCGATTTTGCGATATCCGGAAGCCGTTGTTCCGGTATCGAAGGTTGTGAAAACGAATCGATAAACAGATAATCGTTCCCCAGGCCGTGGTATTTTGTAAATGCGATATCCAATCCGATCCGTCTCCGAATTTCGGGGATGGATGCTGAGAAAACAGATCATCCCCGGTTCATTTTCAGTCCTGCTGGTAGTTGGGTGATTCCCGGGTGATGATCACGTCATGTGCATGACTTTCCTGCATCCCCGCGGTGGTGACGCGGATGAATTTGGCCGATTTTTCGAGTTCGCCGATATTCTGGCAGCCGCAGTAACCCATGCCTGCCTTCAGGCCGCCGATCAGCTGGTGAATCATTCCGGCGAGCGTTCCCCGGAACGGGACGCGCCCCTCGATTCCCTCCGGTACGAGTTTGTCCGGTCTGGATTCATCCTGGAAGTAGCGATCGGAGGATCCATCCCGCATGGCACCCACAGATCCCATTCCCCGGTAAACTTTGAAAGACCGGCCCTGATAGATAATCATTTCCCCGGGCGATTCATCCAGCCCCGCCAGCAGTGATCCCAGCATGACCGCGCGGGCTCCCGCAGCCAGAGCCTTGGTCAGGTCTCCCGAAAACCTTATCCCGCCGTCGGCTACAACTGCGATATTCCGTTTCCGGGCTTCCTCAACGGCATGAAGAATCGCAGTAAGTTGAGGAACTCCAACACCCGCGATGATGCGGGTTGTGCAGATCGAACCGGGGCCGATACCGATCTTGATGATGTCTGCGCCGACATCCGCGAGAGCCGATGTGCCTTCGGCAGTGGCGACGTTGCCCGCCATGACCGGGACCTGCGGGATATTGGATTTAATCCATCGCACGGCATCGATGACTCTGGAAGAATGGCCGTGGGCGGTGTCCAGGGCGATCAAGTCGACACCGGCCCGGACAATGCTTTCAACTCGTTCATGAAGATCTCTGCCGGTTCCCACCGCAGCTCCCACCCGGAGCCTGCCCTGTTCGTCCTTGCAGGCATGCGGATATTTCTCCCGTTTCTTGATATCCTTGACGGTTATCAATCCCCTGAGATTGTTTTCGGAATCGACGACCGGCAGTTTTTCGATCCGGTGCTTGTGCAAAATCCGTTTGGCATCTTCCAGAGGGATGCCCGCCTGAGCGGTAACCAGATTTTCGGATGTCATGAGATTCCGGATGGGCTGGGCCAGATTGGTTTCAAACCGAAGATCCCGGTTGGTCAGTATCCCCACCAGCTTTCCCTGGTCGGTGATGGGTATTCCGGATATCCGGTACCGGTCCATCAGTTCCCGGGCGTTCTGGATGCTGTCATCCGGACCGAGCGTGATCGGATTGGATATCATGCCGCTTTCGGACCGCTTCACCCGGTCGATTTCGTCAGACTGTTTTTCCGGGCTCATGTTGCGATGGATGATACCCAGGCCGCCTTCCTGAGCGAGAGCTATGGCCAGCCTGGATTCGGTGACTGTGTCCATGGCGGCGGACAGAATGGGGATGTTCAACTTGAAACCGGGCAGCAGCTCCGATGTCACATCGACTTCGCGCGGGACGACCGACGACGCTCTCGGTACCAGCAGGACATCATCGAAGGTTAAGCCGGTTTCGCCGGATATCTTTTCAATATTCAACAGCCACCTCCCTGAAAAAATAAATTAATAATTTAGCGAATTCATTTCCCGTCTGTCAATCCGGACGTTCCCGGCTGGAATCACGACTTGACACAATCATGATCAATCCTTAATCTTATTATATGAGTTTTGGGTAGATAAATGCAGCCTATGGGAGGATGGGATGAAATCATGTAAATATTTCGTGCCGGTGGTGTCTTTGTTTGCCATGGCGCTGATCTGTAGCGTCGCTCCGGTGTTGCATGCGCAGGACCCCCCGCATATTGAGATTACGAAACAGATCGAGACGGAAGGGGAGATTTGCCCCGGAGACATCATAGACATATCCATTACATTAACGGGAGCCGGGTCCGTCGGCCATGTCAGGGAACCCCTGGATGCGGTTCTGATCATCGACAAATCAGGTTCGATGACCTGGGGTGTCACCCGGTGTTACATCGACGATCCCTGGGGAATCACCGGGACCGAGGATTATGCCGCGTACGGCCCGCCGGTAACGATGGGATGCCCGTGGCCGTGGAACCTGTCGGCTGAAACAAGGCAGAGTCCCTATGTCAACACGGTCTGGGCAGCCTGGCGGTTTTACCATTACCTGGCCATCACCCCGCCTTCGCCCGGATATGAAGATTACGGCGGTCTGATTTTCTACGGAAGCAACTCTTATCCGAGTGGTGTCCCGGGGGCTCCCTATGCTGTGACCCAGACATCACCACCCATTTCCATCCAGGCACCCGAAGGACTCGATCCCTATGATTTCTGGTGGCTCAATCACCTCGAACCGCTTCCGTCGTTCGGAAGCACAGCCATGGGTTGCGGTATGCAGCTGGGCAAGGAAATGCTTCAGAATATGCCCACCCATCCGCCGGTTGTCTGGTCGGACCCGACCGGCCCTCCGGTCACGGGCAAACGATACATGATTGTGATGACCGACGGTCACCCCAACCAGTACTGGACTCCGTCGGCGGCATATCTTTCAACCGGTCCGGGCTGGACCAATCCCGATACCCACTGCCTGGAAATGGCCAAACGAACCTCCCTGGGTGAACCATGGGGTCCTTATACCGACTGCGGCAATGCAATGATTTTTGCGATCGGCCTGGGTAGCGCGGTGGACGGGAGTTTCATGTGGAAGGTCGCCGATCCTTTCTATCCGGGATTCTCCGGATCCACTCCCACCCCCTCGAATGCCAAACACGGCACCTATTTCTGGGTGCAGCATGAAAACGACCTGGAGGAGGTCTTCCTGGAAATCGCCCAGGCGATCACCTTCGACCGCGCCGGCAAGGACATCGAGATCCACGAAATTTTCGACGAAAACGTGTGCAGCCCCATCTATGCCGACATCATCGGCTGGTGGTCGGACGATGATGTCACGCCCGTCGCCACGCCGCATCCCGATTATCCGACCTGCACGGGTACACCCAACTGCAGCCCGGAATGGATCTGGCATTTCAAAAATAACCTGCGGGTCGGCGAGTCGGTGACGCTTTATCTGACCCTGGCCATCGATCCGGAAGCGCCGTATCCCAACGAGACGTTCTATCTTGAGTGTCCCGAGTCGCACATCGAGTTCATCGATTACAAGGACACTCCCACGGCCCTGCCGATCGAAAACCCACCCGGCTTCCAGACCGGCATCTGTGCCACCGACACACCCGGCTACACCAGCACGCCCACTCCCACCACCACTCCCACCACGACGCCGACCTGCGTCGTGACGGTTCTGTGGAGCGAAAACCTGGAATCGGGTGATTTCAGTAATTTCGATCCGGATGGATGGGGTCCTCCCGAATGCGTACGGGTTCTCGATGACGCCCGCCATTCCTTCGAGGGCGCACACTCCATCTTCTTCGCCGGTAGCGAGGATTATCCGGTGGGAGACAGCAGGGCGCACGTCAACAAATCGCTCAGTTTTAATGATCCCATCTATCGCCAGGGTGTGTTTCTGACTTTCTGGATCCGGCTGGATGAGTTGACCGGCCCGGAGAAATCTGGAGAAGGCGGCACCCGGGACAGTCAATACGACCAGTTTTATGTGGAAGCGGTCGGGTACAACGGTGGAGTTGTAACCCGGATGTTCGATATTTTCGATCAGATCGCGACAGACAGTCAGTGGTTTCCCTACCAGATGGATCTGACATCGCTGGCTGGCGATCCGCTGGTCCTGGTACGGTTCATTTCCAATTTCAATCTGGGTGTGCCCGATCCGGATCCGGACGATATGTGGCCCAAGACATTCATCGATGATATCCGGATCGAAGAAATGTGTTATACGTCGCCGACGCCCATGTACACGTGTACACCAGCGCCGCCGATCCCGGCGACATCCACATCATCGCTGCTGATCATCGTCATCCTGGTGACTCTAACCCTGGTGATTCCACTGCTGAGGAGATGATTCGCAGCCTGATTTCAGTTTGACTCGGCCGATCGGGGTGACTGGTGCAGGTGCGCGGTGACCCGGTATGTGCCGGATGCTGTCGGGAGCAGCCGGAGTTCTTGAAGGAGCGTATCCGCTTCCAGGTACCGGGTGTACCGCTCCTCAATACCCCAGGGATTCCCATCCAGTGTTTTCATGACAACGATGTAATCCGGCCGGTACCGCTCCATCGGGTTTTCATTCAGAACCCGCTCGGCTTCCTGCCTGCCCCAGATGGAAACAGCTTTTGCGCTGGTTTCCAGCGTAAGGGTGTCTGAAATACCACCCAGGATCGTTGTACCTTCCGTCAGATATTCACGACCCAACCGTCTGGAGGTATCCCGCAGCGAATAGGACGGATGGACGATCGCCGGGATGAAATAGACCGATTCCATCAGGATGAAAACAGTCAGAGCCAGACGCATGGACACGGTCCGGACCGGTTTTCCGGGAATCCGGCTGAACAGGCAGGCCAGGCCGATACAGGCGGCGACCAGTCCCGGTATGACGACACGACCCGTAAGCTGAACGGCTCCCAGAGACGGCAGGGACAGGAGAATCACGGTGCGGAGCAGTTTCAGGGGCAGGGTCATCCGCTTCGAACGCCCGTTGCTGCCTGGTTCGACAATTCCGGACCCCAGAACAACCAATGGCGGGTACAGGAATATATACCTTCGGAACGGTTTTGCCGTGAGAGGAGCCACGATCAGGGCGATCCCAACCAGCCAGATCAGCGCTTCCATCTCCGGCCGGCGCAGCTTCCGCAGGCAGTTGCGAACCGAACAGTCTCCGGGCGCAAACAACATCAGCAGACGCCACCATGCAAATGCCATCAGACTCATATTCAAGCCGACAAATCGCGCCAGATGAAATCCATCCGCATCCCGCCGCACCAGAAATGCGGTCAGGTTGCCCGGGATCTGCCCGGCACTGGAAGGAATGTTACCGTCTCGCCACAGGTAATACATGACCCGGTACTGCTCCTGAAATGGCAGATAGATCCATGTGACCCAGGCGGCACCGACCAGGAGGAATCCTCCGACGAACCAAAGAGTGCTCAACGCCAGCCGTTTCCGCTGTCCGCTTTTGCCCGCGAATCGATGAACGGTGATGAGAACCAGCACCGGGATCAGGATCAGGGAATAGGATTTGGTCATGACCGCCAGACCGGCTGTTATTCCGGCAGCCGAAACACCGAATGCGGACCGGGGGTATTTTTCAAGGAAAAACCAGGTCGCCAGAACGAAAAGAAATGCAGTCGAATCCACGAAAGCGATCCGATTCACGGCGCAGAAGGCGAATCCCGTTCCCAGAAGAATCAGGGAAAGCAGCCTTCGATCGGCTTGGAATCCCATGGCGGCTAAAATGAAAAACAGCAGAAGAGGTGACAGCCACCCGGAAAGGGCCGGAACGAATCGGGATGATGCGAATCCGACCCCCCAAACACTGTAGACGCAATAAGTGGCGAAACAGAATGTCGGGCTGACCAGGAGGGATTGATTGAAGTCGTCCAGAATCCACCGGTCGAACAGAATCTTGTTTCGAGCATTGTGAACCCACCAGCCTTCGTCGGAAATGAAATGAAGACCCATCGATTCCGGTGGATCCCTGCTCAAATCATAAAACCGGATGAAACCGGCGAAGGCCAAAAGAACCAATACGATCAAAGCGGATGATGTTTTGAATCGGCCGTTCATCGGTTTTTTCCGCAATAGCCCCGGAGCAGTTGCAACCCTTCACGGAACTGGATGCTGAATTCGGAGAAAGATCTGAGCGCGATCAACCGCTTCACAATATAAACCGGATCCAGATAGATCTGGCGCACGGCTTTCCGTTTCAAAGCCCTCAGCTGATCGCTGGACAGGTGTTCGGTCGCCATCACGACTTCTGTGCCGCTCTGGTCGAATTCCCGCAGATCCGGATCGATATAGCCCCGTTCCAGAGCCCACTTGCGGAGATCGGTACCCATGCGGGGGACTGCAACATTCAGGGATGCGAAATCGCATTTCAACCGTTTGGCGAACGCGATGGTTTCACAGGCGGATTCCCAGGTTTCCCCCGGAAGACC
This sequence comes from candidate division CSSED10-310 bacterium, assembly GCA_016927905.1. Lineage (GTDB taxonomy): Bacteria > CSSED10-310 > CSSED10-310 > CSSED10-310 > JAFGJC01 > JAFGLW01. The sequence goes on along the minus strand of JAFGLW010000001.1, from coordinate 343,273 downwards.
CAGCAGGAAGGTGGCGACGGAGCGAAGTTTAAGGCGTTTCATCATCGTGAAAACATGTTGCACACGGTCCAGCGTATATCCTTTTCGATAATATTTCAGGAGATTTTCGTCGGCGGTCTCGACTCCGAAAATGACGGTGTGACATCCTGCCGATTTCATTTCCATCAGCAGGGTTTCGTCCACCAGGTCCACTCTGGAAAAACACACCCATCGGAGTCCCGGCGTCTGCTTTCGGATTTCAAGACACATCCGGAGTGTGCGGTCCCGATCGGTTCCGAAAGATTGGTCCACGAAAAAAACATCCCGGATTCCGGAGTTTTTCAGACAGGTCATTTCATCCATGACATTGTCGATCGGGCGTAATTTGTGCCCCAATGTTCCCATCACGCAGAATGCGCAGTGGAACGGGCAGCCGTATTCGGTCATCACCGTGGCAAATGGTTTTGCCATAATGAACGGGTATCGATAATCAAGGCGCGTAAACAAGCCGTGCAGCGGCACCGGGATGGAGAAGCTCCGGGTCGGTTGGCTGTCCGGAGGAATTTGGGGAATGCCGTTCGGTCCGCGGTGAACCAGGTGAGTCAAGCCGGTTCTGTTTCCCAGGAGAAAATCGCGCAGGGAAGGGGATGTGAAATCGGTCAGGATGGCGTCTATTTGGGGTATCTGATCCATCCAATCGAGCGGATTATCCAAAAACACATCCCCGCTGACGATCAGTTTCATCTTCGGCATCCGGTTCTTCAGGGCCGAAATGAAACGACGGTCTTCCGCCCAGGAGGCGTTTCCTGCGAGCATGAATGCGGCTTCGGGATCGATATCTTGAACACGATCAAGGCAACCGTCGAAAGAAAGCTTCGATACCACCGCATCGATCAGATGCAGGTGGAAATCCCGTTTCAGGAAACCGCTCTGGATTACCAGATCGATCGGATGGTTGATATAGGCAGCCTGGGAAATTTTGGAGCAGTAATTGTCCCGTATGGTGATTTTCCGGGCCGGGGGATTCAACAGGATGACTTCGGGTGCGGATTTCACGAGGTCAATTCGTCCGGTAAAAGAAAGATATGATGGTATGTCGGCCCACATTGATAAGGCGCCGGATGGATACATTTTCGCTGAGCGTGTAGTTAATGCCGTAGAACAAAAGAAACAGGAGTTCGAAAACCGGGTTGGGAGGAAGCCGGACGATCCGCCGGATCACCGGCATCAACCGGGGGAACCGGACGGCTGGCCAGAAAAGTTTCTGCAGATTGATAAATTGTTTTCGATGATCTGAATCGATCAGACTCGTTCTGAAAAATGAGGATCCGATGGAATCGACGGAGAAATCCTGACCGGCCAGCCCGTCGGCAATGGCACGGTCGCCGAGAACGGTTCGGGGATAGGGCTGGTATATGGATGCGGAAGGATAATCGGTGCGGATCTCCTGGTTGAGGAGAACCGTGCGATAGACCTGTTCCAGGGATTCTCCGGGCAGACCGATCATGTTGGTGGTTCTGAACCGGATGCCGGTCTGTTTCAGGATCGAAGCGGCATCGCGGATCTGATCATTCGTGACGGTTTTGCCGAGCACTTCCCGTCGGAGTGTTTCGTCGCCGCTTTCCAATCCGAAATCGACGCTGTGACATCCGGCTTCTTTCAGCATACGGGCGATATCGTATGTCAGCAGATCCGCCCGGACATGGCACACAAAAGGCAGTCTGACTTCAGCGACATACAGCTTCAGAAGGGTTTCCAGTCTTTCCGGACCGATTATGAATGTATCGTCCTGAAATATCACAACACGCAGACCGAATCGTTCTTTTACGTCGCAGATTTCTTCCACAACCCTCCGGGGTGAATGAAACCGGACGAACGGTCCCCTGTTTTTGTATATTTCGCGAAGGCTGGCGATGGAGCAATAGGTGCAGGAATAGGGGCAGCCCCTTCCGGAAATAAACGATTTGTTCTCATAATTTCGAATATAGGGATATCGGTAGTAAAGATCCCTGTCCGGCCGGGGCAGAATATCCAGGTTTTCCTCCAGAACCGCCACGTCGTTGCGATAGATGATCCCCTCGTATTTCACCCACAGGTTGGATATATCGACCCAGGATCCGCCCGTATCCAGCCGGTTCAGCATCTCGACGAAACTGGTTTCTCCTTCACCCCGGCAAATGGCATCGACCTGGCTGTTTTCGATGATTTCCGGATAGTAGGTTGCATGGGGTCCTCCGAACACAATCGGGACATTCAGGATCTTACGCAATTCGGCGGCTCTGCGAAGCGCCCATTGATGCATTCCCGTTGTGACCGAGAATGCGATGAGATCGGGAGCGAGCCGGGCGATATCCCGGTTCCGGGCTGCTTTGGTTTCGATGATCAGGTTACACTCATGACCCGCGGCCTTCGCGACCGAGGACAGGTACATCGGGCCCAGATTTTCGGTCCATAAAGACTGAAGGAATACAGCACGGCTCATGATCTGCTGAGTCTAGAAGCGTTCACAACGGGGGTCAAGAGCGGGCGGATCAGTACCGGATCGGCTGGAACGGCGAACCGAATGTATTTTCGATGAAATCAAGGTGCCGTTCCCATTGTCTTCGGTTTGTTTGATGCGCCGAATCGACTGCATTATAGATATTGGCCGAGTACCATCCCAGTTCAAAGAAACCCAGGACGGCGGCGGTCTCATTATGGTCGTTCCCCAGCGAATGGATGATTCCGCCGATGAACAGGGCATTCAGGAGCAATGAAAGTGCGCCGTCTTCCCAATGACCGGAATAAAACTGACCGGTGCCCGGGATCACTGCAGACATGATCCCCGCAAGTGCCGGTTTCCTCCGGGGGAGTAATTCCAGCTCCGCAACGGTCCGGGACAATGTCGTATTGACCGGGCCGTATCCCGTCGGTTTCGGATCAAACATCCCGGCCAGCGCATACGCGGAGCGGAAATCTTTCTGATGCAGATAACACCACAATCTGGAGTAGGTCACCGCATTGCGCCCTGTGATACTCAGGGATTTTTCAGGAATCAGTTCCAGCTGAACAAGCGCAGCCGGGTAGTCGTGCAGGCAGTAATGAGCCGCGCCCAATGAATATCGGGCGGATAAAGCCAAATCATCGCCATCAGATGATCCCAGAAATTCAATCAGGCAGTTGACCGCATCATCCAGTCGACCGCCCTCAAGATAGCTTCTGCAGATGCGGAATCGACACTCCTGTGATCTGCTGTCTTCAGGATATAGAAAGATGAACCGCATATACTCGGTGACGGCCCGATAATACTCATGTTTCTCATCAAGATGATCGGCGAACGCGAAGAGGTCGTCCGCTTCGTGCCCGGCGGCAGCTTCCGCGACAGGAATCAGTATGAGGATCAGGAACGGCCAGCACTTAATCGCAGTCATCATCCCACCAGAATATATGGTTTTCCAGCGGATCATGGATCAGCGGGCCGGATGGCGTCTCGATCCATCTGCCCCGCTTGATTTCACCGGCTTCATGCAGAAGGCGGTCCAGGCCGAGTATTATGCCCACCGGGACCGGGTAGCGGATCACAGCCTGAACCATGTACTCGGAGCAGGAAGGATGGCAGGGGCATCCCCGGCTCATGGCCGGACTCATATAGCGACGGTAAACCGTCGCCACCCATCGGACGATCGTTTTTTTGTAACTGCCGGATTCAGTTTCGTTCCGGTTCCCGGTTAATTCCGGATCGGGACCGCGCATGTCGCGGGCGGGTTTTCGATCCGGAATGCCATCTGCAGGAATCGGCAACAAGATACACTGGATTGCGATGGTGAAGATCATTGCAGCGGCAAACCTGGATATAAACTGTGTCTTCAACGTTTTGAATGACTGATTGGAAAACGCGGATGGGTGTAAATGTCGTGGAAGGGGGATATGACGGTTTCGATCCGGGGCGGTTCACCCGGACGGAATTGAGCGATGGTGAAGTTGTCCAGGAGAATGAAATCGGGATCGAGCGCTTCCGTCGAAATCAGGTATCCGGATCCGTTATCAAAAGATTTATAATGCAGATTGAATCCGGTGTCGTTCCGGCTGGATCGGATTGCCCAGATGCTGTAACCGTCGGTTATCAGGACATTGAGGGCGTTCCATTCATCGTTAAAACTTGCTATCAGGCTGGTCAACCAGATCCGGCAGGCTTCGTACGGTTTGGATGCGATGTTTTCAAGGATGTATTTGTAATACAAAAACAGGTATTCCGAATCGACCGGAACATCGGGGCAGTTGGCAGGCGCGGATTCTCCGCCGAGCAGGTCATGGGTCAGAACGATCAGGTCTTCTCCCCAGACCCCCCCGTTGTGAATGAACAGAAAATGACGGTCTCGAACGATCGATTGAAACGGGTGCGGATCGACGATGTCGAGACAACCGGAGGAAGCGTTTCGAAGATGTCCCAGGATCAGGTTCGGTTTCAAGCGGAGGAACAGTTCGGATGCCATTTCGAACGTCGGCAGATCATCCCGGACATTCATCTCCGATCGCAGGATCATGGGAAGTCCCGGAGTTCCAATGGTGCCTCCCTTCTCATAATCGCTGAATATGGACAGGGACCATCCACTTCGCTGAGGACGGCTCGGTCCTGCAAATCTCTCCAGATACCGGTTCAAGTCCCCGGTCTTTTCAGGCAGGGCTTTAATCATACCGAAAAGACGGCAGTTTTCCCGTTCGTCGGAACCTGGTTCGATGGGCTGCAAAGAGTGACGGCCGGGAATCCCGTCGCCGGGCCACAGGGACATCAGCCAGGCAGCGAGCAACAGGATCTCAGCCAGACGTCTTGATCTCATCCTGAACCTCATGGTTGGACAACACTCCCGCCGATAACACAAACCGCAGACCTTCTTCAGGCGACAAATGGGTGTGCCGAATCTGCTCGGGGCGAAGCAGCAGCAGAAAACCGGTGGTGATGTTCGGAGTTGTCGGTACGAATACCGAATGATACAGGCGGCCGTCGTTCATCAGAATCGATCCGGTGATAAATCCCAGCACCTTGCCGGTGTCTTCCGGAAGATCGATATAGACCGTTTTCTGGAAGGATCGGGTGGCTTCACCGGTCATGATCCGGGTTATTTCCCTGAAGGTCTTGTAAATCGTCCGGATAACGGGCACTTTTTCCAGTATTCTTTCGAACAGTTCGACTGTTTTTCTTCCGATGACCTTCTGGGCGATGGCTCCCACAATCCCGATGAAAATAAGGGTCAGCGTCAGGGAACTCATGATGACGATGGCATCCGTTACGGGAGTGGAGGCGTTGAAATTCAAACGGTCCATCACCCATCTCACCGCAGGAGTCAGAGGTTTGGATAACCATCGGATCAGAAACTGGATCATGAGAAATGTGAAATACATGGGAAAGAGAACGACCAGTCCCTTGACAAAGTTCGATCTTGCCCGGGAACCAGGTTTTTTATGGGTTGCGGCAGTTGCGGTGTCGCTCTCGGCACTCATCAGGATATATGGTAATGGTTTCGACGTGAAATTGCACCTGGTAAATAGGCGGCCGGGGAGTATATACTCACGGTACAGATCGAAAGGAGGTTCAAGGTTGGCGGAGAAAATCAAGAGCGCTTATGAAATCGCCATGGAGAATTTAAGCAGGCGGAATTCCGGTATGATCGATCGGAAACTCAGTGACGAACAGAAACAGGCCATCCATGAAATCCGGAAAACCTATCAGGCGAAAATGGCGGAACGGGAAATCATGATGAAATCCAAACTGGCGGAACTTCAAGGTTCGGTTTCGTATGAAGATTATATCCGTATGAAGACGGAGATCGAGGAGAAATACAGGTCTGAATTGGGAATTCTCGAGAATGAACTGCAGCGGAAAGTGGATAAAATTCGGGAAAATTCCGCCTGATCGGTTCCATGCTTCGAATAAAACAGGTATCCCGGCGTATGTAATTGCGAAGGGAGGAATCATGTGGTCTGCCGGGCACTCGAAATGAAGAGCGGTTCCATTGATGAGGCGGCAACAGGCGACGGATTGCCCGACAATCACATCCTGCTGACCGTCCGCCAGGGAAACCGCGATGCGTTCGGCGTTCTGGTCGATCGATACCGCGAACGCTCCCTGCGGGTGGCCCTGTCGATCGTTGGGGACCGGGAGACGGCGAGGGATCTGTCGCAGGAAGCTTTCATCAAAGCATACCGATCCATCGGGATGTTTGATCTGAATTCACCTTTTCTCCCATGGTTTTACAAGATTCTCCGGAATGTCTGTCTTGACTATCTCCGGTCCAAAGCCAGATTTCACGGCATGATCGATCGATTCCGGTTGCGAAACAGGATGGCTTCCGACCTGAGGGAGGAGATTCAGAGAGACGATCTGGCTGTATTGGTGCGGACTGCCGTCCGATCCCTGGATCCGAAGGACCGGGAGATTATCGAGCTCAAGCATTTTGCGGGATTCAGTTATGATGAAATCGCCCGGTGTTTGAACATCCCCAAGGGAACGGTCATGTCACGGTTGTTTTACGCCAGAAAAGCCTTGAAGCGGAAACTGGAAAACTCCGTCGATTTTCTTGCGGGGGATAAAGAATGAAATGCGAACAGTATCAAAAGCTGATAATGGGGTACATCGATGGCGAACTGACTGAGAGTGAAATCCGGGAATTGATGGACCATCTGAAGGTCTGTGAGGAATGCCGCCGTGAGATGCGGCAGTTCAAAATACTGAATGCCGTGACCGACATATCCAGTTTTCAAACTCCAGAAGACAAATTCTGGGAGGGATATTGGTCGGGTATATACAATAAAATGGAGCGCCGGCTGGGATGGATCCTGGTGACAGGCGGCCTGATTCTGCTGATGTCGGGAGCGTTGTTTTGGTTGTGTTCCCAGGTGTTGTTGAATCCCTCCGAACCGATCTGGGTTCGGGTTGGAATCCCTTTGACCATGATCGGCACTGCGGTACTGCTGATATCGGTTTGCCGGGAGCGGGTTCGGGCATACAGATTCGAGCGGTACAAGGATGTGAGGAGGTAGGTTCCATGATGATATCGACATCCGATGAACTGAGTGGATACCGGGTCAAGGAGACGCTTGGATTGGTGCGGGGGAATACCATCCGGGCCAGAAACCTGGGGCGGGATATTCTGGCCGTGCTGAAAAATCTTGTCGGGGGGGAAATTTCGGATTATACCAAGATGCTGGCTGAAGCACGTGAACAGGCATTGGACCGGATGGTTGAAGAAGCGGTGCTGATGGGTGCCAACGCCGTCGTAGCGCTCCGGTTTGCCTCCGCCGAAATCATGAGTGGTGCAGCGGAATTGCTTGCTTACGGCACAGCCGTCATCGCCGAAAAGATCGAGCTGGAGTGAATTCGTTCGGACCCGCCCGTCCCGGTGCGTCATCGCTGAAATCGCGACCCGGGCGTATCGACCGGTATGCCCGATTTGCACAACGGGCATTCTTCGGGAGCCCAATTGTCGATATTCAGAGTGATCAGGGAGATCACCGGCAGCGGAAGATCCGCCTTGTTTCCGGATCGGTCGGCGAGCGCGGCGATTCCCAGGGGAACGCCCCCGCATTCCGTGACAAGATTCAAGATTTCCCGGGTGGATTTTCCTGTGGTCACGACATCTTCGGCGAGGATGAATTTTTCACCGGGACGAATTTCAAATCCCCTCCTGAGCCGCATGAAACCTTCCTGCCTTTCTCCGAATATGGCCCGTATGCCCAGGCTGAAGGCCAGTTCGTGGGCAACCAGGATTCCGCCGATGGCGGGAGCGATCACTCCGGATGCGTCCACTCCTGAAAACTTGTCCGCAAGCGCCTGGCATAGGATCCTGGCCCGGTTCGGATATTGCAGCAATCGGGCACACTGAAGATACCGATCCGAGTGCCTTCCTGAACTCAGTTTGAAATGACCATCCATCAAAGCTCCCGAATCGATGAACATTTTGAGAGCCATATCCGGATCTATTCCCATTGCCATATCAACCTTCCTTTCCTCTGTCGACGTTACGGTAACGGATTTTCATGTTTCAGTCCGCGGGTGATTTCACTGATATGGCCGATCCGGTTCTCGATCATGTACCGGATCAGTTCATCCAGGATCCGTATCGATGCATCGGGGTGTATGTAGCTGGCGGTGCCGATGGATACGGCGTGAGCTCCCACCAGAAGGAATTCCACGACGTCTGTTCCCGAGCAGATGCCGCCCATTCCAATGATGGGCACGGAAACGGCCCGGGCAGTTTCATATACGCAGCGGAGCGCAACCGGTTTGATGGCGGGTCCCGACAATCCGCCCGTGAGATTTGACAACACCGGCCGCCAAGTCCGGACATCAACAGCCATGCCTACCAGTGTGTTGATCAGCGACAGAATATCCGCGCCGCCATTGCAGGCCGCGATGGCCATTGCTCCGATGTCGGTGACGTTGGGGGAGAGTTTCACAATGACCGGCAGATGGGTCCGTTTACGGATTCCACTTGTTATCGTTTCGATCAGGAACGGATCGGTTCCGAACATCATTCCGCCCGCTTTGACGTTCGGACAGGATACGTTAACCTCCAACGCTGCCACGCCGTCCGATTGTGTCAGTCGATCGGAGATCTCGTAGTATTCCTCCGCTGTGCTTCCATTGATATTCGCGATGACGGCCGTGTCATAGGATCGCAGCTTCGGCAGTTTGTCTTTTATGAACTCGTCAATTCCCACATTCTGCAATCCGATGCAATTCAGCATGCCGGAGGCGGTTTCAGCTATTCTCTGCTGAGGGTGTCCCGACCTGGGTTTCAAGGTGAGACCCTTGACAAAGATAGCCCCCAGCCGATTCAGGTCGACGTAGTTTTTATATTCCAGGCCATATCCGAAGGTTCCCGATGCCACGGTTATCGGGTTTTTCAGTTCGAGAGGGCCCAGTTGGACCCGCAGGTCGGGCGCTTTATTCCATGAAGGGGATGTTGATTCCACGGTAACCTCTGAGAAACAGGATGTTATTCCACTCGCAGGTCAAGGTCAACAGGCGGGCCGTATCAAAAACCGTTCGACCCGGATTATGTCCGGAGATCCCGAACAACCGAAATTAAGTTGCAGAAATCAGGGCAAACGGATTATATTTCTTTTATCGGATGGGAAACCTTGGGACCTGAATGGAAAACCGGAGAATCAGGTCGAGGAGTTGTCCTGCAGATCAGACCAGGGAGGAAGGAATGGAAAAGGAATCACCCGGAATGAGTATGATTGCAAACGGATTGATGATTTATGGCAACATCACCGGAAACGGGGACATGCGCCTGGCGGGTGTGGTGGATGGAGAAGTTGTATTGAAGAACGGCAAGATCATCGTCGATCCCCAGGGTGCCCTTGAAGGCAATATCCAGGTCAAGGAAATTGCCATTTCAGGCGAAGTCAAGGGAACGATCGAGGCCTCATCCAAGGTTTCGATTTCGTCTTCCGGCAGGATCGTCGGAGATGTCAAGACGGCGCGGATCGATATTGCCGAGGGAGCCTATCTGTGCGGTAATTTTGAGGTCGAGGATAAACTCGGATCGAAATCTCCCTGAAGCTGACAAATGGCGAATCGGGCTAAGGTCGCATGGTTGTATCTGATATTGTCCGGGTTTGTCCTGGGACTGATCCTGATCATCTCAAACAATCCACGCCAGTTCAAATGGTTGTACTCGAGTCTGAGCATGTCCATTCTGGACAGCCCGATGGGCCTGATGTCCATGATTTTAATTCTTTTCCTGCTGGTTGCGGCATTCTTTTCAACCCTGCTTCAAATGGGTCGGGACAAACGCATCGCCAAACGGAAAACATCGGAATCGATCGACAAGGTCGGGAAAACCATTCGAATTTATGATATCCCATCCGGAACCATTTCGTTTTCACCCAGCAGACCATCCGAGATTTCCAGCCGGATGTCCATGCTGGCCCGGCGCGGTGAAACCGGGATTGTGGAATTTCTCGATTACATCATGGCGGCAGCATTGAAACTGCGTGTCAGCGATGTTCACATCGAACCGGGCATGAGTGAAGTTGCTTTAAAGTACCGGATCGACGGCGCGCTCCAGACCATGGTCACATTTCCATCTCAACTTCTGGACCGATTGGTTTCCCGGATCCGCATCCTGGCCAACCTGTCGACCTATGAAAAAGGCAAACCACAGGATGGAAGGATAAACCTGTGCCTGAAAGGTCGGCATTACGATGTCCGGCTTTCGACCATTCCCACACTCCATGGCGACAAGGCGGTAATCCGGCTGTTCGAATCCCATGAACACGATTTTGACCTGCGGAATCTGGGAATGCTGCCGGAAATATATGAGGTTTTCTCGGGAATGCTGGTCAAGCCCCAGGGAACGGTTCTCCTGACCGGACCCACCGGAAGCGGGAAGACGACCACCATGTACTCGGCCGTACGGTTCATACTGGAGCATGTGGGCAGCACAACCAACATCGTGACAATCGAGGATCCCATTGAGCGGGAGATCCCCGGAGTGAATCAGACCCAGGTCGATTTGAAGCATGGTCTTTCGTTCGCAGCCGGACTGAGATCGCTCCTGCGGCAGGATCCGGATGTCATCATGGTGGGTGAAATCCGGGATCGGGAGACTGCGGAGATCTGCATCCAGGCCGGATTGACGGGACATCTGATCATATCTTCGATCCATGCCATCAATTCAGCCGGGGTGTTCAATCGTTTGATCGAAATGGGAATCGAACCGTTTCTGCTGGCGTCTTCGGTCACCGGCGTTCTGGCGCAGCGTCTGGTTCGTCTCAACTGCAATGTGTGCGCCAAAGCCTCGGTACCCTCACTGAAATCGCTGAAATCACTGAACATCCCGTTGAATGCTGACATTAAATTCATGAAAGGGGAAGGTTGCGAGAACTGCTGGTACAAGGGATATTCGGGAAGAGTGGGTATTTTCGAAATACTGGAGGTGACGCCGCCGATCAAGCAGGCGATCGTCCAGAAAGTGGAAACGTCGGAATTGATCAGTCTGGCCAGAAACCAGGGTCTGATACCGCTGCGGGATGCCGGTTTGGAGTTCATTCGGAGGGGAATCGTGGATGTCGACGAGTTAGCCAGGGTTGCAGGATGAATTTTTGCCAACTTGTCGGCAATTATGGTAGTGTACTGAGATGAGGATGTCTTCATGATTTACAGGATCCAGCAGGGAACTCTGGAAGGCAGGATTTTGCCTTTCATCCTGTTCGATCTGTACACGAACAAAAGCATCGGAATGCTTTCACTGCGCCGGGAAGCGTTCCGCAAGTTCATCTTTTTCGAACGGGGTGATATCAGCTTTGCGCAGTCGTCCGTACCGCAGGAACAGCTGGGCAGGCAGATGCTCGCCGGCGGCGCAATCAATGATGAACAGTATGGAATCCTGCATGATCTCGTGCGAGAAGGCGGATGGAAAAATCCCCGGATTTCCGAACTGGATTTCATTTTGGAAAGCACAATCGAATGGTGGATGAAATCTCTGATCCGGGAGATCGTCATGTCGGTTCTGACCTGGGACCAGGGGGAATACCGGTTTTTCAACGGCAAGAAAGCGCCTCAGACCTGTCCGATCGTGCACCTGAATACGGCCAAGATATTGTTCAGCACCATTCGCAGAATTCACAATCCGCATATCCTGATCCGCTGGCTGGACGATCTGGACGCCAAACCCAGAATCGACCATACCGCTTTGATGAAGGACAATTCCGGTTTGAATTTCACGCCACAGGAGGGTTTTTTCGCGTCCCGAATCGACGGATCGCTGACATTCCGTCAGATTCTGACTCTAACGGGTGAACAGCGTCTTGAAATGCTGCAGTTTTTTGTTGCCGCTCTGATAACGGGAATCATCTTGGTTAAAGAGAGACGGAAACCGATCCTGCTGGCAACGGTCGGCGAACCGCCTGGGACGGAGCCGCCCAATTCCGGTACGGATGAGATCCGGAGCGATCCGGATCCCGTCACCCTGAAAACCGTAACTCCATCACCCGAGGATTCCCCGGAAGATGTTTTTTTGACTGAGGAGGAACTGGCGGAACTGGAGAGTCTCACCCGGTCGAGGGAACTTGTCCGGGAATTGGATGAGGTCAGTGTTCAGGAGATGCTTCGCAGGGAAAAAGTCTCGCTGGATGCCCATATCGCCTACCTGAGGGACGGTAGATTTGTTGATTCGATCGAGGAGGGATCGCTGGATATTTCGGAACTCAGGAAATTGGAGAAAAGAAAACCCGGTGAAATCGATGAATCCAGGCTGACCCTGCTGATCGGTGGTGAGGAGATGGATGCCGAAAGCTCCCTGATCGGCGAAAGTGCGATCCGGGATATATTTTCCAGCAGCGATGCGGACGATCAATGGAACAAGTGGATTACGACCAAAGTCGATGAATCGGATGAAGATTATCTTCAGGTCTGGGAGAAATCGTGGCAGTCCTGGGAAGAACAGACCAAGGAAATCACCAGACTCCGTGACGAACAGAAAGAAATCGAAACCAGAATCGATGAAACAAAAAGTGATTTACTGAAACAGGATCTCAAGAAACGGTATGAACAGAAACAGCGGGAAATTGAACGGCTGATAACTCTCAAAAAACGGGAAATCCTGAATACTTACCGACGTGCCCAGATTCAGAATTATTATGATGTTTTGCGTGTCAATCCCGATGCGTCCCCGGAAGATATCCGGACTGCGTATTTCAAATGGCTGAATGAATATCAGCCGGATCGCCGGTATTTGAAAGATTTCGAAGCGCTGTCCGGTCATCTGGAAACGCTTGTTGAAAAGCTGCATGAGGCGTATGAGCTTCTGTCCAACGAGGAAGACCGGGCCAGTTACGATGCCAATCTGGAGCGGCGCAGGGAAGCGATGGAAGCGTTGGAAAAGAAAAAGAAAGTGCTGGCCCAGAATCATCTGATTTCCAGCAGGGAAGCTCAGAAACGAGCGGATATGATGATGGCCATGCGGTTCGTCCGGGCATCCATCAGCCTGGATCCTCGCAATGCGGAATATTACAGTGAAATGGCCAGGATCCTGTCGGGGAATCCCATCTGGCTCCAGGAAGCCATGCGGTTTTTCCACCGCGCCTATCACCTGGATCCCCAGAATCCGGAGTTGCTCGTCGATGTTGCTCGGCTGGCTGTCAAAATGGAGTTCAAGAAGTTTGCGGAGAAGGTATTGACCCAGGCCATGTTGCTGTCTCCGGGTAACAAGGCTGTAATCCGTCTGATGTCGGAACTGACCAGGATAAAATAACAACAACCAAGCAAGATAATGCAGAATGTGATGAGTCCAATAACTCGAAATGACAGATATTCCGGATATTACCGGAATAAAATCAAGGGTATCCTGTGTCTGGACGGGGATGAGGACGCATTGTCTCTGGGATTTGCCCTGGGTGTCGTCATCTCCATTACGCCCGTCTTCGGATTGCACACACTCCTCGCTCTGGGATTTGCCTGCCTTTTCAGATTGAATGCGATTGTGATGATTGCGGGATCGTGGGTCAATATGCCTCTGACCGCCCCCCTGATTTACGGCATGTGTTTCTATCTCGGGGGATGGGTGCTCGGAGATCCGCCGCATCAATTGTCCGGTTTTGTGGAAATCCTCTCCTGGAACACATTTGGCCGAGTGATGGTCAGGCTGGTCATCGGTTGGCTGATCGTCGCCGTGCCCGCCGGGTTGACATCTTTCTTCGGCTTGCGGGCGTGTATCAATCTCTATCGCAGCCGGAAGAAATCGGAAGCAGGTTGCGGGGGTTTGTGAAAAGTACGATGAAAGCGGGACCATACGGCTCATTTGTGGAACTCGAGTCGGTGGCGGATATCGGCATGGAAATCCAGTCGAATGATCTGAATACTCTGTTTGCGACCGCCGGATGGGTTCTGTTTCATTATATGACCGATATCCGGCTTGCACGGTCTGAAATCAGGGCATCTTTTGAGATCGGGAGTTCCGACTTGGAGGAGTTGATGGTGGATTGGCTCAATGAACTCATCTATGTTCATGAAACCCGTAATCTCCTTCTGGTCGAATTCTGCGTGTCCGTGAGCTTCGATTCCCTATCCGGATCGGCCGGGGGAGAACCATTCGATCCGGACCGGCATGTGCGGAAGAACCTGATCAAAGCGGCCACGTACCACCAGCTTTCGGTGCGGAAACACCGGAACGGCTGGTTTGCCCGGGTGATACTGGACGTTTAGATTTCACACAGGATCCTCAATTTTGATATAATAAATCGAGATTGAATGGGGATCGCCATGCTTCAGATCAAGCGGATTGACGAATTCAGATGGGAAATACCCAAAGGCAGTGTGCCGGGGATGCGGGTGCCGGGGATTGTATACGCAGACGAACGGATGGTGGCATCTCCGGACAACCAGGACACATTCAAACAGATCGCCAATGTCGCAACTTTGCCGGGCATCGTGAAAGCTTCTTTGGCCATGCCGGATTTCCATTTCGGATATGGATTCCCGATCGGGGGTGTGATGGCATCCGATATTGATGACGGCATCGTATCGCCCGGCGGTGTCGGGTTCGATATCAACTGCGGTGTAAGACTTTTGACTGCACCGCTCCGGTTTCAAGATATCAAATCGGATATCAACCGGTTGGTGAAGCGGCTTTTTTCTGTGGTGCCCGCAGGTGTGGGTTCATCCGGAAAGATCAAATTATCCCAGTCCCGGCTGGAAGATGTGGTTATTCACGGGTGTAGATGGGCTGTGAAAAACGGTTATGGGAACGGAGAGGATTTGCTTTACATCGAGGATGGCGGCTGCCTTCCGGGTGTGGATGCAGGCAAGATCGGGAACCATGCCTATCAGCGGGGAAAGGATCAGTTGGGAACATTGGGATCGGGGAATCACTTCATTGAAATACAGCGTGTTGATGAAATTTTCGATGATTCCGCGGCTGCGGTTTACGGTTTAGAGCGGGATCAGATAACAATCATGATTCACTCCGGATCCCGGGGTCTGGGACATCAGATTTGTACGGATTATCTGAAAATCATGTCAAACGCGGCGCGAAAGTTCCGGTTCAATCTTCCCGACCGTCAGCTGGCCTGCGCTCCGGTTCAATCTCCGGAAGGACAGGATTACCTCGGTGCCTTGCAGGGAGCCGCCAATTATGCTTGGGTGAACCGTCAATGCATGTCGCACTGGGTGCGGGAAGTCTTGTCCGAAATCTACCCCCGGGATGTCACCGGGGACGATGTCAAACTGGTATATGATGTTGCCCACAACATCGTCAAGATCGAACGGCACCCGGTTGACGGCAGGACACGTCAGCTTGCGGTTCATCGGAAAGGCGCCACCCGTGCGTTCGGACCCGGATCGGACGTGTTGCCCCGGCGATATGTTGCAACCGGTCAACCGGTCATCATTCCGGGCGACATGGGAACCGCATCTTATGTGTTGAGAGGAACAGACCGGGCAATGATCGAAACCTTCGGCAGCGCTTGTCACGGTGCGGGCAGGATACTTTCCAGAAAAGCCGCTCAGCGCGTTGCCCGTGGCAGATCAATTGTATCCGAGCTGGAAGCCAGAGGAATCTATGTAGCGGCAGCAGGCCGGTCCACCATTGCGGAGGAGATGCCTGAAGCCTACAAGAATATCGATGATGTCATCCGGGTAGTCAAAGGTGCCGGAATCGCCGGAATCGTGGCGAAAATGATACCGCTGGGCGTGATAAAAGGATGATCCGGATATCACCGCATTCAGGCAATATCAGGAAATTTTGGATCCGGGCGGCATGTCTCCGTCCACTGTCAGCAGTTTCACGGTGCCGAAGTCGGGCGTGGAAGCCGCCAGCAGCATCCCGTCACTCAATATCCCCCTCATTTTCCGAGGTTCCAGATTAACTAAAACGATGATGGTTTTTCCAATCATTTCTTCCGGAAGGTAATACTGCTTCATGCCGGCGACAACGGTTCGGGGATTCGATTCACCCGTATCAACTCTGATTTGAATCAACCGGTCAGCTCCTTCCACCGCCGATGCATCCAGTACAATACCTGTTCGAATATCAAGTTTTTCGAAATCCTGATACGCTATCTGCTCCATGGAAATCTCCTCCAGTTCACCATCATTTTACACCCGTTATCGAAGAAAATCATATTCATTGTCACATTCCCGCTCAATTCGGATTCTTCTGGTTGACTTTCCGCGGGACATCTGATTATTTCCTTGTGTCGAATCGAATGCAAAGGGGGAAGTCATGTCTGGGATAATCGGGATCCGCAGGGAAGATAAAAATCCATGGGAAACACGCGTTCCGATGGTTCCTTCCGATGTCCGGAAACTGATCCGGGAATCCGGACTCAGGTTCGTCGTCCAGCCCGCTCTGGGACACCGGGCTTTTCCGGACGAAGATTATCTTCAGGCGGGGGCCGCGGTTGATGAAGATCTTTCCGGCTGCCGGGCTGTACTGGGTGTCAAGGAGATTCCAGGAGATCGTTTGCTGGAAGAGAAACTGTATGTTTTTTTTGCTCATGTGATCAAGGGCCAGAAATACAATATGCCCATGTTGAAATCCCTGATGGAAAAGAAGTGTTCCCTGATCGACTATGAAAGAATTGAGGAACCCTCCGGCCGGCGTCTTATTTTTTTCGGACGATACGCCGGCATGGCGGGCATGGTGGAAACCCTTCACGCTCTGGGTCTCAGATTGAATCGGAGCGGTTTGGAGAATCCATTCTCCCGGATCGATCAGCCTTTTAGATATCCGTCTCTGGACGCAATTCGAGATACCGTCGGTCAGGCGGGGCTGGATATCGAGCGGAACGGACTTCCCCGTGGAATTTTGCCCTTTATCTGCGGATTCACAGGCTATGGAAACGTCTCCAAGGGCGCTCAGGAAATTTTCGATCTTCTGCCCTGCAGGGAAATCACTCCCGGCGAACTCCTTGCCGGACGGGATCGACTTATGGACGATACGCGCGGGATATACAAGGTTGTGTTTGCGGAAAAGGATATGTTTCAAGCGCGAGATCCGTCCCCGTTGTTTGAACTGGATCACTATTTTAAAAATCCCGGTCTGTATGTCAGCCGGTTTGAGGATTACCTGCCCGATCTGGATGTATTGGTCAACTGTATTTACTGGACACGGGAGAGTCCCAAACTGGTCACCAAAGAGTATATAAAACGGGCTTTCAGCGCCGGAAAAAATCCAAAACTCAAGGTGATCGGTGATATATCCTGCGATATTGAGGGCTCGGTCGAGATCACAGTCAGCGCGACAAACGTCGCGAAACCGTTCTATGTATACGATCCGATCCGCGACCGGGCTTCCGACGATCTCTCATTGGCGGGGCCGGTGGTGATGGCGATCGACAATCTGCCGTGTGAAATACCCCGGGAAGCATCTACTGATTTCTCCGGCGTACTGTCCCGCTATATCCGGGATATTGCAGAATATGATGTGTCCAGATCTCTGGAATCACAGCATTTGCCTTATGAGATTCGCAACGCACTGATTGTGCATAACGGTCGTCTGACCGACGATTACGCCTATATCGAGCGGTTCATGGAAAAAATCAGCAAGGAGTCGTAAGCATGAGTGAGAAAAAAATACTGCTGTTGGGTGCGGGACTGGTCACACAACCTCTCGTGGATTATCTTCTCAATATCCCGGATTTTCATCTGACCATTGCGACCCGGACGGTCGCAAAGGCTGAGAAAATGATCAAAAACCACCCACGTGGTCTGGCCCAAAGCCTTAACGTCCAAAACGAAGAATTACTGGAGCGGGAGATCAAAAACCATGACCTGACCATCAGTCTTTTGCCGGCACAGATGCATCCGGTCGCCGCCAGACTGTGTTTGAAGCATAAGAAACACCTGATGACCACGTCCTATGTCAGCCCTGCCATGAAGGAGTTCGACAGTCCGGCGCGTGAAGCGGGCCTGTTGTTCATGAATGAACTCGGCCTGGATCCTGGAATCGACCACATGTCCGCAATGCGGATTATCCATGCCGTCGAGAATGCCGGCGGGAAAGTCGTTTCATTCCGGTCCTATTGCGGTGGACTGCCGGCACCTGAAGCCAATACCAATCCTTTCGGGTACAAGTTTTCATGGGCTCCACGCGGCGTGATCCTCGCCGCCCGGAACGATGCAAAATTCCTGTGGAACGGCGAGTTGAAGGAAATCGAAGGAAAAAATCTGTTCCTGGAATACCATCATCTGACTGTAGACGGGATGGAATTTGAAGCTTATCCCAACCGGAATTCCATGCCTTATCAGGAGCTGTACGGGCTGTCCGACGTTCACACAATGTACCGAGGCACCTTGCGCTACAAGGGATGGTGCACGACGTTGAAAGCGATGGTTGACCTGGGTTTTTTGGATCTGACACCCAGAACGTTTCGAGATCAAACCTACGCGGAACTGTTTCGGGAGCAGGTGGATGCAAAGGGGGGTGACATCCGTGCTGCGGCATCCAAATTGATATCGCTGCCGCCCGACCATTACGCTTTCGATAACATGGAATGGCTGGGATTGATGAGTCGCGACAATCTTCCAGAAGACGCCGAATGCATTCTGGACACCCTGGTTCATAAATGCCTGGAAAAGCTGGTTTATGAGCCGGGTGAGCGGGACATGATCGTGCTGCACCATGTATTCGGAGTCACAATGAACGGAATGGAGAAAAAAATCACAAGTACGCTGGTTGATTTTGGTGTCCCGTACGGGCAAACTGCAATGGCCAGGACAGTCAGCCTTCCGGCTGCCATCGGAACACGATTGATACTTCAGGGCAAAATCAATGCGACTGGCGTACGGATTCCGGTGGATCCGGAAATGTACCATCCGATTCTGGATGAATTGGAACGTCTCGGGATCCGATGCGAAGAAAAAGGAATTTGAAGGCATCCAAAAAGCAGACTCAGTCGAATATTTCGGTCGTCATACCTGCAGCATTGGCCCGTAAGGTCTTTGCCAATTGCCTGCACGCATTGTTCACCGGGACATACCTGCCCAAGGAAGTGATCCTGGTTGATGACGCCATGGACGAAGTCGCATATCGAATCGCCCGCAACTACCCGATCACGATTGTCAAGAACCGGCACAAAGGCGTGTCGGCAGCCCGGAATTTCGGAGCCCGATACGCCACCGGATCCATTATTCTGTTTATCGATACGGATGTAATCCTGCCCAAGAACGGCCTGGAAATACTTGAGGAGTTGTTCCGAAATACCACGGTCCAGGGAGCGGTCGGCATCCTGAGCCGTCACATCCGGTACCGGAATTTTGCCAGCAAGTACAAGAATCACTGGATGCGGTTTACCTACCAGCGTCTCGATGAGAATATCCACCTGTTCTACACCTCGTGCGCGGCGATCCGGAAAGAAATTTTTCTCGCCAGCGGCGGGTTCGATACCCATTACAGGACTCCCAGTATCGAAGATACGGTTTTTGGTGCAATGCTGGGCAATCAGGGTATCCGGATTGTTCCCATCCCGCAGCTCGAAGTGGATCATGTGAAACGATATTCGCTCTGGACCGTCCTGACAACCGATTTGAACCGTTCTTCAGCGCTTGTCAAGTACATCCTTCGCTCGAAACTGGGAGAAGCTTCCGAGCGTATTCGAAAAACGTCCGTTCCGGGGCGATTCATCTTTGCCGCTCTGTTCACGAGTATATCGCTGGTGACCCTGCTGCTCAGTCCATTTTTGGGTATTCCGGCCCTGGTCGTTTTCGCTGCGGGGCTTCTGATGGCGATGATTATGAATCGACCCTGGATACACTATCTGCAGAGTGAAGAGGGGTTTGCATTTGCATCCAAATCTTGTGTTTTCATCCCGCTGGATGTTACGTTCGTGGTGATCGGCATGGTCACCGGTGCACTGGGTTATTTGCTGGGTTCGAAATACTGACTTTGGTGACAGAAGGCGGCGGAAACTGAAAATACTTCTTGTTGTCCCACCAAGTTCCATGAAAGAACGATACGGCGATCTACTGGAAGCTGGTGCCGTATATCCGTCCATGGGACTGGCCTACATCGCTTCCGCCGCCCTGATGGATGGTCACCGGGTCAGTGTGCTGGATGCGGAAGCGTGCCATCTGACCTTTGATGATATCGCCGACCGGATTCGCGATGAGTTACCCGATATCATCGGCATGCAGACCTTCTGCGCCAACCTGAGTCGATGTTATCGGGTGGCCGATACGGCCAAATCGATCGATCCCGGAATCCAGGTCGTGCTCGGAGGTGTCCAGGTCACGCTTTTCCCTCAGGAGCAGTTCGAACATCCCAGTATCGATATCGTAGTCAGGGGAGAAGGTGAACGGGCGTTCCGGGCATATCTCTCGGCAATGCGGGACAACGGAAAACTCGAGGATGTTCCGGGTATCTCATATCGGGATGGAAACGGCCGAATTATTTCCAATCCGAAACCGCAACTGATTGAATCACTGGACGACCTTCCTTTTCCGGCGTTGCATCTATTTCCGATGAACCGGTATCATTCATCGGCTCAATTGAGAGGAAGGCGAACCCTGCATCTGCTTACCAGCCGAGGATGCCCCTATAATTGTTCATACTGTTCCGGAGATCTGATATTCGGTCGTTCATTCCGATTCCGGTCACCCGGCAAAGTCATCGAGGATATCCGGAAAATGATCGACGATTTCGGAATCGACGGAATCCAGTTCTATGATGAGACTTTTACTGTCAATCGTGAACGTGTCTTCGCCCTGTGTGATGCACTTGACGAAGCCGGTCTGGCGTTGCCCTGGACCTGTTTCACCCGGGTTGATTGCGTGGACGAGACTCTGTTGATGCGGATGAAACGATCCGGCTGCTACCAGATATTTTTCGGCGTGGAAACCGGGGTTCCCCGGCTGCTCGAGCTGATCCGGAAACAAACCACTCTGAACCAGGCACGTGAAGCGTTCCGGCTGACACGCAAAATCGGAATCGAAACCGTCGCTTCATTCATGCTGACGCTCCCGACCGAGACGGAGGTGGAAACCTGGCAATCGGTCCGGTTCGGTCTCGAACTGGATCCCGATTATGTATACTGGCTGACATTTGTTCCCTATCCCGGAACCGAATTATCCGAGTTTTGCCTGACCAGCGGAACCATAACCAACAAGGATCCCACAACCTACAATGTGTTCAATGAAATCATCTATATTCCGGAAAACAGGACCGAGGAGGAGATCAAAAGAACGGTAGCCCGTGCATATCGGAATTTTTATCTCAGACCCAAATATATCCTCAGGCAACTCCACCGGCTCCTCAAACTGCCTCCCCGTAAATCCTGGAATCTGATCATGGGCGGAGTTCGAACGCTGTTCCGCCGGAAAATGTGACGATTAATGGCACGCATCCTGTTTCTGCAGAATTTCTGGTTCGAATATCTGGGTACCATGGTGCTTTCGGCACGTTTGAAACAGGCCGGCCATGATGTGGAGCTTCTCATCGAATCGGATTCCGGCAGGATCCGGAATTACATCGGGATGTACCGCCCGGACGTGATCGGCATGTATGTTGTCAGCGGCAGCCATGCCTGGGCGCTGTCCACACTGTGTGAAATCAAACGGAAGCACCGGGTTTTCACTTTGTTGGGAGGTCCTCACCCGACCTATTATCCTGAAGTCATTCAGGAAAGCTGTGTGGATGCCATCTGTATCGGCGAAGGTGATGAATCGGTTGTTGAATTATGTAGCCGATTCGACTCGAACGAAGATCTTTCATCCATTCAGAACATCTGGGTGAAACGGGATCGGTCGATCATTCAAAACCCGGTTCGTCCCCTGGTTGAAGACCTGGACAGCCTGCCTTTTCCCGACAGGGAACTCTACTATCAATATCCGATTCTCAGGAACAGTCCAAGCAAGCACTTCATCACCGGGCGAGGTTGTCCCTACAACTGCTCCTTCTGCTGCAACAAGGCCTACAAGACGCTTTATAGCGGAAAGGGCAGAATGGTCAGGAGGGTTGCGCCCGAAAAAGTGTGCCGCGAGATCACGATGGTCAGAGAACGTTATCCTCTCAAGACCGTCCGGTTCGATGACGAAGTATTTTTATTGGAACCGCCCTGGCTGTTTGAGTTTCTGGAGCGGTACCGGAAGGAAGTAAACATACCGTTTTCTTGCCTTATCCGGGCGGATTTGGCCACGGAAGATCTCGTTCGAGCCATGAAATCTGCCGGATGTTATGTGGCTTATTTCGGAATTGAAAGTGGCAACGATCGTATCCGAAACCAGATTTTGGGAAAAAATATCTCCAGACAGCAGATCAATGACACGGCGGATCTGCTGCGGAAATACCGGATCAAGATCGGAACATTCAATATGGTCGGCATGCCCGGGGAAACTTTTGAGAACGCCTGGGAGACGGTCCGGCTGAACCAAGAAATCGGCAGTGATTATCCCTGGTGTTCCATCATTCAGCCATATCCGGGAACGGACCTGGAGAGAGAGGCCAAAGCGGCGGGTTATCTGGATGCTTCGTATGGAGTGAACGATCTGACGCAGTCCTATTTCAACGATTCGGTGATCGCCAATCAAGATTCTGAAAGCCTGATCGTTCTTCAAAAATTATTTTATCTGGCGGTGAAATTTCCGATTTTTTCAGGCTGGGTACGGTGGATGGCCCGGCGAGGTAGGAAATCAGTATTGAACCGGTGGCTATTCAATCTGACCTATGCTTATCGTTATTCAAGAACCTATCGCATGCCCGTATGGAGACTTTTCAGGCGTGCACTGTTATGGAAGGATAACTACTAGTGTTCGGTAGACGCAGCAGGAAAAAGCGGCATCCCCTTTGGTACCTGATTTGGGGCGGATTTAACGCCGGTGCCGTTCTGGGGCTGCTGGATGCGCTGCTGGTCATGGTGTTCGGGCTGGGAACATTCATCCGGCCTGGTTCGATCTTCGGCTTGATCTTCTTTGACGCATTGATTATGGGGATCTGGGGGATCGCAAGCGTTGTTTTCGGGTATGCACTGACTCTGCCGCTGCGATCACGATTTCGCCGGCTTCCAGCCGCTCTGTCCGGTGTTATCCTGCTGGCCCTGTTTTTGAGCTTCACCGCCGGCAATATGGCCTGGTCTGTCCGGCCGGTTCGAGGTTTGCCTCCCGAGAATGCCCGAAACCTGTTGATGTTCACGCTGGATACGTTGCGGGCTGATGCCGTCGGATTCGGAGGCAATGCCATCGTCCGGACACCCGTGATGGACCGGCTGGCCCGGAAAGGCTGGCAGTTCTGCAATGCCGTCTGTCCGGTCCCCATGACAACTCCTTCTCATGCCTCGCTTCTGACCTCAACCATTCCC
Source organism: candidate division CSSED10-310 bacterium (assembly GCA_016927905.1). Classification (GTDB taxonomy): domain Bacteria; phylum CSSED10-310; class CSSED10-310; order CSSED10-310; family JAFGJC01; genus JAFGLW01. The sequence continues at coordinate 320,017 of JAFGLW010000001.1, read as the reverse complement.
GCGGTTCACGGCGCACTGGAAAACCGGTATCGCCTGGGCCCGGACAATGAAACCGCAACGGAAATTTTCCGTGTGAACGGGTACCGGACGGCGGCCTTCGTCAGCTGTTTTCCCCTGGACAGAAAGTTCGGCCTGGACCAGGGATTCATGATATACAACGACGAACTGGGTATACCGGGAGATCTGCGCCAGGCCTCCCCACTGAAATTCGGCCTGAAATACACGACCCGCGATCTCCGAGAGCGGCCGGCGCGATGGACCAATTCTCTGGTCCGGCCCTGGTTGAGCCGGTACGCTTCGGATAATCCGTTTTTTCTTTGGATACATTATTTCGATCCTCATGCGCCGTATCAGCCGCCGGATCCGGAGATCCGGTATTATCGGGACTCAGTCGACAACCATCGAACCTATACCGATGAACAAGACTGGGCCAAGGCAAGGGCAGCCGTCGGCACGCATCCGGATAGAGTCCGCCCCGGAATACCGGAATGTCTGTATCTTGGAGAAGTCAGCACGGTCGATAAAGCCGTGGAACAAATCCTGTTCGATACCCTCAGACTCCGGATTGACCGCCTTACCGATATCGTTCTGGTTGCCGACCATGGCGAAAGCTTCGGGGAACACGGTCGATTCTACACGCACGGCGAAGACATATACGAACCGGCTCTCTCCATACCCATGATCATCTGCGGGGATGCATTCGAGAAATACACCCTCACCGATAAACTGGTTTCCATAACCGATCTCATGCCGACCGTTCTATCCGGCTATGGTTTGCCGACCGGCAAATCCATGAACGGGTTCGATCTGCGCCGAACCGACCGGGAACGGACCCATGAACTGGTGGAAAATTATGGCATCATCCTGGCGGAAGACGCTGATAAACAAAGAGGTATCCGGACCCGTCACTGGAAATGCATTCTCAGCGGGGATAACCGTTCAAGACGGCTTTTCAATCTGAATATCGATCCGATGGAGAAGCAGGATATGCAGGAACAATACAATGACATCGCGGTGCGACTTGATGAATTGATCGTGCACGGGTTTGAGATGGCTGACGTGAGCAGAAAACCGGTTGATCCGGACATGTCGAAAGAAACACTGGAGAAAATGAAGTCTCTGGGATATGTTTTCTGACCCGTGATGAAATCCAGCGGATCCGTGCCAGGTTATTTGAAGTTTGCGCCCCGTTTATTCTTCAAACGGAATGCAATGCCGCATTATCTCGTTTTTTTCGTGACACGGAACTGTACCGCTCACTGCAGGCATTGTTTACTGGGCGATCGAGCTTTCAGCACCGATGACCTGACATTGACCGAAATTGAAAAAACAGTCCGGTCCATGGATCCACTGCTTTTTCTGTTGATTACGGGCGGCGATCCGTTCATGCGCGATGATATCGCCGACATCGTCGAGGTTTTCTACAAATCTCCCGGTTTCCGGAATCTCGGGATGCCTTCAAATGGATACCTTTGTGATAAAATCGTAGATCATGCCGAAAGAATCCTGGCAAACTGCCCGGGTATCGATTTCGCCATGGATATCTCCCTTGACGGAGTGGGAGAGGATCATGACCGGATCCGGGGTGTTCCCGGATTGTTCGACCGGGCGGTCGAGACCTACCGCAAACTCGACAAATTGAAGGGAAGATACCCGAATTTTAATTTGAACGTCGCCGTGACCATTTCCAGTTTCAATCATCACAAGCTGGATGAGCTGTATGATTTTCTGACGGGGGATCTGGGTGTGAGAAACATCAATCATCTCCTTTGCAGAGGGAATCCCAGAGATCCGGCGGCGGTTGAAGTCGATATGCTGAAGTATCGTGAGTTTTCCGCCAGACTGGATGCCGATTTGAAGCGTCGCATGCTGTCGGGATACCGCGGTTATCCCTTTGCGGATCTGGTTAATGCCATGAAGATCGTCCGCGAGCGATTGATCCATTCAATTTCGTGTTCCGATCGGTTTATTGTTCCCTGCTATGCCGGCCGGCTGGGTGTGATTCTGTATCCCGACGGGGATGTCGCCGCGTGCGAGATCAGAGATGATATACTCGGCAATCTCCGCTCGGAGGAGTATGATTTCCGGAAGATCATCCGGTCGTCCCGGGCTGCGGCAATCCGGCGGAAAATTCGTGATGAACGCTGTTTCTGCACCTACGAATGTTTTCTGACCAATGCCGTCATGTTCAATCCCCGGATGTTCGCTTCTGTTTTGATGGAAACCCTGAAGATCAAGGTTTCCAGAGTGTTTCACAAGGAGTAAAATCAATGCGGGCCAATCATAAAATCTCCGTGGTCATACCCTGTTACAATGAGGAGGCCGGTATCGCCAAGGTCATCCCGACGCTTCCGGAATTTGTGGATGAAATTGTGGTCGTTGACAACAATTCGACGGATTCAACAGCGCGTGTCGCCCAATCTCTGGGAGCCAGGGTTGTCCGTGAGACGCGGCAGGGTTACGGAGCCGCATACAAATGCGGACTGCGCGCGGCGGAAGGGGATGTAATCATCACCATGGACGGCGACGGTACCTATCCTGCGCACGCCATTTCCTACCTGTTCGATATCATGATCATCGAAGATCTGGAATTTATCTCCGCAGCCCGCATACCCATCCATTTCGCACATTCCCTGAACATGATTCAGCGCTATGTGGGAAACATCGTGCTGACTTTCGTCACCTGGCTGCTGTTCGGCATACGGCTGCGGGACAGCCAGAGCGGCATGTGGGTGTTCCGCAGTCGGATACTGGACGATGTTCGTGTATTGAGCGATGGAATGCCTTTTTCTGAAGAACTGAAAATCCGGGCGTTCAAGAACCTGAAAGACAGAGCCCGGGAAGTTCCCGTCCAGTTCAAATATGTTCTGCGGATTGGACCGTCGAAGTTGAATCTCTGGGGAGACGGGCTCAAAAATATGTTGTATCTGTTCAAACTCCGCCTGAAACTGTAATCCGGAAAATTTCCGTTCGGTTCCCGGCATCAGAGCGGCCCGAACCGACGATAATTCTTGATATCAAGGGGATATCTGCCATAATATGGACGGCAGTTTTGAAAGGCACGCAAACAGGATTCAAGGAGATTGAAAATGCCGGTGGAAACGAGTGTTGAGACAAAATGGTTTGAGACTGCGGATAATATACTTCAATCCAACAACAATGATCCCAGCACGTTGATCGCCATTCTCCAGGATGTCCAGCGGGAAATCGGTTATCTGCCCGGACCGGTCCTCGAGAAGATAGCTCGGGATCTGGATATTCCGCTGGCCCGGGTATATGCAGTGGCGACATTTTACAAGGCCTTCAAATTGCAGCCGTCCGGCAAGCACATCATCAAGGTCTGCCTGGGAACAGCCTGTCACATCAAGGGTGGTCCTCTGATCATGAAAGCCCTGGAGCAGGAACTGGGTGTTGCGGAGGAACAGGTGACCGAAGACGGCATGTTCTCATTCGAAGCAGTCCGGTGTGTCGGCTGTTGCGGACTGGCTCCGGTCATCATGGTTGATGAGGATTTCCACGGCAAAATGAAACCAAAGGAAATCCGTAAAATACTTGCAAAATACCGGAACGAATAGGTAGGAGCCGATCGTGTTAATCAGGGAAATCATCGAACTGCTGGAAGCTGAAATCCTGGTGAATCAAGCTGCAGCCGACAGGGAAATACAGTTTGTTCATGCTTCGGATCTGATCAGCGAGGTTCTGGCATCCTGTTCGCGGGGTGCCCTTTGGCTGACGGGCCTTCTGGACCACCAGATCATTAATACCGCAGAATTATTCGATTTATCAGGGGTCATATTTGTCGGAAACCGTCGCCCGGATGAAAGAATCCTCGAAGCAGCCCGGGAAGAGGGAATTCCGGTTATGATCACCCGGCTGACCATGTTCGAAACCTGCGGGCTGCTCTATTCCAAAGGGCTGCTGGCAGCGAAGCGAGCAAAATAAATATGAAGCTGGCTTCGGATGAAACCGTCCTGTTCAAAAAAGCATTTCATATTGAAGGCGGCAATTTCCAGTCTGCCGGGTCCGTGTCCAAACAGATCAAGAGGATTCTGAAGCAGTTGAACATCGATGGCGAGCTTATATGGAGAGCGATGATCGTTGCCTACGAAGCCGAAATGAACGTCGTACTGTATGCGCATCAATGCGAGGTGACCCTGGAAATTTCTCCTTCCAAGGTCCATATGACCTTCGAGGATGAGGGTCCGGGGATTCCGGACGTTGCTCTGGCCATGACCGAAGGCTATTCAACGGCCACACGCGAGATGCGGGAACGGGGATTCGGGGCGGGTCTGGGTCTGCCGAACATAAAGAAAACTTCAGATCAGTTCGAAATCAACACAGTTGTCGGAAAGGGCACGACCCTGGATATGGATATCATGATCGCGTGACCCACCCGGATACCGGTCAGATGCGGATCTCTTCCGGAAAACGACGGACCGCTGGAAACAGGAGGGATTCAAGTTGAAAGAGATTCAGGAGCATTACTCCCATTCAATATATATCGACAAGGATCTTTGTAACGGATGCGTGGTCTGCACGCTTGCCTGTCCCGTCAATGCCATTCGTGTTATCGATGGGAAAGCGGAGGTTATCAAGGACAAGTTGTGTATCGATTGCGGGGAATGCCTGAGAGTCTGCCCGGTTCAGGCGGTCAAATCCATGACCTCCAAAAGCCAGGATCTGACCGGGTACCGGGTTCTGGCCGCAGTGCCATCTCCGGTGCTTTTCGCTCAGTTCGGTTCCCATTATACACCGAACGATATTCTTCTGGCCCTGCAGAAAATCGGATTCGACTATATCTATGATGTAGGATTGAGTTGTGAGATGGTTCTGATGGCGATCGATGAGTATTTGAGACGAAACCAGGAGATCCGCCCCATGATCTCCAATTTCTGCCCCGCCGTCACCCGGATGATCTTCAAAAGCTACCCGGACCTGATCGAACATATCATCCCCATCGAAATTCCCCGGGAAATCGGCGCATTGCAGATCCGCAAGAAGATCGTCGAAGAGAAGGAAGTCAATCCGGAAGAGGTGGGGGTGTTTCATATCACGCCCTGCGCCGCAAAGATGATTTCCATCACGAATCCGGTTGGCGTCGAGCGGAGCAATCTGGATGGAGCGATCGGTATCCGTGATCTTTACGGCCCCCTGGTCAGCGCACTGAAGGAAGTTGACGATGACTGGATCATCCAGAAAAGCAGCGGTGTCGGAATGAGCTGGGCCATTGGGAAAGCCAGCTTGAGAGGATTGACCAAATGGTCGACGTTATCGGTCACGGGAGTGAAGGATGTGATCGATATTCTAGATACGGTCGAAAAGGGCAAACTTAAAAATGTCGATTATCTGGAGTGTTCGATATGTCCCGGAGGGTGTGTCGGAGGGCCGCTGGTCGTGCAGAACAAGCATCTGGCCGCCAGCCGGATTGAAAATCTGGTCGAGCAGTATGGTGTGAAAAGCCGAGTCGATTCCAGAAAAGTACTTCGGAATTATGAGAGTCTTTATCTGTTGAAAGAGATTCGAGCGAACGCCCCGAGTCCCGATCCGCTGGATCCGGATCTCAAACGGGCGCTGGAGATGATGAACCGTATTGAGGAAATCCGTGAATTGCTGCCGGGCAAGCAATGCGGTGCATGTGGCGCTCCCACCTGTCAGTCTCTGGCGGAAGATATCGTAAAGGGAGAAGCGAGTCTTACCGACTGCGTGTTCATTAGAATCAAGGAGTTGACAAATGCTGTTAAGCGAACTGGTGCAAAAGCTGAATCTGGAAATAATCAATGAAGGGATCCATATGGATGATCCGGTGGAAGGTGGATACTGCGGCGATCTCCTGAGTGATGTCATCGCCGCCGGCAGGAGACGGGATGTCTGGGTCACCATCCAGGTGCATGAAAACATAATCGCAGTCGCAACACTGAAGGATTTCACTGCGATCATACTGGCCAAAAACAGCAAACCACTTCCCGAAACGCTGGAAAACGCGAGTTCGGAAAATGTCACCCTGCTCCGATCCCCTCTGACAACCTACCAGCTCGTCGCGGAATTGACCCATCTTGGTATTTCCGGAGAGCGTTGAAACTGAAAGAATTTAAAGCGGACCTGCATATTCATACCTGCCTGTCGCCCTGCAGCGATCTGACCATGTCTCCCGGGAATATCGTCTCCGCGGCACTGGAAAAAGGACTGGATATCATTGCCGTGACCGATCACAACTCGGGGGAAAATGCCGACCCGGTCATGCAGATTGCGCATGACACACCACTGATCGTCATACCGGGAATGGAAGTAACCTCCCGGGAAGAGGTTCATGTTCTGGCCTTTTTCAGGAGTATCGAATTCCTCGGCTTCTTTCAGAAGGAGATTTACAGCCATCTCATTCGCGATCCATCGAATCCATACCGGGATGATCAGATCATCGCCAACGCGCTGGATGAGGTAGAAGGATTCTGCGACTATCTGTTGATCGGTTCCACGGACCTGTCCCTGCGCCAGATCGTTCGGCTGATCGGACAGAACGAAGGACTGGCGGTGGCTGCCCATATCGATCGCCAGGCATTCGGAATCATCGGGCAACTGGGATTCATTCCGGCCAATATTCCCTTTGATGCTCTGGAAGTGTCTTATCGAACGCCGATCGGAACGGTCGATGAAGTTTATCCGCAATATGCTGATTATACGTTTATAACCGATTCCGATGCCCATAATCTCGAGGAGATCGGAAGGGTTTTCAACCGGTTTCATATGAACCGGCCGGATTTCGATAATCTCAGACTGGCATTCCATCGCCGGGAGGGATGCCACGTCGGAGCGGAAACGGATTCATGAAGGAACTGTCCCTTCACATACTCGATATCATCGAAAACTCCACGCGGGCAGGTGCCAAAAATGTTGAAATCGTCATTGAGGAATCCAGGAAAGAAGATTATTTAGTGATAGAGATTATCGATGACGGGTGTGGGATGGACGACCAGACTCTGACCAAGGTGTTGAATCCGTTTTTTACGACAAAGGATGTGCGGCGGGTGGGTATCGGTCTGTCGATGTTCCGTCAGGCGGCTCTTCGGGCGGGAGGAGATCTGACTGTTCGGTCCGCCCCGTCGAAGGGCACTCATGTCACTGCGCGGTTCAAATACGCTCATATCGATCGGCAGCCCATGGGAGACATGGCTTCGACAATCACGACCGTTCTGATATCCAATCCGGATCTCGAAATCGTCTATAGACATGCGGTCGATGGGGATCAATTTGTTTTCGATACCAGGGTGGTGCGTTCTGTTCTGGGTGATGTTACTATCTCCAGTCCTGACGTTGCCAGATTCATTTGTGATATTATCCGGGCGCGTCAGAATCTGGATTGAACATCAGGTAAATTGAAGATTGCCGAAAGGAAGGATTATGGGGAAGCTGACAATTGAGGAATTACGGAAGATCAGGGAAAAAGCGAAAAGATCCACGAATCTCCGGGATGCCCAGGGAAAAGCCAAAATTACCGTTCATATGGGGACCTGCGGGATTGCATCCGGAGCGCGAGAGGTGATGGATGCTTTGCTGGACGCCATTGACCGATACGGAATCAGGGATGTCCTGGTTACGACATCAGGCTGCGCGGGCCTGTGCAGCCATGAGCCGATGGCAACGGTGGAATATCATGGTTCACCGCCGGTCAAATACGCAAAACTGACTCCGGAAAAAATCGAGAGGATCTTGCTGGAACACGCCGACAAGGGACATATGGTCGAAGAATATGCACTGGCGATCGGCAGTGAAAAGATGAGTTGAGAGTCATGGGGGAAACGACATCGTTTTGGATTTTATGAAGTTTTGGGTGGAAATTGAGTAAAGGGGGGTGTCATGGATAAATTTCGTTCCCACCTGTTGGTCTGCACAGGAACGGGATGTGTCTCGAACGGAGCTTTTGACGTCAAAAAAGCGCTCGAAATGGAACTCCAAAAACACAAACTCGAACAGGAGATCCAGGTAATTGGTACAGGATGCAACGGTTTTTGCGAGCGCGGTCCCGTGATGCTTGTTCAACCGGAAGGAATTTTCTATCAGCGCCTGACGGTAAAGGATATTCCCTATCTGGTTGAAGAGCATTTTTTGAAGGGTCGGCCCGTCAAGAAACTGATGTATTCTCCCACGTTGAAGGAAGACAAGGTTCCCCTGATGAGAGACATCGGGTTTTTCAAGGATCAGATTCTGGTGGCTCTTCGGAACCGCGGCATGATCGATCCGGAAGTGATCGAGGATTATATCGCTCACGACGGATACATGGCTCTTGAAAGAGTACTGACGGAAATGACTCCCGAGCAGGTCATAACGGAGATCAAGAATTCCCAGTTGAGAGGCCGGGGCGGGGCCGGTTTCCCCACCGGATTGAAATGGGAATTCTGCAAACGGGCGCAGGGCAGTCCCAAATACATCGTGTGCAACGGAGATGAAGGGGATCCGGGAGCGTTCATGGACAGGTCGATTCTGGAAGCCGATCCTCATTGTGTGCTGGAAGGAATGACCATCGGCGCATTCGCAATCGGGGCTCAGGAAGGCATCCTATATGTCCGGGATGAGTATCCGCTGGCAATCAAACGGCTGAGAATCGCCATCAAGCAGGCCATGGAATTCGGATTGCTGGGTAATGACATCCTGGGGTCGGGATTCAATTTCAATGTGAGAGTTGTCAGGGGGGGGGGAGCGTTTGTCTGCGGTGAAGAAACCGCTCTGATGGCTTCGATAGAGGGTGTTGAAGGCCGACCGAGGTTTCGACCGCCTTTCCCCGCACAGAAAGGTATCTGGGGGAAACCCACCAACATCAACAATGTCGAAACCTGGGCCAATGTACCCGCCATCATGCTCAGGGGTGCGGAATGGTTCGCATCGCTGGGCACCAAAACAAGCAAGGGCACCAAAATATTTGCGCTGGTGGGTGCAATCAACAATTCCGGACTGGTCGAAGTTCCCATGGGTATATCCATCGAGAGGATCGTATTCGATATCGGCGGAGGAATTCCCGGCGACAAAAAATTCAAGGCGGTTCAGATTGGCGGCCCGTCCGGCGGGTGTATTCCTGCGGAATTGAAAGATACGATTATCGACTACGAATCCCTGACCCGTACCGGCGCTATCATGGGTTCCGGCGGGCTGGTCGTCATGGATGAAACCACCTGCATGGTGGATCTGGCCCGTTATTTCCTGGAATTCACTCAGAGCGAATCCTGCGGCAAATGCACATTTTGCAGAATCGGAACGAAACGTATGCTTGAAATTTTAACCCGCATCTGCCAGGGTGATGGCCGGGCGGAAGACATACCGCTGCTGGAGGATCTGGCCAGAAAAATAAGCGAATCATCGCTGTGCGGCCTGGGTCAGACCGCTCCGAATCCGGTTCTGACAACGCTGAAGTACTTCAAATCAGAATACGAAGCCCATATTTACAACAAAAAATGTCCGGCTCATGTCTGTACGAAATTACTCACTTTCACGATCAATCCCGCAAAATGCATCGGATGCACGCTGTGCACGAAATCCTGTCCCACAGGTGCCATTTCGGGAGAAAGAAAACAGGCTCATGTCATCGATCAGGTTAAGTGCATCCAATGCGGTCAATGTTTTTATGTTTGCCCCGTTGAAGCCATCGTTCGGGAATAAGATTTGTAGAATGGAGATTTAACCATGGCGAAGATTAAAATCATCGTTAACGGTCAAAAATATGTCACCGATTCCGACAAGACGATCCTCCAGGCGGTTCATGATCTGAAAATCGATCATATTCCCACACTGTGCTATGAATCCCAGCTGGAACCGTATAATTCATGCTATGTCTGCGTCGTCGAAGTCAAAGGTCAGAAGAATCTGGCTGCAGCCTGTTCCACCAGAGTCCAGGATAAAATGGAACTATTCACACGGAACAGGCGGGTCATGGAAGCCAGGCGGACAGCCCTGGAACTGCTGGTATCAAATCATTATGCAGACTGTCTGCCGCCCTGCACCCTGCGATGTCCCGCTGGAGTGGATGTGCAGGGATATATCGCCCTGATTGCGGCGGGACAACCCCAGGCCGCCATCCAGGTGATCAAACAGACGAATCCCTTGCCGGCTGTCTGCGGTCGCGTCTGCACGCGGCCGTGCGAACTGTCATGCCGGCGGAATCTGCTGGATACAAAAGTCGGTATTGATTTTTTGAAAAGATATGCGGCAGACGTTGACCTGGAAAAAGCACTCCGGCATTACACCCCGATCCGGGAACCGGACAGGGCCCAGTCGGTGGCAATCATCGGAGCCGGTCCTGCGGGGTTGTCCGCAGCCTTTTTCCTTCGCCTGCGGGGATTTGGCGTGACCCTGTTCGAAGCGATGCCGGAAGCCGGCGGAATGCTCCGTTACGGAATACCGGAATACCGGCTGCCTTTTGATGTTCTCGACCGGGAAATCGATACCATCCTGGAAATGGGTGTGGTCCTGAAAACGAATATGGCTTTGGGAGATGATTTCACCATCAAATCGTTGTTTGACCAGGGATTTGAGGCTGTTTTTCTTGGAATGGGCGCTTGGGGCAGCACGAAACTGGGAGTTACCGGCCAGGAGATCGAGGGTGTGCTATCCGGTATCAAATTTCTCGAGCAGCTCGGTCGAAATAAAAAACCCGAAATTTACGGCAAGATCGTTGTCGTCGGAGGCGGAAATACAGCGATCGACTGTGCCAGAACGTCCTTGCGCTTGAATGCCGAGGAGGTGGTTCTGCTGTACCGCCGCACCCGGAAGGAAATGCCGGCCAACGAAATGGAAATAGATGCAGCTGAACATGAGGGAGTTAAGATGCATTTCCTGGCCGCCCCCACGGAAGTGATCGCGTCCAAAGGAAGAGTTCAGGCTCTTAAATGCATTCGAATGGAACTGGGTGAACCGGATGCCAGCGGACGCCGGCGACCGGTGCCTGTCGGCGGGTCGGAATTCGTCCTGGAATGCGATTTCGTCTTCGCAGCGATCGGTCAATCACCGGATCTCAAAGTGATTTCGAGCGAATCAAACGATATGCTGCCGGGAAACGGCGAGTTGAATTTCACGCGCTGGGGTTCGATTGCCGTCAATGAGGAAACATTCGAAACGGACACCGACGGCGTGTTTGCAGGCGGGGACATGGTGACCGGTGCCGCCACGGCCATCGAAGCCATTGCGGCAGGCCGGAAAGCCGCCCATGCCATCCATTCATATCTCCAGGGGCGGAAACCGGAACCGGAACCCTATCATTTCAACAGCCGCAAGGATGATTTCAATGAAGTGGAGCAGAAAGATCTGCGATCTACCCGAAAACTGGACCCGCGACCCATGCCGGAACTCGATGTAAAAGAACGCATCACGAATTTCAATGAAGTGGAACTCGGATATACCGGCGAGGATGCTCTGCTGGAAACCAGCCGATGCCTGGAATGCGGATGCGATGCCGTGTTCGAATGCCGGCTGCGCAAATATGCATCCGAATATGGAGTCAAACTTGAAAAATATGCCGGTGAAGTCAACAAGTACGAATTGGATCGATCACATCCCCTGATCGATCTTGATCCGAACAAATGTATTCTTTGCGGGCGCTGCATTCGAGTGTGCCAGCAAATCGTCGGCGCGTCTGTCTTCGGTTTTGAAAACAGGGGATTTCATACCATCGTCCGCCCGGAAATGGGTCGAACTCTTCTGGAAACGGATTGCATTTCATGCGGCATGTGCGTGGCAACCTGTCCCACCGGTGCCATTTCGGAGCGGATTTCCATGCCCAAACCCGGTCCTTGGGATATGCAGAAATGCCGATCCGTCTGCTCGTTCTGCGGTGTCGGTTGCACGCTTCAATTCGGCGCGGTTGCAGACATGATCGTTAAAACAGTCGCAGATGATTCCGGATCGCCCACACACGGGAACCTGTGCATCATGGGTCGTTACGGCTACAGGTATATCAACGATTCCGGGCGCTTGCTGAAACCCATGATCCGGCGGGATGGTGACCTTCAGGATATCGACTGGACCGGTGCGGTCAGAGAAACCTCGGATGTCGTCAAATCCGTGGTGACCCGGTACCGCGGTGATGAAATTGCGGTCTTCATTTCGCCCCGCCTGACCAACGAGGAGATCTACCTGATTCAGAAATTCAGCCGGGTGGTTCTGAGAACTCAGAATATCACCAGCCTGACCCTGTCAAGACCCAGGCTTGATTCTCATCATATCGCGTCGACTGCAACCTTCCATGATATCGAAAATGCGCAGAGTATCCTGATTACCCTGGCACACCTGCGCAGAGATCATCCTGTGGCCGATTTTGCCGTCCGGAAAGCCCGGAATCTGGGTGCACGAGTGGTATATATGGGTTCCGAAGAGGATCCAATGCTGAAAAAATGGGATCTGTATCTCAAGCTGAAGCCAGGAACGGAATATGTTGCCATGCTTGGTTTGATGAAAACCAAGCTGGAGATGGAGGATGCCGGTGCCGTTTCAATCGAGGGTTTTGAGGCCTTTTCAGAAGCCATGGCGGTATTGAGCCCGAAAGTCGTTTCGGAAATCACGGGTATTCCATGGGACCGGTTCCAGAAAGCCGCCGTGCTGCTTTCCGAAGGAAACAGGCCGGTTTTCATGTGCGATCGGGATTACCCCGGCGCACGTGTAAAGACGGATCTGGATGTTTTAAGTGCCGCAGGTGATCTGTTCGAGGCCAAACTGGCTGTCTTCACCGAACACAACAACTCCCAGGGATTGATGGACATGGGCGGACTGCCCGGTTTTTATCCGGGATACCAGCCCGTCGGGGATGCAGCCGTGATTGCAAAATTCCAGAAAGGATGGTGTGTCAGCCTGGATGGGGTGCCTGATCCCGCGGATGACATTCTGGCCGTTCTCAAAAAGAAGCGGATCAAGGCGTTATTCGTATTCGGAGAAGATTTTACCGGCCTCGATGAAAATACAGGAAAATGGCTGAAAACACTGAATGACGTTCCGGTCAAAATCGTCGCGGACTTGTTCCGCACCCCAACCGTCGAGACCGCCGACATCGTTCTGCCCATGAATAGTGCGGGCGAAACGCAGGGAAGTTATACCAGCGGATTGAGAACCGTCAGTGAATCAGTTCAGGCGGTCAATCCACGATCCGGAATGGAATTCTGGAAAGTGATCACCGAAATAGCGGGAAGGCTTGGGGTCCGATTCAAATTCAACTACGAGTCTGTGGACGATATACAATCCGAGATCCGATCACTGGTTCCAACCCATCGGAATATCATTTTCCGGGATGCGGCGGTTCCGCAGATCTGGGCACTTGAGCAGGCACCGGGGATCGATATGGAAAGAGGTTTCAAGGTCGAATGGATTGATACCGAACCGGAAATCGTTCGCAATCCGTCCCGCCTGAAAACGAATTCCATTCGCACATGGTTTGACAACTACCTGGATCAAATCGGCTTGAAAAGGTAAGATGGGGAAGAAGGATCAAAGCGGATTTAAATTGCCTGAAACGAAACTGCCTTATCCTGTCAGACCGGGAGATGCGCGGTTTTGCACCCTGGAAGAATTCCTGGCTTCCGATTTCAAACCGAAATGGGTGGAAGCGAAGAGAGAAATCAAGGCTCAGACCGTTCAGAAGCTGGAATTGCTCGAATCCATCCATCGGGAATTGATTCAAAAAGCACAGATGGTGATTCAGGACGCTGAACTGAATATCAGGCTGCACGACATCCGGATGCATGCAGCCAAGGTCAGGGGCAGAGTTTATTATCTGTATCGCAATCCGGAGACAGATGAGGCGGAGGAGTTTTTCTCCATTCTGACTCCGGAGGAATACAGTCAGGCGGATTCAAAATCGGAATTCCTGGCGGCCTATCGATTAAACGAGGACAGCACGTGGACTCTGATGACGCCCTTGAGGGTCAAAGAAATCGATCTGGATTCTCAACGGAACGATTGAGAGACCGGCACGCCGTCTGGATCCTGTTCGGATTCAGCATGCTCTCCTACTTCATCTTCTTCGCACCACGGCTTCGTTATGACAGCTTGGTATATATGGAAACGGCACGGTCGATCGTTTTCGACCGCGATATGAACACGTACAACGAAGACGCTTTTTTCACGCGCCCGGGATGGGCTGGCGTTTCCGGGCGGAATCTGGAGAAACCCAAAGGGACCCTCATCGGTTTCATGAATTCTCCGGAATATACGGATCGGGGATACCGGTTCACTTTTTTCCCTGTCGGCAACACCATGATCTGGATCCCGCCCATCCTGGCTGCCCGGTTCCTGTATTGCGCCATTCCTTCATTGACACTGATCCATCCGGACACCGGATACTCATTCCCATATCTGATGGCCATGGGCATCTGGAATATCATGATTTGGTTGGCGGGAATGCGGATCGCCTATGCACTTTGCCGCCGGTTCTTTTCACCCGCCGTTTCCGTTCTGGCAATCACTTCAGTCATGGGAGCCGGCAACCTGCTGCCGTTCGTTTTCATCGACATCTGTTTTTCCCATGCAATCGATTTTTTTCTCCTGACATCCGCAATTGAATTGTGGCTGCAGACCCGGGAATCCCGGCAGCCGGCGACTTTTTTCCTGTGGGGAACCGTATCCGGATTGGCGATGATTGTCCGGTACCAGGATGTCGCGTTTCTGATTCTTCCGTTTTTTCAAATAATCTACGACCGATCCTGGGGCAATCGTCCCGGCCGATCTTCAAAGATTTCCAGTGCAGCCGGTTATATTCTGTTTTTGATTGGTTTGCTTGCCGTTTCAGGTAGTCAGGTGTTGTACTGGCGTATTCTTCACGGTCAGTGGCTGGTGTCAGGAAAAACAATGGGAACAGCTGCAATTCCCACTTTCAATCCTCTGAATCCCGAATTGATTCCAATGCTTTTTTCCGATTATCATGGTCTCTTCGCCTGGATGCCCCTGCTGGCCCTCGCCCTGATCGGGTTCTTTTGGTTTGTTTGGAAAAATCCGGCTATCGGAGTTCCCCTCCTGAGCCTGTTTCTGATCGAAACATATTACAATGCGTCCCGTTCGGAATGGTGGAATCTCGGATTCGGTGTCCGGAGATTTTCAGGAATGTCCGTCATCTTCGTGCTGGGTGCCGGGATGCTGATATCACCATTTAGAAACCGCTGGAGGCGGTTGGCTGCGATTGCAGTCATCGTGTTGGGTTGCATCTGGAATGTTCTGTTCATGGTGCAGTTCTATCAACATCAGTTTCACGGTGATTCATCCACCGCCTATGATCAGCTCGTGGATGATGATGGCCCCTATGGGGAAGTACGGTACCGGTGGGTCGGACCCCGTATCCGGCCGATCCCTGCCATGATCCGGGGATTCAGGGAGTGGATTTTGGGTGAATCCCTGCCAGTATCGGCAGTGTCGGCTCTGATATCATCACACGGATCCCGGAATGCCGCCGGGACAATCAACTTTATTCTCGCCTTCTGCGTGGCGTGGTCGGTTGTGGCGCTCGTAGGATGTTCGGTAATCCGACGGGAAGTCAAATGCCGGTTCATGAGCTGCACCGCAGCGATAGCTGTTTTGGCGATATATGCCGGTTTATGGCTGCTGGACCACGATACCCGGCTCTACCGGTTTGTGAAAATGAACCGGAATGCCATCACCGGTGAAATTTCTGAAATTAGACTGGCTCAGGGGAGCATTTTCTGGGGTGAAAACGAGCAGGTGGAACGAGCCGGAGATACAATCCGATCCGACCTGAATCCAGCCCTGAAATCAGACAACGTCTATCTCCTTTTACTTCGGCCTCCGAGCGGTATCGATGCGGTCAACTATAACCAGCTGCTGAAATTGAGTGCCCGAACCGATTCCGACGGTGTTCTTTCGGTGGAACTGCCCCGGGATTGGCGCCGGAACTGCCGTCCTGTTGAGGGGAAAATGGATTATTCCGACTGGGATGATCGTTTCTGCGTACAGCGGATCGCCGTCGAAACGAGTGATCCGATTTCAGCAATCACATTGAATCTGGGAGAATCCTCGGATTCACCGAAAATTTTCTCGATCTGGATGGATCCGGTAAATTATTCGAATCCATAGGGGGGAAACCCGGTGAAAATCATTCCATGTGCAACCTGCAGGTTTCGGTCGAAATACGACCGGAATCCGGGTTCAGTGCTGGGCAGGCTGTGGCGATGGCATATCAACTGGTGCCCGGGGTGGAAATCCTATATGCGATCGCTGACGGAAGAAGAATGTTCCAGACTGGCAGAGACTTACGGCTTACGGAAAGGCAGAAAAACCTGATATCGGGATTTCAGGTTAATCGGGGTCCATTGTTTTAGTTTCAGCCGGAGATCGGGATATCCATTGAAAGACATCCGGCCGTGGATCAACTTTCTGTGCTTTCGGACCTGCTTTATTGTAAACTCAAGAATTGTGTTTTCTGATGGAAGGAGATGCAGTGGGGAAAAGCAGAATAAGCGATGTTGGCTCCGACAGCGCCAAACCGATGGTCAGCATCATCATTCCGGCTTACGACGAATGCGATACGATCGAAGATGTTTTCCAGGGAATCAGTGACGTATTCAAAGACTGGAAACGGGATTACGAAGTCATATTTGTCGACGACGGCTCGACCGACGGAACATCGGAAATCATGCGCTCCTTTCCCGATCGGAATCCCCATGTCAAGATTATACGGTTCGCACGAAATTTCGGTCAGCAGGCGGGTGTGACGGCCGGTTTCGAAGCTTCTGTCGGAGAATACGCGATCGTCATGGACGCGGATTTACAGGTTGACCCAGCGGATCTGCCCAGCCTGATCCTGAAACTCGATGAGGGATACGACATCGTTGCGGGGTACCGGGAGAATCGCAGAGAGGGTTTCATCACCAGGCGGCTGCCCAGCCTGATCGTAAACAGATTTTTCAAGTTGTTTTTTAATCTGCCTTACCGGGATATGGGGTGCGGGCTGCAGGCTTACAGAAAGAAATATCTTGAAGGTCTCGACCGGTTCACCTCCATGTACGGACACATGGCCATATATTCGGTCTGGCGGGGCGGGAGATTCGCGGATATCCCCATTACATACCGTTCCCGCAAATCCGGTAAAACCAAGTACAACTGGAGAAAGCTCCTGTTCTTCTTCCTGGATATCATACTCACGTTCACCACCCGGCCGATTCAACTGGTGGTGCTGTCGATGCTCGGCGGCACACTCATCTGTGCGGGTGTCGTGACGGGACTGGCGTCTCTGATCACCTTGATTGCGGGTGGGGATATCGGTCTGGGTATCTGGATACTTGCGATGTTTCTGGTTTTGGCCGGAATTCAGCTTGGTACCGCGGCTATTCAGAACGAGAGAATCAATCGGATCAGCCATCGGCTGGACCGCACACCCATGTTTGTCATCGATGAGGTCATTGAGAACACAAAAAAATCAAATCACACATTTACAGAGGATAAATAGATATGAAACGGAAACTGTCCAAGGTGTTGTTGATCAATCCGCCCAGGGTGATCCTGAAGGGCCGGGAACGCAAGCGTGCCGATTATCCCCTCGGCCTCGGATATGTCGGGGCCATGCTGAAGATGGAAGGATTCAAGGTTGAAGGACTGGATGTGCTGGTCGAAGGATTCAATACCGATCAGGATCTGGAAAACGGGCGGCTCCGGTTCGGATTGACGGACGATGAAATCAAATCCAGAATCCGGGCATCAGATCCGGATGTGGTGGGAGTTTCAAATCTGTTCAGCGATGGATTCCCGCTGGCAAAACACATGTGTTATCTGGCTAAGCAGGTGAATCCGGACATCATTACGCTGTTCGGGGGGAATCATCCGAGCGCCATTCCGGAAAATGTGCTTCGATGGAAGGAAATCGACTATATCATTGTTGGGGAAGGAGATTATTCGACCGGCATGCTGCTCCGGGCCATTTCCAACGGGAGGGATTTGTCCCGTCTGCCCGGCATCGCTTATCGAGATCCGGAAGGCAACCCGGTCATTAACCCGTTCATCGAACCGATTCAAAATCTGGATATACTGCCCATTCCGGACCGGTCCATCTTCCCGGTTCTCCGATATTCGGAAATATGCGCACCGCATGGAGATGAGGTCAAGCAGACTCCCTATACCTGCATCATCACAAGCCGCGGGTGTGCCGCCAGATGCATCTACTGCGGCGGATTCAATGTTCATGGAAGACGATTCCGGCCCAGGAGTCCGGAGAATGTTCTGAACGAGATTGAATATTTGGTTCGGGAACTGGGATTCAATGAAATACATTTTGAGGATGATAATCTGACCCATGATAAAACCAGGGCGATGAAGATCTTCAGGGGCATTATCGATCGCCGTCTCAACATCACCTGGACGCCGACCAGCGGCATCGTTTTTTACAACATGGACAGAGAAATGCTGACGGCCATGAGGGATTCAGGATGCTATACGATCTGGGTGCCGGTGGAGTCGGGTGATCCGGTGACCCTCCGCCGGATTAAAAAACCCATGCCCATCAAACGGATTGCCGGACTCATCCGGGAAATCAAGGAGCTGGGTATGGCTGCGAAGGGGTTTTTCATGTATGGATTTCCCGGGGAAACCATCGAGCAGATGGAAAATACGTTTCAATTCGCCAGGGAGCTGGAACTGGATTACTCGACTTTCTTCATGGCCACACCGCTGCCCGGAACGGAAATGTGGGAAATGGCTCTGAAAGAAAATCCCGAACTGGCCGATCCCGACTTCAATTTTGAAAATCTGAAGTTCGCCAAAAGCAATCTGGCAGTGGGTGGTATGAGTTTCGACGAGATGGAAAGAATGCGCAGGAAGGTCTGGTTGAAAGTCAACTGGAACCTGGATGAAGATGAATCGCCGCCGCCCGGCATGTAATCGGATTGCCGGGACCCGTTTCAAAACAGTGAAGGACGGGGTGTAATTCACTGTTTTGGTTCTGAGATCAACTGGAGGAAATTGAGATAACGCATGGTTTTACTGAAGTGGAGTGCCGCCTGGATATTCATCCCGGTTTCACGGAAATCGAGGTGATAGCGGGTTTTGCACGGACTGACAGCGCCGGGTCGGCTTCCGGGATCAATTGGTATGCCGCTATGATGGATCAGGACGTAACCGGGTTGCTCGGTGAAGCTGGGCGTGTTTATGTTCGGCTGGCATGAGTGATCGCGGGATTGTACCTTCAGTACCGGGAATGAAACCTCAAAACGGCCATAGGAACGGCACCAGCGTCACCGTGATGATTCCCACCAGAATGCCGAGCGGTGCGCCCATCCGGGCGAAATCCGAAAAGTGATATCCACCGGGGCCGTAGACCATCAGATTGGTCTGGTAACCGATGGGTGAAGAAAAGCTGGCGGAAGCCGCCACCATGATAGCGATCACGAAAGGCATGAAGTTGACGTCCAGAGTCTGGGCAGAAGCCTGGGCAACAGGAAACATCAGAACCGCGGCGGCATTGTTGGTGATCAACTCCGTGAATATCATGGTGATAAAATAAACGATCAGCAACGATAACCAGGGGCTGTTCCCGGCCAGTTTCAGGAAAAAATCCGCGAAAGCCAGGGCGGCACCTGAGGTTTCCAGGGCTTTGCCGATACCCAGGGCGGACGCGATGGCCAGCAGCAGCCGAGTATCGACGGCTTTCCGGGCGGCTTCGGCGGAGCAGCATCCGGTCAGAAACAACAGCCCTCCCGCCAGAAGACTGGCCTGAAGCATGCTGAACCATCCGGCGGTCACGCTGACGATCATGCCGATCAGAATCGCCAGGGCCGTCCAGGCGCGGTCATGGCGGGGTGGATTCGAATCTTCCAGGCGGCTGACAAGGTAAAAATCTCGTGAATTCCTTTGTTTCTCCTCAAATTCCGGCAGCGTCTCAAGCATCAGGGTATCCCCAGGTTCCAAAACAATATCACCGATTTTCCTTTTGATTCTCATGCCATTTCTGGCGACAGCGATAATCGCGGCGTCATATTTTGTTCGGAATCGACCCTCACGGATCGTTTTACCGGTCAGCGGATTGGTGTTGGAAACGACGGCTTCGATCAGACATCTGTCGGACCGGGGCGCATCCAGTTTGAACACCTGGTCGGTAGCCGGTTTCAACCCGCGAATTTTCTGGAGATCGACTACGGATTCGACCACACCGACAAAAACAAGACGATCGTCCGCCCTCAGGGTATGCTGCGAACTCACAGCCGGGATAATCTGCCCGTCCCGTTCAATCTCCATAACATACATTTCCGGAAGATTCCGCAAACCGGCGTTTTCCAGGGTTTGGTCAACCAACGGGCTGCCCGGTTCCACAATCATCTCGATTGTGTATTCCCGGGGATTGTCCAGTTGATTCATGACCGGCTGGCGGTCGGGAATCATCCACCGGGCAGCCATAAGAATGAACAGGGTCCCAGCGATGGCACATGGAATCCCGATACGGGTGATTTCAAAAAAACCGAGACTGGGTATTTTCGATTCGATCAGGAGGCCGTTCACGATGAGATTTGTGCTGGTGCCGATCAGGGTGCATAATCCACCGAGTATTGCAGAATAGCTTAATGGAATCAGGAGTTTGGATATGGGAAGGTGATATTTCTTGGCCCAGTCTTTGACAGCGGGCAATAAAATAGCCACCAGGGGAGTGTTGTTCAGAAATCCGCTCAGTAAAACGGAGGGAAACACCACACGCATCTGGGCGGTCAGCAGGGATCCGGGTTTTGTCAGGAGACGCCGTGTCAGCAATTGAATCCCACCGGTTTCACGTAATGCAGCAGACAGGATGAAAAGCGCTCCGACCGTGATCATACCTTCGTTGGCAAATCCGGCCAGGGCTTTGGATGCCGGAAGCACTCCGGTAACCAGAAGGATGATCAACCCACCCAGCAGAATCATTTCCGGATTCCGGCGTGTCGAGATCAGCAGGATCAGCACCCCCGTCAAAACCAAGAGAGTGATCCATGCCTCAAGAATCATCCCGAATCTCCCGGTATCCGGCTCTCATGCCAGATAACTTAGCACAATCGGTATGGCGTTCGCAGCCTTAAAATCTGCATTTGAACGGATGGGGTATTGCTTCGACCGATCGTTTCAAGGTAGCCTTCAGGCGTTTGGGTGATGGTTGGATCAACCAGTTCCGACAGCCGAACAGGAATGACCTTATGTATGAATTACACTGGGGGGAAATCGCAGCGCTGCTGACCGCAGTCTTCTGGACCGTCACAGCCCTGTCGTTTGAATCGGCTGGAAAGAGAGTCGGGTCTCTGTCTGTCAATCTGATCAGATTGTGCATGGGTTTGGGATTTTTAAGTCTGTATACCTGGGTTTCGAGAGGGATGCTGCTGCCCCTGGACGCATCGTTGCACGCCTGGATCTGGCTTTCTCTCTCCGGACTGGTCGGGTTCGTGTTGGGTGATCTGTTTCTGTTTCAGGCATTCGTTTTGATCGGTTCCAGAATATCCATGCTGATCATGGCTGCCGTACCTCCGTTGACCGCAATACTCGGGTTGGTATGGATGGGGGAAAGGTTGACGGCGACAAACATCCTGGGAATGACGCTCACTCTGACCGGGATCGTCATGGTATTGTATCATCGCAATGGCGCTGCCGGTTCGATAAACCGAAAGCCGGCCCTAATGGGTATTGTTCTGGCTTTTGCCGGCGCTTTCGGTCAGGCATTGGGGTTGGTTTTGAGTAAATTCGGCATGGGAGATTACAACCCGTTTGCAGCCACTCAGATCAGGGGTATCGCCGGAATAGCCGGATTCATTGTCCTTTTTTTTCCACTCAGGGCCTGGGACAGAGTCCGCAGGGCGGTCGGCAATTCCGGAGCGATGAAACGTATTGCTCTGGGTGCCTTTTTCGGACCGTTTCTGGGCGTCAGCTTCTCGCTGTGGGCCGTTCAATATACCAAGACCGGTGTAGCGGCTACCATCATGGCCTGCGTTCCCGTTCTGATCATCCCGCCATCCATTCTTCTGTTCAAAGAGAAAGTGTCCATACCGGAGATGATTGGCGCTGTGGTGGCTGTCGGGGGTGTCGGCATCATGTTTGTTTAGCTGGTTTGTGCTTCCTTAAGGAAATTTCCCAGCATCGGTGGATATTGGGATTGCGCTTGAAATCGGGTGGGATCGTGCTAATGGAAATATCCCGTATGTGAAATTGTTTCAACGATGATTCGTCCAGAATGAATTTCCGGTTGTTTGTGGAAAAAAGCAGCAATCCTTCCGGTTTCAGCAGAGCGCCGGCTGAAAGTATGAGTTCGACATGGCTCCGCTGGAGATCAAACAGGCCCGGTCTGCCCCTGCGATTGGAGAACGTGGGAGGATCCAGAAGAATCAGATCGTATCGGCCTGTATGATCGACCAGCCAGGCAAGGCAGTCGGCCTTAACGATTTCATGGCGTGCCGGATCGATTCCGTTCAGTATCCAATTGTCTCCGGCCCATTTCACATAGGTGTTGGAATGATCGACGGAGATCGACCGGGAAGCGCCCCCTGCCGCCGCCATGACCGTGGCGGTTCCGGTATAACAGAACAAATTCAGAAAAGCGGCATTGCCGGATCGATCCCGAATCATTCGCCGGACCATCCGGTAATCCAGAAACAGACCGGTATCCAGACGGTCGGTGAAATTGACCAAGAATGTGCATCCAGATTCACGGACCCTAAAAAAACGTCCGGTCGAATCGAGCCGCTGATACCGGTCATACCGTTTCTGTATCCGCCTGCGTTTGATGAAGACATCATTCGAATCGATTTTCAGGATCCCGGGAACGACCGACGCGATCCCCTCCAGTCGGCGCTTTGATTTATCCGGATCAATGCTTCTGGGTGATTGGAGCTCTTGAATGTGAACCCACGTGTTTTCATATAAATCGATCGAAACGGCAAATTCGGGGAGATCCGAATCGTAGAGCCGGTAGCAGGAAATCCTGTTCTTGCGGGCCCACCGTCCAAAATGCCTGGCGTTCTTGCGAAGGCGATTGGCAAACATTTCGATACCCGGGCATTCTACGGGCGGTTTCTGAACTAAACCCAGATGCTCGTTCCCCGGATGACGCCGTTTATGGGAATCGTACCGATAATCGGCTGTCACGATGAAATGCAGCAGGCTGCATCGTATCGGACCGTTATAGACAGTGTGTTTGCGAACCGCCCGGAGCGGAATCTGCCTGCCCAGTTCCACATTGCCTGTCAAAACAGCGGCATGCCAGTCGGGGAAATGCTGCACCAGAGCGTCTCCCAGGCTCCGGTAACTGCGAATGAGTTCATCTGGTTCACTCAACCTGGTGCCGTATGGCGGGTTGCAAACGATCAGTCCGGGGATGCCCGGTTTTCGCGCCCGGACATCTGAAACAGGTTTCACCGCCACAAGGATCCGGTCTTCCAGCCCAGCTGTTTTGATATTATACCGGGCATTGTCGACCGCTGCAGCTTCCTTGTCATAACCGGAAACAGGCGGCATCGTTTCCAGTCCCAGGCGCTGCCTTTCCCGGGCTTGTGAAATAAGATCCTTCCAGATTTCAGGATTGTGCTTTTTCCATTTTAAAAATCCGAATCTTCTCCGGTTCAAACCAGGTGCGATATCCGACGCCATCATCGCCGCTTCGATGCACAGAGTGCCGGAACCGCACATCGGATCGATGAATTCGGCGCTGGTTTGAGCCGTTTCAGCCCATTTTGCCCGGTACAGAATTGCTGCAGCGATGTTCTCTTTCAACGGTGCGGGTCCCGCTTTCATCCGGTACGCCCGGCGATGCAGGCTGTCTCCCGACAGATCCAGGCTGATATCCGCGCGATCTCCGTCGATGTGAAGATGAAGCCGAATATCCGGAATTTTCAGATTGACGGAAGGCCGGCGGCCGGATTTCCTCCGGAAAAAATCCACGATGGCATCCTTCAGCCGTTGCGCTGCAAACCGGCTGTGGATGATGGCGGAGTTCCGGATGGTGCAGTCAACGGCAAGTGACGCCGATGGATCCAGGTGATCAGTCCAGTTGATTTTCGATGCGGCATCGTAGATATCATCGTAACCGGATGCCGGGAATCCCGATATCGGGTGTAAAATCCGGTTGGCGATCCGGGACCACAAACAGGCGCGGTAAGCGGTCTCCAGTATACCCGAAAAAAACACTCCGGAAACGGTGCTTCTGACGTTCAAAGCTCCCAGATTCCAGAGTTCTTCGGCCAGCAGATCCTCGATATGCAGCGGGGATACAGCAAAGAAGTTGAATTGTTCAGACATAAAGAAAAAGATGCGGGAGAAAAATCCCCCGCATCATGAATTCAGTCTCCCGCTGCCGAATCAATGCCAGCCAAAGGTGAACATGTCGAACCGACCGAAAAGCTTTGTGATTTCAGAATCGGTCATGGCGGCATACCAGTTGATCCCGGAAGCCGATCCAGCGCCGGCAGGCCAGGTGAAAACCGGTAGGACATCGATGGTCGTCATTCCCGGTGTGACATTCATAGTATAGCAATCGAAATCACCGAACGACGGTGCGAAGAACAGCAGGCCATAGACATCCAGAATCGCGAATACCGGAACATCGACATAGGTTTCGCTGCCGGGATTGCAGACATATACACGACAATAACATTCATCTCCAGCAGTGAAATCGGTTTTCGGCATAAAGACTTCACATCCGAGTTCGGAACATTCCGGTGTCCAGGTCGGGGGAACCGGCGTACCGGTAGGCGGCATAGGCGTATGGGTGGACGGAACCGGTGTATCCGTGGGGGGTACGGGAGTCTCCGTTGAGGGTACGGGAGTGAATGTCGGAATGTGGGTGTTGGTGGGTTCCGGTGTGTCGGTGGGAGGTACGGGAGTCTCCGTCGGGGGTGCTGGCGTGTCGGTCGGGGGTACCGGGGTATCGGTCGGGGGTACCGGGGTATCAGTCGGGGGTACCGGGGTATCAGTCGGGGGAATCGGAGTGTTGGTCGGGGTGGGTGTGGGAGTAACGGATGTGCATTCGCGGGAATAGAAAATCAAAATATCGTCAATGTTCCAACCGCAGTACACAACACTCGTATCCGTCGTTCCCATCTGCCATCGGACCTGGACCTGGCTATATCCTGCGGCAAGCGCCGAGATATCATGCTCAATGCGGATCCAATCACCGTCGGACATGGATGATCCCGGATTTTCCCAGATCGGTGTCCATGAGGATCCGTTGTTGTTGGAAATGGAAATTACGGCGTGATCCCACGAATTGGATTCCACACCCAGCCACCGGTAGAAACTCAGGAAAACCACCATTGCTTCTGAACAGTCGAAGGTGTTTGTTGTCAGATAATATGCCGGCATGTTGTCGGTATAATCACCGTTGAGATTGTACCCGTAAACATATTCACCGGTGTATCCGGATGTCGGATCCGGATCGCCATAGCTGCCGCCGCCGCCGGTCGGCTGGCCAAAGGCCCACAGGCCTCCGGAGATGGTCCAGCCGGGATCGGCATCCAGGGGTTCCTCGAGCAGAACGACCAGTTCCAGGGTGAGGAACGTGTAGTTGAGACCGTAGTTGTCGTCCATGGCGGTGTTGCCTGCCGGATCAGACGATTCGACATAGAACAGATAGTTGGTGCAATCATCCAGACCGGTGAGCAGAACCTGGTGGGACATGATGTAGTCGCTTAACGCCACGATCTGATCCGGGGTTCCCACGCCGTAATGCACGACGCTGTCGGCATCTTCATCGGTATCCCAGGTTATCAGGGCGGATTCATATCCGATCTGGGTTATCTGAACATTGCTGATATCCGGCTGGATGCAATCCACCGAGGAAGTGACCATTTTGCCCAGCGGTATATAATCGGCCTGGATCCCGTCGCCGTGGACGACCGAGATGATCCCATCACCCGTTACGGGAGGGATCTCCGATGCGGTAATCGTGCCTTCGAACACACCCGGTTCACCCGGGTTTTCGGCAAGGGTCACGATTTCGAAGGTCTGCTCGGTGTCGCTTGAGACATGAACATCGACGGAACTTGAAGCGCCGGAGTCTCGAACAATAATGCCGACGGTGTCTTCGCACATATACATTGATTTATCCAGGTAGACACCCGAAACCAGTGACAGGATGTTGGCGATGTTGATCCGTCCGTGACCGTATTGGTTGTCCCATCCCGGAGCGCCCAGATCGTCGCACCCGTTTTGAAGAATGGTCTGGACATCGTCGGGACTGATGCCTGGCGCTACGGACAGGATCAATGCGCATACGCCGGCCACGTGCGGGCAGGCGGATGAGGTTCCATTAAAAGTCTGAGTGTATCCCCCTCCCATCGCCGTGGTGTGAATTAAAACTCCCGGAGCACAAACATCCACGGCATCTCCGTAACTCGAACCCCAGGATTCGCCGTCGCAGGAAGAATAGTTTTTTAATTCATCGCACGGAGACACGGCCGATACGCAGATGCAGTGCTCGCTGTCCGACGGGGCTTCAACGGGCGATCCGTTGCCGTTTCCCGCGGCGAATACAACCACGCAGCCCTCGCTTTTCGCATACTCGATCGCATTATAAACGGCCGTAAATTCACCCGAACTCATTCTCCAGGAGTTTGACAGGACCAGTCCGTCATGAAGGGGTCGGCGGCTGGCTGCATAATTGATGGCGTCCGCCCTGTTCTGGTTCTGCCCGGAAGAAAGATCGATTTTCAGCGGCATCAATTTGCATAGATGCGCGACACCTGCGATACCGATGCCGTTATTGGTCACACCTGCTGCAATGCCGGAACACGAGGTGCCGTGTCCGGAGGTGTCTTCGGGAATGTCGCTGGACGTGCTGGAAAAATCCCAGTCTTCTGATCCCCGCTCCAGTAAATTATCGGCCAGATCGGGATGGTCGAGGTCCATGCCGGTGTCGATGATGGATACCACGACGTTCGGATTGCCCCGGGAGATTTCCCAGCCGTCCACCGCACGGATATCGTGGGTATCGTAAGGGGGGCAGACACAGCTTCCGACCTGACCGGTATTGTTCAGATTCTGTTGATTGGGGAAATCATCATCATTTGGGATGAATACCGCATCATCGAAACCGATCAGGGAAAATTCTGCGAACCGGACATCTTTTCGGGCGTTGCAGGATCGGATCGCTTCAAAAAGCGTCATTCCGTCCGGTACCGTCATGGTATAGTATCCGGGCGTCCAGTGGTCTTCGGTTACGGTTGATCCCATGGATCGGATAATGGCCAGACAGGCCGATTCGCTCAGGGAACGATTGAATTGAACCGTCAGTTCGTGGCCGATGATCGGTTTGTGATAACCGTCGTTCCCCATGAGGACGGGATAGGCGGACAGCACTCCCTTTTCCTTGGACATCCGGTTGCACTGGCTCAGGATGTCCGTTCCATCAGGCAGCGCGAAATGTGCATGACGGTAATTGGGCTCCAATTCATGAAGCACGGTCAGATTGTAACGCCGGCTGAACGACTGGATGTCCGAACCATCGGCAGCAACATCGAACCGAACCATGATCTCCGCCCCCTTGATGGCAAACAACCGTTCTTTCTGAAAGTACTTGTCGAAATAGTATGCGTCGGCAATAAACTCGCTTTCATTTTCGAACAGAACCGGACCGGCGGCATGGGCATATCCGCAAACCGCCAGGAAGAGTACTGATAAAACCTGAAACGCTAAATATTTCTTGAGCATGATTCGACTCCTTCTAAATGCTGAAAGGTGGGACATATCCTGCGGCAGGGCGCTTCTGAAAAGACCAATCCCTCCCGGTGACACTATACCGATGAATCGTGGTGAAAATCAAAAACACCGGATTCGCCGATATTGGTGCAGATCGATAAACGATAATCAAGGGTCAGCCTTCCGGTTTCTCCATGAGTGTCTCGATATCGGAGATTTCCTTGGGTATCCCTTCCGACAGATTGATATGGCCGTTCTCCGTGACGACAAGATTGTCCTCGATTCGGATCCCCATCTGAAGATCGGCCAGATACAGGCCGGGTTCAACCGTGATGACCATGCCCGGGCAGATCGGCGCGGATGGATCCGCAACCACATCATGAACCGTCAATCCGATCGTATGGCTGGCGTTATGTGTGAAATACCGATCGATATCCTCCAGAGATTCAATCCGGTTCAGGCGTTTCAATCCGCCTGCCAGAACTTGCCTGGCGACCGCGGTAATGTTGGAAAACGTCAAGCCCGGTTTTACTGCGGCAATGGCGGTTTTGTTCGCTTCAAGAACGACTTCGTAGAGACGTTTCTGAACTTCCGAGAAACGACCTGAAACGGGTAAGGTGCGGCTGATATCCGCACAATAATGATTGTATTCCGCACCGACGTCCAGCAGAACCATCTGACCGTCTTCAATAGTATCTCGATTGCTCCCGTAATGAAGTATCGTGGCATTGCTCCCGGATGCGATGGTGGGCCGGTAGGCCAGGTCGGATCCCCTCTTTTGAATTTCGTATGCAAACAGGGATTCCAGTTCATATTCCTTCTGGCCGCCACGGGCATGCTTCAGAATGGCGCGGATACCCAGATCGGTCAAATGGATCGCTTCCCGGATATTATCGATTTCGAAGCTGTCCTTGATTTGTCTGAGTGAAGCCATCAGGGGGTGAATGCGGCGGATGTCCACATGGGGGAATTGATCCCGGAGGTTATTGATGTACTGCTGTACAGGGCTGAGGGGTGTGAATGGAGAGGAACCGGAATAATCAAAAAAACAGATCCTCACTCTGTTCAGAATGATCGGAATGAAATCGGGCAGTCTGTCGCTGACGTAACAATCCTCGATCCCGGTTCCCGATTTGATGTCAGCCACGGTTGGCCGCTTGCCATGCCAATGGGTCATGATCGGGGAGAATTCTTCGATGAAAAGGTAGGTTTTGGTCCGGGAATCGTTGTATTTTACCATGATCAGGCAGGCGTTCGGGTATTCATAGCCGGTGAAATAATAGAAATTCTCGTCCTGACAGAACGGATAATCCGAATCGCCGGACCGCATTTTCAGATCGGCTGAGAAAAAAACGGCAGCGCTGTTCCCGGGAATTCGCTGCAGGAGCCGATTTCGGTTCCCGGCGAAAAATTCGTTGTTCTGGCATTCAGTCATCGGTTTCGTTCCGTCGGATGATATCACCGATCAGAAAGTGAAATGCAATCCGATGGTTGTTTCAAACCATTCCGTTCGAAATGCCTTGTTTCCGATTTCTGAAAGGTAGTAAATCGATTGAAACTGCAATCCCCAGCGAGGTATCGGTTTGAATATGAATCCGATTCCGCCGCTGAAGGAAATATCCTCTCCGTCCGAACCCAGTCTGATCCATTCCTGACCGTTCGATGAGAAATAGGTCGGTCCGAATAGGCCGTATATCCGGATCCACCTGGGAAAGTCGTGGGACAATGTTCCGTAAAGAGCAACCGTATTGATTCTGAGGTCCTCGGGTGCGTTGGTTGGACTGCAAATCTCGAATTCCCGATTGGCGTACGCCAGTTGGAAACCCAGAAAAGAATGTTGGGAATATCCAAGACTCAGACCGTAGACCATGTCGTCTTCAACGAAGGTGTTGAAATCGCCGGCGGGATTGGCGGATCCCGCCTGGAAAGAAAACGACCACTCGTGTTCCCGAGCCACAGCGCTCGGAACGGCAGCCGTCAAACAATTCAATAGAATGAGAGTTGCAGATGACCACAGCCCGTATTTCATTTTTCCCTCCAGCGTTTAAATCCAGATCCGCACCTAATTTACTGTTTTTACTCGCTTAAGTCCACCGAAAATGACATTATATCGAGAAAGTATCCACCGGATGCTGCAAAGAAGTCCGGACACGGCATTCAAGGAAAGGACGGTCTGTGAAAATTACGCGTGATTTCATAAGGTTGATCCCCAAATCGGAACTCCATGTACATCTGGACGGATCGATTCGGCCGACCACGCTGATTGAGCTGGCCCGGGAGCAGGGGGTTGAGCTGCCTTCATATACTGTTGAAGGTTTGCAGGAAAAGGTGTTCAAGAAGCGCTATGCGGCTCTCGACGAGTATTTGAGTGGATTTGCGTATACTGTGTCGGTTCTGCAGGACGCGGAATCACTGGAACGGGCGGCCTGCGAACTCGCGGAAGACTGCACATCCGAGGGAATCCGGTATCTGGAAGTCAGGTTTGCGCCCCAGCTGCATATCTCTCCACACATGCAGATCGAACGGGTTGTCCAGGCCGTCAACAGCGGAATGTCCAGACATCAGGCGGAATACAATTCTGGACCCCGGGTTGTTTCCGGTGAAGAACCGCCGTTCCATTACGGGATCATTTGCTGTGCGCTGAGAATGTTTCATGCAGATTTTTCTCATTATTTCAAGCAGTTTTCGGATGTCCACAGGTTCTCCGCCAACAAGCGGCTTCGTGGTCTGGCATCCCAGGAACTGGCTCTGGCCGTGGTCGATGTTCGCGACAGGTTCGGACTGCCCATCGTTGGATTCGACCTGGCGGGAAGCGAGGCAGGATATCCGGCGGAAGATCATATCGAAGCGTTCCGGATCGCCCATCGACATTTCATGAAAAAAACGGTTCATGCCGGTGAAGCATACGGCCCGGAGAGTATTTTTCAGGCCATCACCGATCTGTATGCCGACCGGATCGGGCATGGATATCATCTTTACAGCGAGAATCTGATTACCAGCCCTCAAATCACGGACAAGAAAAGGTATGTTGAGGAGCTGGCCCAGTACATTGCAGACCGGCGTATCACCCTGGAAGTCTGCCTGACCAGCAACCGGCAGACCATGCCGCATATGAAGGACTGGCGGCGTCATGCCTTCTGGAAATTTCTGGAATCGGATTTAAGCGTCACGCTGAGCGTGGATAACAGAACGGTTTCGGAC
The DNA here is from genome assembly GCA_016927905.1 of candidate division CSSED10-310 bacterium. Taxonomy (GTDB): domain Bacteria; phylum CSSED10-310; class CSSED10-310; order CSSED10-310; family JAFGJC01; genus JAFGLW01. The sequence continues at coordinate 289,213 of JAFGLW010000001.1, read as the reverse complement.
ACCACACTCACCGATGAAATTTATCTGGCGTCTCAGGTGTTCAATTTGTCGCCCGGCAAGCTCAAGGATATCGTGATCTACGGATTTAAGAGAAGTTTTTTCCCGGACAATTATTCCGCGAAACGCTGTTATGTCCGCCAGGTCATTGATTATTACGAAAAACTGGAGCTGTTGGAGTCTCAGCGTCAACTCGATGCGGAATCGATGGGCCGCCAGGTCTGACCGGCGATCGACTCCAGTCTGATGAGTTCCTCTCGGATTTCAGTCAAAGGCGACGGGGACGCTGGATCATCCGCCTTTTCGGCGATCTCCGGCTCCAGCCGATCCAGATTTTTACGGACGACCTGAACCGATGTATTCATGTCCTGCAACATCACGGTCAATCTGTCGAAGTGATCGTTCAAAAGACCGCTGAGATCATGCAGGCAGTCGGCGCGGCGCAGGCGGATACGTGAAATCTCCCCGTTCCGGGCGCGGATCAGCTGCCTGCGCATCACGAATATGGGTCCGGCAACTTTCCGGGTGACAACGATGGAATGGAGTGTCACCAAGACGATGAATCCTGCCGTCAGAAACCCAAATGTCCATCCCTTCGTAGTGAACATGCCCATGAACGGCATTTTGCCGGTTTCCAGGCTGTTTGGGATCCACCAAAGCGGAATGCCGAAAGTCAAGACAAGAAAAAACGTGTACAAAATCAGGTAACAGAAAACCATCCTCGCAAAACCGAATTGTATTTCACGATCAACCAGGTTTTTCCTTCGGCGCACATAAGACAGGCTCATTGATTCCTCCCCGGCTGTCTTTTGAAATTCAAAGCCATGATATACTGAAAACGATGTCTCAGCAAGATGAATCTTGTTGACATTGACCAGCGGTGCAAATATATTTTCGTCTGATTAATCGATTTCATACGATATTGTCGGCGGGACAGGGGGAAAGGAGAAATTCATGAGAACTATTCAAATTGCTGTTTTTGTTTGCCTGGTTGTGTTTGGAGCGGGACATGCACTCGGTGCCGGATTCAATATTTTCGAACAGGGATCCCCTGCGCAACCGGGAATGGCCGGGGCATTCACTGCTCGGGCGGATAATCCCTCGGCCATATTTTATAATCCAGCGGGGATAACTCAACTGGAAGGAACCCAGATCAGCGTGGGATTGTCCCTGATCCAGCCCAAAAGCACAATGAAAGATCCTTACGGGAGAAAATGGGATTCCGACGATCAGCTGTTCTATCCGCCCAATCTGTATGTCACCCACAAATTTAACGAACAGCTGAATATGGGATTCGGGTTCGGGGTGCATTACGGATTGGGGATGAAGTGGGATAACAACAAGGATTTCATTTACCGGTATCTGGTTCAGGACGTCAGTGTCCAAACTTACTATTTCAATCCGGTAGCCGCGTGGAAGGTCAACGATTGGTTTTCAATCGGCGGCGGGGTGTATTACGTGAAATCCGAAGTGGAATACGCCGCTGCAATCGACATGTCCGATGTTTCAGCATATCTTTCGTCGGTACTGGGTATCCCGATCGACCTGAATGACGGCCGGATGGATCTGGAAGGGGACAACGGTTCCGGGGATTATGGATTCAATCTCGGCTTGCACTTCAAATTTAACGATCTTCGGCTGGGTGCAGTGTATCGATCCGAAGTGGAATGCGAGTATGACGGGGCAGCCGATTTTACCGTGACGCCGACCGGATACGGAAATCCGGTTGACGGAATCGTGGCCGGTCTGTTTCCGGATACCGGCGGCCGTACCATGATCAAGTTTCCCGCTTCGGCTTCGATCGGTGTCGCTTATTTCTTCACTCCCGAATTATCCGTCGAATTTGATATCAACTGGATGGGGTGGAGTTCTTTTGAGTCCCTGGATATCGATTTTGAAAATCCCGGTTTACCGGACAAACACCAGGTTAAGGACTGGGACGATGTCTTCAGTTTCCGTCTGGGGACATCGTATCAATTCAGTGAGAAACTCGAATGTTATGCCGGATATTACTTCGATCAATCACCCATCCCCGATAATACTCTCGATCCGATTCTGCCGGGTGCCGACCGGCATTCCGTGCAATTCGGCGCCGGATATACCATCGGTGATCTGAGGATCGATGCGGCCTATATGTATCTCAAATTCGATGACCGTGAAACCGACGATAATTATCTCGGTATCAACGGTGAATATGAATCGTCATCGAATATTTTCGGACTGCAATTCACTTATCGGATCTGAACGTAACTCGGGCGGAACGGATTTCCCGATATCGTTCTGGATCTCAGATGCATGTTTTTCATGGGGGAGAAGGAGTATGTCCAGTCCAACGACTGAGCAATCGATACAGACTTTGGTACAGGCGTTTCTGGCGACCTGCGAGCGTCAGCCGGCATTTCCGGCATTGAAGTTCAAGGAGAATAACCATTGGCTGACCCTGAACTTCAGCGATTTCAAAGACCGGGCCTTCAATGTCGCCGGCACTCTGATGACCTGGGGGATAGAGAAAGGCGATCGGATCGCGATTCTTTCGAACAACCGGCCCGAATGGGTCATTTCGGATATGGGAATCATGTGTGCCGGCGGCGTGACCGTACCGCTGTATGCCTCCCTGCAACAGGAGCAGATCCGGTATATTCTGGCCGAGAGCGAGTGCAAAATTATCTTTCTGGAGGACCGGGAGCAGCTGGACAAAATCCGCGCCGTCCGGGAACGCCTTCCCGCACTGACCCGGATCGTTTTGATGGACCCCTTGAGCGTCGAAATGGACCAGACGGTCTGCTCCTTCAATGAACTCGCACTCAAACCGGGATTGCCTGAAGGGATTTCGTACGATGCGATTATGAAGCGCTGCGGATCCGTAGACGGGGAAGATCTGGCCAGTATCGTTTACACATCCGGTACAACCGGAAAACCCAAAGGGGTCATGTTGAGTCACCGGAATTTCACTTCCAACGTTCAGAGCATTCTGGTTGTATATGATATCTTTCCCGAGGATATTTTTCTGAGTTTTCTGCCGCTTGCTCATGTGCTTGAACGTACCGGAGGTTTCTTTCTGGGCAATATTTTCAGCGGAGCGCAGTACGCATTTGTGGAGAGTGTCGACAAGGTGGCCCAGAACATCCTTGAAGTTTCACCGACAATTTTCGTCGCCGTACCCAGGCTGTTTGAAAAGATGTATACCCGGATCCTCAGCACCGTTGAAAGCTCGGGGAAACTGAAGAAATCACTCTTCAACTGGGCCCTGCGAACGGGGGAACATTATCAACGGGCCGTAAGGACGGGCAAACCTGGTGTTCTGGCTGAATTCAAGCACCGTGCGGCCTACAACCTGGTATACAAAAAACTCCACGGAAAGCTGGGCGGCCGGTTGCGACTGGTGGTATCCGGAGGGGCTCCGCTGGAACCCCGGATCGCGGAGTTTTTCGCCGCGATCGACGTTATCATCATGGAGGGGTACGGATTGACTGAGACATCGCCCGTCACCAACGTCAACATGCCGGATCGATGTCGTATCGGCTCGGTTGGCCCGGCATTGCCCGGCGTTGGAGTCAGGGTGGCAGAAGATGGGGAAATAATGATTAAGGGTCCCAATGTCATGAAGGGATATTACAAGGATCCTGAGGCAACCGAAGAAGTCATGACGGCGGATGGATGGTTCAAGACGGGGGACATTGGAAGGATCGACCCCGAGGGGTTCCTGTGGATCACGGATCGGAAAAAAGAGATCATCGTGACTTCGGGTGGGAAAAATGTTGCACCTCAGCCGATCGAAAACCTTCTGAAAACCAGTCCGTTCATCAATCAGGTCATGCTGATCGGCGATAAACGGAATTTTATCGCCGCCCTGATCGTACCCGATTTCGATGCATTGAAAACCTGGGGTGAGGACAAGGGACTGGCCAATCTGGATCCTAGGGATCTGATGAATCATCCGTTGGTTCTGGAACATTATGAAACCGAAATCGCCGATATGACCCAGGACCTGCCGCGTTTCGAAAAGATCAAGAAACTGCTGCTCATCGAGAAGGACTGGCTGCCGGAGACAGGTGAACTGACTCCCACTCAGAAACTGAAACGGCGGGTTATCATGGACAAATACAGAGACCGGATCGAATCACTCTACCGGAACCCATCAGGCAACGGTAACGGATTTGGCTAGAGATCTTGGTTTGTCTACATTCCGGTTCAATGCCACAGCGGAATAATAGGCGAAAAGCTGGCCCGTCACCAGCAACATAAGCGGTACGCAAAACTCCGGCATATCCGGCAGCATGATCTGATCATCAAACAATGCATTCCGCTCACTCAATCCAAATCCGATCAGCAGACCTTTTCTCGCCTTGATCTCCTCGGCGTTGGCAATGGTGTGGTGATACAGCTCCGATTGCATGTCGGGGGGGAGGAAAAAGATGGATCCGATACCGTCTTCGATCAGCGAAATGGTGCCATGTTTCATGAATCCACCCGGAATGCCTTCAGCGTGATGATATGTCACTTCTTTCATTTTGAGTGCTGATTCCATTGCGATTCCGTAGTAGATTCCCCTGCCGATATAAAGCCAGTTTTTGATATGTTTGTAACGTGCGGCAATGGTATTGATGAAACCCTTCGATTCGTTCAAATATCTGCGAATCTGAGATGGAAAGGCCTCCATGACGGCGCAGTTGCGTGTGAAGGTTTCATCCGTGAGGAATCCGAGGGCATGACCCAGGTGCAGAGCGGTTCTGAGGGCGATCAGTATCTGAGCCATTGCCGCCTTGGTCGACAACACACAGATTTCAGGACCTGAATGCTGGAGGATCGGCATGTCGACTTCCCTGAGCATGGTGGAGCCCATCACATTGATGACAGCAGCGGTTTTGGCGTTTCGGTGTTTTGCATATCGCAGAGCGTGCAAAGTGTCATATGTTTCACCGGATTGAGAGAAGGCGATAACCAGGGAGCGATCATCGATTTCACCCAGGTAGGGGAATTCGTCCGAGGATATCGTACTGATATATCTCCCGGTAAGTCGAGCGAAATAATACTGGGATATCAGGGCAACGTAATAGGTGGTTCCGACGCCGATAAGGTATATCCTGGAAGCCTGCTGCATGGCTTCCGCCAGCCCGGTGATGATTTTCGGATCGATCCCCAGAACCGATTCGGCGGTTGCGGGCTGTTCGTGGATTTCCTTAAGCATGTAATGCGGAAATCCGCCTTTTTTGGAGAGTTCGGGATCCCAGTCCAACCGGCTGATCTCGTGTTCAACAATCATGCCGGTCTCAAGATTCTTCACTGCAACCGTATGGCTGTTTACAACGGCATATTCGCCGTCCAGCATGGTGATCACACGGCGGGTGTATTCCAGGATGGCGTTGTAGTCCGATCCGATGTAGTTCTCTTCTGAACCCACTCCGATGATTAGCGGACTTTCATTCCGGGCACAGTAAATGCTGTGTGGATCGTGCGTTGTGATGAAAGCAAATGCATAGGTCCCCGAAATCTCCCGCGCGGACAACCTGAGGGCCAGCTCAAGGTCCCGGTGTGAACTGTATGCGTCTTCGATGAGATGAACCAGAACTTCGGTGTCGGTTTCCGACTTGAATTGATGTCCTTTACGAATCAGTTTTTCCCGCAGTTCACGGTAATTCGATATAATCCCGTTGTGAATGAGGGCGAAATCACCGGAACAGCTCGAATGCGGGTGCGCGTTCAGCAGACTTGGTTTCCCTGTCGTGGCCCAGCGCGTGTGTCCGATGCCAGGGTTGCCCGACATCTCGTGAAATCGATGCCTTCTGCCGACTTCGTTGACCGGTCCACTGTCTTTTCGTATTTCGATTTCACCGTTCTTCAATGCAGCAATTCCACATGAATCGTATCCTCTGTATTCCAGATTCAACAGGGCCTTGTACAACCTGGGGACAACATTTTCAGATCCGGCGATACCCGCTATTCCACACATGATTTCACCGTTTGCCGGTGTGAGTGGAATGATGGGGAATGATACTTCCGGAAGAGATTTTCGTCCCCGGAAGCAGGGTGTGTCCTGCACCGATCCATGTATTGTCACCCACCAGAGCTCCCAGTTTTATCAACCCTGAATCCACTACATCTCCATCACACGACACCCTTATCCTGCTCTGGTCCAGATTGATGTTGACCATGACCGTTCCGGATCCGATATTGACATTCCGCCCGATGACCGAATCACCCAGAAAACTCAGCCTGCCGATCTCAACCTGTTCGAACAGAACCGAATTCTTCATTTCCACACCGAATCCGACAATCGATTTCGCTCCGATGGAGGTAAAATTGCGAAGCAATGCATTGTGCCCGATAAAACTTCCGGCACCAATGAAACAGGGGCCGATCACATTGGCTCCCGATTTCAATATGACTCCGGATTCGATTACAACCGGACCCACAATGTGACTCCCGGGCTCCTGAATCAGATCGGAGGCGATTCTGGATGTCTTCCATTGTTTCATCAGCATCTGATTCGCTTCCAGGATATCCCATGGATATCCAAGGTCCACCCATTCGCCTTCCCAGATGGACGCATACAGACCCTCGTTCTTCGCCAGCAGGATCAATGCATCGATGAAACGGTTTTCACATCGGCTCAGATAATCCATAATGGTTCCCGGCAGCAGGAACGCTCCGGCCAGTATATAATTCCCAAGATCGCTCCGTTGCGGCTTTTCGATAATATCGTTGATGCGCATCTCATGGTCCATGTATATATTCCCGAAATCACGAGAATTCCGGGTCAGGCAGACCGATGCGAGGGGTTTCTTGAGCGATTTGAAGGAATTCAGCAGGCTGCCGATCATATTGCGCGAAAACAGGATGTCTCCATAAACAAGAAGAAAAAAATCTCCGGGAGCAATACGCGGTCTTCCGGTCAGAACCGCATCTCCCACCCCCTTTGGTGATTCCTGATCCAGATAGTGAATGGAAATATCGTCGACCGGTTTGTGTGAATAGTATTCCCGGATTTTGTCACCATGATGTCCGATCACGACATCCACATGGCTGATCCCGACCTCCTGAAGCGATCTGAATAACCTCGACAATAACGGTTCACCACAGATCTCGATCATCGGTTTGGGTCTGGTTTCAGTCAGCGGATCCAGCTTCCTGCCTGCTCCGGCAGTTAAAATCATTGTTTTCATGCCGTTCTCCTTTCAGATCGACGCCGGGTTGTATCTGTGACATTCCCCATTCTAGCAATCGAATCGTCTGAGTGGCAATCTATTTTGACCCGCCGTATCCGGGTAATCCGGTCTGTCATGAATGGATGGGGAAATCCCACCCCAATATGATACAAAAAGTGGCATTTCCCGCAAACCCGGATGATGTGCTTGTTCCGGACGGCGTCCCAGATCGATTCTCCCCATAAAACCGGTACAATCCAGTGATGCAAGCTGCAGGAGCTGGACGGGATTGGTATGAAGTTTGCTCAATCCTCGATACGAGGTGGTGGAAGAACGGGAGGAGCAAGAGAGAAGAATGGAAAGGATCGTTTTATGAGCGGGGAAGCGGCTTCCTTCCAGATTTCGCGTGTCATGTCCGACGGGCCGGATGATATCGTGAGCAGGTATTTCGATGAAATGGGAGCGATTTCGACTCTGACCCGGAGCGAGGAGTTGACTCTGACCCGGAGGATCGAGGAGCTTTCGAGGCTTATTCTGCATAGACTGACCACAACTGCAGTGATTGTTCGGCATTTCATGAGTCTTTATGAAGACTGCACCGACGATGTCCAGAGGTGGGATGAAGTTTTCAGGATCCGTGAGGTTTTTAAAGGAGGACAGTCTCGAAAAATGTCTCCCCGGGATCGAAAACGCATTGCGAGTAACGTATACCGGCAGATGCGAATCCTGGAGGAGGTGGATTGTCATTCGGATTCATCCGGCAGTCCGGATATCCGGTTTCTGCGGAGACAATTTCATTACATCCGGATATCCAGCTGGTTGAGAAAGATGGATTTTTCTCTGGAATCCCAGGAAATGCTGAAGGACGCCTATATCCAACTGGTCAACCGGGCTGATGATGGAGATCCGGAAGCACTGGCGGACCTGGGAGGGGATTTTCCGGAAGCGGTTATACGGGCGGCGGATCTGAAACGGATCAGCGGTGAACTGAAAAGCGCTAAAAACAAACTGATCTCAGCCAATCTGCGGCTGGTGGTCAGTATCGGTAAACGGTTTGCCAACCGGGGACTGCCCTTTTCCGACATCCTTCAGGAGGGCAACCTGGGTTTGATCAAAGCCGTCGATAGATTCGACTACCGCAAAGGATACCGATTTTCTACTTATGCAACGTGGTGGATCCAGCAGTCCATTATCCGTGCGATAGCCGAGCAGGGTCGAACGGTCAGAATTCCGCAGTATATTACCGAAACGGTATCGAAACTGAATCGCCTGGGAGCACGGTTCATTCAGGAGAATCATCGGGAGCCGACCGTGGAGGAACTTGCGGAGGTTTCCGCCAATCCCGCCAAGAATATTCACCTTTATTTGAATGTCATCAAGATTCCGTTTTCCCTGGATATGCCCATCGGTGAGGACGAAGAGGGTACGCTGAATGAAGTTCTGCCTGATAAATCTTATCGATCGCCGCTGGAGATTGCTCTGGATCTGAATTTAAAAGAGCGGGTCCGGCAATTGCTCGACAGTCTTCCGGACAGAGACCGTATCGTGGTAAAAATGCGTTTCGGGATCGATTCGAGCAGGGAATACACGCTTGAAGAGATTGGAAAAATACTCGGTCTGACCCGGGAACGAATCCGTCAGATTGAACTGGATGCGCTTCGAAAAATCAGACTTCCGGCAATTCAGACACATCAGAACGAAGAAATATAAAAATGGTGCAGCTGTGTCTGGCAAACCGCACCGTTGATTCTGATAAATTATTGGTTTGAAAGATTTTTCAACCGGTCTTCCGCAATCCGGGATTCTTCTGAAAACGGGAATCGGTTAATCAGGTCTTCGAGAATTTTCCGCGCCTGCTGATTATCCCCCAGTTCGATGTAGCTCAATCCCTTTTTGAGCAGGGCCGCTACGAGTTTTTCTCCGTCGGGATATTCCGTGATCACCATGTCGAAGGATTGGATGGCGTCCTCGTATCTGCCCATTGCATAGTAGCATTCGCTGATCCAGTATTGAGCGTTGTCGGCAAGTTCGGACTCGGGAAAAGAGTTGAGAAATCCCTGAAACTCCAGAATCGCCAGATCGAATTTGCGGTTGATGTAATCGCTGTAAGCTGTCTGATAGACAAATTCAGGGCGTTGGGTGGTTTCGTCTCTTCCCGGCGGTTCACCGGCGGATTCCGGAAATCTCTGGCTCCGTGCAAGCGTTGTTTTCAGGTTTTCAATCACCTGGATGAACCGGTTCAGCATATCTCCGAATTCATCCAGCTCAATCTTGGTATCCGCCTGGATTTTGACAAGATGGTCGATCCGCGATTTCAATTCAACGATATCCTTGCGCAGAGACTCGATTTCGACATGGGTTTCGGAGCGATCCGTTTCAAGCATTTTCTGGGTTCGGATGACATCCGTCTCAATCTGAGTCAGTTGATTTCCACCACAACCGGCGGAGATTCCGGCAATGATGATCAAGGTGAGGAGAGCAGGAAAAAGACGCATTTCGTATTCCGGTCAGATGAATCAGCCAACTGTGTTTACGATAAAATGTGCTCTCCGGTTTTGACTCCAGCAGGTTTCGTTGCTTTCATAACAAACCGGTTTTTCTTCCCCGAAAGTCACGGTGCTGATATTCATCTCGTCAACGCCGTAAGCGACCAGATATTTTTTCACCGAAGCAGCGCGGCGTTCGCCCAGTCCGAGGTTATATTCATTAGATCCGCGTTCATCGCAGTGCCCTTCAATCGTGATCGTGATATTGGAATTCCTGACCAGATATTCGGCTTTCTGAGCCAGAATGGATTTTGCATCCTCACGCAGCGTTGCTTTATCAAAATCGAAATATACATCAACATCGGACAACTGGCTTCGGGCATCCTCGAGTTTCAGCATCCTGATTTCCTCGGGGGATTGGGTTGGGATTGGCTCCGGAGAAGGTTCCGGCTCAGGCATGGGAGTGGGAGTGGGAGGAACCGGTTCGGGTTCCGGAGCGCGCTTGTGGCAACCGGTGACCATCATTGCCGCACATAAAATGCCGATCAGAATGATAAACATGTGATTTCGATTCATTGTCTACCTCCTAACATAAGGAATTAATTTCACTTCATCAGTACCCGAGATCCCATTTTCTCTCAGTTTTCAAGACTTGCCAGCTTGATCCCCTAGTTTACACCATCATTAAAGAAAATGTAAAGACTTTATCAATGCTATCGCGACCAGCTTGGATTGCCGCAAATCCCTTGATGTACGACCACCGGCTTGACCGATCTTCCGGTCTGATCCATTATATATAATCCCTTGCCGCCTTCCCGAGTGGAAATAAAAGCGATATGCCGGCCGTTCCGGGCCCAGGATGGATCCTCGTTGTGACCGGCTTCGGAGGTTATCGGGTGTTCATCGGTACCGTCCGGATGGATCAACCAGATATCAAACACTCCGTTGCGCCTGCTGTGATAAGCAATCCAGTCTCCCCGGGGAGACCAGTCCGGAGATGTGTTGTAATCGCCGATCCGGGTCAATCGGCGTATGTTTGTTCCTTCAATATCCATCAGGTAGATCTGAGGGGTTCCGCTGCGGTCCGATGTGAAGGCGATTTCACGGCCGTTGGGTGCAAATACCGGGTTGGTGTCGACGCCCGTGCTGAATGTCAGTCTGGAGATCTTCTTCGAATCGATATCATATCGGATGATTTCCGGATCCCCATCATAACTCGCCGACAGCAATACCGTTCCGCCGTCGTGTGAAACACTGGGAGTGATGTGCATACCGCCGCTCAGAACAACGTTCACCTGGTGATCGTCGAGTTTGATTTCATACAGATCCGGCCGGTCCTGGATATAACTGGTGAAATAAATTTCCGCACCGTCGGGTGACCATGCTGGAGACAGATTGATTGTGCCGTTCCGGGTCAGTTGAACCAGGTTTCCGCCATCGGGATCCACCAGATACAATTCCATATTACCGGTACGCTTGCAGGTAAACGCGATTCGACTGAAGTTGATACCTCTTTCACCGGTCAGCCTGAACTGGGTTTCATCAGCGAATTTGTGCACAACCGACCGAACTCCGGACAGAGAAACCCGGTATTTCTTGCCGACGATCTGCTGGCCCATGGGGATGTCGAAAAGGCGGAAACTGATTTCGTAATCCGAGCCGGAAGATTGAATATTTCCGGTTACCAGAGCTTGAATACCGATCAGATACCAGGCCTGGAAATCAGGGTTCGTGATTTCCGATGATTCGACAGGAAAGAAACGGGCGATGTCGATGACGTTGAATCGTCCCGAAAATTCCAGATCCTGTTTAAAGGTTTGGTGGATTTCCTCCCGCAAAGCCTTGTTTGCAGGATCTCCGGAATTCAGCATGGGCAATGCGATATCAATCCGGCGGGTGGGTGCCGCAGTGATGTCGAAATAGACTTCGGCGCTCCAGACAGGCGGAACCATTTCCACCTGACCAAGCAGGAGCATCGGCAGGATTACCGCGGTTAACCGGAGATTTTTTATCATTCGTTCAGATCCTTTCACATTTGAAACCGAAACCCGAAATGAACTCCCAGGGAAGATTCCGGATACGATTCCGGCAGTTGCGGGAAGGGGCTGGATACGATGACGGCCCGAAGCGCGGACTGATCCAGGGATTCATCCCCGGAAGATTCTTCTATCATTGGTTCGTATACCTGACCGTTTCGCAGAATCAGGAATTTGATGACCACGCGTTTTTCTTCGGCCTGCGTCCCGGACGCCATGGCCGGGATCCAGTTCTCACTGATCTTGTTTTTCAGCATTGACAGATAATAAATATAGGGGAAATTCCGGGAATCCAGAGCCAGCGAGCCGGTGGTTTTCCCGGTTCCCGTTCCAGGTGTTCCCGACCGCATTTCGAACTCGGATCCATCCGTCTGCCTGGGCGGAGGGGTCCATTCCTGAGGGGACCGTCGTTTCATCCGCTTGATTTCGGCATCCGAGGGATCCATCAGATTCGCATCATTACGCCGGTCTTCGGATGGCTGACCAGTCGTTTCTCCCGGCAGGATATCCCCCGGGGGCAGATCGAACAGGGTGATATCCATCACCGATTCGAAACCGACGGTCGATCTGCCGATGACCGGAATTATGATCGTGACCGCAATCGCCCCCAGATGAAGCAGGATCGAACAGACCAACGGCGCAATCCTGAAACCTGTCGAGCGGGATTTTTCCGGTCCCAGGATATCCATCCCGTTCCTATTTTCCCGGGATTACCTTGGGTTTCGTGACCATTCCCATGGTCTTGATACCCGATTTCTTGACGATATCCATCACTTCGACGACATAGCCGTACGGCAGATTGCGGTCGGCTTCCAGAAATAGCGCGCTGATGCTTGCCGATTCGTTCAGAGAACGCAGCTTGAACTCCAGATGTTCCAGCGGAATTTGACGGTTGTCCAGATATATCTGCTGGTCTTCGGCAATCGTGAGAATGTAACGTGATTCTGTTCCTTCCGGAAACAGCCGTTCGGATGCCTGCGGAAGCGCGACATCGATCCCGTGTTTCAACATGGGAGCCGTAACCATGAATATGATCAGAAGAACGAGCATGACATCCACGAGAGGTGTGACATTGATTTCATTCAATCCGGCACTCAAACCGGGAATCCCCCTTCGTCGGTTGCCTGAATAAAAATCCTGCTGTTCAAGATTCATTCGGTATCGACACTCGCAATCAGGTTGGTCCGGAATCTTTCATAAAAAGTCATCTGATCCCGGATTTTCCCGAGAAAATAGTTGTAGGCAATAACCGCCGGTATGGCAGCTCCCAGACCGGCAGCGGTCGCCACCAGAGCTTCAGCGATACCGGGAGCCACCGCGGCGATGCTGGCCGACCCGGCCGCTCCGATTCCCTGAAATGCGTTCATGATTCCCCAGACAGTACCGAACAGGCCAATGAAGGGGGTGACCGCGCCGCATGTCCCCAGAAATGAAATCCGACGCTGCAGCAGCTGGGATTCCACCAGAATTGCGTCATCGATCGCCAGCTCAAATGTCCGCATCATACGGTTCACGTTCTTTGGTGGAGAATCCGGACCGGTGCGTTTTAACGCCTTATAGGCTGACATGAATATCCGAATGACAGGATCCGATTTCGCATCATTTATCTTTTCCCGGACCGCATCGAAATCCGGTGAAGATTTGAAAATCCTCAGAAATTTCTCAGTTGAAATGATGTTTCGCCGAAACTGCAGCCATTTGTCCAGAATAATGCCCCATGAACCGAGTGAAAAAAGCAGCAGGATCAACAGGACGATCTTGGTGATGTTGCCGGATTGCATGACCAGATTGACGATGTCGTTGCCGAACGCCGTGCCACCACCCAGAGACACCGTTTCCATGAGTTCATTCATGATGCATCACTTTGCCTCCATCGGTTTTTCCTGTACCGTTCAACCGCACGATTGTGCTCCTGGAGTGTCCTGCTGAAGACATGTCCACCCCTGCTGTCGGCAACAAAATATAAATAATCCACATCTGCCGGAAAACAGGCGGCATACAATGATGCCGCTCCCGCGTTCGAAATAGGTCCGGGAGGCAATCCCGGGTAAAGATAAGTATTATAAGGGTTGTCGAAAGATAAATCAATTTGCAGTAATCGACCCCTGTAGCGGTTTCCCAGAGCATATATAACGGTCGGATCACACTGGAGCGGCATGCTGCGTTTCAGTCGATTGTGAAAAACCGACGATATGAGTCCCCGCTCATCCAATACCGCAGTTTCTTTTTCTATCAGCGAAGCCAGAGTCACGATCTGGTGATATTTCAGGTTGTGTTTCCCGGCCGATTTGAGCCAATCGGGCTTAATTGTCCTCACGAGTTGGTCGATCATCCGTTGGATTATCTCGGCGCTATCGGTTGTTTTAGTCAGAGAATAGGTTTCGGGGAAGAGGTAACCCTCCCATCCCGATCCGGGCTTGAATAAATCGTCCCGGGCAGTCGTGTCGACAGACCGGATGAAATGTTCACTTCTGCCATAACCGCTCGATTCCCATCGAGCTGCGATCTGTCGGACCGTCAGACCCTCGGGAACGGTGAACCGGTATTGAACGACCGTTCCCTCGATCAGTTTATCCAGTATTTCTCTGGGTGTCATGGCTGGGGAGAGGCAGTATTCCCCGGTTTGAATTCTGCCCGACCGGTCCAACCATCTTCCCGCCATGATCAAGGTCAGCGGATGACTGATCAGGTTGGTTCTATACAGAAGTTCGGCCGTTTCCCGCAGCGACATTCCCCGGGTTATCTCAATTTTCCGGCTTTCGCCGCCGGGATCAAGCGGTGTATTGAAATCTCTGCAGATCAGCACCACTCCAATCGTGCCCGATACCAGTGTCAAGAGCACAATTGAGGATGCAATCCATGTCGCTCTGATGATGTATTTTTTCATAAGGCTTCTTCTGGAGTCTGCCGGGCATTGGTGAAATCGAGATAATTCTGGAGAACAATCATCGCTGCAATGGAATCGATTTTCTTCCGCCGTTTCAGCCGGCGGATTCCACCGGAAATCATCAGTTTTTCCGCCTGCAGAGTGCTTAAACGTTCATCCCATAAAACAACCGGAATACAGAGTTTTTCCCGGATCATCCGGGCGAAATCAACCGCGGTTTTTGATGCGGTTCCAGCCGTTCCGTTCAGCCGTAAGGGATTTCCCACGAGAATCGTCGTGACATTCCATTTTTCAATACGGCTTTTTATTTCCCTGAATATGGTTTCAGGATCTGTGTTTAAAATGCAACCTGCGGGTTGGGCGATCAAACCAGTCGGATCGCTGACGGCCAGGCCGATCCGTTTCGAACCATAATCAATCCCGAGTATGCGGCTCATCGGTCCACGCATACCGTTCAAAATACAGGGGTGCAAGATATGAAACGGGTAAGAATGCAGTCGATGTAATGATAAAGGATGAACCTACTCCAGCCAGTCGGGAGCATCGAAAATCTGGGTTGTCGAGGAGACAAAATGCTGTTTCCCGCCGGGAACGGTCCAGTAAACAGTTAGGGTCACTCGTTTGGTCATCATGTCGGCCGGAAGATTCGATCCGCCCGGACCATAGTCATCCGGTTCGAGAGAATTGAAATCGTCAGGATCGTCGACATCGATCACCCGGGTGAAATAATATCTGTCGACTTCAACGATATCCAGGAGTTTGTTGTAGTATGGGCTGGTATTGTTGGACACGTACCCGCATGGATTGGGAACATAGGTAATGCAGGGTGATGTTGCCCTTTCCGGAAGGATATAGGTGTACTCGGGTCGGCCGGGAAAATAGGCGTTGTCGAAGTCCGTATAATTGATCAGATCGTAATTGAGATTCAAAATCCGTTCCATTTTCGACTGGATGATGCTGATGCCCAGATTGGACAAGGTCGCTTCTTTCAGTTGGGCCTGGGAGTAAAAGAACAGTGGGAGAATGCCCATCAGTGCAATCGAGAGAATAACCAGCGACATCATCAGTTCAAGCAAAGTAAATCCCCGTTCGGTTCTGAGTTTCATAGAATTTTCCCTCATCAATTTCCCCTCAGTTTTCCTTGTACTTTTTAATGAAACGACCGTCCCGTGTCAAGCCCGACTAGTTCAGATCGTAGCGTCGCCGCTTTTCGAGAAGTGTTTTCCGGTTGATTCCCAGAATCTGAGCGGCTTTTGTTTTGTTGCCTTTAACCTTGTACAAAACCCTCCGGATATAGATTTTTTCGATTTCCTGCAGGGTCAGGTGGTTATCCGCGAACGCATCCAGAGACATTTCCGTGACATTGTCGAAATGCAATGGCAGTTCCTCACTCAAAATCTCTTTGCCATCCTGATAGCTTATGATGACCCGTTCCATGAAATTTTCCAGTTCCCTGACATTGCCGGGCCAGGGGTATGAGCACAGTATTTCCAGGGCCTGGACACTGAATCTGGGTGCCGGACGGGAGTGTTTCCGGGTGAATGCTTCGAGAAAATGCTTTACCAGAAGCGGAATATCACCTTTCCGGACCCGGAGAGGCGGCAGGGCAACGGGAACGACACTGAGCCGGAAATAGAGATCCTCCCGGAACAGCCCTTCCCGGATCAGAAAATCCAGATTGTTCCGGGTGGAGGAAACAACCTGGAGATCCACAGTAATGATCTCGTTCCCACCCAGTCGTTCAAATCGGTTTTCCTGCAGAACGCGTGATAGTTTGGATTGGACCTGTACCGGTAATTCCTCAACATGATCCAAAAACAGGGTCCCGGAATTGGCGGCTTCAAAGCGGCCGATCCGCTGGCTGTAAGCTCCGGTGAATGCACCTTTTTCATGACCGAACAATTCGCTCTCGATCAGATCAGGCGGGATCGAAGCGCAGTCAACCTGAATAAACGATCCGGACCTGCGACTGCTGTGATTGTGGTAAAATTTTGCCAGCAGATCCTTACCGGTTCCGCTTTCTCCCCGTATCATGAGGCTCGATCCATATCTGGCGGTCTGTTTCACCAGTTTCAATACCTGAATCATTTCTGGATTTTCAGTTATGAACTTCACCGGTTCGATCCCGGTCATGACCGCTGTTCCCCGGGATAAATCTGTCTGGTTTTGTGCCACAGATCCTCCAGCCTGTATTTTTGCCTGATTTCGTCCAAAAAAACATGAACAACCAGATCTCCGAAATCGATCAGTATCCAGGATTTGAAATCGGTGCCCTCCATATGACCGGGTCGGACACCCCGCCGCCTCATCTCGGTGCGGATATGTTCTGCTATGGCGGATACCTGCCGTTCGGATGTTCCCGAACAGATCAGAAAGGCATCCGTTATGGCTCCTTCCATCTCCCTGAAATCCAGAGCGACGATATCGGCCGCCTTCTTGGCTTCAGCGGCTTCGACGACGATCGCTAATTTTGAATCAAGATTTATAAGCAACCTCCTGAATCTGCTTCAAGTACAAAGGAATTTCTAACATTTCACCGTTGTTCTGTCAAACTGCGGAGAGCTTGCAGAAAAAATATTGACAGGATCGAGGGAGTTCCTTATCCTATCAGGTCACGTCGACAGTGGACGTTGTGGAGGGTGTAATGATGTTCGCGATTATCGAAAGTGGCGGGAAACAATATCGGGTTTCCAAGGATACTGAATTGAAGGTGGAAAAGTTATCCGGTGACGCGGGTGAACAGATTCAGTTGGAGAAAGTTTTGCTGATCAACGAAAACAATAAAATATCCATCGGATCGCCCTACATTGAGGGGTCGGTTATCAAAGCCACGATTCTGGATCAAGACAGGGACAGAAAAATCCGGGTGTTCAAGATCAAACGTCGGAAACGCTACCGCAGAGCCCAGGGGCACCGGCAATCGTTTACCAAGATTCGAATCGACGAAATCCTGCATGGTCGGGCATAGCGGGGAGGTGTATCGTGGCACATAAAAAAGGCGGCGGCAGTTCCAAGAACGGCCGGGACAGCCACAGCAAGCGGCTGGGAGTCAAACGGTTTGCCGGACAGAAAGTCACGGCGGGAAGTATCCTTGTTCGTCAGAGGGGAACCCGGTTTCATCCCGGGAGTAATGTCGGCAGGGGAGGTGACGACACCCTCTTCGCAAAAATTGACGGCGTTGTCCAGTTCAAGCAAAGACGTGGACGCCGCCTGATCGAAATAACACCGATCAGCGTCTGATAGATATCTCTGCCGAAAGCCCTGATCGTTTCGAAAATGACGGAGAACCGTGAGCAGCTTCATCGATCATGCACAGATCGAGATAAAGGCTGGCAAAGGCGGACCCGGATGCGTGAGTTTCCGCAGGGAGAAGTATGTTCCACGGGGAGGTCCGGACGGCGGAAACGGAGGGAACGGGGGGAGTGTTTTTCTGGTTGGAGACCGCAATTTCCGGACGCTTCTGGATTACAGATATCAGAACATTTTTCAGGCCCCCAACGGTTCCCCCGGCCAAAGCAGAAACAAGAATGGTCGCAGGGGAACAGATCTTTTTATTCCGGTGCCCCTGGGTACTTTGATCCTCGATGCCGAAACCGGGACACAGCTTGCGGATCTGGTTGAAGACCGGCAGGAGGTGTGCCTGGCGCGGGGAGGAGTTGGAGGAAAGGGAAACGCTTTTTTCGCTTCCGCAACCCGGCAATCCCCGAAATTCGCCCAGCCGGGAATGCCCGGTGAAACCAGAAAACTGATCCTGGAATTGAAGCTCCTGGCCGATATCGGTCTGGTGGGATTTCCCAACGCAGGCAAGTCCACTCTCATATCCGCAATTTCCGCAGCCAGACCCAAGATCGCCGATTACCCTTTTACTACGCTGGTGCCTCATCTGGGTGTTGTCCACAGAGGAGTCGACCGTTCATTCGTGGTGGCCGATATTCCGGGGATCATCGAAGAATCTCATGCAGGAAAAGGTCTGGGAGACCGGTTTCTGCGTCATATCGAGCGGACTGCCGCCCTGCTGATCATCATCGACGTTTCCCCCGGTGCCCAACCGCATCCTGAGACGGTGCCGGAAATTCTTATGAGGGAGCTTGAGATGTATCAGACCGGACTTTCAGAACGTGTCAAAGCGATCGTGGCAGCGAAGACGGATCTGGGAACGGACAACGTGACGCGCCTGAGAGAACGGGCGAAAAAACTCAATCTTGATTTTTTCCCCATATCCGCGGTGACACGAAACGGATTGACCCAACTTCTGAATTTCATGGAAACCCGGGTCGGAGCAGGAATGCAATAATGAGAATCGGCATTCTCGGGGGCACATTTGATCCCATTCACAACGGTCACCTGATTGTGGCGGAAGAGGCGAGAGACCGGTTCAAGCTTGACCGGGTCCTGTTTGTACCCGCCAGGATTCCGCCACATAAGCCGGATATGCGGATATCATCCGGAGAACACCGGATTCAAATGGTTCGGCTGGCTGTTCAGGATCATCCGGTGTTCGAGGTCAGCGACATCGAACTCGTCCGGAAGGGTCCTTCCTACACCGTTGATACCCTGAAACAGTTACAATCCACCGGCGAACTTTATCTTCTGATCGGTTATGATTCCTTTCTGTCCATCGATACGTGGTGCGCCTACGAAGAGATTTTCTCCCTGTGCCGGATTGTCGTGGCGAGCCGTCCGGGATCTCAACCGGTTCAGCCGGAAAATCTGACACCGTTTCTCCGAAACTTCTTCCCGGCTGGCATCGCCCGGTATGATCCGCAGGATGATCCGGGGAACCGAACCGACGATCCGAACTGGCGGATCTGTTTTTTATGTATACCGGGCATGA
This sequence comes from candidate division CSSED10-310 bacterium, assembly GCA_016927905.1. Lineage (GTDB taxonomy): Bacteria > CSSED10-310 > CSSED10-310 > CSSED10-310 > JAFGJC01 > JAFGLW01. The sequence goes on along the minus strand of JAFGLW010000001.1, from coordinate 269,828 downwards.
ATATCTCCTCTTCGGAAATACGAAGACGGGTGTCGAATCATGCTTCGATCCGGTATCTTGTGCCGGCTGCCGTCGCGCGGTATATTTTAAGGGAATGCCTGTATTCGGGACAGACGGTTCAACCGGAGGATATCAGTGAAAATACTGGTGACAAACGATGACGGGATCCATTCACCGGGCATCAGAACACTGATCGAAACCCTGTCGGGGATGGGGACGGTAATCGTTGCGGCCCCATCCGAAGAGAAAAGCGCCGCCAGTCACGCCTTGACGATTTCGCGACCTCTGTTCGTGAAACAGATCCGTATTTCAGGTGTAGCGGGATTCGCGGTTGACGGCACGCCAGCCGACTGTATCAAACTCGCGGTCGACAAGCTGATGCCCGAAAGACCGGATGTTGTCGTTTCCGGGATCAATCAGGGGGCGAACACCGGGATAAATGTATTCTATTCCGGAACAGTGGCCGCCGCGCTTGAGGCCACATTGATGGGCATTCCCGCTGTCGCCGTATCGCTCGCCTCGCATCAGGCGCAGTCATTTCTTTTTTCGGCGGCATTCACCCGGAGCCTGCTGGGATCTCAATGCATGAAATCTCTTCCCGCCGGCGTGTTCATCAATGTGAATATTCCCAATCTTCCGGAGGATGAAATAAAGGGCATTCGAATCACCCGGCAGGGGGAGGCCCGCTATTCCGATTGTTATATCCAGCAGCATGATCCCGACGGTCGTCCGTTCTACTGGCTGACCGGGACCCGCATTCAGGGCACCGAGGAGTTGAATATGGATGTCCATGCCGTGCGAGCCGGATACATCTCCATGACACCGCTGCGGGCGAACTTGAACGCGGACTGGAACAGTGTGGATATCGTTCGCTGGTTTGCCGAACTTCCGGAAACCCTTCTGGCCGATCTGGCCTGTTGCAGGGAAACATAGTTCGTTGTCCGGAAATTCGCCTGCCGCCAGGGGACTCAAATCATCATGGATACTCATATCGGCCCTGCTGATCAGTCTTTTGTCGATATCGTCTGCGGCGACATTGATCAGACTGGCCCGGGCACCGGCTCTGTCCATTGCCGCCTACCGCATGGTCCTGGCAGCAGCAATGCTCTGGATCGTCTATCCTCTGTTCCGATTCAAATTCAAATCTGTTCCCTGGAAACCGGTGATTGTTGCAGGTTCTTTTTTGGCGTTGCATTTCGCCCTGTGGATATCGTCTCTGGAATCGACTTCCGTCGCCAGCTCACTGGTGCTGGTCACCATGAATCCCGTCATCGTCGCGCTGGGTTCAACCTTCTACTTGAAGGAACGACCATCGGGTTCAATTATAGCAGGTACGGCCGTGTCGATTGTCGGCTGCCTGATTCTCATAATCGGGGAGGGAAACCTGTCGGCTCAGTCATGGACTGGAAATCTGCTGGCGCTGGGGGGAGCCGTGGCCATGTCATTCTACATGCTCACCGGCCGGAAAATCCGGAGCCGGGTGGATTTGTACTGCTACATAACCCTGCTGTATTCCGTATCGGGAATCCTCCTGGTGGTTTTCTGTAAAATGTGCAAAGTCCCGCTGATGGGTTTTACCAATCGGACCTGGCTGTATTTCCTGTTGATCGCCCTGATCCCCCAGATCGTCGGGCACTCGGTGATCAACTGGACATTGAAATACATGCATGCATCTTTCCTGGCCGTTGTAATTCTATTGGAACCCCTGGTCGGGAGTGTTTTGGCGTACTGGGTGCTGAGAGAGGGCGTCACCGTCTATACCCTTATCGGCGGGATTTTGATCCTGGGAGGTGTCGCAGGGGTTTTCCTGACAGGTCAATATGGTTCCGGGGAGTTGACAGTAGAATAGATTGAAGGGTATCTTTCTATCTGAAAATGAAGACGAATTCACCGGAAGGGAATAATATGGATAAATTTCAGGATCAGAAAACCGACAGAATCCAACCGATCGAAAGAAAGCCCGACCCGGACAAGGACGATCAGAAAACAACCGACATCGGACAGGAGGCGGAACGCGACGAAGTCCAGATATGGCTGGAAGAAGGCGAAAAATGCCTTGCCGATCGCGGGTATACTGAGGCGATCGCGTTGTTCGAAAAGATATTACGGGTTGATCCGGACAACATACAGGCTTATGAAAAGCTGTCCATCGCTCGGTCGGGAAAAGCTGATCTCGAAAGCGTCGATGAATACCTGGCTGTAGCCAGGGAATGCATGGCGAATCAGGATTGGAAAAGCGCTTTATCCGAGTTGCAGGCTGTTCTTTCAATCGATCCCGATCACGAGGAGGTCAGAAAATTACTTCAGAATATCCGGCTGCAGCTGGATTCCGAGGAGGATCTGGATATCCCCGGTCAGGAATCGGTTCCGGAACGGGAAGAACCACCCGGCTCGACCGAAACGATTCCCGAAACGGAAGACCAGGAATTTCCAATGTCCGAAACGGAAGACCCCGGTAGTCACGTAACGGAAGCTATCGACCGGGCCATCTCAGCCATGGATCAATCCGGGGGAAAATCCCCCGAATCATCCGAACCGGGGGAACCGCATACCGATATCGAACAGGAAATCGAGTCCGCCATTTCGCTTTATGAATCGGGTGAACTGAAGCGGGCAAAGGAGATTCTGACCCGGCTCAACCGGAACATCCCGGATCATTCCCAGATCAGGTATTACCTCGATATCGTCAACCGTAAACTCGAAGATGGTCAATCGAGTCAAAATCAGCAGGATATCGAGCGGATCTTTAAGGAAGGCATGGACGAACTCGAAAAGGAGAATTTCTCGGGTGCTTCAACTCGCTTCAAACAAATATTATCCATCAATCCGGAGTTTAATCAGGCCAGATTGATGCTGGACAAGATCAATACGATTGTCCGGGAAAAATTCGACAAGCCCAGACCCGTGGAAGCTTCACGAAAACCCGCTCCGGCCAAACCGGTTCAGGGAATTCAAGCTCCGCGTTCCCCTGGGCTGAAGTATACCCTGATCGGAATCGCGGTGGTTGTGCTGGGAAGTCTGATATACTTTTTCGGGGTCAAGTATCCGGATATCAAGATAACGGATCACCTGAAGACGGCCAAAGTTTTATATGCCGAGAAAAATTACCAGAAAGCCCTTTCGGAGGTTCAGGCGGCCCGGAAAATCGGTAAAGGTAATTTAAATGTGTTTGAACTTGAGGGTATGATTTATATGGCATTGGGACGCGGCACCGAAGCGGCTGCGGCATTCAAGAAAGCGCTCGATATAAATCCACGGAATGTGGCGTTGAGCATCAACCTGGGCGAAGCTTATCTGCTGGCAGACAATTATGTGGCGGCAGAAAAGCAGTTCCGCCAAGTTGTCCAGAATCCGTCCTACAGGGTTGAAGCCTATTATAAAATCGGATTGTGCCAGAGTCGGTTGAACCAGCCGGAAAATGCCATCGCGTCATTCAGAAAGGCCATCGAACTGAATCCGGAATATGCAAGGGCGTATCTCGAATTGGCCAAGGAATTGAAAAACCAGGGAGATCCGAAGGATGCCGAGACAGAGTTCCTCCTGGCAATCGAAAAAGATCCGAAACTGATCGATGCGTACAAAGAGCTTGGTAAATACTATATCGATCTGGGCCGGCTGGAGCAGGCTAAGGAAATTCTGAATCAACCGCTTCTATGGCTGAAACCGTCCAATCAGGAGCAGTCCAGGATCGTCGCCGATCTCCGGTTTCTTCTCGGACAGGTATATTTTGATTCCGAGGAGTATGACAACGCCCATTACCAGTTCAACAAGATACTGGAAATAAAGGAAGATCCTGATATCTACATGGAACTGGGCAAGGTTTATTATAAATTGAACAGAAACAACCAGGCGATTCTGTCCTGGGAGAAAGTTCTGAAACTGGATCCGAAGAACGCCAATGCCCATTTTAACCTGGGAACAACTTATCTGAAACTCGGCAAACTGAAAACCGCCACCGATGAATTCAATGAAGCCATCCACCTGGATCCGAATCACGCCAAAGCTTATGCCAATCTCGGTCTTGCGTATCAGAAGCAGTACAAGTATACGCAGGCCACCGACGCCTGGAAAAAATCACTGAAAATCATGCCGGATCAACCGGCACTTGAAAAGAAAATCAGGGAAATCGAAGGCTCTTCGAAATAAAAAACCGGGCGGCAACCGCCCGGTTTTTCAAGCTATCTCCTAGGAATAATATCCGAACATGGCGAAGTCGTACTGCCCATAGAGAGTACCGGATTCATCCAGTATGGCACCCCAGAATATGAGATCCTGGGCCGACCCGAAATTGCCCTGAGGCCACGTGAAATTGAATATGTTGTTCAGGGTTGAGCCCGGATCAAGGTTCGGGATATCCAGCCAGTCAACCTGGTCCGACCAGGAGGGATAGAACCAGTAAGCTCCGTAAACATCCAGGACGATGAACAGATCGATGTTGTATTCGACCGCTCCGCCGGCGTTATTGAGCTGGGAATCGAGACGGAACGTATCCCCGCCGGTGAAATTATCCTGGTTCAAAATAAGATTGATTCCGGAATTCGCTGCTCCGCTTTCATATCGACCGTCGTTGCAGTTGTTTCCCCGGTAAGTTGTCCAGTATTGCATGGACGGATTGTAGGATCCGGAAAGATTGTAGATGTAGGTGCTCAGAGCGTTCATGACGATTTCCAGATCGCCGTCGTTATCCAGGTCGGCGACAACCGGTGCAGCAAACCCGTTTTTATCCAGATCGAACGAGGTCATGATGGTGGCATCCGAATGCAGGACGAAAAGCTTGCCGGTCTGGTCATTCTCAATTCCCATCAGAATTTCCGGACCGCCCTGATGATCCAGATCGGCGATTATCGGAGATGAACTGATCTTCTGGGACATCAATTGCACCGGCCATCCCGGAAGCAGATCACCTCCGGCATCAAATGCGTAGACATATCCCTGATAATCACCCGTGACGATATCGGGCCGGCCGTCTCCGTCCAGATCGCCGATGCCGGGTGAGCCGTAGATGGTGGTGTTGGTGGCGGAAGGCCATCCGGCCATGGTGGATCCGTCGTGATGAATCGCGGTGATTCCGTGATTGGGATATTCCTCATAAAAATCTCCGTAACCGTACACGATTTCCAGATCGCCGTTGCCGTCCAGATCCACCAGGACCGGTGCCGAATACACTTGGTTGGGAGCTTCAATCGGGAATCCCGGTATGACTGAACCGCTGCCGTCGAAAACATAGATGCGGCCGGAATTCATGGGGTCGGTATCGGCTTTCGTGGCGATGATGATCTCCTGCTGACCGTCACCCTCGAGATCTCCCACCGCTGCCGTCGCAAACACATCGGTTCCGACATCCTTGGGCCATCCGCTGATCAGCGACCCGTTCCACCGGATCACATAAACCATGTTCCCGTAATTTCCGACAACAATCTCAGGATGAGCATCGCCATAGACATCCGCAATGCAGGGAGAGGATTTGAACCCGACCTGTTCCGGAGCGTCCGGTTCCTCCGCGAACGCGCCCGTGATCGTCAGGGGAAATCCGTCCATGGCCGTGCCGTTGGAATGATATGCATAGATGCTTCCCAGAATCCGGTGCTTTCTCCGTTCCGGATCGTTGTTGATATATTCCTGATCTGTTATGTAATCCGCCACGATGATGTCGAGATTGCCGTCCAGGTCCAGGTCTGCTATTGCCGGAGCGGACAGAATGAGATGGGTGTCGTTGGGCTGATCCGAACCCGCCAGGACCGGCCATCCGGGATAATAAATACCTTCAGTCGTCCAGATTCGGATCAAACCGTCGTTGCAGGCGGTCACAATCTCCAGATCTCCGTCACCATCCAGATCGGCCACTTTAGGGGATGCATAAAACTCCGCTGTGGCATTTTTCGGGAATCCCGGCAGGGGGGGGACCATTTCGTCCACCGGAAGCGTGATTTCCAGGTGGTCATCGTAAATGATACCATCCTGAACATGCAGATCCAGAATGATTTCGGAAGCCCGGGTTGAACCGATCTGCAGGGTCAGCGGATCGGCATTCTTTTTGATCTCCTTGGTGATCATATCGCCGTAAAATGCTGTATCGTCGATCACACTTGCGGGTCCGCTGGTAACCGATAATGTCGCCGTAATATCGGTTCCGCCGGTCCAAGAGTGATTCATCAGGGATATGTCCAGATCGATCTGTTCTCCGGAATCAGCGGCATGGTTGGCGTTACCGGTTGCGTCTTGAACGATGACCTGGTGGACTCCCAGCACCGGACCTTCCGTAATGCTGTTGTAAAAGTTTATGCGCCCCGCGCTCAGTTGCCCCCGCCAGAGCGGATTCTGCTCATCGATATTGTCGCAGCCGTATCTGATCCGGTCGGTTACATTCTGTATGTTCATCCACGGATATGCTGAAAGCATCAATCCGGCCTGTCCCGCGACCAGAGGTGAGGACATGGATGTGCCCTGTTCGGCCTTGTATTCGTTGTTCGGTATGGTGGATCGGATGGATGTTCCGGGAGCAAACACATCGACATGTTCATTACTGTAGTTTGACGATGAATTCTTCTGGTCGAATTTGTTTGTGTTTCCCACTCCGATGACCTGGTCGTAAGCCGAGGGATAATGTGGTTCCATATCACCCAGACCGTCGGTGCCGCCGTTCCCGGCGGCTGCAACCACAACCACTCCCTGATTCACCGCATAGGCAACCGCATCCCGCTCGACCTGAAAATCAGGACCTCCCAGACTCAGATTCATAACCGCGGCACCGTTGTCTGCAGCATAATAGATCGCTTCGGCGACATCCCCCGCAGGCGCACCCCCTCCCGCATCGGGAAACACCTTGCATATCATGAGCGGGCAACCCCAGCTGGAACCGGCGATTCCCACACCGTTGTTGGTGACCGCTCCGGATATTCCAGCAACATGCGTTCCATGCATGTTATCGACGAGCACGTTGTCGGGGTTGTTGTCGTTCCCATAAAAATCCCATCCGTTGTAATCGTCGACGTAGCCGTTGGAATCATCATCCATTCCATTGATGGGATCCGCGGTGTTGTGCCAGATGGCAGCCGTCAGGTCGACATGATCCATGTCGGTTCCGGAATCGATAATTGCGATGACTGTATCCGTGGATCCGTGGGTTATATCCCAGGCCTTGTCCGCCTGAACGGTCTGGAGCGACCACTGAAACTGGTCATAATCCGGATCGTTGGGGATTTCACAGGCCTGCAGATAGCCGTTCAAATGAGCCGTTTCGATACCGGGCAATGTCAGTAACCGGTCAAGACGTTCGAAAAGATCATATTCGGCGGGGAAACGCAGTTTGTACCATCGATCTCTGCCCACAACCGGATCGCTGGTCGAATATGGGATAATTTTTTCCCATGTTTCGATTCCCAGTTCAACCCACGCATTCTCCATGTCCACCGTCGGAACGGTGCCGACATATCCATCCGGAACCACCGCATCCGGTGTCAATTTGATCAGAAGTTCTCCGGGAACCCATCCCGTGGAATACCCCTCCGGTCCGAAGACCAGGAGCATTGCCAATATGAAACATACCGTACCATATTTCATTTGCTTTCCTCCAAGAAAAAAACCGCAGACTTCGACAATATAGCACATTTCGGATTGTCTCCCCAAACTCCTTTTCCCCGAAACCGGCGGGTGTCCTGCGCGGGGATCAGAATGCTGTCCGGTAAATCCGGGAAATGGATTCCACGTCCAGGATCCGGGGATTACGTTCCAGACAATCCTGATAAGCGTTGGCCAAGGTGGTCAATTCCTGGATATCCATTCCCTGAACATTGTATGACGACAGGTTCAACGGTTGATCCAGCGATCGAAACAGCTTCTCGAACGCATCTCCAACAGTCGCAACATCATTTTCCTTGTTCTCGATCTCACAACCCAGAATTCTGGCGATCCGTGTGAAATATGATGGTACGACCGGAAGGTTGTATCGGATGACATACAGCGTCATGATGGCGCTGGCCTGAGCATGGGATATGCCGAAAAGGGCAGTCAGCGGATAGGCCAGGGCATGAATGGCTCCGGACCCAGTCATGTTCAGTGCGATTGCCGACAGCATGCTGCCGAACGCCATGTTATATCTGGCTCGCAGATTCTGACCGTTCCGGAAGGCATCCTGGATGTTTTCCAGAAGCATGGCCAGGGACTGGAGAGCGAGAATTTCGGAAAACGGCGACGCGTTGATGGATATAAGGGCGTCGATTCCATGTCCGATGGCGTCAATTCCGGTGGCAACGGTAAGATCCCTCGGAAGCGTCAACATCAGTTCCGGGTCGATTACCGTCAATCTGGGTAAGAGATCGGGATGCTCCAGGGAAACCAGGACGGATCTCGATGTATCACGGACCAGAACCTTGGTGTCGATTTCAGCGCCGTTCGGCGGGGTTGTCGGGATGGAAACAACCGGTTTTCCCGGGCGCAGGGATGTTTGCCATGTAACGGAAAACGTCTCAATCACCTGCCGGTTGGATGTCCAGATTCCGATCACTTTGGCCAGATCCGTGCATCGCCACCCGCCGTATGCGATGATGACGTCGAAGGTGTCCGGATCGAGTTTTTGCCACGCGGACTGCAGGCCATCGAGAGTGAGCACCTTTTCCTCAATGACGAAAACACTCTGAGATCCCAGGGAAGCCAGCAGTTTCTGGATATCCGAAGTCAGACCCGCCTCTTTCATTTCACGATCGATGACCAGCAGAATTCCGGATCCGCCTATTTTGGCTATTTCGCCGGGTAATTCGCCAATCGATTCACACCCGAATTTCGTTTCCGGTATGGTTTGTATGGTAAAATTTGCCTTCATGTCAGCTCCAAACTGAGTTGCACAGTGAAAATGATCCCGCAGAATTTATCACAACTGGTTTTTTCGTGTAAACATCCGGTCTATAATTAGTGGGAGGCTCGCGGAGAGGCTTTAGGTGAATTGAGTGAGAATCAGCCGGTACAGGGAAGGGATTTCCATGAATTCCGGACAAACAGTGTATTTTGTTGGCGACGTTCATCTGGATGCGAGAATTCCCGCTCGGGAGAAAGCATTCTGCCGGTTTCTGGATTATGTTCTGGGTGAAAAACCGGACGCCTTGTACCTGATGGGGGATATCTTTGAATTCTGGTTCGGGTACCGGACCGTGATGTTTGCCGAGACGATCCGGGTGGTATCAAAACTGGCAGCCATTTCGGAAGGTGGTACCCGGATCACTTATATAACCGGAAATCATGACTTCAATCCCGGGCCGGTTTTCAGCAGATATCTTGGATTTGACATCGCCACCGGACCGGTTTTCCTTGATCTGGGAACACAAAGAGTTTACGTGTCGCACGGGGACGAAATCAACACGGAAGACAGGGGGTACCGGTTTCTGAAATCGATTCTCAGGAACGGAACGATGCAGATGTTGTTCAGGATCATACCGGCAAGCTGGGCATACTATATCGGCCGGTTCGTTTCCGACGTCAGCCGGAAGCATACTCAGAAAATTACGGATATTCCCCCGCATGTTTATGCGGCTTTCTCTGACCGGATCGCCGAATCCGGATTTGATGTGGTCATCCACGGTCATACTCATAAACCTGAGATGAAGACACTGGATGTTTCCGGTAAACAGCTGCTTATGATCAATTCAGGGCACTGGTTTGGTCCGGGTTATTATGTTGTGTACGAGAATGGAAAATTCCGGCTGAACGAATTTGAGGTGTCATGATCCCGAGTCAGGTTATCAATGCAATTCTGGATGCGCTTTACCCGAGAAGATGCCTGATCTGTGGAAACTGTGCAAGCGATCTGGATCCGTTTCCCGGTGTGATTTGCACTTCCTGCAGAAATCAGCTGTTTGAAGTTCAGGAAACCGTATGTCCGGTCTGCGGATCCCCCCTGCCCTCGGACCGGTTTATCTCAGAAACGGGATGCATCTGCTGCCGGGAAAACACCTTGCGGCTGGACGGTTTGGTGACAATCGGCCGGTATGATGAGCAAAATAAGCTGAAGACCCTGATTTTGAGTCTCAAACACGGCAACCAAACCTGTCTCAGATCGGATCTGGCGGATTTGATGATGCAACGGATCCGGGAAAGGTTACCCGACCGGCGTTTCGATGGCATCTGTGCCGTCCCGCTCCACCCTACGCGGCTCTGGAAACGAGGATATAATCAGGCGGCGTTGATTTCCGCGAGTCTGTCCCGGAGAATGGGAATTCCGTTTTATAAGTGGATGTTGAAACGCGTTCGGAGAACCGGTGTGCAGGCAGGCGGACCCGAGGTCAGAAAAATGAATGTCATGAATGCCTTCAGATCCGGTGGACAGTGCAGTCATGCCTGCTTGTTGCTCATTGATGATGTACTCACTACGGGATCCACGGCGCTGGAGTGTGCGGGCGTTCTGCGATCAGCAGGAGCGGACAAGATAACGGTGTCGACCTGCGCCTGGGTTCCGATGGGACACTGACTGGAGAAACAAATGACGGCGGATATCAAAAAGCGATTCACGGCATGTCTTGAGCAGGGAATTCTGGTATCGGACGGCGGGATCGGCACCCTGCTCCAGGCGGAAGGACTGGCTCCGGGGCAAATGCCGGAAATCATGGTGCTGGAGAAACCGGAAAAGGTCCGGGATGTTCATCGATCCTATCTGGCCGCCGGTGCTGGAATAATCACGACCAATACTTTTGGCGCTACCCGCGGCAAGCTTGCCGAATTCGGATTGTCAGATCAATTGGAACGGATCAATTTTAAAGCGGTCACACTGGCCAGAGATGCCGCGGGTGACAAAGCTTTTGTAGCCGGTTCGATCGGACCGACAGGCCTGTTGCTCCATCCGATGGGTCCGGCCGGGATCGATCAGATGGAGGCGTTGTTCGCGGAACAGGCCGCCTGCATCAAGAGGGCCGGGGCGGATTTCGCCATTGTGGAGACCATGGGGGATGTCGGTGAAGCTGCAGCGGCGGTTAGATCGTGTCACCGGTTGGGACTTCCCGTAATCGCCTCCATGACATTCAATCAGCAGTATCGAAGTCTGACCGGATCGCCACCGGAGGTCATACCGGCGATTCTGGAACCTTTCAAACCGCTGGCTGTCGGAACGAATTGCGGAATGGGTCCGGGGGGGATGATTGAAATTGTGAGAATTATGAGTCGATCGACCCATCTGCCGGTCATCGCCCAGCCCAATGCAGGTCTTCCGCGTTACGTCGCCGGCAGAACCGAATTTCAGATGAGTCCGGACGAATTTGCTGCCGGTGTCATGGTAATGGCGGAAGCGGGTGCTGGAATCCTGGGCGGGTGTTGCGGAACCACACCGGATCATATTGCCGCGCTCGCACGGAGTCTGCAGGGATTCAGAGTGGAACTGAAAAAAACTGGAAGGGGCATCAAATTCGCTTCCCGGACCAGAGTATTTATCTTCGGGAATGGACACCCGTTCGGGATCATCGGCGAGCGGATCAATCCAACCGGCAGAAAAAAACTGTCTTCACAATTCAAATCCCGGGATTTTTCCATGGCGAAACTGGATGCCGGGAAACAGATCCGGGCCGGTGCTCATCTTCTGGACATCAACGTGGGAGTCCCGGACACCGATGAAAAATCGAACATGCAGCTGCTCGTGGAGGAGATCCAGAGCGTGCTACCCGACGCCGGATTTTCGATCGATTCCAACGATGAAGAGGTGCTGGAAGCCGGTATCAGAGCCGTTATCGGCCGTTCTCTGTTGAATTCCATCAACGGAGAAGACAGGAAAATGGAATCACTGTTTCCGCTCGTGCTGGATACCGGATCCAATTTCATTGCACTGGCCATGGATGAAACCGGGATACCCAAGACATCTCAGCAGCGCCTGGCCGTCATCCGGCGCATTGTCGATCAGGCTCAAAAAGCGGGTATCGACCGGAACCGGATTCTGATCGACTGCCTGGTTTTCACCGTGGGATCGCAGCCTGATCAAGCAATGGAGACGCTGCGGGCAGTCCGGGATGTGACGGAAGAACTGGGATGTGCAACAGTTCTGGGAATATCGAATGTCAGCTACGGACTTCCGAACCGGGAGTTGATCGCGTCGGTCTTCCTGGCCATGGCACAATCCGCAGGGTTGAATGCGGGAATCATCAATCCACTCTCCCCGATCATGATGCAGACCTTGAAATCGACCGAACTGCTTCTCAACCGTGATCCCGGAGCGAAACAGTTTTTGAATTTCATTCAACGGATTCAGCCGGAGGAACGGATATCCATTCCGACAGAAAAAGCGAATCGAATTGACACTCCATCCCAGGAACAATCCCGGAACGGACAGCCGGCCGGTTTGCCCGAAGTGATCCGGAAGACGATCATCGAGGGCGATAAATCTTCAATCAGATCGGTAATTCATCAATCACTCGAATCGGGATTGTCTCCGGACGAAATCTTGCGCGGATCCCTGTTGCCTGCTATCATGGAAGTGGGTGACCGATACGGGCGAGGGCTGTTGTTTCTGCCCCAGTTGATTTTGGCGGGAGAAACGATGCGGTTGGCCGTTCAAATACTCAAACCACAACTGTTGGCTTCCGGTGCGAAGACCCTGCATTCAACTCCGTTCGTCCTGGGTACGGTTGAAGGGGACAATCACGATATCGGAAAAAACATTCTCGCGATCGTTCTGGAGAATCAGGGTTTTCGTGTCATTGACCTGGGGAAAAACGTCTCAGCGGATCGATTCGCCGAGGAAGTGGATCGAAATCAGGCAAACCTTGTAGGGTTATCAGCCCTGATGACAACCACTCTCCCCTCGATGGAACAAACCGTTCGATTTCTCAAGATGAATAGACCGGGAATCAGGGTGTTTGTCGGTGGGGCGGTGGTAACCCGGGCGTTTTCAGAACGAATTGGAGCCGATGGATATGCGAAGGATGCGGTCAGCGCGGGACCGCTGGTGCTGGAAATTGCCGGATTGACCGATCGGAAAGCTTGACAGCATTGAAAGAAATGACTAATCAATTGATTCTCTTTTAGAAAGAGGATGTGGAAAGGAGCTTGGTATCATGACTAAAATAGCGATTAATGGTTTTGGAAGAATCGGGCGATTACTTCTGAGATCGGCCGCAGAGTATCCGAATTTGGATTTCGTGGGAATCAATGACCTGACGGATATTGAAACGATGGCGCATCTGTTCAAATACGATTCCACACATGGAACATTCCAGGGTGCCATCGAGCATGATTCGGCAAATCTGACCGTCAACGGCGATCAGATAGCGGTTCTGTCCGAGCCGGATCCCGCACGCTTGCCCTGGGCAGAAATGGGCGTGGATGTTGTGGTGGAATCCACCGGTCGGTTCCGCAATCGGGAAGATGTGATGAAGCATCTGCAGGCCGGTGCAAGGAAAGTGATCATTTCCGCTCCGGCAAAGGATCCGGACTGGACGGTTGTGATGGGAGTGAATCATCTGGACTATGATTCTTCCAGGCACAACATCATATCCAACGCTTCCTGCACGACAAACTGCCTGGCACCCGCCATAAAGGTTTTACTGGATGCATTCGGAATCGAAAAGGCGACCATGACCACCATTCATTCCTATACCAACGACCAGCATCTGCTGGATCTGCCGCACAAGGATCTACGCCGGGCGCGGGCGGCTGCTCTGTCCATGGTTCCGACATCGACCGGCGCAGCCAAGGCCGTATCTCTGGTTTTACCCGGACTGCAAGACAAACTGTCTGGAATGGCCATCCGGGTTCCGACGCCGAATGTGTCTCTTGTCGATCTGGTCGTTCAACTCTCACGCGAGACTACGGCGGACGAGATCAATACTGCGTTCAAGGATGCATCCGCAACCAGAATGCAAGGAATACTCGGTTACAGTGATGAACCGCTGGTCAGCCGGGATTACAACGGAGATACCCGGTCGGGCATCGTGGATGGGCTCTCGACCCTGGTTGACGGAAACCTGGCGAAAATCCTGATCTGGTATGACAACGAATGGGGATACTCCTGCCGGATCCTGGATCTGATCCAGTTTATGTATCGGTGAGGGAGCGGGAAGATGAGCATTCTGATCGCGGGTAACTGGAAAATGAACATGACTCCTGCCGAGAGTGCGGTTCTGGCTCGAGAAATACTGTCTGGAATGGCAAGTATTGAAAAATGCTGCGACGTTTTGGTCTGTCCTTCTCATGTTGCATTGACTTCCGTCCGGTCGGTTGTCGATGGTTCAGCCTTGCAGCTCGGTGCTCAGAACATGTACTGCGAACCAAAGGGGGCGTTTACCGGGGAAATATCACCCGGCATGCTCCTGGCTTCCGGTTGTTCCCACGTGATTCTCGGTCATTCGGAACGAAGGCATGTCCTCAACGAATCGGATGAATTCATAAACAAAAAGATGAAACTGGCCCTCCAGTCAAATCTTGTCCCCATTATCTGCGTGGGAGAAACCATTTCTGAAAGAAACGACGGTTTGACCGTTGACATCATAAAAAGGCAACTCGAACTGGGCCTGAAAGACTGTCGTCCGGAACGGGCGGATGATCTGGCTGTCGCATATGAACCGGTCTGGGCCATCGGCACCGGAAAGACCGCTTCTCCGGATCAGGCTCAGCAGGTTCACGTCTATATCCGGGAACAGCTCCGGAGTTATTACGGAAAAACCGCCATGTCGATCCGAATCCTGTACGGCGGATCCGTCAATGCCGATACGATCGATTCGCTGCTGATGCAACCGGATATCGACGGAGCGCTTGTCGGAGGTGCGAGTTTGAAAGCGGTTCCATTTCTGGCTTTGATTCGGGCCGGTACAAAAGCGAATAACACTTGATTGCTTAGAGCTGTTCTGGTAAAAGACGGGGACGAGAGGAGGTATTCTCAGTGTACGTTTTAATCTCTCTGATCCATGTTCTTCTTTGCATTGCGCTGATACTGATCGTTCTCCTGCAGACTGGTAAAGGCTCGGATCTGGCGAGCGCTTTCGGTGGAGGCGGCACGCAGGCGATGTTCGGCGGGCGGGGGCCATCCTCATTTTTGAATAAATCAACGACCGTTTTCGCGGTATTGTTCATGGTTACTTCCATCACATTGGCATACATGTCCTCGGGAAAAACAAGTTCCGTGATTAGCGGCATGGATGAACCGGCCGCGACGGAAACGCTGCCCGGTCAGACCGAGGAGCAACCGGTTGATACCGGGCCGGAACCGGTTGAAGGATCCGGTCCGCAGAACGATACCGGTGATTTTCTGCCGCAAGACGACCGGGGTGGGGATGAATCCGGTGCGGAGCCTGGATCTGCCGGGGAATGATCGAATCGTGTTGCGGAAGTGGCGGAACTGGCAGACGCGCTAGGTTGAGGGCCTAGTGGCCGCAAGGTTGTGGGGGTTCGAGTCCCCCCTTCCGCATTGACGGATTTCGGTATCGAGATTCATTCTGGATGAATAAAAAATACAATATTCTTCCCGTATTCCTGTCCGGATACCGATGTCGGTATGCATGCACCTACTGCAACGCTTCCGGATCCAGCGGCATCAGTGACATCGTGATTCCGAAAAACCTCACCATTCAGATTCGGCGTTGGCTGGAAACGACTTCAAAACACGGAATCAGACAGGTGGCGTTCTACGGAATTGAACCGACTTCCATTGACAGAAACCGTTTCATGAAGCTGGTTCGCGTCGTGAGGGATTTCATCGTCTCCGGCGATGTCCAGGATCTCAGGATATCGATCCGTCCAGACACCGTATGCACGCTGGGGGATATCCTTGATATGGGAGTCAGGGTTGTCGAACTGGGTGTTCCATCCATGAACCGGGATGTTCTGAAGCGAATTCGAAGACAGCATACGCCCCAGGCCGTGACCAGAGCGGTACAATTCCTGAAATCAAAAGGCATATCGATCGGATTTCAGGCGATGTTGGGACTGCCGGGTTCATCCGCGGCCGTGGATATGGAATCAGCCCGGCGGCTGGCCGCGTTGAAACCTGACTTTGTGCGGATACACCCGACTCTGGTTCTGGCTCGAAGCGGATTGGCTGCAGATTTCAATCAAGGTCGATTCCAGCCTCTGGAACTGGATGAGGCCGTCGACCGATGTGCCGATGTTTCGGCTGTTTTTCTTGAGGAAAACATTCCGATCGCCCGGACGGGATTTCATATTCCGGAGCGCTTGAAAGAAGACTGCCTGGTGGCGGGTCCTCATCATCCCGCATTTGGAACTCTGGTCCGGAGCCGACTGTGCCTGCGCGAAATGATGGAGCGGATAAAATGCACTCCCGGGATTCGAAGGATCAATGTCGCTCCGAACAGACTGCCGGATTATATCGGTTACCGGTGTGAGAATCTGATTCTGCTCAGACGGGAAATTCACCCGGAGTTTCGAATCTGTCCCGAACCGGACGGTACTGCCGTTCGGGAGAATGAAGTGCTTGGAGATGATTGAAAGGCATCATCATCCGGGTTCCTCATTCAGTCAAATGTCATCTCCGTCTTCCCATTCATGATCGCCGAGAGAATCGGTCCGAAATTCAATCCCTCGGTCAATTCGGGCGTTCGGGAATATCCCATGATCAGCGGGGATATCTCCGCACCGGACGTAATGTTTGTCAGAAGGCTGTTCCCGTTCTGCAAACCGGGGCCGCAGGATACCGATCTGGACATGCCCGAAATGAATTCCCACCCCATTTCGGGATTGAACAGAACATTGATCCGGGTATCGTAAACGAGTCTCCTGTCGGAATCCAGAACACGGGCATCTATCAATCTTAACTGCTGGATGGCAGTATCCTCATTGAACGATTCGAATCCGGCCAGTTCTTTCTGCATTTCGGAAGCGTCCAGATGCACCATGTGCCTGCCGTCAGCCTTCAGATAAAGATGCTTGACAGCTTCTGCAGTGACCGGGTCATTGAAATGCAGAAATACACCCTTGCCACCCGTTGAATTCCATTTTTTCATGACCCATCCGCCGTATTGAGCCAGTTTCAAAACGTTTTCCGGAGTCACCTCCTCATTCAGGAGTGTCACGGGCCGGGAAACCGGTTTATCGGGATGTTCCGCTTCCCAGAGCCGGAAACATCGTTCCTCGATCGTCTTGGATCGAAGATCATCAATCTCCCAGGGATTCACGAAGATTGTAGCCGGAGTTTCATGGATGATTTGATGTGCCAGTTTGTCGCCGTAAAAGACCGGCACGTGGATTCTCTCGATTCTGCGGTAGACGATATCCAGCGGGTTTCCGTGGATCCAGAGCCGCCCTTTTTTGACTTCGGGTTTTTCATCGGGAGTGATCCGGTATGCTTCCATGCCGGCCCGCCGGAAAGCGTTCAGCATCAGTACATGCGCCGTTTCTTCCTCGCTTTCCGGATAGGGTCTTGTGAAGACGGCGACCCGTGGCAGTCCGTTGCCGCCGTTCATACGATGCAGCCCGGTCAGCAGATTTGCGATTTTCTGTCGAACCATGGTGGGATGAGTAGGATATTCAATCCGGTCGGGATCGAATTGCTTGACCTGGAGGCGGCGATAGAGCTTGTAAGCATCGACGGCGGGACATGCAGGATAACTGTTGCAGCAGGGACCCTCCACAAGCGTGGGGCGGATATCGATCAGTCGACGGGGATTCCCGGGATCGATTTTACCCATGAACAGGATGTCCAGACCCAGAAGATAGCTGTGCCTGTAGTTTTCCTGTCTGCAGAATTTCATATAGGCCGAAAGCGCGTTTTCGGCCACGGTCTGCACTTCATCCCATGCACGATCCACCAGCCATGTCGGTGATTCATCGTAACAGGGGATTTCGATTTCATGACCCAGACCACCGTCGGTCAGCCTTAAATCCTCACCCTTATAGCGCATGATCAGAACTCCAGTTCAGTCTTTCCCTGTACCATAGCGCCCAACAGGGGTCCGTACTTGATTTCGGAGCGGTCGGCACCCGGTTTAACATGTCCCATGATCAACGGGCTGATTTCTGCGCCCATCGACACGTTGGTCAGCAGACTGTTCCCGTTGGGGACATCCGGACCGCAGGGGACACTGCGGCTCATCCCCGAAAGGAAATCCCATTTCTTTTCTACCGGATCATAGATCACGTTGATCCGGGTATCGTAAGCCAGCCGCTTGTTGTTTCCCAGATCCCGGGCATCGGTGTATCTCAGCTGTTGAATGGCCGTGTCTTCGTTGAAATCGTCGAATTTCCGAAGTTCGGTTTCCATGGTCTGGCTGTCCATCAGGAACATGTGCCGCCCGTCATATTTCAGATACAGCTTTTTGGCGATGTCTTTCACCAGATCATTGTTGACATGCAGGAAGATGCCCTTGCCGCCGGTTGAGTTCCATCGTTTCATGACCCATCCACCCCGCCGGGACATATTTTTCACGGATTCGGAGTTGATTTCATCATCGAGAAGGGTGACGGGTCTGGAGATTTTTCTGTCGGGGTATTTCGATTCATAAATTCTAAAGGCCCGTTCCTCGATTGTTTTGGATCTCAGATCATCAATTTTCCATGGATTGATGAAGATGGTTCCGGGTGTGTCCGTGACAACCGACCGTGCAAACTCTTCTTCATAGAACCTGACCCATTTCATCTCCTTGTATTCCCGGTGGGGAGGATTGGACTGTCCCGGCAGATGGATCCGTTCGATCCGACGCCAGACCATATCAACCGGCGTTCCGTTGACGACCAATTTGCCGTCTTTGACCTGGGGTTTTTCATCGGGAGTGATCCGGTATCCTTCGAAACCGGCATCTTTCAGGGCTTGGAGCGTCAGGGTATGTGCGGTTTCCTCCTCGGACAATTCATAGGGGCGGGTGAACACTCCCACCACCGCTTTCCGGCCGGTATCGCCGTATGTTGTCCAGACATCCTCAAACAGTTTGCATATTCGATCCAGGATCTTTGTGGGGTGGATCGGATACTCCACGATATCCGGATTTCTGCCGATATGTTTCAACTGACCGTAAAGCCTCGATGCCCAGAGGTTCGGGCAGGCGGGATAGCTGTTGCAGCAAGGGCCTTCCAGAAGCGTGGGGCGGATATCCACAATCGTGTCACGCCTGTCCGGATCCACTTCTCCCATGACCAGAATATCCAGTCCCAGAAGAAAGGAATGTGGCAGATGATTGATTTCACAGTAGTGCATGTAGGCATCCAGCGCCCTCCTTGCAACCGACTGGAATTCATCCCACGCCTTATCGAGGATCCAGGTGGGCGATTCGAGATAAGCGGGTAGGGTTGATTCATGGCCGCGATCACCGATGAGCAACTGGAGGTGTTTGGGAAATTCCATGATTGTCTCCTTATTTCCTTCGAGTTATAACCGCATAGCGCCGCATGAACGGCAAAACCAGATAGCGAACCTATATGACCTGCATGGCAAATGTCAAGGTTTTCCCGGCCGGAATTCGAGAGATTTTCAGGCGGATATGTTCATTCCGTCGATCAGGACATACGGGATGAGACTCGATCCGCTTCCACCTCCGAAACCGGCCACCCACATGCGGTTGGAGGAGAATTCGATGAACTGCGATTTGAACTGCTGGTAGAAATTACCGCCGGTCATGGCGTTCTTGATCCGACCCACCGGTTCCCCCAGCTCAAATAAAACTCCATATTCAATGTTTCCGGACCAGTCCCCGTTGATCAGATTGCCCAGGAGCACTCCGGTCAACTGATCGACATACAATATGCGATGGTGATCGCGGAGAATGTCTTCGCAGGTCCTGGCACCGCCTGGAATGATCAGGTTGGTGAATGCGGGACCCGGAGATGCGATGTAACTCCGGGATTTGATCAGCGCAGTGTATCGGAATCCGTTCCCGCTCGGTTTCTCACCCATTTTGGCTGCTGTTTTCAGATCGAATATGAACCGTTTCAAAACGCCGTTTTCAACAAGGTGCTTTTCCTCACAGGGAACTCCCTCGTCATCAAAAGGCTGAGATCCGTAACCTCCGGGATATCGGCCGTCGTCGATGATCGTGACGCCGGGATTCAGAATTTTCTCACCGATCTTTCCGGTCAGTGGCGACATTCCCCTGGATACCATCGATCCGGATATTCCGGAGCCGAATGCAGCCAGGATATCCGCAAACGCTTTCGGAGTGAACAGGATGGGCAGAACCGATCCGGTGAACGGTATGTTCTTCCGGCCGATCTTGAGCAACCATATAGTATGGTCCGCCAGTTCATCCGGTCGATCGGGGAAACTCCGACCGAGATGATAAGTGTAAGTCTGAAGGATGTTTCCTTCGCTTGCCAATATTCCGACGACACCCGTCGAACACCGTCTGGCGGAATAGGATTGATCGATTCCGTTGGAATTCAGAATTCGAATGGAAGTGACATCCATCTGAGCGCTTGCGTGTGGAATGACCCCGGGATCGAACGCTTTGATCTTGTCGACCATTTCCCGGCCTGACGAAACGATATCCATGATATCAATATCGATCTCGGCCGGATCGTTCCGCCAGGTATGCGGGGTACCGGATGGTTGGGGAAATTCAAATTCAACACGCTCTCCGAACCGGACCAGATTCTTAACCCGGTCGACAAGCATGCGGGCCGCTTCCATATTGGATGTGGATGCCTGGGCAATTCGGCCTTCTTTCAGAATTCTAAGGCATATACCGGTATTGCGGGATTCGGCCAGCTGGCGCAGGTGACCGGCTCGATATCCTCCCGAAAGCTCCCGTGTATCCAGTTCAAACAGTTCCGCTTGATCGAAATGTTCCGCGGCTTCGCTGACAATCTGATCCAGAAGAAGTTCATGTTCCCGGGATCTGTTCATTGGATCCTCCTTCAAGCGCCGTTTTGCGCAGAATCCGTAAAATGATGATACCGGTCCAGAATTCGTTTGCGCAAGCCACTTAAAAATTCTTTGTCATTGATGAGAACAAGATCACGGTAAGTACCGTCGGGTTTTCGAACTGATGGAAAACCAATAAATATCCCACCCTGCCGGGTTTCGATGATCTTGATTCCGCGTATTGTGAGCACGCCACCGATATCCAGTTCCACATAGGCTCTGATGCGGTTTGATGTGATTTCGGCGTCGAAAGGGATGATCCGGATCTGAATCGAGTCCAGCAGATCTTCAATGGACGGGCGATGTGTCACCGGAGTCGTCCCGAATCAGATTGTCCATGTACAATTCGAACTTAAGTTTGCGTGTCATCAGCTCCTCGATTGCTGAATGAGGTGATTTTTCATGGTAGAGGACTTCATACACTTTCTCGGTTATGGGCATTTCGATGTTGTATTTTTGAGCCAGTTGCCTGGCTGACAATGTTGTCTTGACACCCTCTGCAACCATCCGCATGCTTTCCTGAATCGCCCGGAGCGGTTCGCCTTCACCGATGCGTTTCCCCACCAGGAAATTCCTGCTCCGGGTACCATCACAGGTTAGGATCAGGTCGCCCATGCCCGCCAGTCCGAGAAACGTCAGCGGATTGGCTCCCATCGCCCGGCCCAGCCGTACGATCTCCCACAATCCCCTGGTAATCAGGGCTGCCCGGGAATTGGATCCCAGATTCAGCCCGGCTGTTATCCCGGCCGCGATGGCGATCACATTTTTCAGTGCTCCCCCCAGTTCAACGCCGACTTCATCGTCATTGAGATAGATCCTGAATGAACGGGTATTGAATACCCGCTGTGCCGCTTTCAGCGCTTCCGGGTCTTTCCCGGCGATCACGGCGGTTGTCGGATGCCGGCGAACCACCTCATGGGCAAATGTCGGGCCCGACAACGTGACGTACCGAACCGACATGTCCGCCTTTAAAACATCCCCAACAATTTCGCTGACCCGCATCAGGGAATTGTTTTCAATCCCTTTGCTGGCGCCCACAAATATCGATCCGGGTTCGATGTGCCGCTTTGCGGATTCCAACACGTCCCGGATGGTATGGCTGGGAGTCACCCAGACCACGAATTCGGAGCCTTCCAGAACCTTTTTCAGGGAATGATCGGGTTGTACTGCTTCCGGTATGCGGATTCCGGGGAGATACATCCGGTTGATGCCAGTTTCCCGGATGGCATCGACGAGCTCGGGTTCGTACACCCATAATCTGACGCGGTATCCCTTTTCGCCCAGAAGCAGCGCCAGGGCGGTTCCCCAACTGCCGGCACCCACCACCGATATTTGATTGATCTCGCGCTCCATCATGCCTCCGTTTCAGCGAAATTGTACCAGTTTAACCGCACCCGATCAAAACCCGGTTGATGCGATCAGTTGCATGGTATAGATTAGCTTCGAAAATGCCGATCATTCAAACGGGAGTGTGCCGGAAGGATGGATTATCAGCCAGGGACGAAATGGGATCGATATGAGATTATCGAGAAGTTGGGCCAGGGCGGCAACTGTGAGGTTTACAAAATTCTCGATGCCTCCCGGAACCAGACCCTCGCCCTGAAAATCCTCCTCGACAATCAAAATGTGCTCCGGTTTAAACGTGAATTCCGGTCCATGTCCCGGCTGGAACATCCCAATATCGCCAAAGTGTTCGATTCGGGTGAATTTCAAAACCGTGCATATTTTACAATGGAATACATCCGGGGCGGCGATCTCAAGACCCTCATGCGGAAGTCCCGCGAAGCCAGAATTCTGACCGGATGCCTGGTCCCGTCCGAGAACCAGGAATTCCGGGAAATCGCCGATCTTTTCATCAGAATCTGCGAGCCGCTTCAATACATTCACTCCCTGCGAATCGTTCACCGGGATCTCAAACCGGCCAATATCATGCTGACGGAAACCGGGGATATCAAGCTGATGGATTTCGGCCTGATCAAGGAAACGGATATCATTCAGGAACATCTTACCCGTTCCGGAATGTTCGTGGGAACTGTTGCCTACATGTCCCCGGAACAGGGACTGGGACGCGACCTGGACCACCGGTCCGATCTGTATTCACTGGGTGTCGTGTTATACGAAATGGTGACTTCCCGTACCCCGTTCAAGGGAACGGGCGTTCTCGATATCTTCATGAAACACATCAAGGAGCCGCCGGTTCCGCCGTCTGTGTACAATCAATACATCCCGCGACCCCTGGAACAACTCACACTGGCCCTGCTTCAGAAAGAACCCTCCAGACGTCCTGGCTCGGCCGGGGAGGTCATGGATTATTTGAAACGCTTCAGAGAACCTTCCCTGGCCGGAATGGAAGTGACAATCACAGCCGAGACCGTTTCCGAAGATCTGATCGATACAGCTATGGCAGCCATTCCCGGCCTCCTGGTACCCGATCTGATCGGCCGCGATTCGGTGCTTGCGGAATTCAACGGGGTCTTCGAAAACATACACTCCACTGCAAACACAATATTTCTAATTCAGGGTGAGGCCGGGATCGGGAAGACAAGGCTGATGAAAGAGGCCGGAGCCAATGCCAGAATCAAGGGATTTTCGGTGCTGCGCGGTTCGTGCCTTGAAGTGGAACGGTTTCCGTACGGCGGCTTCCTGCAACCATTGGAAATCCTTGCCGATCGGCTCAGGGTCGAATCCAAGGATGAAGCGGAGCTGATTCTGGCAAATCGAGGTAAAATCCTGTCCCGGATATGCCCCCGTTTCGAGGAAATCGAATGGGTGGCGAAGCAAGCTCCACCCGTCGCTCTGGATCCAATGCAGGATAAACTGAGAACATTCGACGCCATCAAGTCTCTGCTGGTCAATGCCGCCAACCATCGCAAAATTTTACTCGTTCTGGAAGATATTCACTGGGCGGATGAACTGAGCATCGAATTCCTTCATTATATCGCTCGAAGCCTTTCCGCCGGAGAAACAACCAGAAGAATCCCCATCGCCATCCTGGCGACTTTTCGTTCCGAAGACATCAAGACCGATCAGGCGCTTCACCAAATCATCAATAAAATCAAAGAACTGAACATCATCAAATCGATCGATCTGGATCCTTTGAATCGTGAACAGACCGAACAACTCATCCGACTGCTGCTTGGAACCGAAGAACCGGATCCGGAACTGCTCGAAAGGGTCTACAGCGGAAGTGGCGGCAATCCGTTCTTTATCGAGGAGATACTTAAAGGTTTACTTGAAGAAAAGATCCTGGTTCGAGAGGGAGATGCCTGGATTTTTGAAGCGGTGGAAACGGGTGAATATGTCAGTGTCAGCGGATCCATGTCGTTGACATCGACTGGGATTCCGATACCGGACCGTATTCGGGAGTTGATTTCAAGGCGTTTGGACAGATTGAACGAGGAAACGCGGAATATTCTGATACGGGCATCCGTTCTGGGGATGCGCTTTGAGTTTTCGGTTCTGATGCGGGTGGTAGAAATGCATGAGGATATTCTGCTGGATCGCATGGATGAAGCGATGCGGGAGGATCTAATCGAGGAGATTCCGGGATCCGGCGGGGAGGTGTTGCGGTTCAAGCACAACATGGTCCGGAGTGTTTTGTTTAACGGCATAAGTGGAAGAAGACGCGTGCGGATTCACAGTCAGGCTGCCCGGGCGATTCTGGCCGTTCATGGATCGGGAAAATCCGAATACTGGGAATTGACCGCCTTCCATTTTGACCGGGGAAGGCAGGCGCAAAGCGCAGTGGAATACTATTCCAAATCTGCGGACAGGGCTCTGTCGCAATATATCCATGAATCCGCCCGCAATTACAGCCGTCGCATACTGGAATTATTACCTGAAACGGGTTTGTCCGGGGAGCAGTTGACGGGGTGGTACCGGGATGCTTATCGGATTCTCGGTTTGAGTTTCGAGGCGACCGGGAACCTTGATCAGGCGTTGAAAGAATACCGGAAATTAATCCAGGCAGGTGCGGACGGGAAGGATCCATCGGTCCAGGGTATCGGTTGGTATTACATCGGGGGAATTCAGAAAGACCGTGGCGAATTCGACTCGGCTGTTGCGTCATTCAGGAAATGCCTCGAATTGTTGCCGGATACCAAGGACAATGGTTATCGCAGAGCCCTGACGATGGGAAATATCGGAGGTGTTTTCATCAATCTGGGTAATTACCGGAAAGCTCTCGATGTTTATCTCACCGTCCGGAAATACATGTTGAAAAACGATCTGCAACCCGGCGTGGCGATGTGTGACATGAATATCGGGATGATCTACTACTATTACGGGCGTTACGAAGAATCATTCAAATGGCTGAATTCATCCATCGATCTATACAAAAAGCTGGATGATCCATTCAGGGTTGCCAAGGGATTGGTAAACCTGGGTGGAATTTATCATGCCCGGGGAGAAAAGAGAAAGGCGATGGCCTGTAACAGTGAAGCGCTGGAGATATCCAGGCGGATCGGCGACATTTACCTGATTGCCACCATTCAGGGGAACCTGGGTTTATATCATTATGCCGGCGGGGATTATGAGAAATCAATTCAAAGCTACCGTGAATCCCTGAGAATATCACGTGAGCTGGGCGACCGACTGGGAGTGGCCATCAATCTGATCAATATCGCCAATCTGATGACCGATCTGGGAGCGGATGAACCGGCATTCAGAAGCTATCAGGAAGCCGTGGGGATCGCAGAGGAGACAGGGGAGAGATGGTTGAAGGTCAGTGCGGATCACCAGTTCGGAGAATTCTTTTTGGTGAAGGGGCAATTAAGGGAAGCCCGGATTAAATTTCACGAGTGCTACAATGAAGCGGATCAGGTCGGATTGAAATCCCTGCAGATTCACTGCAGGGCCAATCTGGCCTGGATTGACGCATTGACCGGGGATATGGAAACGGCATTGGCGGAGGGCCGGAAAGCGATGCAGGAGGCGGAGTGTCTGGGAGACATGGATGCGATTCTCAGATCCAGACTCCGGTATGCCTCGATCTGTCTGATATCGAAGTCTTATTCGGAAGCGAGGAAAGAAGCTGTAGGCGGATTGAAGCTGTCCCGACAGAGGGGCGAAGTGAATTATGAGTGGCGGTTCTGCGTGATTATCGGCCGTGCGCTGATCCATGAAAATCGACCCGGACACGCCCGCCGCTCCCTGCGCAAAGCCATAGCTGTAATCCTCTCCATCAACAAGAAAGTGGAACCGTCCCACCGAAAGGTCTTCTTTTCACAGGAAGAGGTCCGGGCCGGGATTCAGTACCTGGTGGATCTTGACGATCGAATGGGTTTGAAAAAAGAAGCTTCCGCATACCGGCGTTTTTTAAATATCAAACCGGCGGATTGACGGGTGTATCAATCCTCATTACAATAATAAGTAACAATGTTTCAGGGCAAAATCGAACTGAATGCAGAAGTACCGGGACGTTTCAACGGAAAAATCACCCGACTTCAGGATCCGGACCGGGATCCCCGTTTCGGATCGAAGCCGATCAGGGTGCACTCAAGGGGGAGTCAATCATGAAAAGATCAGCCGGTAACGTATTGGTCACGGCCAATTTCCGGGGTGTTGTGTTCGCTTTATTGATCTGCCTGTTTCCGGTGACGGTTCTGAGCTATATGTACGGCGGGACCGTGCCGATCATTGAAGATGTGTATCTGCCTCTGGAGCAGACATCACCCGATATTATCTTCAATGATATGGGATATCTGCAGGCTGTCTGGCGGGATGTGCGACCTCCCGATGCATTCGCTCACATTTATCACCGGTTCGGAACAGGCGGCGTATTTATCGGCAGCTCGGTTCCGGTGGATACAGAGACCGTGGACAACGGTCTGGATTACCCGAGAATCGGGTCCAGGGGAACCATGCCGGGTTTTCTGGATGTCATCGTATCCCGGAACAATCCCAATTATTTGAGTATATATGAATATGACGGCAACTGGATGGAACTGCTGGGATATCCCCTGCCCCTGAACCCGACCCAGGATTATGCAGTGACGACCTACGCGGATCACGTGTATTTTGCTTATATCCATGAATTCAATAACAAGATCACAATCGCGCACTTCGACGGCGGGTGGAGTGATGTTTTCGATATCGAAAGTGTCAGCACCGAAACTTTTGCAAATGTGGATCTGTGCACCGATGCAGAGGGATTTATCTACATCGCATATGATTTTATCGACGCTCAATCCTATGGAATCGCAAGACGATCGATTAATAAGGTCACGGTCGGTGGGGGATTCACCTGGGAAAGGCAGATCAATGAACCGAATTTGGTCAATTCACCGACTGATCCAGCGATCTGTGCGGTCGGTTCCTTTGCCGTCGGGGATCTCATGGTGGGGATCGGTTACGAATACGGTTTTTTATCTCCCCCCGTCGATGTCAGGTGCATCGTGGAAGCCAACATCGACTGGCAGGGTGCCACGTGGCATTTATGGCAATCAGGCTCGGCGGTGATCCATCAGGTTACCAATGCGCTGCCGTTCGAACCGGAAAACATCGATGCGGTTTTCGCCCGGAACGATGAGCTGCACCTTGCCTGGGCAACGCTGGATATAACGGGAGTCAACAAGGTATACGCAGCAATGACTTATGAACCGATGACGCTGCCGAGTTTCTATCCGATTCAGTTGATCAGCCGACCGGGTACCCACGAATCGATCTCGCCGACTCATCCACGACTTGCTGCGTTCGCGTCCGACGAACAGCTCGCCATCGCGTTCGAAGAGTGGAATTTCGGTCTGGATAATGTCTGGGCGGTCTGGAATCTCGCCGGATTCGGAGACGAATGCGATGATCCGGGTTTTCCCGGCTGGAGCGCTCATACCGGTGTGGAGGTTTATACAAACCCTCCGGACAGACCCGCCAATCCGGCATACCGGTTCATGATCAGCAAAGACCGGGGCGGCACACTTGAAATGAACTACCCCCAGCAAATGGCCGGATCGCTTGATTTCTGGTTCTACGATCCCTTTGGTCAGCCGGGTGCGGAAGATCCACAGGAAAACTTCTGGGTGCAGCTTTACGGTGACAACGGCGCGGATGCTGATGTGTACCGGATGGTGGGTGTCCGGAACAATATTACTGATGCCACAACCTACTTTCTCGGGATCAACACCGCCTGGGTGGATACCACCCGTCCCCGAGGACAAGGTTGGCACCACGTCATCGTCGAGACGGTGCACCAGGGACCGGAAACCGGCATCCACATGTATCTCGATCCGGAATCCTCTCCGGCCAAGATCAATTCAATTTCCCTGGATCCCAATTACGCCGAATTCACCTCGTTCTCAAATATACAGTTTATCAGTACCGCTCTCCAGGTCGAGTATTTCGTGGATGACATATCGATCCTTGCCGAACCGGTCGGAGGTGGAATCGATGTTCCATCTGCTTCCCCACTGTTCATCGGCATCCTTCTGGCGGCATTCATATTCATACTGGGAATTCGCAGCAGATAATCCGGATCGGACACGAGTCAACGAGAAAAGGCAGAACATAGAAATATCCGGGATGGATGATATAATCAGGGTGTGAACAATGCCAACTGCCCGATCCGGTTTGACGGTCGTGACTGATTCGGGCCGGTATCCGTACAATGAAGATTCTCATTGACGCCAGTTGCCTGATGAAGGAGCTTACGGGGATCGGAGTGTATACACGGAATCTTATGGAGGCTCTCATTCCCCTGGATCCGGAAGCACAATATACGCTTCTCATGAATGCTGCCAAAGGTCCGACCCCGAGCGGCTTCATCCGGGAAAATGCCAATGCCAGGATCGTCCGGCGGAGAATACCCGGCAAGCTTCTCCTGGAGAGCTGGCGCAGATATAAATGGCCCCAAATCGAATGGCTGTCCGGAACAAGATCCTACGACCTGTTTCATTCCCCCAATTTCATCTATCAGCCTTCCGGCATCGAGCGCATCGTGGCTACTGTTCACGATTTGGCGTTCATCAAGCGCACGGATTACGGATCGAGATATTCCGGCAGATATCACCGAGATACGCTCCGGCAAAATCTCGCCAGAGCCAACCGGATTGTCGCGGTCAGCGACACCGTTAAATCGGACATCCAGCAGCTGTTTTCAATCGATCCGGACAGAATCCGGGTTATTCATCATGGATTGCACCGCAGATTCATGCCGGCTGATGATATCCCAGCGGTCAAACAAAGGCTGCAGAAACAGGGATATCCCGCCAGTTACATTCTGTCGGTCGGCACGATCGAAGCCAGAAAAAACTACCCGGTCCTCATCGAAGCATTTTCCAGGTTTTCCCGCCTTCATCCACATATCCCGCTGATCATTGCCGGGCAGTTTGCCGGTAGTTTGAAAGACGTTGAGCGGCGGATCAGGCAGTTGAAACTGGAGAACAAGGTGATCTTACCGGGATACGTGGCATTTGAGACCCTTACTGACCTGTACAACGGCGCGGATCTGGCCGTGTTTCCGTCCTGGGAGGAAGGTTTCGGTTTTCCGCCACTGGAGGCTGCGGCTTGCGGAGCGCCGGTTCTGGCAAGTGACATTCCGGCTCACCGGGAAATGCTGGGGGATTCCATCGTTTATTTTCATCCGGAAGATAGGGATGGTTTGTCCCATCAGCTGGTCCGGATGATCGAAGATGAAACAATGACAGCCGATATCCGCCGGACTGCGCTGGAAAAAGCCCGAAGCTATACCTGGGATGCGGCGGCAAAACGGCATCTCGAGGTATATCAAGAAGTCGTCCGGGAATGAAGATTCTGTATGATGCGCGGTTCATAACCGCCGGACGAACCGGGGTGGGCAGGCTGGCTGAAAATCTGCTCAAAGCACTGGTGGATTACTGCCCTCACCTGACCGTTTGTGCGCTGTATGTCGATCATCCGGGAACCATACCCAGCGTCGAATACATCCGGGCACCGGTCCCATTCGACAGCCATCCCAGCGGCGATCTCTATCGAAATTTAAACCTGCGCAGACTGCTGAAAACCGAATCATTCGATCTTTATTTCAGCCCCGGTTTCTATTCAATCCAGTTGAAATCTCCCGTTCCCCAGGTTGTCATGATTCACGATATGGCTGTTTTTGACTGTCCGGAATCGTTCCCCCACAGATTCGTCAAATATCTGCGGCTGATGATCAGATCTTCCTGCCACAGGGCCGATGCCATCATTACTTCATCCCGATTTGCAGCAGGCCGGATCGTCGAACTCTTCCCCGTGGCGGAATCCAAGGTGCGAGTGGTACCATACGGCGTTCAACCCGGTTTCATGCATCGGGACAGGAGCCGGGATGCGGAAATCCGAAAAAAATGGGCTCTGCCGAACGCCTATATCCTGACCATTGCATCGATCGAACCGCGAAAAAATCTCATGGCACTTCTCGATGCCTATGCTGTTTATCGAAGACGAACGGAGCGTCCACTTCCCCTCATCATTGTCGGGAAGGAAGGACACCGGGCCCGTGAAATCAAAAAGCGAGCCGAAAGACACGACATGGAATTCTCCGTCAGATTATTGAACTACATTCCCGAAAATGTATTGGGTGCAATATATGCCATGGCCGAATTCATGATCTATCCTTCCTTGTACGAAGGATTCGGATTGCCGGTTCTGGAGGCAATGGCTTCCGGCTGTCCGGTGATCGCTTCGGAACGGTCATCAATCCCGGAAGTGGTCGGCGATTCCGGGATTCTCATCGATCCCGCCGATCCGGTCAATATGTCGAACGCCATGATCCGGTTGTCGGAAGACAAAGAGGATGCTGCCCGGTTCCGGGATTTGGGATACGCGAGAGCAGCCGTATATACATGGGAAAAAACCGCCGCGCAAATCTGTCCG
The DNA here is from genome assembly GCA_016927905.1 of candidate division CSSED10-310 bacterium. Taxonomy (GTDB): domain Bacteria; phylum CSSED10-310; class CSSED10-310; order CSSED10-310; family JAFGJC01; genus JAFGLW01. The sequence goes on along the minus strand of JAFGLW010000001.1, from coordinate 239,233 downwards.
ATATGTACAGCCTTGAAACGGCGTTGAAGCGGGAGAATCACTGATATGAAGCGGCAGTATCGAGTCGGAATTCTGGGGGCTACCGGAGCGGTGGGTCAGCGTTTTGTTTCCCTGCTTGCCCGGCATCCCTGGTTTGAACCGGTTTCTCTCATGGCATCCGGTAAATCAAAAGGAAAACCATATCCGGAAGCCTGCTTGTGGCATCTGGACGATCCGATTCCCGAATACTGCTCCAGACTCACGGTTGAAGCCTGCCTGCCGGCTGAAGGACTTGATCTGGTGTTCTCGGGACTGGATGCCGGCGTCGCCGGATCAATCGAAACCGATTTTGCATCATTCGGCACTCCGGTCATATCCAATGCGCGCACACACCGGTTGGTGAAAGATGTTCCGTTGATTGTTCCTGAAATCAATTCAGAACATCTGTCGCTGATCGAAAGTCAGAAAAAACGGTTGAATTCCGAAGGCTTTATCGTAACCAATCCCAATTGCTCAACCATTATTCTAAGTCTCGCCCTGGCCCCCCTTCAAGCAAAATTCGGCCTTGAAGACGTCGTGGTGACCACGCTTCAGGCTCTTTCCGGAGCCGGCTATCCGGGACCGGGCGCTATGGATATTCTCGATAATATTATTCCTTATATTCCCGGAGAAGAAGAAAAGATACAGACCGAACCATTAAAAATTTTCGGGACTTTGAGCGGGAATTCGATCGTTCCAAAACGGATGAATATCAGCGCCCGATGCCACAGGGTTCAAGTTACGGATGGTCACCTCCTTTCGGTCTCGGTTCGATTGAAACAAAGGCCCAAACCGGAAGAAATGATTGCAGCGTGGCAGGATTACACTCCCGGGATAGCCGGTTTGCAACTTCCCTCCCTGCCTTCCCGGTCAATCCGGTACACTTGCGTCGACAACCGGCCCCAGCCCAGACTGGACAGGGATTCGGGAAACGGTATGACAATCTGGATCGGGAGACTCAGATCGTGCAACGTGCTCGATTATCACTTTTCGGTTCTGGGTCACAACACCATTCGCGGTGCAGCGGGGGGTTCGATTCTGGTGGCCGAACTCCTGGCAGCTAGAAACCTGATAGCGGGCCGGTGTCCTCTGGAGTAGACACCGGCTGGGTCATCTTCATGACAAATTCAGGATTCCCGCCGGTCGAGAATTCATCCAGACGGCATTTCATGAGACGTGAGATCGATTTGCGCGGAAGATGTTGCTGGCTCGGTATTTGCATGATTTCAGGCTGGAGGAAAGGAGATGTGTCCAGATGAAATTCCGTAATGTGCTGAATATCGGGGTCGCTTGCGCCTTCATGGTCTGTTCTGTATTCCATGCGAATGCCGAAGACATGAATCCGTCGGAGTCTGGGATCCGGTATGCCCGGATGGCGATCGTCAGCGGCGACGTCACCATTCAGGTGAGTTCGGAAATGGATGAGCAGCCAGCCCGGATGAATCATCCGTTTCTGGATGGAGACAGACTCGTATCGGGTTCTGACGGAGCCGTGGAAATCCAGATCGACAATGGCGATACCGCCTGGATCTATTATAACACCAAGCTGGATCTGACCGATCTTGGTTTTGGTGAGAACGCGACCAGCCAGATCACCGGTTTAAAATTATGGGTCGGGGACTTTGCGATCCGGTTCAGAGAACCGGCCGATATCGGATCCAGACGCTATGTGGATGTCAACTCGGGAAGGTTTTATCTGCCTCGGAGCGGTCTGATCAGAATATTTCAGGATTCGAACGGATTCATGGAATGTCATGTCAGAGATGGTTCGGTTGAATTTAAACAATCGGGTCGCATTCATACATTCCAGGCGGGTGAAGCGATCCAGTCGGATCCCGTATCGGATCGAATGGAGAGGATGGATCTGCCGGAGGAAGACGAATTTGACGAATGGGTTATCGAGCGGGACAAGTTCCTGGGAGGTGCCTATCGCACGGAAGGTTACATTCCGGATGATCATCGCGGTGCTTACGCAGACCTGGCCGGTCATGGGAGGTGGATCTTCAATGTCTATCTCGGCGGGTATTGCTGGGTGCCTTACGTATCCATCGGGTGGACGCCATACCATTACGGTTACTGGTCTTGGATTCCGGGGTGGGGATGGACCTGGATTCCGGATGAACCGTGGGGATGGACTGCGTATCACTACGGTTACTGGGCCTACTATTTTGAGTTCGGCTGGATGTGGGTTCCCCACTGGAGATGGGGACCGCACTGGGCAAGCTGGCGCTATCACGGGCGGTCCGTTCACTGGGTACCGATTCATCCCCGGGATGATCTGGATGCCGAGGGCAGACTGCGAAGCGGGTCCGTTCCCAAGAACAGCCGTCTGGAATTGGGCATTCCGGTTGAAGCCGGGCAGAATATTGAAGAACTGATCAATCAGGTGCCCGTCCGATCTTCCAGAGGTCTCGAGCTGATGCCGGATTCGACCCAGTGGCGGAACAATCCCCCGGAAGAAATCACATCCCAGGCCAGACAGCTGTATAATTCCCGGGATTATCGTTCTCACTCCCGGTCAATCCAGCGGTCGCAACCAGATGTCCGGAGTTATTCCGGTTACGGGTACCTGCCCTTGAGATCCGATCAATATCGGGGACCGAAAGACCTTAGAAAACGACCGGTCCCGGCCAAACAAGGAGAAGGATCCACCATCGAACCCCTTCAACCCGGTCAGAGGGAAATAAAGAAACCGGGAAACAGATCGAAAAAGAACACGCGAATCAAACTGCCGGAAAAAACTCAAAAACAAAACAGCGGGTCAAACCACCTGTTTCAGTGACGGAGTTTCAAAGATTGATCCGGGCTCCGATGCCAAAGGTGATCGCATCGCTGTCAAAGTAATCTATATCGTTCCATTGATTCACTTCATAGCTGGCGTTCAGGTCCAGCCGCAACCGGGGAAGAAGGAATGGCAGATCCAGCCCGCCCCGAATCAAAAAAAATGGATCGGACCAGTCCGTATAATCGTGCAACGAAGCGGTTTCGGACTCCCATGTCACATAATTCCAGCCAACACCAACTCCGGCATAGACGATATGACCCAGGAGAATGAAGGCTCGGGGTGAAAATGCTTCTTCGGCATCGTAATATCCGCTGGGCAGCGCCTGGATTTCAATCTGATAACCGAAGAGCCGGTTGGGCTTGTAGCGGTAGGATGCATTGAATGCAAAACCGTCTCGATGGAATGCATCTTCGATATCACCGTCCAGATCGTCTTCGATGTCTCCCAACGCATAGAAATAATGCAGACCCAGACCCAGAGAATGCGTTCCGGTGCTGGCGGAAACCGGCAGCAGAACCGCAAGTGTCAATCCCAAAATGCAGAGTATGTAGAGCTTGTTCATGTCTTGTCTCCTTGCATACCGATTCAGCGGATCTTCAGGGCGCTGAGGGATATCAGCGCGAGGATGGCGGAAACGATCCAGAAACGCACTACCACTTTGGTTTCCGCAAGACCGCGATGTTGAAAAGTGTGGTGCAGGGGCGCACGAAAAAGCAGCCTTCGGCCTTTGATGGGAATGTAGATGTATCGCTGCAGAAGCGATGATGCCGCTTCAACGACAAAGATCCCTCCCGCAATCAGAAACAGGAATTCCTGCTTGATGAGAACTGCAATGGTGGCCAGAATACCTCCCAGTCCCAGCGATCCCAGATCTCCCATGAAAATCTGAGCCGGATAGGAATTGAACCACAGAAAACCCATGCCCGCACCGAAGATGGCGGAACAGAAAATGGCGATTTCACCCGATCCGGGCAGATACTCGAACAAGAAATAATCGGCCAGGATGTAATTTCCAACAACATAGGCAAATATACCATAAACGGCGGCGACGAAAAAAGAGGGTACAACCGCCAGTCCATCCAGGCCGTCCGTCAGGTTGACCGAATTGGATATGGCGGTGACGGTCAAAGCTATGAATATGGCGTATCCCAGGCCCAGATCGGCAACCGGTGTCTTGAGGAACGGGGAATAAAGCAATCTCGCGAATTCATATTCAACGGGTGATAGAACAGGATTGAGATATATGATACCCAGAAGTATCCCGAACATGCACTGAGCGATGAGTTTGTACTTGGCTTTGAGCCCTGTTTTCGATTTGTGGCGATATTTCAGGAAATCATCGACAAATCCAAGAATGCAGAACCATATCACAGCGAAAAAAAGGATCTGAACATAGCGGTTGGTCAGATCACACCAGAACAGCGATGAAATGCCGATTGCGAAAAAAATCAGGAATCCACCCATGGTCGGTGTACCGGTTTTCCCCTGAGTTTGGACGATTCCATATCCCCAGGCGATATCTTCGATGTGCAGGCGTTTCAAGTAACGGATGAAGGGAGGACCCACTATCAGGCAGATAAAAAACGCGGTTACGGCCGCCAGAATCGAGCGGAATGTGATGTAACCGAACAGTCTGAAAAAGGAGGGACTTACAGAAATTTCATGGAGCCAGTTCAGCAATGCATACAGCACGTTTAATCCCCTCCTGCGCGGGAATTACCGCTCGAACCCATCGAATGGTTCAGACAGTTCCAGGTCTGTCGAATCTGAAAAACCGGTTCAAAATCGGTACTGGACAGATCGATGTTTGTCAGAATGGCATCGATTTCAGATTTCAATTTCACACGCTGCAACCGGATGATACAGACCGCTTCCAGTGCGGTGTTTCGGACTTTCCAGTTATCATCCTGAATCAGGAGTCTTATTGCCTGGAGAGATCGTGGGGTTTCGGCGCAGGTTCCCAGAGCCCATGTCATGGCCATCCGAACCTCGAAATTTCTTTCCCGGTATATTCTGCCGGGAAAGATGATCGGCAGCTTGAGGTTCAGATGGCCCGGATCCTTGAATATCCTGGAAATCAGGATTTCCTCCAATCGCCTATCCGGTGAAACCAGAGAAGCCAACGACCGGGCTGAAGCCGTTCTGACCTCCCAGTAGGGGTCGTCCAGCGCTTTCTCCAGCGATTGCAGGGTCTCCGGACAGCCGACGCCAATCTCGGCCAGCGCACAGGCGGCATTTCTGCGGATGAAGCCGACCTGTTTCATGTCGAGGAGCATTTTACACAATCGGTGTGCATGAATCTTCAGAGAAGCCAACCGGACTACTTTGACCGCTATGTTGCGAATTGCCCAGGATGGATGATCCAGAGCCGATTCGACCCAGGATTCCAGATCATCAACAACGCGGCCGGCCCGAACATTTTCCAGAATTGTTTCCGCCCGATGAATCCCGTCGTGACGGGAATGATTGACATTCAGAAATGATTTCACCAGACGGCTCATGACTTCACCGAATTTTCAGGATCCGTCCGAAACAAAGCACTGTTCAAAGTCGAAGTCACAGATCAAATCATAAGTCCCCGGATGAAAAATCGCACTATAAAAATTCAGGATCCCGCTGAAGCCGATCGGTTCGGGCATGATGAAATCAAAGAGCTCCACACGCAAAGTATCGGTGCCGGTCAGAAGAATACCGACATAATCCGGCATTTCCTGCCATGTCGGAAAAAAATAAAAGGAATCCAGAACTTCCAGCAGGGCATAGAAATCGACCTCAAACGATTCCTTTGGATTGTGGATATCCACGTAACAAAGAAATCGGTCGCCGCCCGTGTACGTTTCGGCGTTCAATTTCAAATCAAGAGCCGGATCCTGCGGGGTCGGAGTGGGTGTGGGAACATTGTTCGCGTAACCGTAGTTGGCACCTTGTGCATTACCGTCCCCCCAGCTTGCCGCCAGAATGTACTGGACGTAATAAGCCGGGTAACAGATCTCGATGGATGAACCGGGATCCGGTGGACGGGAAAACGTAAGATAACCGGTTCCGGAGTCATAGCAGTAATCGGCGGGAACATTGGGTTTCCCATCAACGGACACATTGATTTCCAAGGGTTTAGACGGGATCCGGATCGCCCTTGAAAATTCTGATACCGAAAAAACATCCCGTATGACACCCAAACTTCCAACGGGCGCTTTCAATGACGTCAGCATCTCAACTACGAACATGTTACTGCTCGCCCAAACCGGACTTGAAGCCAGGCCGAAACCTTCGTTTTCATAAATCACAACGGATCCCCACCAGGATCCCGCCGCCAGATCCAGGTCTCCGTCCAAATCGAAATCCTCGGCCAGAAGGGCCGAACCATAGCCATCGTCCGGCACATCGATTGTCCAATAGGGATATGTGGTGAGTGCTCCGGATTGGTTTCTGAATATCTTGATCTTTCCGCTTCCCTGAAGCTGTTTGTTGGTAATGACCGCCAGATCGACCCACAGGTCGCCGTCGATGTCGGCCCAGATCAGTGAATTATCGTTATCGGATTCCTCAGCCGACCAGGATGCCGTTGTTTCCAGGCCATTTCCGAAGTTCAAGTACAGGCGGGTCGGACTCTTCGAGTTCGCAAAAGCCAGATCCAGATCTCCATCCCGATCGAAATCCTCGAATTTAACGTCATAGGAACAATCGACGTCTTCTGAAATCCATCCGGGATATCGATCGATCACTCCGCAATCGTTGAAATAGATTTCGTTCGGCTGGGGGTTGCTCGTATAAGCCTCCCCGTTGGCGCAGGCCAGATCCAGATCGCCGTCGCCGTCGACGTCTCCCAGAACAACACGGAAGGTATTGTCGAGATCCGCTGTCAGCCATGAGGGTGCCGTTTCCAGGCCTGTCGGGGAGTTGAAATAAATTTTGCTCCTGGTTTCGGTAAACCCCTGAGTGGATCCGATATAATTGGCCACGATAAACTCAGGCATCCGGTCACCGTTCAGATCACCCAGAACGCAATGCCCGGAAAAATCCTGATCGGATGAAATCCAGTGCGGTTCTTCCTCAAATCCATCCGATACTCCAAAATAGAGAACTTCGGGTTCGGCCACCATGTCGTTGCCGTTGGAAACGGCGAAATCCATGAGACCATCACCATCGACATCTCCCACGGCACCGCCGGTTGAACAGCGGGCATCAGCGGAAATCCAGACCGGTTCGAAAGTAAAATCAATTTGGGACCATACTGGAATCAAGGGTCCGAGAAACAGATGGATGATGCATGCCGGGATGATCATTGTGCAATACAATTTAGTATTCATCTTCAAACCCCTCGATGTTGTTCGGTTCCCGGTGTCCTTTCACTAAAGTAACGGTGAATCATGTTCATGATGGGCGTTGACCAGCGGGAGTCGCGGAACGGCATCGTAATTCCGGTATTCGATTCCGTGGAACCCGCTCGGAGGTGTCTTACTACGCAATCCAGATCACCGGCAAGAGTCTGGACAAAGGGGAACAACTCGTCCCACAACAGACCGAAATGCATCAGATTCACATCAGCCCGGATCCGACATCGAATCTCCGTCAATTCAGCACAGACCTCATCGGAATCTTCACTGCACATCGCCTGGTTTATTCTCTCCAGACGCGATTCCCACTCGGGTGACGAACAAAATGGAGCATAAAAATATCCCAGAATTGTTTCGAGAACATCGCTGTTTTCAGTATATGTTTCACGAATTTTCCGTTTCCATGCCTGATGCAGATCGGTTGTGATGTCAGGATTCATGTAATCGGCGAAAGCCGCAATCGTCAACAGGCTGAGACGGAAGTGCTGGGACGGATTGATCATCAGTCCGTTGCACCGCTCGACCAGATCCGCCGTCCGGTTCAGATACGGTCCGGTAAACAGGCTCGTTGCAGGAAGATAATCAATCGCGAAGAAATTATCCCAGACAACGACCTGCCGGCGAATCGTATGGTTTATCTGCTCGAGATCCACTGCGGAGATGGATTTGGAAACGACCGTTGGACCGGTCCAGAAAACTTCGATGTCCCGGTTTAAATTCTGACCCAGAATCTCGAGGTAATCCTGTGCACCCGGATACGTTTTAAGATGCCATCCGCTGTAAATTGTCGGGCAGAAAAACAGCTTGACGTCTCCATGGAACATACTCATCAGACGGTTGGCAAGATCTGCATGTCCAGCGGCGTCGGCATTTTCAACAGGGATATCGTCCATCAGGAGAGCGAATGAGCGGATACCCATCTTGAATAATTCCACATATTTTGCGGTCAATCTCGAAAAATCATCGGGATTGTAAGGATCTAGTGTGAGTCCAGGCGACAGGGAATAGACGATATCGACCCGGTTTTTTCGTCCCGATCTGATCAGGTGCCGGAATCCTTCTTCCTGATCCCGCTGATGAGGCCGGTCCCATAACAGGCGATGATACGGATCGAATTTGGGAGCATAAACATAGGTGTTCAGATCCCATTCCGCCAGATAATCGATCAGGTCGAACCTCTCGGGCCAGGACCACGGATGTCCGTAAAATCCTTCTATGACGCCGCTGAAGAATTCCTTTTTCATGTGCAGGCCTATACCGGATTGGGAATGTCGACGAATATAGCGGGAACGGCAAGAGTTCCAGTAATGTATTCCGCAAGCGCCATCGGTCCGAAGCGCTCCGTATTGTAATGACCTGCGGCAAAACAGTTGATCTTCAATTCTTCGGCAATGCGGACCGCCTGTTCTGATATTTCCCCGGTAACAAATGCATCCGCTCCGGTATCGGCGGCGTCTTCGATATTTCTCGAAGCACCTCCCGAAATCACCGCGATCCTGCGGATCCGCTGATTGCCGAAAGGAAAACGAACTGGGGGGTTCGGTAGAATGGTTGCCAGACGGTCCTGGAAATCGGCAGCGGATACCGGTTTGGAGTATTCGCCCCAAAAACCGATGTCGAACGGGTGACGTTCGGATATTCCCAGCAGATCCATGATCCGGGCGTTGTTTCCGATGACCGGGTGCGCGTCCAGGGGCAGATGGTAAGCAGCCAGGTTCAGGTTGTTTTTCAGGAGCTGGCTGACCCGGTTCCGGATCAGGCCGGTCAGGGCGAATGGGGTCCCAAGACTCTTCCAGAACAGGCCGTGATGAACGATAATCAACTCGGCTTCATGCTTCCGGGCGGCTTCGAACAGACGCTGCGAAACGGAAACGCCGGTCACGATCCGGGTAATCTCGGTCTGGCCTTCTACCTGAATTCCGTTGACGCAGTAATCGTCAAAATCCGAACAGCGAAGATAGGCTTCAAGATGATCGGTGATATCCCTGCATTTCATGACGACTCACTTTCCTTTGGTGTGAGAATGACATTATCGATCAGCCGGACGGATTCGAGAAATACGGCAACCGCCAGGAGAGCGGGGTGCCGAATGACCGAAATTTCCTTCAATGAGATGGTGTTGCGGCATTCGATATACTGAATCTTAATCCCGGGAACCCGGCTCAGCTCCCGATGAACAATCCGGATAAGGCGATCGACATTCGATTCTCCTTTCCGGAACGATCGGTCTGCTTCTTGAAGCGATCGGTAGATGGCGGCGGCTTTTTCTCTGCCTTCCGGGCTGAGATATGCATTCCGCGAACTCATCGCCAGTCCGTTCGGTTCCCGCACGGTCGGGCAGACAATGATCTCGATGTCAAAATTGAGATCCCGGGTCATCCGCTGAATCACACATGTCTGCTGTCCGTCTTTCTGACCGAAATATGCTCGATTCGGCTGAACGATATGGAACAGTTTCCCCACCACCGTGGTCACTCCGTCAAAATGACCGGGACGAAATCCGCCGCACATGATTTCCGTAATGGATTTTACATGCACAACGGTCAGGTGCGACGGTTCGTACATCTCCGGTTCGCCAGGTATAAACAGGATGTCAACTTGACGCATCCGACACAGTTCGATATCCTTGTTTTCATCTCGGGGATACGAATCAAAATCTTCGTTTTGAGCGAACTGCTTGGGATTTACGAACAGACTGACCACAACCAGATCATTTTCCCGGCGCGCCCGATCAATCAGAGACAGGTGACCTTCGTGAAGATAACCCATGGTCGGAACGAATCCGATTGAAACGCCGGGACGGTTCGATCGAATCGATCCGATATGCCCGCGGTATTCACGAATTGACCGGATGATCTCCATCGTTCTCCTCCGGATAAGAATGTTCGCCGTCTGGAAATGAGCGGTTCCGAACGTCCAGACTGAATTGCCGGACCGCATCGGAAATCGTCCGGTGTATGTCTGCGTATTGCTTGACGAATACGGGCAAAAAATCCGGATTCATCCCCAGAAGATCGTTGATAACCAAAACCTGGCCGTCGCAATGCGGGCCGGCTCCGATTCCGATGGTCGGAATGTCGAGTTGATGCGTGACGATCCGGGCGCAGGAAGGCGGAACGCATTCGATCACGATGGAGAAAACACCGGCCTGTTGGAGCCGGAGAGCGTCCGACATGATTTGGTCTCGATCGGATTCCTTACGGCCCTGGACACGATATCCGCCCATGGCGTGAATCGACTGGGGAATCAAACCCACATGACCCATGACCGGGATGCCCGATCTGACGAGAGATTCTATTGTGTCCGGGTCGTGAGCTCCCTCGAGTTTCACACCATGTGCTCCCGCCCGGATCATTTCGACGGCATTCCGTCTCGTTTCGGTTGGTGAGATGTGAGACGAACCGAATGGCATGTCGCCGATGATCACGGTCTGTTTGACCCCGCGGGCAACCGCAGCAATATGATGGATCATCTCCGACATGGTGACGGACAATGTATTGGGATATCCCAATTGCGTTGTGCCCACGCTGTCTCCGATAAGAATGATATCGATTTCGCATCGATCCAGAATGCGGGCCATCGAATAATCATAGGCGGTCACCATGACAAGCGGATCCCCACCCTTGAATTTCCGGATATCCGGAATGCTTCTGATACGCTTTTTCATTTGCAGGATTCCTCCCCGGGCGCGGTCATTCGAAATATTTTAAGCGGATCCGGAGTGATTTGCAGCAGGTGTTTTATGGAAAATCCAAGTACAGGATGTATTTCATCCGGGCAAATGTCGCACAGTGGTTTGAGAACGAAACGGCGCAACTGCATTTGTCGGTGGGGGATGCACAGATCTCTGGAGACGATCACCCGGTTTTTCCAAAGCAGGATATCCAGATCGATTGTGCGAGGCGCCCACCGGACGATCCGGGTTCGAAGCAGATCGATTTCAATCCGATTGCATCGATCCAGCATCTGGAACGGTGTCAACCGGGTTTTCACTTCTATTGCGGCGTTGACGTACCAGGGTTGAGACGCAGATCCCAGCGGTTCGGCAATGTAAAAATGCGATATCTTTTCCAGATGGCATCGTGCGAGGTTGCCGATCATTCTTATTGCCCGTGTGCAATTCCCAAGCGGATCCCCCAGGTTCGATCCCACTCCGATATAAACCGTTTCCATCATTCGATCACCGGCTCATGATTACTGTATAGCAATCCGGATCGCTTTGCCAGTTTGAATAGCCGGATGTGCTGTGTTACTCTTGGTGATCGAATTTCAGGAAACCGGTTCTAAGGCGTGAGCGATAACGACGTATAACAGTCAGATGGCGGGAGGTCGATATGATCAAGGCTGAAATAGGTGTGATCGGCGGGAGCGGATTATATGATATTCCGGGAATGAAAAAGGTTGAAAGCGTCACGGTTTCCACACCATTCGGTGATCCCTCCGATGCCATCACGATTTTGGATATCGGCGGTATTTTAGTGGCGTTTTTGCCCCGGCATGGCAGGGGACATCGGGTGAATCCTTCCTATGTCAATTCCCGGGCGAACATCTATGCCTTCAAACATCTGGGAGTGTCCCGGATCATATCGGTCAGCGCAGTGGGAAGTCTTCGCGAGGACATCCACCCGAGAGATTTCGTGATTCCGGATCAGATCATCGATCGAACCCGGAGCCGGGTGAACAGTTTTTTCGAGCCCTATGCGGTTCACGTCAATTTTGCGGATCCGGTATGCGGCGAATTGAGCAGCTTGATTTCGGAAACAGGGAAGACACTCGGGCTGACTGTTCATCCGGGCGGTACCTATGTCTGCATGGAGGGACCTTTGTTTTCCACCAAGGCGGAAAGCGCGCTTCATCGTTCGTGGGGTGCCTCCATCATCGGGATGACAGCGTTGCCGGAAGCCAAGTTGGCCCGTGAAGCTGAAATATGTTACGCAATCATCTCTCTGGTCACGGACTACGATGTGTGGAAGGAGAACGAGACCGTGAAAATCGAATCGGTTCTGCAGAATATACGGGCGAATACCCAGAAAGTCCGGGAACTGCTCGTTCGGGTGATTCCCCGGATTTCCCGGGAGAGACATTGTGCCTGCGCAACGGCTCTAAACAACGCGATCATCACCGATCCCGATCGGATACCCGGGGATACGAAACAGCAGTGGAAACTGCTGATATCGAAATACATCCCGGTTGACTGACGAGTTGATTTGACCGAAGCGATTACTGGGCGATGTCGGGCATGGAAGGATGGTGTATTGTCGGCGGACCCTTGGGCAGATGGATCTCGCCAAATTTCGATTCATAATTCTGAATGTTCTGATTCAAAGCGATCAGGAATTGCTTGGCGGTGCGGGGGGACAGGACAATCCGGCTGGCGATTCGAATTGAATCTCGACCGGGCAGAAACATACCGAAATCAACCAGGAATTCCGTTTCGGAGTGAATGACCGTGGCGATATTGGAATACTGACCGCCCTCGTTTTGCGGGTCGATATGAAATTTCATCTTTTTCTGCTGCAATTTTTCAGACATATCCATTTCTCCTCATTCATATGCGTTTCATGAAATGACACTGAAACCGCGCTCGTAATTTCGCGGCATACAAATGCATTTTGAACTCCCCGGGTCGCCTTCCGGCGGGCAGATAGATGATCTGGCCCGGATTCAGATATTCGTCCCATGTGGAAATTAAAAAACGACCGCCCTGTCCGGCAAGTTCATGCAGGCGCGTCCCGGGCAATGGCGCGGAAGGATCGAAACGCACCCTGTCCGCTTTCAGCCGGAGAGCATATTTGACTGAATGGTTGAATTCCAGCTTCGTTTCACCCGGAATTCCCAAGGAAAAAGCCAGAATGACCCGAATGCCCTCTTTTCGAATTTTTTCGATCAATGCCGGCGCTTTGTCGAGATCTTCGAAAGTGCCCAGGACTTCCTGCAATCTCGGAACACCGGAACCGATTCCGAACAGAATTTCCCGGCATCCTGACCGGGCCATGATATTAGCCAGTTCAGGATTCATCTGGGATATCCTTGCAGTGCAGTTCCAGGTTAAATTCATCGGTTCCATGGCTCGGCAGATCGACTCCACGAGATCCGGATGCATGGTAAAATTCTCATCGAAAAATTCCAAATGCCGGATCCTGAACTCACGACGGAGGTATTCGATCGTCGAGACGACGCGTTCGGGTGAATGCTTCCGGATGGTGGAGCCGGCTCTGAACCGCAGCGGGCAATAGCTGCAATGGAACGGGCAGCCACGGTGAGTCAGGATGTGTCCGGTGGTAACCGCATTCCGCCCGTAAAACAGAGAATAGGGGATTTGAGGCAGATCGTCCAGGTTTTCGACTATCCTGTGCCCCGGGTTGCGTCGGACAACACCATCCGAATCGCGCCAGATCAATCCGTCAACACCCTGAAATCCATTCCCGAAAGTTTCGATCAGGTTGTGAAAAATGAGTTCCCCTTCGCCAGGTACAATACAATCGAGATGGGGTGATTCAAATGCCCGGTCCGGATAATTTGTTGCCTGGACTCCGCCATATACAATCACCGTTTCAGGACAACGGGATTTGATCGATCCGCTCAGACGAAAACACGTGTCCAGATTGTTGACAAACGTCTGAATGCCCACCAGATCGGGCCGGTTGTTAACCAGGTAATCTGAGATCCGACGGTTCAGATCCGGACCGGAAAAAACGGTCACTTCCGCGCCGCCTTGTCTGGCAATGGCTGCAATCAACGCGATCCCCAGGGGCAGAACCGGGAAAGTCGGAACCGGGCTTCCCCGGGGCATGGGATTGAGCAGAAGGATACGCATAATCAGAAAATTTCGATGAGTTTTTCCGGGGGAGAGGTTCCGACCGGCTGATCGATGTTAACCCTGCACCAAATCTCAAGCATAACCATAAGCCATAATTTGAAGGAATGACGGTTTCCGTCCCGGTAAAAAATCCGGTATTCACTGGCAACGGCTTCGGGATTGAATATTCCCCGTTTCCTCAGCACACCGGGTGACGTGGCCCGATCGATGACCGGTTTCAATTCCCGCCTGGCCCATAAATCCATGGGCACGATGAAACTCATCTTCCGGCGTGACAGGGTTTCTGAAGGTAGAATATCCTGCAGAGCGGTGAACATCAGGTGGCGCAAGTTTCCATCGGGTGCTTTCATCGAACCAGGGACACGGGCCAGAACATCCAGAATCCTGCGATCCAGCAGGGGACTTCTCGATTCCAACCGGTTTGCGTGGCACATCGTATCCAGATCGCGGAGCTGGATGTTGGTTACTTCATGCTGGAGAAGCAATCCGCACATTCTGTTCAGATCGTCACAGCCGCTTTGCTGATCATCATACAGGTTGATGATATCCTCGACTGTCCGCTCTGGCTTGCCATCCGATCGGAAAGAAGGGGTGAACAACCTGTTCATCTCGTCTTCCCCATACAGCAGTTTGATGTGCCGGTACTGAGCGGGTACACCGTCTTCAAGGGCTTTCAGCGCTTTGAGTTTTCGAGCGAGCGGCAGGAAGGGGAAGAAAGAGGTCAGGGTCCATGAAACATTCCGTAAAAGTGACGGCAACGTATTCCACCTGTTCAAGAGCCGGATGAGTTTCAATTGATGGGTGTACCATTGACTTCCAATAAAAATCTCATCACCTCCCGTACCGGTCAGCGCTACGGAATGCTTTTGATTGACCGATCCCGAAACAAGAAAACTGTTGATCGCATCTCCGGACGGCTGGTCCAGATGGGAGATGATCCGGGGAAGTGCGGAGAGCACATGCAAAGGGGAAAAAGTCGTTTCGCGATGTATCGTGTTAAATCGTTCGGATACGAGCTTGGCAAAGTCGAACTCGTTGTAATCAGCATAACCGCCGCCCATCCCGCCGTAACCGATCGTGTAGGTGTGAATGGGTTGAATTCCCTGGCTGGCCGTCAGGCCCACCACTGTCGACGTGTCGGTTCCTCCACTGAGAAAAAAACATGTTGATCCGGCATTTTCGGGAATGGCGTCGCGGACGGATGATTCCAGGGCGATACGCAGATCGTGAACCATTTCATCTTCCTGAGGCAGGGCATCATTACTTCCGATCCATGGAGGAGTCCAGTATCTGTGAATCTGGGCGTCGGCATTTTGAAATCTGAGAAAACAGCCGGACTGAAGTGCGTGGATGTGTTTGAAGATACAGACCGGGTCCGGCACTCCGATCATGGACATATACAGTGAAACAGCTGCCGGATTCAACCGGGATTCCACATGTCCGCTCGCGAGAATACCCTTGGGTGACGAAGCGAATATGAGAATGCCGTTTCGCACGGAGTAGTACAGCGGTCTGGAACCGGCTGGATCCCGGACGAGATACAGACAGGCATTCTCCGGATCCCAGTACGCCGCGGCGTACGAACCGAAGATGTGTTCAAATCCCGAGGATCCGTATTCAGAGAATGTTCGGTGCAGAATGGTGATCCCGGATGAATCGGGTTTGTTCTGGCCATCTCCGATGTATCCATCCAGAACCGCCTGTGCGTAACCAGGCTCCGAAGCCGATTCCGGCATATCCGCATCGGCGATGAATCCCATGGGCAGTCCGACGGTTCGGCAGGTACCGGTATTGGAGCGGAAAGACATGATTTTGAACATCCTGTCCGCTATGTCCGTGTCCTTTATGCCGACTACACCGAAAATCAGGCTCATGTGTCAACCTCGCAGGAAATAATCCCGGACAGTCACAACCACTGTGCCGACAGTCAGCACAATTCCCGTCACCGTCAGCAGATCTGGCCAATTGAGTACAACATAGGGCATATGGAAAAAAAACACCAGGGGGATTATCAGTCCCGTCAAGATGGCCAGGGGAATGATAACCAGAAGCCAGTTCAAGCTTTCATACAGGATGATCCGTTTATAAGACTGAAAATATTGCTGGTAGATTGTTGTGCGGATCTGATCCAGAATTTTCCCGGGATCTTCTTCCTGGCGTTTTCGAAATTTGACCAGCTCATGATAGGCACCCCGAACGACTTTTTCAGGCAGATCGCGAAATGTCCCGGGCAGATCGATTTTCTTCCGCGCGACAACCTGTACCAGGAAACGATCGATGTTTTCATGTGTAGCTCCCTTAAGGATTTCGAAGAATTCGTTCACCAGTGAAAAACAGATATCGAATGCCTCCGGAAATATCCTGATAAGGGATCGTTTGTGGAATATAAATATCAAACGGTGAATCAGATAGGCGGCGGCGAAACTCACACCGAAAAAGAATACGGAAATCTTTATGAATAGCCAGATGTTTAATGACATGCATTACAGCTTTCGAAGCGGATTTCAATCGAGAAGAAAACCTTTCACACGGGATAGATCCGATGTGAAAGGTCGGGAAACCCGATGTCAGTCTTTGGAGGGGCGGATAATCAGCTTTGACTGGCCGATCATGATCTCATCGTTGGGTTTGAGATAGGTTCGGTTGATTCTGGTGCCGTTGACCGATGTTCCGTTCGAGCTTTCCAGATCAACCAGAACATAACAGTCATTTTCCCGGGTTAACTGGGAATGGTGTCTTGATACGCTGGTGTCGGTCGCAAGTTGGATATCGTTATTGGGTCCTCTGCCCACGGTGATTCTGTCCTTGTCCATGGGATAGGATTCCCCGGCAAAATCCCCTTCGATTACATCCAGGACCGGCTTGCTGGTCCAGATATACTCATCACCTCCGGCCTGTTCGGAGCGTTGTTCGAGAGGCTCCTGGTCGGTTTCAGACAATCCGCCGGAAGTATCTTCCAGTTTAACCCGTTCATATTCCTCTTCAACGTTTTGCTCGATTCCCTGGTCAACCTGCATGTCGCCATATTCCTGAAAATCCCGGTTATCGGCCTCTTGGGATTCTAAAGGTTCTTCCATTTCTTCGGGAGGTTCCTCGGGAACCGCTTCCGGTTCGACCTCCTCCCGGCCTGGCTCACCGGTGATGAAAGCCAGTTGAGTCTGGTAGCGTGCCCTGGCCTCCCTGCGCTCTTCAATGGCGGCTTTCTTGTTTTCGATGATGGAATTGAATTCTTCCTGTCTGGGTTTGTAATCATCCTCTCCAAACTCGCCGGCGATGAAACGCAGTTCAAATTCTTCCTGCTCTTCTTCAAGAGAATCGATCTCATCGGTCAACTTGGCGATGGAATCCTGCAACGAGTCGATCTGAATTTCGATTTTTTCCTTGTATGGATTCAATTCATTGAAAAGAGATTCCAGTTTCTTCTCGTAATCCGCTTTGACTTTTTCAAAAATCTTGGGTCGAACCTTTTCCTTGTTCTGGATAACGAGATCGATGCGTTGCTGAAGCGCACCAATCTGTTCCTGGAGATTCTCCACCTCAGGCATGAAATCAGGTTCTCTGTTTTTCTTGTTCATTTTTGACTCCTTCAAGGCAGATGTCTGGTTATATTCTCACGATGTTTCTCGATATCGTAATCATAAAACAGGTTCTCTTGTCAAGAGGCTACCCGGATGCACAATCACCGTTAAACAGCTTCTGCAGGCTGAAACACCGATCAGATCCGGACGGAACGCAGAAAGGCGGCGGCCTCTTCGGGGGGAGTCGGATTGATATAAAATCCGGAACCCCATTCGAAACCGGCGACATGAGTCACAATCGGCATGATTTCAATATGCCAGTGGTATTGTTCCCGATCTTCAAAATGCAGCGGTGCGTTGTGAATGAGATAGTTGTATGGAGGTGTTTCCAGGGCCGCATTGAGTTTTCTGAGGACGATAGACAGAAGTTCAGCCAGTGATGCCAGCTCAAGGTCTCCAGTCATTTCAAAATTTGTGCGGTGTATCCGGGGTAAAATCCAGGTTTCGAACGGGCATCGTGGCGCATAGGGGGCGATGGCGGCAAAATGTGAATTCTCACAGATCAATCTCTGGCGATCCTCCATCTCCCGATTCAGGATATCACAGAATACGCATCGTTGTTTATGTCTCCAGTAATCCGTCGATCCGTCAATTTCCTCGCTCACTCTCCTGGGAATAATGGGCAATGCGATCAGTTGGGAGTGGGAATGCGTCTGGGAAGCTCCGGCAAGATAGCCATGGTTTTTGAAAACCAGGATGTACCGGAACCGGGTATCCCTGGCAAGATCCAGGATTCGATCCCGGTAAGCCTGCAGAACATTCCGTACTCTGTGGACGGGCATATCTGCAAGCATGATCTCATGATCGGGTGTTTCGATAATCACTTCATGAGCACCGATACCGCTCATTTTATCATACATCCCGTCGGCTTTGCGCAGGAGGCTGCCCTCGATCCTGAGTGCTGGAAACTTGTTGGGTACGACCCTCAGCGACCAGGCGCCGGTTTTCGGATCGTCGTAATAAACAAGTGTGGGAGGCGGGGTGTGTTCTTCATTGCCTTTACAGAAGGGGCAGAACCCGGCCTGAACATCGGTGATCATGCGGGAATCAACAGGATGTCGTTTACCTCGTTCCTTTGAGATGATAACCCAGCGCCCGGTAATCGGATCTTTACGGAGTTCGATCATATGGCTGAGGGAAGATCATTCAATCGTTTCTGTATCCGTTTCGATATTCTGTCGGTTTTGTACCGGCATCCGGCTGTGTTTGCGGTAATAACCGTAAGTCTGGTCGACAGGGGTTACAACCGGTGGCCGGGTGGGCCAGGGTGTTCCCGGTTTCCAGATGTTCTGGGGTGGAGCGGCGAAACCGGTCTGGGGAGTGGGTGTTGCGTTCACCTGGGTCTCCGTATAATGTTCGCTGATTTCACGAAAAGCTGCGATAATCAGAAAAACACAGATCAAAATGAGAGGAAATGTAAACAGGAGAAACCGGACGGTTGTTTTTGATTTCCATTCCCTGCGTATAAATTCAAGGTCCTTGTCGGTGTAATACCTTCTGCCGTCCTCTCCGACTCGACCCTTCGGAAGAACACCTTCACTGACCTTCTCGTTGAATTTGGATATCGGTATCCCGAGTTGCTGCGCAACTTCCATGGGAGTATATCGAAACTTTTTGCTGCCCGCGGCCACGGATCATCCCTCCTCAGCGCATTTCCAAATATTATATCGTTCCGGAATTAACTTGGCAATTCCACCACTGCGGTAGACCATTCCAGAACTTTCAGGGAGTGTCTTGGTATGGGGAAATACGGCGGCGGATTGAATTTTATTGATGGATCGTACCGGTAGATACGGCTCCGGCCCGCAATGGGATCATTGTAGTTTGTCGTTCCGCGCACCTGAAAATGAGATGGGGCGGCAACGGATGAAGTTATGATGGGACCGTTGATGTCAAGCAGCCAGATGTAGTCGTGACCCCAGGTCACATTTACATTGTTTTCATCCCAACGGTAAACCGAAGAAGTTATCTGGCCGTCCTGGTTCAGATCGATCGGTCCCGGATTTGCCACATTGGTCCAGCAGGTGTCGAACGAGCCGCAGGGTCGGATATCGTAATACGGGTGCGAATTGTCCAGATCAACTCCGGCAGCGCTGGGGGAAGCTCCGGGAGCGAAATCAGTGTCTTCCACAAGCCAGGTGCCGCCCACCGCCATGAGCGCCGCTTCGATTCTCATGATTCGCGGGCAGTACCGGGAAACAATGATCTTGCTCGAGCTGTTCGGGTTGACGGAGATGAGAGCGAGGTGAACCGGGTATCCTTCGCCGTAACAGCGATGCGGATAATTCAGGTCGACGACATCCGAGCCCATGACGATTTCCCGATTGATCGTGATGTCCCCTTCCGCGACAATGGTTAAAGATCTTCCACTCAATTTGCCCCAGACCGTGCAATCCCCGTTCACATATATGACGCCGTTGAAAATACGGTTGCCGGATGGTGTCGGATGAGTCAGATCGATATAACCGGAACCGGTCGGTGCATAGGGGAGGGGATACTGGGAGTCTTCGGGGAGGATGGAAGCGCCCGGAGGATAATACCGGGCGACATCGTCCCCGTCCAGGGGATCGGGATCGACAAAATAAAACCCATAAAAAGTATTGGATTTATTCCGGTAATCATAATTGCCCAGGAACAATTCGGTTCCTCCCGGAAACGTGTAACCGTAACCGCCGCTCATGGGATTTACAAGATTCAGATAGTATCCTCTAAGCGAATTGAGATCCGGCAAATCCTGCACCGGTGCGAAGGTCTTGAGTTCGGCGTTGCCGTACCATCTTGCGAGACTGTTCAAATCCCGGAACATGTTGCTCGTATAAACATCTTCATAGAAATCGACCGTGTCCGATCCGGTGTCGGCACGCAGATCGATCATTCCCCTCGCATATACCAGCCCGGTGAAGGAAGTTCCCTCGCCGATGACCAGATTGCCTTCAATGAAACGGGCGTAATCGAGAAAACTGAGCGGTGCCATGATGATCTGCCGGGCTTTGGTTGCCCGTTCAACATTGCCGGTCGAAGAGATCGTATACATCTCATCCACCCGGATGGAATGTTCCCGATCCAGAACCTCCAGATCGGGATTCAGATCATATGTGCCGTAATTGGCGGCGGGTCCCAGATAGATGATGTTGCTTGCGAAAGACTGCAAACTGCAATTCGAACCCGGCCAGTCCGGGAACCAGCAGCAGTCGATGGCATTCGGATCCCCGCCCGAACAGGTTTCCCACATCTTTACGGTTCTCATTCTGTAGCTTAAACTCAAAGGGGTGTTCATGCCGCGTGACACCGTGAGTGTAATTGGCTGACCGGGGATCATCGTTCCAGCCGCATCGACCTCGATTGCGATGCGCTTGGCGGTCAGATTCAGCACATCATAGGGCGGATCGGTCGGGGCGTTCAGATTGGCGTGGATTCCATCGAACTGGATCACGGCGAAACGATCCA
The DNA here is from genome assembly GCA_016927905.1 of candidate division CSSED10-310 bacterium. GTDB lineage: Bacteria > CSSED10-310 > CSSED10-310 > CSSED10-310 > JAFGJC01 > JAFGLW01. The sequence goes on along the minus strand of JAFGLW010000001.1, from coordinate 218,251 downwards.
CATCCGTGGTAGTCCATGATCCGGCACTGATCAGGGTTTCCGATATCTGGATCCCGGTGATGTTTTTGTATACGGCTCTGATTTCCACCGCATAATGAAAAGGATTGTAAACATGGACAAGATAAGTCCCGTTCGGATCCTTGTGATTTCCGAGCGCTAGAGCGAAACCTCCCACCCGGTCCTGATCGATCTCCGGATTGTCGCAGTCGATGGCACCGCCACCGTCGCTGGTCGGAAACAATACCAGGGGATTACCATAGCAGTCTCTCTCAGCAGTCGGCTGACTCAGATCGAAAGGTGTTCTTCCGATTTCAAGGCCATACTGTCTGCCTGCGAATGGATTCATGGTCTGGTCAAAAGACCATTCGTACCGGGATGTTCCGGGGATCTGAAGATGCCACAGGATTTCTTTTTGACTGCTCAGCGGGAAAACATTCAGCTCGTCCTGGTTCTGGATCAGTCTGACTTTGCAATCAACAAAGGAATATAATTTATTCAGGATACCGACATCCGGCGGTACAACGGCTCCGGTATCATAGTTGGATGAGATGTAACTGATATCCCGGTTGAGTTGAAATTGCATTTCGATTTGGTCGGAGAAGGCGGCATCGATGACGGTTGTGTAACTGCCAACGCCCTGCCTTCCACTCGAACCGACATATGTACCCACCTGAACGGGACCCGGCATGTGCACGGGGAAATCATCCTTTTCGATCCTTCCATTGGGATTCTGGCCTGCGGTGTCGAGAATCATGTCCTGACGAGTCAGAGCGCTTTTCCCGGCTTCGATTCCCGCTTCGGCGATGTAACTTGCCGCAACGGAAGTGTAGTTTGTATCCGCCAGAAGCGCTTGTTGAGACGAATAAAGGTATATCCCGGTACTCATGGTCGTCAGCAGCAATATAAATAACAGTGTCAAAACGAAAGCACTCCCGCGCTCCGCATTCAAAATATCTTTATCAAACCCATCGTTCGGGGCCATACGCTCATTCCTCCTGTTCAAATGAATCGGCAAACCACAATTTCCACCATACAAAACTGTCGATATCATATCTGAAATAAGGCCAAAAAGTCAAGAAGTACAGATATTTTGAGTCTCTTGCATAGGTGGCGTTCGGTTCATTCCCGACATTCTTGGTCACTGTTCGGCATGTCGTCGACATTTCATGAGTGTGACTCAGCAAAATATGTGCCACGATCAGGTGGGAGAATCCGGATCTGCATGAATTCACCGGAAACGCGGTTCGTGGGTGTTTATGTCCAGTCAGGGCGGCGGTCCGGTCAGAATGGAAGGGTATTGATGTTACGAAAAGTATCAGGCTGTGGCTGCCATGCCCCACATGAATCACCGGTCCGGATCGTCAATCAAACTCCATGACACTGTTGTCGGGTTGAAAACGGGCGAAAAGCCCGGTTTCGACCGGTTTTTCGAGTGTCCGACCGGAATGATCGAGTTTGAGCCATTGGGCCAGCATGGGGTCGTTCAACCGGTAGTTCCAGCCGTCCCGGATAACGGCGCCGACCTTTATCAGCGCGTTCAAGTAATCCTTGACTGCAGGCGGTGAATTTTCCAGTTTTTTCGCCAGGTCCGAAAGGCGGATATCCGAATACAAGGCCAAAATCTCCAGAACAGCTTTCAAAGCGCAATATCCGCGTGCCTGATGCAGTATTTCCAGCCATCGAAGCCGGCAAAGCATGGAGAGAGGGGAGTCATGTCGGCTCAATTCCCGGACAACCATGGTATCCAGATGAAGCGGGTTCATGAGGTCGGATATCAGCCCGGCCAACAGATAGATATATTCCGGATATCCACCGGTTAGCCGAACGATGTGCTCCAGGAACGGGCCGGGGATGAACACACCCAGTTCCTGCAGGTACTGGTCAGCCGTAACCGGATCCCAGGCTTCGAGAGTGTATATGAAGCAGGCCGGTTCGCATGGAATCTGCTGGTCTGATTTCACGCCGAACACCCACATCTGCCGGCATGAAGCGGTATGATTGAAGAAAAAAGGCAGGAATTCCCTGCACCCGGGATACCGGCTTAGAAGAAAGAAATCTTCGCCGTTTTCCAGAAATATAACCGCATCTTCGGGGAATTCGCACGATTGCTTCAATTGACGGAACGGGCTGCCGGATGGTTTTTCCAGCCCGAGGCGGGTGAGTAGATTGCTGGCCCACCTCTGTGGTGTCGAGGCGTGTTTTCGGGTGTCGATGCAGACAAAACGTCTCCCGGCATCGACGGCTCCCGATTCGAACAACCGGGCTGCTTGGGATCTCAGTCCCGATGACGGCGACACCACAACGATGCGCTTTTGACCGAAAGCGCCCAGCCTGCGGGCTTCATCCGGTTTCAGTATCATCACCATGATTCTCCACGGGAACACACCAGATTGAGCATTTTCCGGACGGCATGGGAAAGACCGATCCATACGGATTGCGCCACGATTGAATGGCCGATTGAAAATTCAGATATCTCCTGTATCCGGGTCAGGGGCTGCACATTGAGATAGGTTAAACCGTGACCGGCCCGGACGCCGATGCCGAGCTGGCGGGCGAGTTGCGCGCATTCCCTGATTCTGTCCAGTTGTCCGGCCCGGGTTTGATCATCGGATGCGGCGGCATACTCCCCTGTGTGAAACTCGATACTGTCGGCTCCGATATCTTTTGATAACCGGATCTGCCTGGGATCCGGGTCGATGAACATGCTGATTTCTGTAATCCGGTTCCGTAAATCCAGAACGGTTTTCCGGTACAGGTCGGGATTGCCCGACAGGTTCAAACCGCCTTCCGTAGTCACCTCCTCAGGATTTTCCGGAACCAAGGTGACGGTATGGGGAACGAGCGATCGGGCGATTTCAATCATTTCAGGCGTTGCGGCCATCTCCAGATTGACTGGGATTCTGATGAGTTTCAGGGCGAGCTCGACATCGCGCAATTGGATATGGCGTCTGTCCTGTCTCAGGTGCATGACCAGCCCGTGAGCACCGGATTGCTCCACAATGAGAGCCGCCGTCACCGGGTCGGGTTCATCCGTCCGACGGGCCTGTCGGATGGTGGCGACATGATCGACATTCACTGCGAGTTTCATCGGGAACTCCTTTGCTGAGTGTCAGAGAAAAGCTATCGAGTCCGTTCTCCCGGTTCGACATCTGTCCCGGGACTTTCCGGTACGGTCACGGTCACGGCAAGCGGATCGGTCACGAATGTTGAAATGCGGGCTGGAGTATTGGCCAGGGAGAGCGGAATTTCGTGCATTCCGGGAGTCAAATCACGGCAGTCAGCTACAACGGCGACATCCTTGTGCTGCAGGGTTGCGATGACCAGTTCGGGTCCTTTCAACGTGATGGTTGTGATGGATGGATCAATGATGATACCCGGATCCGGTTCAGGCAACAAGAGGGTTACTTCGATTTCAGGGAAGGTCCGTTCGATAATTTTTTCCTGTATCCGAACGGTCACCGTGGCCCTCCCCGGGCTGGTGATCTGAACGAGATTGCCTGGCACTTCCAAACGGACACGCTGATTGAACGTCAGATTGACGCTCGCAATATCAATAGGTTCCGTCAGTATCCGGGATATTGCCCCGAGAATTTCCTCCGGACCTTTGATTTCGGCTTTTTCAGGCGTGACTTCCCAGCCGGCAAGTTCATAGCCCGGTGCCGGAATACCCTTTAACAAAGGCTGGATGGACACGGTCTTAAGAGTCGTTTCCTCCAGGCGGATGAGGATATCGGAAGGGGAGACCTGCAGGATGGAGATCTGGTTTTTGTAGGGTAATTGGATCGCTCCGGGATTGATGGTCAGGCTGATGTCTCCGGGATTGACTTCATCGGGTATTTCGATCGGGATAATGATATTCTCGGGCGTCAGAGACGACAATAAATTCTGGGGGCCGCGAACGGTCACCTGCACAAAACTGATGCCTCGCTCCACGACTTCGAGGTTCAAGGGTATGTTGCGAAGTTCGTACGGCACGTGCATGAAGGTCTTATCGGTACGGCCCTGGCTGGAGACAGCGATCCAGATCATGACGGCGAGGATGAGGGAACCAAGCTTCAACCAGAAGTTCGACAGGAGTCTTTTGGCCAGACTGTGCAATGCGTCAATCATCCGAATGCTCTTTTTGAACGGGTTGTATGTCCGACTGCGGATCCAGAAGATGCGTCAAACGGCGTTTCAGATGATCCGCATCGGTGATCTTTTCCAGACTTCCCCTCAGGGCGAGTGATATCGTTCCGCGCTCCTCACTGACCACGACGGTCAAAGCATCGGTTTCTTCAGTCACTCCAATGGCCGCCCGGTGCCTGGTCCCCAGGGACCTGGCAAGAAGTGGATTTTTGGTCAGAGGCAGAAAACAGGCGGCGGCGTTGATGCGCTGATTGTAAATGATGACCGCTCCGTCATGCAGCGGGGAATGGGGGTAGAATATAGTACGAAGCAGTTCGCTGGTCACCTGTGCATCCAGTTTCATGCCCATTTCCCGGATATTGGCCAGGCCGGTTTCCCGTTCCAGGACAATCAGCGCTCCGATTCTGGATTCGGCCAATGAGACAGCGGCGTTGCAGATCTCCTCGACCACCGACTCCTTCTTCAACCGGTGCCGTTTGAAGAAAGGCCATTGACTGCCCATATGAGCCAGAGCCCGTCGGATTTCAGGTTGAAACAGAACGATGGCCAGGAGCACCCAGTTTTGCCAGAATTGAAGCAGCAGGCGGTGAAGTGTTATCAATTCGTACTGCTGAGAGAATTTCATCAGTAGGAACAAAATGGAAAGGCCCAGCAGAATCTGAACCGTCAAGGTTCCCTTGATCAATACGAAAGCCCGGTAAATCAGGTACGCGACAATCAGGATATCCAGGACATCCCACAACCGGATGTAAAAATCTCCGATATTGAACAAAAAAGAAGCCATCCGTCCCGTCTTTCAAACCGCCGGCCGGATAATCATCAGCCGATCCAGCATTTTTGCATATCGGGCGACCGCCTTGACATCGTGAACCCTGATAATATCAGCTCCGAAAAACATACAGACTCCGACCGCGGCCAGAGTTCCTTCAAGTCTGTCGTGAACCGGAAGATTCAAAATCTCACCTATAAAGGATTTTCGCGATGGTCCGACCAAAACAGGATATCCCATGGATCGGAATCGATCAAGATGTCTGATAATGGAAATATTGTGATCCAGCTTCTTGCCGAAACCCAGGCCGGGATCGATGATGATCCGGTCTTTTATCACACCGGATCGGACCGCCTGTTCGATTCTGGCGTTCAGGAAGGAGATTATTTCCGCGATGACATCCTCGTATCTGGGATCGACCTGCATTGTTACCGGGGTGCCCCGCATATGCATCACCACCACATCGACGTTCGATCCGGCCACAACCCGGATCATATCCGGATCATGCAGACCGGTGATATCGTTCACCATGCGCGCTCCCTGATCGACGGCAGCCTGCGCGACCTGCCAGTTGCGGGTATCCACCGAAACAGGCACAGCCGTGCGTTTGGATAAACCCCGAATGACCGGCAGAACCCGTTTTTGTTCCTCTTCAGGCGATACCGGAGCGGCGAACGGTCTCGAGGATTCACCACCGACATCCAGGATATCCGCACCGTCTTCGATCATCTGAAGACCGCGTTCGATCAGAATTTCAGTATCGGTAGCGCCATCACCCGAAAAGGAATCGGGTGTTGCATTGAGGATTCCCATAATGCGGATTGGCCGGTGTGTCATGTTGCTGCATGATCTCTGATCCGGTTAATCATCAATATCATCTGCAACCGGATCGGGGACATCCGGATCTCCGACTTCGGATTCCCTCGTTTCAACATTATCGGCTTGGAGATTAAATCCCAGGATTTCATCGATCTGTGATCCGTCCAGCACTTCCAGTTCCAGTAATTTTTCGGCCAGCAGATTCAATTTGTCAATATTCAATTTGAGAAGATCGTAGGCTTTTTCGTATGAAGTGGAGACGATTCTCTGGACTTCGTGATCGATCATCTGAAGTGTATTTTCGGAGACATCCTGCTGCTGAGCGAATTCCCGACCCAGAAAGATATGTTCATCCTTTTTACCGAAAGTCAGGGGTCCCATTTTAGGACTCATACCCCATTCAGTCACCATCCGCCGCGCAACATCCGTTGCTTCCGCTATATCATTTGCTGCGCCGGTTGTGAAAGATTTGAGAATCAATTCTTCGGCTGCCCGGCCGCCCATCAGAATGGTAATCCGGTTGGTGATATAGGATTCCGAATACGTGTGCTTTTCGTCGATGGGCAGCTGCTGGGTCACTCCCAGTGCCCTGCCTCTGGGAATGATTGTGACCTTGTGAACCGGATCGGTGTCGTGCAGGAGCTTGGCCACAAGGGTATGGCCGGCCTCGTGGAGAGCTGTGGAAAATTTTTCTTTGTCCGAGATAATCAGACTCCGTCGTTCAACACCCATCAGCACCTTATCTTTCGCCAGTTCGAAATCCTGATTTTCGACCATTTCTTTTCCGGCGCGAGCGGCCAGCAATGCCGCTTCATTGACCAGATTTGCCAGATCGGCTCCTGAAAAACCGGGAGTACCCCTGGCCAGCACTTTTAAGTCGACATTCGGCGATGTCTTGATCTTGCGGGTGTGCACCTTCAGAATTCCTTCCCTGCCCTTGACATCCGGCCGGCCCACTACCACCTGTCGATCGAATCGTCCCGGGCGAAGGAGAGCGGGATCCAGGACATCCGGTCGGTTGGTTGCGGAAATCAGGATGACACCTTCGTTGGATTCAAACCCATCCATTTCAACCAGCAATTGATTGAGAGTCTGTTCCCGTTCATCGTGACCACCGCCCAGCCCGGCGCCGCGATGCCGGCCCACCGCATCGATCTCGTCCATGAAAATGATGCACGGAGCATTTTTCTTGCCCTGCTCGAACAGGTCCCGGACCCGCGATGCTCCAACGCCGACGAACATCTCCACGAAGTCGGATCCGCTTATGGAAAAGAACGGGACATCCGCTTCACCGGCGATCGCCCGAGCCAGAAGTGTTTTTCCCGTTCCCGGAGGACCCACCAGCAGCACTCCCTTCGGAATCTTGCCGCCCAGTTTTCGGAAACGATGCGGTTCCTTCAGGAACTCGATGATTTCCTGCAGTTCCTCCTTGGCTTCATCCACTCCGGCCACATCCTGGAACGTCACCTTGTTCTTGCCGTTGGAAAGCAGTTTCGCACGGCTCTTTCCGAAGGATAACGCCTGTCGACCGCCACCCTGCATCTGCCTGAGGAAAAATATCCAGATTGCTATGATCAGGACAAACGGCAACCAGGAAATGATCGCGGTCAACCAGAAATTTTCGTTATCATCTTCCACCTTGATCAAAACATCGTGCTCTCTCAATATCTTGACCAGTTCGTCGTCGTCCGGCGCGTAGGTGGTAAACTTCAGAATGCCGCTTGGGGATTGAATGAACTTGCCGGTCAGTTCTTTCCCCCGGATTACAACCTCCGAGACGTTCTTCTGTTCGACCTGATCCAGGAAGCGGCTGTATTCCAATTCGATCTGGTTTTTCTGACTCGAAACGAACATCTGGTATACCAGAAAGAGGATGATGATCAAAAACAACCACACGGTCAATGTACGAAAACGGGAATTCAAACTGAACCTCCAACGATTCAAGATCCGCCTTCACGCAGAAGGTGCGATCCGTTCCGGATAAGGCTATCACATTACTCAACGTTGTTTCCACGTCAATTTTACAGCGTCCGTCGCCTGAACATCCAATGCTCCCCGGACACTGACCCCGTGACCGACCACTCCCACAATAGCATTCGTTCTCCGATCCACAATCAGGGGAATCGTTGTGTGCAGGTCTGCGGGCAGCTTTCTTCCGCTCAGGAATTTCTTCAGATTCATGCTTCCGTGCATTCCAATATGCTGAAATCGATCCCCGGGCAGGGCGGTGCGCACCCGGAACGGCATACATTCCGTCTTCAAATAGAGGGATTTTGAAGGATCCGGAAAACCGGCGGGAACTCCCGTAATCTGCGCTCGAATTCGATAAGATCCGAAATCGATCGATCCCGGTCCGTCGAGATGAACGGGATGAGAAAAAATGTAATCTGCAGCCGGTTTCCGATATATGAATATCCAATTCCCTCTGACGGTTCCCCTGATATCGGGGAAAAGACGCATGTTTTTCTTTTTACCGGTCAATAGATCCAGCACTGACCGCACCTTGGACTGATCGATCCTGAAATATTCCGGAACGCCGATCATTTTAAGAAGATGAAAAACCAGCCTTCGCAGGAGCGGGTCCGGCATCTGTGATGCCGTCTGAAATGGCAACCTGATTCCGGAACCTTCAATCCCGCATATGGAATCGAAAATCCGGGCGGATATTGAACTCATCCATTCATCTTCATTTCCGATCAGCTGGATGCAGCTTTGAACGGATTCGCGGATCCGCGGATTCAATTCTTCGATCAGGGGAATCAGTCTGATCCGGATGTGGTTCCTGGGAATGCTGCAATCCAGATTTGTCGGATCTGTCCGAAATGCATACCCGTTGCCGAGAAGATAGTTCACGACGGCTGATCTGCTGGATGCGAGCAGCGGCCGGATCACCCGGTTTTCGGTTCGGGGAAGGATTCCCAGCAATCCGCGCGGTCCGCAACCTTTAATCAGCCGGAAAAGAACGGTTTCAAGCTGGTCGTCGGCGGTATGGGCTGTCGCGATTGCGCCGGCCCGTTCCTCCCGCCTGATTTTCTCGAGAAAACGATATCTGGATTCACGCCAGTAGAATTCCCTGGATACACCTTTCGGAATACTTCCATGTAATCGTTCCGATCGAAATGCAAGACCCAGGAAGGCGGCCAACTGAGCTACAAAACGGGCATCTTCACCGGAATCTTCCCGGTACGCATGATCCAGATGGGCCACAATCAAGGATTTTTCGGGATGACGGGCCAGCCGGAACAGAGTGTGCAACAGCGCGGTTGAATCACATCCTCCCGATACCGCCACAACGATGCGAAATGTGAAATCCCACAAATTGTTGGAATTGATAAATTCAAACACCTGTTTTTCAAGCAGGTGACAGGTTGATTCCGGATGGGTGCCGACGTCGTTCATTGCAGATAAAAAAGCGGTTCGTTGTGAACCGCTGTATTTGGCGGAGCAGGGACTTGAACCCCGGACGCCACGGATATGAGCCGTGTGCTCTGACCAGCTGAGCTACTCCGCCGAAAAGTAAGGGAGCGGCTGGATGCGCTCCCTTTGTCATGGCGGGGGTAGGATTTGAACCTACGACCTTTGGGTTATGAGCCCAACGAGCTACCTGACTGCTCCACCCCGCATCGTCAACCCAGCAGTCTACACATTGTGGGTATTCATGTCAATAGCAACTTGAGCAGGATATCACTGGTGAAACTCGAGAGAGTTAGGTCAGCGATGCCGCACTATAGTTTTACAGACAGAAAGATGTGGTGTTTCCGCGGGGAAACCGCTATTCTGTCGTGCATGAGTGAGTGCGTTTCATGAATCGGTTTGCCGGAGACAGGGAATATGCCGGTTATCGGAATTTAAGGCAGAGTTCCCGCACCCAGTGGATCCGACCGGTGGTCATTGAAACGGATGTGGGCAATACGCTTCTGGGACATACCCTGCTTCTGTCCATGGGTGGCGCAGGAGTCCGTGTGGCTGGTATGCTGTCCAAAGGAGATGAAATTCTGCTGCATGTCCTGATCGATTCCAGATGGCAGAAACTGAAGGCCAGAGTTGTATTCGTCAAGACTCCGAAGGAACCTCAGTTTAAATCTCTGACTGAAGCGGGACTGGCCTTCTCGAAACGTTCGGCCGGATCTCAACTGTGGCTCAAAGGCAAGCGGTTGAAACCGAGATCCGATCATCCTCGGGATGTGTCAGGGGAAAACGGCTGAACCTTTGAAACGGGCGTCCGGGCCCAGCAATTCCGAGATTCTCAGCAGCTGATTGTATTTGGCGAGCCGGTCGCTTCGGGATGCCGATCCGGATTTGATCTGTCCCGCGCTTGTCGCCACGGCCAGATCGGCGATGAATGTATCCTCGGTTTCGCCGGAACGATGTGATATCACCGGTCTGTATCCGGCGTTCTGGGTCATTTCAATGGCGTCCAGAGTCTCGGTCAGTGTTCCGATCTGATTCAGTTTAATCAAGATGGCATTGGCGATATTCCTGTCGATCGCCTGCTGGATGATGGACGGATTGGTCACCACGATATCATCGGCCACCAGCTGGATCCGATCGCCGAGGCGTTCGGTCAGGAGTTTCCAGCCATCCCAATCTGCTTCAGCCATCCCATCTTCGATAGATCGAATGGGATATCGGTTGACCAGATCCTCATAAAAATCAACAAGTGCGGTCGGTGATTTAATCGAATCCCCCTCAGCCCTGAGAACGTAATTCCCCTCGTCGAAAAATTCGGATGCTGCACTGTCGATACCGATGAATACATTTTCACCGGGTTTGTATCCCGCCTTCTCAATCGCTTCCACAATAACCTTCAATGCCTCTTCATTGGATTGCAGATTCGGCGCGAATCCACCTTCGTCGCCCACACTGGTCGTATAATTGCGTTTTTTCAGGACGTTTTTGAGCGAATGAAAAGTCTCGATTCCCGCTCTGAGTGATTCATTGAAATCTGAAAAACCCACCGGCAGGACCATGAATTCCTGGATATCGACATTGTTGTCTGCATGAGCGCCGCCGTTCAGAATATTCATCTGGGGAACCGGGAGAAGCCGGGCTGCGGGACCGCCGAGGTACCTGAACAGGGGGATACCCAGTTCGTTGGCAGCGGCTTTCGCCACGGCCATCGACACCGCCAGAATCGCGTTTGCGCCCATTTTTGATTTGTTGGGTGTTCCGTCGATTTCGCACAGAACCCGATCGATCACGGCCTGATCGAAAACCGACAATCCGAAGATTTCGGGCGTCAGATGATCCTCAATGTTGCGGATAGCGGTCAGAACACCTTTGCCTCCATATCGCGACGGATCCTGGTCCCGCAACTCAACCGCTTCCCGCTTGCCGGTGGATGCACCCGATGGAACCGCTGCTCTGCCTTGGATTCCGCTGCTCAGAATGCATTCGACTTCCACTGTGGGATTGCCTCTCGAATCGATAATTTCGCGAGCATAAATCTCTTCAATCAAAGCCATGATATTATCCTCCTGGTGTGAATTTTTACCGGAAATAAAGCTTATCAGAATGCTCCGGGTATGTAAACCTGGAAAGCGAAATACGGTGTCCAGGTCGAATATTCCGAACAAAAAGTTGTGTTCGGATCGGTATGATGTATATGCTAGGAAGTCGAACGGGGATTTCATGATGTCATTGCGCCCGAATATAACCGAAGTGTTGTCTGGGTACATGCCCGCCCGACCCATCGGACAGGGTGGCATGGCTTCGATCTACCTGTATGAAAACAGGGTCACCGGTGAGACGCTTGCCGTTAAATCGCTGCATCCGCATACGGTGGGGGAGAAGGACTCCGTAACCCGGTTTTTCCACGAGGTTCAGGCAAGCCTTCGGCTGGATCACAAAAATATCGTCAAAGTTCTCGGATACGGAGATTGGCATTCCAAGCCCACCATGGTGATGGAATATGTCGACGGGGGCGATTTGAAGGACCTTCTGGGCAAGATCGGTGCGCTGCCTTCTGAAATCGGCATATTCATAGCCTACCAGATCATGAAAGGGCTGGACTATTCTCACAGACTGGGAATCATCCACCGGGACATCAAGCCATCCAATATCCTGATCGATCGTTCCGGAACCGTCAAAATAACCGATTTTGGCATTTCACGCGTTTCCGATCTGACCCGGTTGACTCAGTCCGGGGACGTGCTTGGAACTCCCGCCTACATGTCTCCCGAACAGGCCGAAGGCGGTAATCTGGACGAACGGTCCGATCTGTTTTCCACGGGAGTCGTTCTGTATGAAATGCTCACAAACTTCAATCCATTCGTGGCTGAAAACCCGTCCATCACACTTCTGAATATTATCCGGTGCAGTCCCAAACCATTATTCGATATCAATCCGACCATTCCATATCAGCTCGAAACGATCATCGACAGGCTGATCATCCGCAATCCCGATGACCGGCTCCAGAACGCAGCCGAAACCGCATCGGCCTTGAAAAACATTCTGGACGAACTCGTTCCGGACGGATTCAGTCAGGAGACTTTTCAGGAATTTCTGACCGATCCGGAGGGATACACCGCTCAGCGCCGGGTGAAGAATTCACTCCAATTTCTGGAACGCGGCAAAACGCTGCTTCATCAGGATCACAACAATCCCGAAGCCGCCATCGTGGAGTTTTATAAAAGCCTGTTTTTGGATCCCGGTCAGATCGAAGCCCGTCAGTATATCACGTCAATCACCGAAAAATTCGGTTTCGCTTCGGATCGGAAATCATCGGAGAAGGTTCTGGAGCTGGAAACGTCGCTGCAGAAGGATCCCGCAAATGTGGCTGTGCTGCTGCAACTTGTCAAGCGCTGTCGCGCCGACGGGGACATTCTGAAGGCGGTATCTTTCTCGAAACGACTGGCTCGTCTGCGCCCGAAAGATCCGTATATCCTGGGTCAGATCAATACCCTGCTGCCCAGGGATCAAGCTACGCAAATCATGAACTGGCAGTCTGAGAGAGCGCGGCCTTTAACTTCGCGCGAGACCACTCGGATCGATGAATCCGTGCGGGAACGACGTCCGGCGATCAAACCAGGTGAAAAACCGGTATCGACCGTGAGGGCGACGAAAGGGATCGATCCATTCATCCTGACCATCAGCGCCGTGATCATCACCATAACGATCATCGCGTTGTTTGTGGCCAGGCAGTTCCGCACGGCATCGGAGACTGTGGACAGGGAAATGCCGATGCTTATCGATACCATACGCGGTAATCTCCAGGACGATCAACTCGCCCAGAAACCCCCGATGGATGAGCTGTTCACCGGTAGAGCCCGGGAAATCATCCACAAGGCTCAGGATGAATTCAAATCCGGTAATATCCAGAATGCGATCGACGAATACCTTGTCTTTCTTTCCGAGTTTCCGGATCATGATCAAGCAGACAGCGTGCGCATGCAACTGGCTCGGTTGCACCAGGGCCAGGGAAAAAGTGATCTGGCTGAGGCGATGCTGGATGATCAGATCACAAAGGGCAGAAATGATACCCTGATCGCCTATGCCCGTCTGCGGAAAATTCAGCTTTTGAACGATCTGGGAAAAAAGGAAGAAGCACGGTGGGAATGCATTCATCTCGAACCGGATTACCAAAAAATCACGAGCCCCAAGGACCAGATCTCGTTTCTGATGATTTACGCGAATCTCTGCGAGCATATCGGGGATGTCGATCACGCAATTTCACTGTATGAAAAGATAATAACAGGGTATACGGATCGAACCGGTATCCTGGAAGCACGTCTTCTGAAGGCCGATGATCTGTTTCGGCAGGGAAATATGCTGGAAGCCCAGAGGGAACTATGGATCGTAAGGGATCAGAGTCGCCCGGAAAGCGTCATTCATCGAACCGCACTGGAAAAACTCAGCCAGCTGGAAGCATCCAATCAGAGTATAGCCGAAGGCTTCAACACGGACGGGTCCGAAACCTCGGAATGGTAACTCAGGATCACGAGAACAGCCTGGCGAAAAATCCTCTTCGCTTATTCGGTTCGGGATTCTGAATCTGGCGTATTTTCTTCTCGACGGCAGCAAGCCGTTCCTCCATCTTCAGCACGGACTGGACCGTTTGATCGAATTCGGTCAGGTTTTCCTCCATTTTCTCCAGACGCTTCCGCAGATCACCACCTGCTTCGAAGACACCGTCCCGGGGTTGAATCTTCTGTTCCGAGTGAATCCGGGTGTTGAGCAGATCGTTCAATTCGATCAACCGGTCGTTGAGTGATCTTTCGAGAGCATCTATCCGCCCGGTCAGGTCCCCGATCGGATCCGGTTCATCAGGTTCCTGTTTGTTATCGGAAAAAATCGGGATTTCGGATTTCTTCAAGAGGACCGTTGCCTGTTTGTCGACGTCTATATTCATGGCTTTCAATTTTTTATATTCATTCCAGCATTCCTTGGAGCAGAAATTACTGGCGGTATTTTTTGGGAGTTCCTTTTCACAATAAAGACATTGCCGTGTCATTTTATCCCCCAGTTCAAACCATGGTTGCGTCGACATCGACAAGGTAACTTATTGTATTGTTTGAAGTCAAGGGAAATCAGCCCGTTTTCATTCCGGGTCTGCAAAATCAAGACCCGATCGCAGTCGATCAAAATGGAAGCATACCAGCCCGGCGCGGGATTTTAATCCAAAGGTCGTCTGACAGGTTGACATGGGACTTCGAGGCTCACAAAATGGAGATTCATGAACACCGGCGAACCGGGAACGGAAAACGAGGGCGCATTTATGAAATGGAGCGGGTTGTTTCGTTTTGCCTTGATATGCATGCTGATCGGGACCAGCACGGCCGATGCTCAGTTCTTCAATTGGGACAATCCAAGCTCCCGGTCAGTCGCGCTGGGTGGTGTGGAAACCGTTGGATTGGGAGATCCGTCAGAAGTTGTTCTGAACCCTGCAGCGCTGACCCGGGCGGAGCAGAATCTGATTTTAACTGATATCGGTTTTCGCCGGTCCCGAAATAAAGTCATTTCGTTTGATTTCAAAGACTCGATCTCGAATTATGGATATGACGTCATACCCAATGCCGGTATCGTATTCGACATGAATTCACGGCTGCTCGGAATCGGCATATTTGTGTCGACAGACAGCAGCCGGAATCTTGATTTCCCCCGGGGGGGTTCCCAGAGATATCAGGTTGAAAGCACCGATTTCTGGGGCAATTCCCTGGATGTGGGGATTGGATATCATCCGGTTCGGGACCTTGCCATCGGTGTCAGCATGGGGTACCGGGCAGCTTTTGCCCGTTGGGAACGCTCCGAAAGCCCGATCAAAAATGACCCGGAATCGCCCGGGCATCTGGATACCCGCTGGGAATATGACTTCAGGGATACGGCTGGCTTCAAGGCCGCAGCCGGAATGATCTGGTCACCCAGCTACCGGTTTGAACTCGGCCTGAGCTACCATCCGCCGCTGGCATATCATTTTAAAACCGATCTGACGGTCGAACTGCCGGATATTCTGGGTGGGGCAAACTTCAAAACGGAAGTCGAGGATCTTCGGGTGACAATTCCCCAGGAAGCCAGGCTGGGATTACACTGGATCACCACCGAACGACTGGACCTGTTCGCCGAGGTCGCATGGACGCAATATTCCCAACTGGACGACATTGATCTGAAAAATGAAGATCCTCATGAACCTGTCGTTCCTGTGGAGTTGAACCTCCCCATCGACCTGAAGGATTGCTGGAGTTTTCATGGTGGGTTCGAATTTATTCTGAGCGATCGGATCAAGCTTCGAACCGGTGCGTTTTACGCAACGGAAACCGCCGGATCCGGATCGATGGATTCCCTCCTGTTTCCCTCGGGAACCCGATATGGGTTTTCAGGAGGTGTCTGCATCAGATTCGTTCGTTTCGGGATGGATGTAACCTCCGGTCAGAACCGGATGTTTCAGGAGAACATGACCGGCTCCTCTTATCCATTCCCTTTTGCAGGAGATCACCGCGTGCAGGATATGTTCATCCGCATCGGAATGAGGTGGTTATTCTAAGTTGTTGCCGTTTTGGAAAGATAAACGCCTAGGTTTTCAGGCTGTTCCTCCTCCGAACGGAAACGACGGTCAGCACGCTGATTGAAATCACCAGGATCAGGATCCCGTGTCCGGACATGGACGGGATGGGTTCGATAAAGGGACATTGCACTTCCACCGTAAAAAATGTGGACGGCGACTGCATGGATGACGGTCCATCCACCGATATCCAGTATGTCGTACCGGCCGTCGCATTCCAGGAAACCTGGTATGGTTCCATATAGCAGTGTTCCTCGAATTCATTGCAGGCTTCCAGTATGAGCGGGATCATGAAACCGTCCTGCACCGAGAGATGCACCGTGTGATAGCCGCTTTCGAGAGCCGTGAACATATAGACGATCTCATATCCGTCCAGCGGCCAGCCGGGAAGACAGGTGTAAGCGTCGACATAATCATAGCCCTGAACCGATGGATATCCGTTCACCGGCATTTCGCAGGTCAGTTCCAGGAGATTTGTGCAGTGCATCTGGGAAATCTGGGGAGTATTGGTCGGTAATATGGTGCCCGTTGGTGTCGGGGAAACGGGACTGGTTGACGTGGCAGTCGGTGTTGCCGTTAAAAATGGGGTGTCGGTCGGAGTGTGCGTGGGTGTATGAGTCGGCGCTCCGGTATCCGTTGGGACCGGCGAGATCGTGGGTGTACTGGTGATGGTGAAAGTGGGTGCAATCGTGGGAGTCAGGGTTGTAGTGGGTGTGATGGTGGGAGTGGGTGTGGGAGTCGGTTCCCGGTAGAATCCCACATTGTCGATGGCGAAATGACCGTCTGGAATATAATCGAGAGCGTAAACCTCGACGTTGTCGATGTTCCAACCCACACTCCGGGTCGTTGACCCGGCATCAATGGTGTGACTCCATCGCATCTTCATCTGGGTATGCCCGGTTGTATAGGGAGTGAGATCATATCGGACCGGTACCCAGGAGGTATCGCAGAAGTGCATATTGATCGCCTGGTTATCCCAGACGGTTGTCCAGATTCCACTGCCGTCCAGTTCCACCTCAAAGGCGGCCCGGTCGCCGTTCCCGGGAGCGATGAACTGCTGGACCCCCAGCCAGCGCTGAAACCGAACTTCAACGTAACCTTTGTTGGAGATATCGATGATGGGAGTTTCCAGATAGGACTGACAATTCTCCAGATAATGGCCCCGGTAAGGCGATACCAAACCGATTGCATGGCCGTAGAAGTACGCGCCCGCTCCTTCCGAACCCGCGCGGGGTCCGTACCCATGTTCGTAATTGATGTCATTGCCATGGGTGATCGTTCCGTATTCCCAATCGTCATTGATGCCGCCGTGCACATATCCCGGATCGATACTCATGTCCGCCGAATGAATAATGTTCAACGGGTCATTCATGTCGTCACGGGTATATTTGAAAGCCACCTGCACGTATTCCTGGCCCAGTGAGGAAGCGGGCAGAGCGAGATTCATGGCGGTCTGATGCGTGCTGGAGCCCGTATGTGACCAGACCGGGATCCAGTTGTTTCCATGTATCGAAACAAGAACCTGGGCCGTATTGTGCCCATCGTAATCGAAATCATAATCGAAGGTCAGACCCGGGAAAAAACCGGCTTCCGACATGTCGATGAACCGTGTCACCAGGAATTCCTCGGAGCAAGCATGTTCCGCGACCATGATGTCTCCAGTGAAATTGTATGGATTCAACGGAGGAAGATCCTCAACGTATTTCCAGGTGTTGGACTTGGGTCCTTCATTGACGATATTCCACCAGGACGGCAAGGTTTCCGTCATGTTTTCGAATGTCTGGGGCCAGTATGCCACCGCGTCCCACGGATAGGTCACGGGTACAAAACGGTAATGCACCGGCGGAATGCAGTTGCCTTCACATGTGTCGCAGCCCCACAAGGTCATGGTTCCCGAGCCTCCGCATCCCTGTGTAATCGAGCGGCCGCCGTGATGCCAGCTTTCAAAATTGAACCAGCCGTTTCCAAGGCAGTCGGGGTTGTTCTCGGGATTGGTCAGGGGTTCGTCCAGAAGCGTCAATCCGCCCAGGCTGATACCGGTCAGGCCGACATCCGTTTCACAATCCGCACAGTAGCAGGTGGAGGACATGGTTTTGAAATACCAGTATTCGACGATGTTGGTTGATTCGTAAATCCTGATCCAGCCGGTAAAATGGGTAACACCGCCATTGACATAATCGCGGGTCGTTTCATAAAACTCCAGAATGAAATGCCTCAGCCCGACCGTTGTCCCATATGTTTTGTAGGAAATCACCGGGTTGGTCAGGCCGGCGCCGTTGCGGATGCGGCCGTCATCCCAGAACCATAAGAGAGCGGGGCTGGGGTTTCCGGGCCAGGTTATTATGTTGACCCGCTGGTTGGCGGAGGGTGACGTGGCCTCCTCGGTAAGGTTGAAACTCATGAAATAATTATCGGAGGCTTTCGCCTTGTCAAATCTGGAATCGTAAAAATTAAATGAAAATCCCAGATCGAAGGGATAGCTGTAGCGGTTGTCGACCAGCAGTGTGCTGCTCTGGGAACTGAATCCCCGCCACAGCGGGAAGTGCCAGTTGGTCACATACCATCCGGCGCAAATGCTGGCATCGGGCAGGGGCGCAAGGAATCCGTATGCCGATGGTTTGGCCTGATGGGTATCACCAAAAAATTCAAAGGTGTAATAACCGCTGTTTTCCAGGGCATTAGCGGGAGTCGACCCAATCCAGAGGCCAAGGATTGAACATGCCGTCAGCACAATGCAAATCCTCAAGAAAACACATTTCATGATTTTAACCTCCCGAACATATCCTCTCATGCAAGAAATTATACTTCATCAACATAAATATAAAGATAAGAAACCCTGTTTTCAAGTGACAGGTGTTTTTCACGGTGTTTGATCCGGGTAACCTTGACCCTGCCGGAGCCTCATGATAGCTTGATTTTCTTTTCCTGAACAATCGCAGGGAATCGGGAAAGGCTCCGAATATGGAAATTTTCTGGTTGAATAAAGATCCGAACATACCATTGATTCGGGGCCGGAGTCTGCACAGAAAAATCAACGCGGCCCTGGTCCATATCCAGGCTCGGATGAAGACCAACCTGGTTTGGGGCTATCCGCGGCATCTGATGATTGATCTGGTCAATACCTGCGGTTTGAAATGCCCGATATGCGCCCAGGGAAGAGGTGAAATACCCAGGAAACCAGCAAAGATAGAGGAATCTCTGTTCAAAAGCATTATCGACCGGCTGGGTCCCTATCTGGTGACCCTGACACTCACAAACTGGGGAGAACCGCTGCATCATCCCCAGGCCATAGCCTTCATTCGATACGCCCGGCGCCATAAATCCATGTATATCGGTTTTTCAACAAACCTTCAGATGCTGCCACCCGATCTCGACGCCCTGCTTCAATCCGGGATCGACGAAATCGGCTGCTCCATCGATGGTGCAACCGAGAATACCTATCGGAAATACAGAATCGGCGGTGATTTCAATCGAGCCATGAACAACATGAAACGTCTGGTGAACCGGAAAAGGGAACTGAATCTGAATGCACCCAGGATACGATGGCAGGTTCTGCTCAACCGATATACCGAAAACGAATTGACGGATATCCAGCATATGGCGGGCGAAATCGGTGTGGATTCGGTGGTTTTTGTTCCCATCTATGTCGACATTGCCCGGATGTTTACAGCCAGCGCCATGGAACGGTTTGAAAGAGACCGGGAATGGCTCCCCCGGGATGAAGGATTGAGCTGGTATAATTATCATACCGGAACCTTCAAGAAACCTCCCGCGGTTTGCGGAAAACTGTGGGATTCGATGGTAATCCATCCGGACGGATCGGTATCCCCCTGCTGTGCGGTGATCGATCCGAAAGACGATTTCGGCATCTGGCGCAACGGGAGGGATTTCTGGAAAATATGGAATGGGGATAACTACCGGGCAGCCAGAAGATTGATGGCCGGGAATGATTCCGATATCGACGGGATCGTCTGCCGGCGTTGTGTTCAAAACGGGGTCGTGATCTACTGATTCGGGGGAAAGCTGTGAAACCGGAACAATTGAACAGGTTATTCAGGCACGGACCCCGGTCCATGCAGCTGGAAATCACCAACTGCTGCAATCTGAATTGCAGCATGTGTCCGACCCACGCCAGGGATTCCCGGGTAACAAGACCCCAGGGATTCATCACGCTGAACAATTATGATAAAACATTGGAAATGTTTAAAAAACTCGGTGGAAATTTTCTCATCCCCCAGGGTGCGGGCGAATCCAGCCTGCATCCCGAGTTCATCGAATGTCTCGACCTGGCAAAATCGAAATACCGGTTGAAAGTGGGTTTGAACACAAACGGAATTCGGATCGATCGGAATGTCATACGCCGCATCCTGACGCTCGGTATCGATGAAATCGGGTTTTCAATCGATGCACTGACAGGAGAGACCTATAGGGGAATCACCGGAAAGGATGAGCTGGACCATGTGAAGTTGAACGCCATGGAACTTGTAACTGCACGTCGATCCGCAGGCCTGGCGAAACCGCTGATTCGGGTCCTGATCGTTGAGCAGGAGAAAAACCGCAGTGAAATTGATGGGTTTGTGAAATTCTGGCTGGATCACGTCGATGAAGTGATCGTACAGACCATGCGGGTCGGAAGGGGACGCAGACTTTCCACTTCCAGAAAGGAACCCAGAAAACCCTGCCGTCACCTGTTTGACACCGTTTTCATACAATGGGACGGCGCTATGCCGGTCTGCTGCGAGGACTGGAACAGCGAATCGATCGTCGGAAACGTTTTCGACACGCCGCTGTCCGACTTGTGGTACGGTGAAAAAATGCGGAAATATCGCAAGATGCAACGGACGGGCCGGTACACGCCGCCCGATATCTGCTTGTCCTGTGAGGCATGGGCAGGCGGGAGAACAAGCCGATTCAGAACGATGTCATGGGAGATTACGGAATCGGCGTTGACTCGGACCTATCGGAAAGGTGACGGCAGATGAGCAAAGACCGGAAATCCTCATTCCGATTCCAGGTATCGTCTCCGGTACAGGACCCCTTCATGATGATCGATTTTCTCAATGAAAGCTGTGTTCTGTTGTTCGATTGCGGTGTGCGGGTGTGGGGAAAAGTTAAAGTAATACTTAAATTGAAACACCTTTTCATCACCCATGCACACATCGATCACCTTATCGGATTTGATCACATTATCCGAGCGCTTCTGGGGGAAAATACCGAGTTGAACATTTACGGCCCGCCTGGAATAACGAGACGGATCGCCCACAAGCTGTTTGCCTACGACTGGGATAGAGCGGAAGATCAGCATCTGACGCTGAGAGTGCATGAAATGGGAGATTCCGGGCATTTCATCCGCACCCATGCCTGCCGGGAAAAGTTCGAGGTAACGGATGAGGAGGTTCGGGACGGATATGATGAAACGGCAGTAGAAACGGGATCTTTCTCGGTGAAAGCCGTTCAGGTCAATCACGGCGGTTCGCCCTGTCTGGCTTATTCGTTCACCGAACTGGACCGGTACCGGATCAGAAAGGACAGGCTTCTGGATCTCGGCCTGCATCCGGGGCCCTGGGTGGGGAGATTTCTGGAATCGCTGGATGTTCCGGACCGGCACTGGGCGGAAACCGGACCTTCCGGCCGTCGGATGGATGTGGCCTGGCTGCGGGAACGGATTGTTGAAGTCCAGAAGGGGCAGAAAATCGCCTATGTGACCGATACGGCGCATACTCCGGCGGTCGTAGATTCGATTTCAAGAATCGCGAAAGACGCGGATATACTGATATGCGAATCGACGTTTCTGGAAGAAGATCGTCATCTGGCTGAGAAATACCATCATCTGACGGCGCGCCAGGCGGCTGAAATCGCGGTCCGGGCGAATGCCGGGAAATTGCTGTTGTTTCATGTATCGAGCCGTTATTTCCCCAGGGTCGACAGGGTTCTGGACGAAGCCCGCAAAGTATTTTTGAAAACGGAATTAACATCGAGTGTATCCAGGAGTCGCCGTCGTTTTACAAACCGGTACGGTGCGAACGAAAAATCACCGGCTGCGGATTCGGCCCGGCGCGATAATCAAGATAGTGTATCAGATACCCGGTATCACCGGGCACAATGACCACATTCGGTTTCAGGAAACTCTGCATCCGGTCTTCCGGAGAGGGCGGATTGTTTTCGGGATGAACATGGAACAGACCCAGATAAAGGCCGGGCACATCCTGTTCGGCCAGAACAGCGTACTGGCTCCCCTGATTCAAAATATATGAGTATTTTGATAGGCTTTTAAAAAGATTCAGGAATTCCTGGAGAAACCGCTTTCGATCATCCGGTAGCTCTGCCGATTCGATGAGATCGATGGTTCTGGCCGCCCTGACCTTTAAAAACGGCAGATCTCCGATTTGCTTCTTGAGTATCCGGGCGGCATCGGAAGGTGAATCTGTGTGACCTGCAAGCCGGAGATACAGCCTTTCATTATCGCTCGGGATCACCGTCCAAAACGCCGCAGGGGGCACCGGTCTGATTGTGACGATTCCGCCGGTTTCGGACAGGTTGTTTGCGCGGCTGAGTTCCAGGATTTTTCGGATTGCTGTGGAGGATGCCGGCGAGAGGAATGCCTCTTCAAGATTGGAAACGGAAAAAACAGATCTGGGAATGGCATGATTCCGGATAAAAAAATCCTGCAACCGGCGGATTCGGACATGACATTCGGGCGACAGAAAAAATCTAAGGTCGCTCGAAAGGGATCGGATTCCAGGCGGTTTCTCTGCAAGCCGGAATCTCTGTTCCGGGTTCCGGATCAACTGGTTCCGGATCCAATTTCCCAATTCAATCGTCTCGCCCCGCAGTCTGGAATTGTCATCGCCCAGCGGGAGATTCCCGGTGATCAGCAGATTAATCAAACGGTCGTGAAGCACACCGGGATCCGGTTCGGTTTCCCGGAACACACATCCCGATACGGTGATCAGGACCAGACAGGTGCTCAGGATATTCCATGTTTTTACCGAACAATGGACACCCCTGTCCCCTGTGAATGACACCCGGATGGATTTAAAGGTCATGGCATGCTCTTATAATCCTGCTGAATGTATATATTTGAATCCGATGTTAAAAACCATCCTGCTGGCATTTTGTTTGCAGTTGCGACAGGAAGGAAAGGAGATGGTGACATGAACTGGAAACCACTTGCGATTATTCTGATCGCCTTAAGCTTCACCGGCTGTATATGGGTCGACGACGACGACGATGATTATTATTGGCGGGATTATGTCGAACACATCATCTATATCAACAACACCGGGTATCCTATCGAAAACTTCATCGACCGCCATTATGTGGGAACAGTTGATCCCTGGTCGGAACTGCATGTGTACGACCGTGACCTGGAAGGATATCATCTGTTCTATTCCGATTGTGTCGATTGTCCGCTGGAATGGGGTCCGGATGAGTTTTACATTCATGACGGGGAGACTTTCCGGATATTCCTGGAAGCGGATGGAGCCCAGTCATTCAAGACTCAAACACTCTGATCGGTGATACCGGAATCAGGATCGATTCTGATTCACCATGGATTCCACGATCCGGCGGAGATCCGCCATTTTGATCGTTTGCCGGGTATGATTTTGTTCGGACGGGATCTGCGAAGGCGGAATTTGTTTATACCGGGCGATGCGCTTGATATTGATCAGATGGTGAGCGGTTACATTGTCGGATGTGGCATTCCCGCCCATAGAACCGCAACCGAGTGTCATTGAAGGTGTCAATGCGGTCGTGCTGCCGATGGCTCCGGTTGAAGAGGGCGCGTTGATGAGCATTCTGGACACGGGTTTTTTGAGGGCGAATTCCATGATGACATCTTCATCGCGCGCATGAATCACCAGGCTGTGGCCCAGCCCGCCGAGATTGAGAAGGCGGATACAATGGTCGCATCCTTCATGATGATCGGTCACTGTATAAAAGGCCAGAACGGGTGCAAGTTTTTCCCGTGACAGCGGGAAATCCGGCCCGATTCCCCTGGGCCGGGCGATGAGGACTTTCGTGCCTGAAGGCACGTCGATACCGGCTTCCAGTGCGATTTTTTCGGCGGTTCTGCCTACCAGATGCGGAGTCATGGTTCCCTGGGGAGTGAAAAGAATCCCGGCAATTTTCCGGGATTGGGATTCGTCCATGAAGAACGCGCCCAGCGATTCCAGAAGATGTTCCAGTTCGGGAGCGATGGAGCGGTCGGCGATAATTGCCTGCTCGGACGAGCAGATCGTACCGTTGTCAAATGATTTCGACTGGATAATCTTGCCGGCCGCATCTTTCAAGTCGGCGCTGGAATGGACATACGCCGGCACATTTCCGGGTCCCACGCCCAGAGCCGGTTTGCCCGATGAATAGGCGGCATGAACCATTGCGGATCCGCCGGTGGCGAGAATCAGGGCCGTTTTGGGATGCGACATCAGTTCGCGTGTCGATTCCATTGTGATTTCCTGCGGGCAGCCGATGATGCCACGGGGTGCTCCGGCAGCCACCGCAGCCTCATGCATGAGATTCGCCGCCGCATATATGCACTTTCTGGCGCTCGGGTGGGGGCTGAATACGATCGCGTTGCCGGCTTTCAGGGCGATGATGCTTTTGTTTATGACCGTGGATGTGGGGTTCGTGGTGGGAATGATCCCGCAAATAATTCCAACCGGCATGGCCACTTCCATGATCCCCGATTCCGGATCGGATTTCAGCAGTCCGATGGTTTTCATCTCTTTCACCGAATTATAAATATCGATCGATGCGAACAGGTTTTTCACGGTTTTATCTTTGACCGCACCGATACCGGTTTCTTCCACTGCCATTTTCGCCAGATTCAGTGCATTTTGTTCCCCGGCTTTCGACAGAGCCCGGACGATTCCGTCAACCCGGTTCTGGTCGAATGAACCAAACCGGGTGAGTGCTTCATCGGCTTTGAATATCAATTCCCGGATTTCCTGGATGGAGATCAAATCCCTGTCTTTAAGCACCCGGGATCACTCCTTTTCGGGTCGATGGCGATCGCTCAATCCCATCAGATACTCCGTTTGAACTTCCATCCGGTGAAACTCACAGTAAATTTCACCTTTGGGGATTTTTTTCCCGCAGCGGACACACCGATTCTGGTGGGATCTTTTCCATGTTTGTCCGGAGATAATGAATGCGATGTAAATGCCGAAGTATAAGACGATCAGGAACATGCCGAGTAAAATCATATATGTATCCATCTGCTGGCTTATGGGAAGCGCATGACCGGCATCCTTGTAAAAAAAAGCAGCAAGCCCTGCAACGACAAGCAGGATTCCACTTTTGATCAACCACTGCATGGACATTACCCCCGGTTGTTTCGGTTTATCCAGCTGGAACAACACCCGATTTGGTAGCAGATGTACTCGACCCTGTCAATCATATTCCCCATCTTGGAAACAATACCGCACTGGTATACACTTTTCGTGCATGCTGTGCAACCGGACGATCCGTTGTCGTCCCGGATTTCGGACAGGTTGAAAAATGGAAATCAACGGGCTGCTGCTCCGGAAATACCCTCTCGGGGAAATCGACCGGATCTTTGTTCTTTACACCCTTGAAAAAGGCAGAATTCGTGCTGTCGGCAGTGGCGCTCAGAAAATGAAGAGCAGGTGGACGGGTGTCGTCGAACCGTTTCAACTGATTCGGGCGGATATCCAAACCCGGAAAGATCCCTCGCTGTTCCGGATTGACGGTGCGGAATGCAATCGTCGGTTTCAGAAGATCGTTGCAGACCTGGAAAGATTGGATGCGGCATACGGCGTACTGGAGATTCTGGACCGGTTTACACCGGAAGGAGACGCCAATCCGCAGTTGTATCGCCTGATCGTGGACGTGCTGGACCGGATCGATACCGGCCTGTTCGATTCCCGGTTCTGGCTGCGCGTTTTCCAGTTGAGATTTTTCGCCCTGGCAGGTTATGAACCGACGCTGGATCGTTGTATCCGCTGCGGGAAACGCCGCGGAACGAGATCGGCGTATTTTACCGTTCCGGAAGGTGGAGTAGTATGCAAATCCTGCTGCGGGGCCGAGTCGGAGAGAATTCTTCTGTCCGGCCCCACCATCGAATTGATCCGCAAGATCCTCGGTGAAGAGACTTTCCCGGACCTGCGGGATCTGCCTATCCGGAAATTCATCGAGGAAACCGGTCCAATGGTTTCGACCGGGTTTGAATACTATTTCGAAGGCTCACTGCGTTCGGGGGGGATTCTGAGAGAAATGCGGCCGGATTGATATCAATCGGACGGTTATCTCAGAATACGTTTCTCCTGTACTCTCCGGGTCAATCCGATGCGATCGAAATGTTCCAGCAAAGGCACCGCCTGTTTCCGGCTGATATCCAGCTCATCCCTGAAACGGCCCACCGTCATGAATCCCTCGGTCATGATGAGTTTCCGGATCGTTTCCTGCATGGAACTCATCACGTTACAGGCGAACGTCAGGCCACCGGGCAACCGAACAAGTTTCTTCTGTTCGATCAGGAATGAGAACACGTTCAGGAGTGATCTGGAAGTGGAACCCTCCGGAACCTCGATCTCCTTGAATTCACCACCGGCAAAACCGGCTTTTTGGAACCAGTCAATCAGATATTCCATCAGCCTGGTCTGTTCCGGACTGAGCATGGGATTGAAATCCGGGCGCTTGACAGCCGATCCGACATCGGCGATCAGCCCCTGATTCTGTAATTCTGCCAGGCCAGCGTTCAACAGCACCGGTTCCGGATTGGGTTTGAGGGTTGTCCGAAGTTCCTCTTTCGGCATGGCCGCGGCCAAAGGCTGGTGACGGTGAAAGGTGTCAATCGCCTGGACAAGATCCGATTTGAATCGGGACCAGTGACCGGCTGATATGTATCGAATCGGCGATGCGGGGAGTGTTATAGCTGTATCGGAGTGGAGGAGCCGGTTCAGGGCTTGGAGAGCCTGATCGTAATCGGCGGGGAATTTCCGCCGGATCTGGTGATCTGTCAAGCCATCCGTCCCGGCAAGATCCAGCCAGGTTTCCAGGCGGTTCGGGAGATCGGGTGAGCGGAGATGTTGGAGTGATTGAAGGACGCTTGAATCGTATCGCCTGTGCCGGGTGGTTTCCGGATCGATGACCGTTCCGCCTCCAATTGTTAGAAGCGGGGAATAGGTGCGTAGAAGGAATCGGTCCCCGGGAAGGACCGCGATATTGGTTTCCAACCTGAACTGGGCCATGCACCGGTCCCCCGGTTTAAGCATTTCCCTGTCAAGCAGGAGGATCAGGCCGATTGATTCGGCCGTCCCGCTGTAAATCCGGATCCTGGTTCTGTTTTTCAGGCTTTTTGCTGCGGAGGAGAGCAACTCGCATTCCGCATCGATCAGATCCGTTTGCGGAACCTCCCCGGGCTTGCACAGAACCATTCCCCTGACCACCCGGTTCTTGTCCACCCCCTGCAGGTTGGCTGCCGCTCTCTGGCCTGACCGTATCGATTGAACCTGGATTCCATGGACCTGAAGTCCCCGGATCTTCGTATCCGGTCCCGAGGGAATCAGGCTGGCAGCAGAACCGGAATCGATCCGGCCCGAAACAACCGTTCCGGTTATTACCGTACCGAATCCCTTCATGGTGAAAACCCGATCAACGGGCAGGCGGAAAATCCCGCCGTCTGATCGCTCCGTGAGTCCTGAAGCCATCCGGTACAGCGCCTTCTTCAAGGATTCGATACCGGTTCCCGCCGTGGAAGATACCCCCAGAATCGGGCAGCCGGCTAAAAACGTGTGTGCCAGGTAGTTTTCCACGTCTTCGGTGACCAGTGCCGTCCATTCGGAATCCACCAGATCGGTTTTGGACAGAACCACGATTCCATTGCGGATCCCCAGTAATCCGCATATATCGATGTGTTCCCGGGTCTGTGGCATGATCCCTTCATCCGCGGCGATAACCAGCATGACCATATCGATCCCGCCCACACCCGCAACCATATGGTGAATAAATTTTTCATGCCCGGGAACATCAACAATCCCGATCCGGATCGAATCGTCAAGATCCAGATGGGCAAATCCGAGTTCGATGGTGATTCCCCGGCTGATTTCCTCCGGAAGCCTGTCCGTGTTGATCCCGGTCAATGACTTAATCAGGAGCGTTTTACCGTGATCGATATGACCTGCAGTGCCCAGGATGATATTTTTCATGGTTTTTCCGGCCGGTCAATCGCTCAGCCGATTGTATACCCAGGTTCCCGGCATGGCTCCGTGATCGAAAGTGATCTTCAGGATGCCGTCTTCGATGGAAAATATTCCGGTGGCGCTGCTTCCGATGGCTTTCGGGTCGTTACTGAGCTGAATCTGGAAGGTGATTGTGCTATGGGAGGTTTTATAGATTCCCATATGGCAGCGGATCGAACCTTCATCGCTCCGGTCCGCCTGAAAATCAGAATAATACCGGCTGGAGAACATCAGGATATCGGAGTATTGGTAGATCGTTCCATCCAGTGCATGTTCGAATACTTCGAGCTTCCACACACCTGCCAGTAACGATTCTGCTGCATTCGGATCACTCATCGGATGGTTTCCCTTCTGAAATCCGCAGTTGAACAAACTCGCCGACATGATATGGATTTCAGGTACCGGAATCAAGATCAACCGGTTTTCCCCTGAGATATTGCCGGACTTCTGATTCCAGCAGATTCAGAACTTCCTCGGAAAATTCGCTGACCGGTCGAGATACAGAACAGCCGGATGCCGATCGATGGCCTCCGCCACCAAATCTCGCTGCAATAACGCTGACATCGAATCCCGATTTGGAGCGGAATTCGCAGAATGTTTTCCCCCGGTCGGATTCAATGAAGCTGGCGGATACCAGTGCGCTTTTCAATGATATGAGATGGCTGAAAATCCCTGCACTCCAGGCATGCCGGTCCTCCGCGTTTAATCCAAGAAAATCCTCGTTCCGGTAGATCGTGTAGATTATCTTTCCGTTCGCGCGGGTCCTGCAGTTTGACAGGCCCAGACCCAAAACCTTCAGATCGGATAGGGATCGACTCTGCGTAAGATGGGTGACGATCGCCGCGTGATCCAGGCCGGTGCTCAGCAGTTCCCGGGCGGTCTGGAACGTTTCCGGTCTGACATTGACATTCTGGAAAAATCGCGAATCGGTCAGTATCCCGACATACAGCCTGCAGGCAATCTCGGCATCGACCGGGAGTTCGAACGTCTGCATGAGGCGGTAGAGCAGTTCACAGGTAGACGAGGCATCCGGATCCAGAATGTCGTAATCGGCGAATCCCTCATTGGTGACATGATGGTCGATGTTTATCAACGGACAGTTCAACTCCCGCAGCTTCTGATGAAACCCGGTTCGATCCTCCGATCCGACATCCAGAATGAAGGCGGCATCGTATGAGGTCTGCATCTGTTCCGGAGACAGGACTGTTTCCCCCTTGAAGAGGAAGCGGAATCTTTCACCGATTTCCGTTGCGAGGACCAGATCGACCGATGCATTATTCTTTCTCAGACATAACGCCAGTGCCGTGCTCGATCCGGCGGCATCTCCATCGGGATGGATGTGGGTTGTCACCAGGAATTTCCCGGCTTCGCGAATCAGTGTTTTCAGTTTTTCGTCCGGTGCGGGCACAACGCTGTCTCCATTAAAACCGACTGTCCAGGGAGTTTTCCAGAATACCGGTCACAGTGGTCTGCATGTGGTTCATGTGGGTTGTGATCATCTCCAGATACTCCCGTTGGCTCTTCTGTTTCTCGCGCATCTCGGTTGTCTTGATATAAATCTGTTCCAATTCGTCCGATATCTTGATCCGGCACTCGAACCATTCCGGGATTCTGGGATCGAATGTGGCATATTCCAGTTGTTCATACGGCGCGGCGAAATTCCTGTCGGAATTGAATTCCGAAGTCTGGCGCAGAAGTTCCAGTGATGATTTCCGGACCGGCATATAGGTTGACTTCATCGACCATCGCGCTCCGGTTTCAGGACTCGTGAACCACTTGATGAAATTCCAAGCGCCCTCGATTTTTTCAGGGTCGCCGTTGTCGAAAATATTGATGTTGGTACCGGAAATGATTACGACCGGGTTATTCCCGTAAGGTACCGGCGCGACGCCGTGATTGAATTTGATCTTGTCCTGAAGATAGACTCTGGATACGATCGAGGCTTCAAACATGGCGACCCGGCCGGCCAGCCAATCATTCTGATGATCGTATCCAGCCGCGAATCGGGCGGTCCCTTCCCTGAGCATGTCGGAATAGGATCGGGTTGCCCGGACTGCAGCCGGATCATTCAGGAACACGGTTCGGGAGAACTCATTCAGAACGGTGCCACCATAACTGAGATGACGGCAGGCCCAGTTCCACTGGTTTCTCAGGGTGAAGGCGAAACCATGAATATCATATTTGCCGTCCCCGTCCACATCCCGGGTCAGTTTTCTGGAATATTCCCAAAGCTGGTCGATTGTCCGCGGAGGTTCATCGGGATTTAAACCGTTTGCCTGGAACATATTTCGGTTGTAATACAACACCGGGACGGATTTGTTGAACGGGAATGACCACAGTTTCCCGTCGAATGTGTTGTTCTGGAGCATGACCGGTATGATGTCGTTCTTGAAAGCTTCCGGATCGGGTTCCCTTTCGATTAACGTGTCCAGACATGCCAGTTTGCCTGCCCGGCTGAGTTTCAGGGTCAGTGCTTCGAAATTCTGGGATATGTCCGGCGAGCGACGGGCGACTACCGAAGCAAGGATTTTCTTTTCCAGGGTGTCGTAACTGCCCATGCAGATACCATCGATATAGTACACCGGTTGAATTTGATTGTATTCCGTAATCAGATCGTTCAGGATTTTCCCGAGAGGTCCACCCATCCCATGCCAGAACCGAATTACAATCCGGTCCCGGGGCACATTTGAACCCAGAGAGCCGCATCCGGTGAAGATCAAAATGGCAAGCATCGAAACGAACCGGAACAGGCGGCGGGTTCGCGGGTATCGCATGTGTCTATTCCTTCAATCCGGTCATCGCCTGACTCTGGACGAATTTTTTCTGAACGAAGAAATAAGCGATGACCAGGGGAACGATGGAGAATGTCGACGCCGCCATCAACAATCCCCATTCCGTGCCCGCCTCCGATAAAAAATAAGCCAATCCGACCTGCAGAACACGCAAATGGGTCGAATTCGTGACAATCAAAGGCCAGATGAAAGCATTCCAGGATCCCAGAAAACTGAAGATCCCGAGAGTCAGAAGGGGAGGTTTTGAAAGCGGCATCAATATCCGGAAATAAAATCCAACATAGGAACAGCCATCCACAACGGCGGCATCGAACAGGTCTTTTGGGAGCGTCATGAAAAACTGACGGAAAAAGAACACCGAGTATACACTGGCCGTCCAGGGGACAATCAGAGCCAGATAGGTGTCCAGCCAGTGCAGTCTGGCCAGAATGACATAGTCTGGAACCAGCAGCGCCTGCTGGGGGATCATCATGGTTCCCAAAAGAGCGATGAATATGAAGCTTTTAAAGGGGAATCTGAAGAACGCGAATGCATAGGCGGCCAGGGATGAGAAGAACAGCTGACAGGCAACCGTGACCGAGGCAACAAAAATGGTGTTGAGAAAATACCGCCCGAACGGTTGAGCGTTCCAGGCTTGTGGGTAGTTCTGCCAGTGGAGGGATGACGGGATCAGATCCAGCGAATCCGAGAGAATTTCATCCGGTCCCTTTAAACTGGTGGATATCATCCAGAGAAAGGGAAACAGCATTGCTCCGGAACCAAGAATCAATAACAGGTGAATCACCATTCTCTGTGATCGCCGCTGCCAGGCAAGGCTGTGCAATGAAACACTCCTACTGGTAATGAACCCGTTTTTCAACCACGAGTTTCTGAAGAAGGGTGAGCAGAAAAATCATGATGAAAAGCTCGAAGGCTATGGCTGCCGCATAACCGAAATGAAAATCACCGAAACCGACTTTGTATAGGTAAAATACGATGGTTGTCGTGGAGTTCATCGGTCCGCCGCCGGGGGTCATCATGTAGATCTGGGCAAAAACCTGAAAGGAACCGATGATGCTCATGATCAGGACGAAGAATGTTACCGGTGAAAGCATGGGCCAGGTGATATGCCTGAACCGGTGCCACCGGCTGGCGCCGTCCACCATCGCAGCTTCATATAGATGGGGCGAAATATTCTTCAGACCCGTCAGAAAAATGATGACATTGTATCCAAGATGTTTCCAGACACTCATGACAATGATGGCCAGCATCGCCCACTGCGGATCCAGGAGCCATCTCTGGCCTGGTATTTGAGCCGTTTCAAGCATTTTGTTCAGCAAACCCATGTTGGGATGGTATATCAGCTTCCAGACGATACTGACCGCAT
Organism: candidate division CSSED10-310 bacterium; assembly: GCA_016927905.1. Lineage (GTDB taxonomy): Bacteria > CSSED10-310 > CSSED10-310 > CSSED10-310 > JAFGJC01 > JAFGLW01. Next base: position 186,174 of record JAFGLW010000001.1, on the reverse strand, counting down.
TGATCGATGTGATTACCGGTATGAAATAAATGACCCTGTATGCATCGATGCCTTTTATTCTGTTGTTCAGAAGCATGGCAACAACCAGCGCAAGTATCATATTGGCCGGGACGGAAACAGCAGTGAAATAAAGCGTGTTGACGATGCTCTTCCAGAACAGCGGGTCATGAAACAGCAGAACAAAATTTCTGAGACCGACAAACCGGGCGGAAGTCAGCAGGTCCCAGTTGAAGAATGCCAGCGCAAATGAATAAAAAATCGGTATGACGTGAAATGCCGTGATGATGAGCAGTGTGGGCAGCAGAAACCAGTAGGCGAAAAGATTGAATTTATCCCGGCGAACAACCCGGCTTGTCCCGGTTGCAATCATGACCATTGACTCTACAACTTATGGAGCATTCTGACAACAGCCAGGTTGAATCGCGCGGTTTGTGATTCCCGATTCGCGGATACACGGATTCCGTCAGCTTCCGGTGTTTCATACTGATAATCCGTCAGCGGATTTGCACTCAGTACGGCCATCCGTCCTTTGCCGATCTTCTCGATGGCCGCAACCGGCAGCCGTTTTCCGAAAATGCCGTTTCGGGATAACCGGGTCGCGTGGCCCGGAAAAGGGATGGATCGGGCATGCCTGGAAGCGGTCGCCAGAACCGTGGTCCGTCGATCCGGTTTCAGGATTTTGCCTTCGGCGTTGATCAGTGTGGAGGCACGCCAGAAGATCGCCCCGTCAATACCGCGAAACCAGGGAAGACCCTTCCGGCACTGAACCGACAGGGACCAGGGTTTTCCGTTATTCGAAATATTGTCTGTGATCTCGTCTGGTCGAATCCGAATGGAGCTGCCGACATCCTGCAGAATCCGGTTGATATTTTCATGTGTATGAACCCGGCTTCGCAGGTTGCCTGTCGCGATCAGAACCGAGCCGCCATCGTCATGTAAATAGCGATTCAGAAAAACGACTTCTTGATCGGTCAGCCGCAGGGAGGGATTTATGAGGAGCAGGACATCCGTTTTCCAAAGGGATGTGAAAGGCTGCTGATTGATCAAGATGGGCCATCCCAGGGTCCGGGTGACATCCCGGCAGAAACAGCCGGTTTGGTCCGTATCGGTATTGCCGTGTGCGGTATCCAGAATGATTCTCGGCATTTGGTTGATTCTTGGAGCAACATCGGGCGCGTCAGCCCGAAACAGGGGGTAGGGAAGGTGCGTGGCCGGGGCAGCGGACGGAATGATATTCATCAGCCAGGCGGAAGCCTGCACGGCGAGTCTGGAGTGGTCGTAAAGCCAGGATCGGTAGCTCGGATGAAGATTCTTTCCTTCCCCGCCCGAACCGTCATCGAACGGGGACGAATCGCCAATGGCAAATATTCTGCCTTCACCCAGAGTGCCAGCCGCCATGTAAACAGTCTGCCGGCTCTTGTTTGTTAAAAGGGATTTGAAACTTCCCGTTCCCGGTTCGATGTAAATCGAAGTAGCCGACCAGGCTCCCACCGGACCAAGATTGTCGGTGATGGGATGGTTCCGGTCCATTACACCGCCGACCGGAGCTTCCGACCAGGTATCGGCGGCAAATGTTATTCCCCAGTCCATTGTCAATTCATTGAGGATCAATGCGGAATCCCAGCCGTCGGAATTCCGGTCCGAGCCGCCATGATCGGCAATCAGAAAGATCCCGCCGCCCTGCATCACGAAGTTCCGGATAGACGAAATCTCGGCCGGTCCATACCGGGTATTCGCCTCGGGAAGGATCAAGAGATCCACGGATCCGAGAGCGGCGCCGGTCAGATATCCCGACTCGAAACAGCGGCTTGCGGGGCTGACCTTCGCCGAGAGGAATTGTCTGAGATCATCCGCCAGTTCTGAATATGCACCGTCGATTACCCAATCCGCATTTCCGAAACTCTGGCCGTGCAGATCATCAAATACGATCCGAAGAGTCGGCGATTTCCGTTCCGCTCCCCGGGCGGGTATCAAAACGGCCACTGCCGCTGCAATCAGAATGAATTGAAATACCTTTCCCCTCATCTCGTCTCCCGGTTACGGCCGCCCGGCCCGCAGTTCATCCTTGCATAAATATCCCGGATTGAGCAATATTCTTTTCGGGACTCCTTAGAGGACGGTGAAGGTTGTGTTCGATTCCGACAGTGCAGTGCGGATCGATTCGAATCGACCGGTGCAGCATACTCCCCGGTTTCTCGCCGACAGGATGCTGGGCAGGGTGACGCGATATCTCCGGTTCGCAGGATTTGACTCGGTTTTCACGATGAACAGGCCGGAATTGATTGACCGGGCGGTCAGCGAGGGCAGGATATTGCTTACCCGGGACAGATCGGTCGCAGCGCACTGCAGGCGAGTGGAGAATCTTGAATGGTTCTGTCCAGAAACCAATGATTCTGCGGAGCAGTTCATCCTGATTTACCGGCGGTACGAATTATGGCGGTACCGGGAACTGAAACATCGTTGCATGAAATGTAACGGGCAGCTACAGGGTATTTCCCCGGAACAGGCCACAGAGATCGTGCCGGCATATATTGCCGGTTCGGTGGATGGGTTCATGCGATGCGGTAACTGCGGCCGGATCGTCTGGAAAGGATCGCACTGGAGGGCGATGCAGATCCGCATGAACCAATGGGTGGATCGGGCTCACCAGACGCCCCGGTAAACCTCCGATACGATAGTTCCCTGCTTATCCAGATCCACCTTGACCGAGCCGAGTTCCAGGGGTTCGCCATAGATAAAAGACAGATCCCGGAAGTTGATATGCGTTATTCCCGCCGACCCGCAGTGCACTTCGGGATAGTGATGTCGTACAGCCGATACCAGATCGGCTATGACTCGTTTCGCGGATTGCTCGACGAAAGGTGAGATCAAGGGAGGGGGGAAATGCCATTTCCGGACAATGGCCCGGGAAAAGCTCTCCACCAGAGCGGCCCGGGCGGATCCATCCCGGCGGCTGATTACAAAAAGCCACAAATTCGGCAGGGCTTTTGCGGGGAATGCGTCTGCACCGGCGAAATCCGGATCCAGTCGATACAGGGCTGTCCGAGCCCTTTCCCGCAGGATTAAAACAGCCGACAGGTAGATAATGGTTGCAGCGATGGTCGCCAGGGCGATCCCGGCACGGCAGGATAAAAACAACCCGGCGATCCCGCCTGTCCAGACGATCCAGGCGACCGGGTTGCGGAGTGAACCGCGGTATTGACATCCCAGGCACGTGGTGAATTTTTTCTGCCCGCAGTTCCGGGAAACCGTCTGGGGATTGACTCCCAGCACCAGAGGGAATGCAAATCTGGCTCTGGAAAAAGGCCACAGAAACGGCATTCCGTTGTTGTGCATGACCCAATCCAGAAGAAGGTGTGAAACCAGCGAAAAGAAGACGAGCGGAAACAGCTGCCGGTATTCCGGATTCCGGAGATTCAGCCAGGGTATCTGCAGGATGAAATATGCCATCGCAGTGTAGAGAAAGGATTGGACGGTGATCCCGATGATCGAATGGGAAAATCCGTGGTGAACTTTCAAAAATGCAGCACCGGACAACTTCCTGGAATAAAAATCCAGATCCGGTGCAACTGCGGCGGCCATACATGTCAACGTGGATATGGGCTCCGGAATCGTCCCGGACATGATGTGCGCCACAATCGCTCCGCCCATCAAATGAGTTAGAGGATCCATAACCTACATCTCCAGACCGCTCATCCGCACCGTCTTGATCCGGGCGGCCGAGACCAGTTCGGGTATGATGGATTCCCAGCCGATGGCCATCAGATGGATCCCCCGGATCCCGGGGATTTCCCGCAACTGGAGAATGATTTCCAGGGCGATCCGGACACCTTCCTGACGGGGATCACCCGCCTGCTCCATCCTCGATATCAGTTCAACCGGGATATGAATGCCCGGGATGTATTTCTTCATGAAAATCAACGCCCTGGGTGACTTTACCGGGGATACACCCGCAAGAATCGCCGTCTCTTGATCCAGTCCCAGATCGGCGATCCTGCGCATCCAGTCCCGGAACCGGTTGATGTCGAAGACCGGCTGGGTCTGAATGAAATCGGCTCCGGCCCGGATCTTTTTCTTCAACCGAACCGGGTGGAACCGAGATGGTTGCCGGAACGGATTGGCTGCAGCGCCGATGAACAGGCCGGGAGCCATAATATCACCGGTTTTACGGTTCCGGATCGGCTGTCCGTTTTGGAAACACCCCCGGTCACGCATGGTTTTCAATATCCGGATCAACTGGACAGAATCGACATCGAAGACGCTTCGAGCCGAAGGATGGTTGCCGAACTGCAGGTGATCGCCTGAAACGCACAGGATGTTTCGCACTCCCAGAGCCGCCGCGCCCAGAACGTCGGATTGAATGGCCAGTCGGTTTCGATCCCTGCAGGTGATCTGCATGATCGGCTCGATTCCGGCATCCAGCAGGATTTTACTGCAGGCGAGACTCGACATGCGGACGACCGCGGATTGATTGTCGGTAAGGTTGGCTGCCGTCACAGATCCCCGGATCAGATCGGCTTTTTTCCGGATTATACGGGGATCCGGCGTTTTCGAAGGCATGATTTCCGCCGTGACGGCGAATCCCCCGGTTTTGATGACGGTTTCGAGCTGGTTTTCAGGTTTTATCGACTTCATTTCAGTTTCGACCCGTTTTTGTTTTTACGTCATCCCGATGCCGGATGATATGAATCGATTCCGTTTATCACAACGTCGGCCGCATATCCAGATGGATGAACAATAGAGATGTATTCGTTCGGATCGAAAGGGATCACCGATATTCATAGATATCCCAGATCTTCCAGCCGTTTCCTCACCGCGTCACTTTCCCGGGATCCGTACGGCTCCGGTTGGCCGGTTGAGTGTGCATTCCGGGAGCGGGTATCCGGGTATATACCGGCGGTGATCTCTGGTGTCAGGATCTCTTCCAGTATCCGCCCGTTCATGAAACCAGGTACGGCGACCCGGGCCAGAGCCAGGATAGTCGGCGCAACATCTTCGATACCCGGATCTTTTGGAGTTTCCCGGTTTCGGATTTCCGGTCCCGAGACGTACAGGACACCGTGCGACCGGTGGCTGCCGTTCATGCTTTTGCCTTTACTCCCCGTCATCTCGCTTTGGGGAAGATCGATCAGAATCGGTCCGGAGGTCCGGGCCCGGAGAATCGGATAGCTGTAATCCAGATCACAGTTTAATTCCAGGATGATATCCGGAATGCGGTCGACCGCCGGTCCGGAATAGAGTTCCTCCCTGCGGTGCGCTCTTCGAATTATTTCGACTCCGGTATTGGGATTCCGGATTTCAGGGAGCGATCGGATGATTGAATCAACGAGTTTTTTCCGATCGACGGGATCAAGTCGCCGACCCACGGGGAAACGGGAGTCGTGAATCCAGATGGACGGGAAATAATTCAATTCATCGGAAAAGGCCGCGCAATGCTTCAAATCGGCGAAAGAAATCCGGTTTCTGGCTTCAAACCAGGCTGGAATCCGGGCCTTGAACTTCCGGAACAGCATCTGCTGAATCCCGGTGGGGATCCAGCGGATCGGGTGAGTTCGGATATCGGGTCGGCGGGACCGGTCGCGATACCTGAAGAATCCCAAGGTTTCAAGAAGTCGGTTGATGCTGAGAGCACGGGCTCCCGTTCCACCGAACCCATGATCGGACAGAACGATCACGGTGGCAGCGGACCCGGCGGCATTTATCACCGCGCCCACCGCGTCATCCAGCGCCTGGTAAGTTCTCAGGATGACATCGGAGTGGCGATCGCTGCTTGTCAATCTCCGGGGTGACTCCCGGTCGTGAAATACCCAGAAATGATGAGAGGCCGTATCCGCCTCTGAAAACACGAAAACATGGATCGGGAACCGGTAACTGCGGATCAGGTAACAGGCGATCTCGGCACGTTTTTGAACACTTTCAAGCAGCTGTTTCGCGGTTTTTTCGTGCCAGCGGGAGTGAATACGGATTTCCTGGATGCCGGCCAGCGTATAAGGGTGTATCTTTTGCTTGAGTTCGTGATACAGCTCTGGAGGATGACAGAACGTCGGATCGGCATTTACCGCAATCGGTGAATCAAAACCGGATATCATGAATCCGTTCAGGCGGTCCGGCGGATAGGTGGCGGGAATCCCCATGGCGCCGACCTGAAATCCGGCCGAATTCAATAAATCGAGAAAAGTCGGCAGTCGCCGGTAAGTCGAGTTAATAAATTCTATATCGTAGGAGTTGTACCGGCGGAGAGCAAAATCGATGATGCCGTGTTTGCCCGGATTGCTGCCGGTCAGGAAAGTGGACCATGCCGGGTAGGTTACCGGGGGAATGGTGCTGCGCAGCGGAGAATAAACACCGGATTTCCGCAAGGAATTCAGCACTGGAAGTTTCCCCGCTTCCATCCAGCGGGTGGCCAGTAATGGATCAAAACCGTCCAGCCCGATAACCACGCATTTAAAGGATTGGGTTTGGGTATCCGTCATTCCGTGATATAACCCAGCGCTTTCATCCTTTCCAGCTCCTCATCGCTCAGCATTTTCTGCTCCCTGACTACCGCATTTTTCCCAGCCTCCTCCCGCATCAACTCATGATGGTTTCGAATCACCTGCAGTTCAACGGGATGATCATCCAGCACATTGTCTGTTTCATGCGGATCCAGATCCAGCCTGTAAAGCTCTTCCGGAGCCAGATTCCGGGGATTGTTTCTGTTTGCAGTAATATACTTGAAATCTCCATCGATCAAGCTGGACAATATGTTTCCTTCGTGGTTTTCCTCAGAAAAGACCTTGATCCGATCGAGCGGACCGGCGGTGTGAAACAGGCTTCGACCGAAACTCATACTGTCCGGGTGCGGGATCCCGCACAGGGACAGAAGAGTGGGAGCGATATCGATCTGGCGGGCGTTGTCCAGACGGACGGTACCGGCCTGGTCGTTACGGGGGAGTTTGAACACCATGGGGATGGCGATCTGCTCCTGGTACAAGGTTGTGCCATGCCACCAGCCTCCGTGGTCGAAAAATTCCTCCCCGTGGTCCGCGGTGATCAGAATGATCGTGTCATTCCATAGGTTGCGTTCTTTCAAAGCCTGAAAAAGATGGCCGATCCATTCATCCATATAGGTGATTTCCTCATCGTATGTCCGGCGGAAAACACCTGCCAGCGACGGATCGGGGTCCGGCATGTCCACTCGCGCGTACCCGGTTCCGTCGAAAGGATGGCTGAAATAGGGATCGTGCGGTTCCATGAAGTGGAGATAAAGGAAAAAACGCTCCGCATTGCCGCGGCGATCCAGATAATCGATTGATTTACCGACCACGACGCCGGCTTCCTGGTAATAATGCCGGGGTTGTTTGGATTTGAAAAGATACCGTTCCCGGACCAGACGCAGGATGGAATAATAGCTGAACTGGGAACCGGCTTCGGAAGCGAAGAAAAAATAATCCGGCGCCAGATAGTGATACTCGTCGAATCCCTGCCCGAAGTTGAACCCGGGCGAGATATTGATATTGTTTGGAAACCCGACAGCGTGATAACCGGCATCCCGGAAAACTTCGGCAAGGGTCGTGACCGAATCGGGCAGAATATCCGGTTTCAGCACCGCCGTGTGACCGGAGGGATACATGCCCGTGAAAATACTGGCTGTGCCGGGTTTGGTCCAGCTTGCCTGGCCGTAGCAGAATTTGAATCGGATCCCCATACCGGCAAGCGAATCGATTACAGGGGTTTGCGCCGCGGAGTATCCATAACAGCCGATATGATCCGCCCGGAGAGCATCGCACATGATCAGAATGACATTGGGTGCCTCCTGGAGATGTTTCGGAACAATGGGTGGATCCAGAACAGGACGCTCAAAGAACAATCCGCCACTGAGACCTATGGTGATGCCGGCAGCGATCAATGCTGCGGACAGGATCAGGGAATTCCGGATTCTGGAACCGACCGGAGTGTTGTTTCTTCGCGCAACATGGAACAGGATGACAAAACAAATACAGGTTCCCGCCATCAGCACGAGCAGGATTTGAAACGGCAGAGTCTGCTCCTTCCATATATCCCGGAACAGTCTGAACCTGCCCAGGACGAGGATATTCAGGGAGAACCATCCGGATAGAACGAGTGCGAAAGTGTTCAGCGCGCCCCTGACATGACCCAGGGCAACCGCGACCAGTCCCAGTCCGGTGCCCAGAGCCGTACCCGCAGCGGCGCCGATCAACCCGTACAGGATCATGCCGTATGCAAACATGTCAGCCGAAGGGCTTTTTGAGAAAAAAAGCCAGAAAGATTCCACAAGACCCAGCATTACGCCCGCCAGCAATCCGGCGCTGAATCCCGCGGCAATCCTAGCAAAAAAGGCGTTTCGGACCCAGCCCCGGGACAGGATCTCTTCCGGCTGCTTCAAATCTTCAATCCCGATGTCGTCCCGGTGCATCAGGGCTTCGAGATCCGCCTGGCGGCCATCCAGATATAAAAATGAAGGTCGGTATGTGCGTTTTCTGGCCCACCAGAATATTCCGCCGAACAGGGTCAAAGCTTCTGCAGCCCAGAATCCCAGCGCCGCTGAGACGATGGCCTGGGCGGGTCCCAGCTGGTTTCTCAGCAGATAATACTGGGCGATTTCGCGGATGCCTTCACCGGCAATGGTGATCGGGCTGATGACCGTGGCGAAAATCTGGATGCTGGAGGCGAAGGTGACCTGCCAGAAAGTCGCTCCCACCGCACCGATGGCCAGCGCCGTGAAAAAATACATTGCAGCCGTGCAGAAATGAACCAAAAAACTCTGAAAGGCGGCATTGATCAATAAAAGTTTCTGATCCCGGTATGCGGCCGCGGAACGGGATACCCTCTGAATGAATTTCTCGATTCTGTTTCGTCCCGGAATCGGAAGATGTTCGATGCACCATTGAACCAGCCCGGGGTAAAACAGAAGCGTGAAAAACACCACGATGATCCCGACCGATATCGGAACGGTCAAAAAAGCGATATTCACCGCCTGCGCACCCAGTATTTCGAGTCCCAGTGGCAGCGCGACCAAAAATGTGATGAATATGCCCACGATCCCAAGTACTTTTTCTATAATGGTCGCCGCAGTCGACTCAACGACTCTCCGGGAAAAACGGGTTGCATCGTAGAGTTTGTATCCGTCCAGACCGATGGTCGAAGGCAGGAATGTTCCCAGGAAGCGGCCGATCAGAAAACTGCCGGCAATATGCCAGAACGGAAAACGGATGCCCTGTCCCTGGAGCAGGAGATGCCATCTGTACATGGATGCCAGGATTCCGATGCTTTTGATGAGGGCAGCCAGCAGAACGAATGTCCAGAAAGTGGACGCCTTGATCCGGGGAAGATATTCCATGATGGCCCGGAAGGTCGTTTGTCGTTCCAGGGGCAACAGGATTCCTGTCTGACCCGATTTCAGTTTGACCGTCTGGGCATCTTTCAGGTTTCGATAGTTCCCTTCCGGTCCGATTATCTTCAACCCGTTCTTCAGGGTGTAGGGAGTTGATCCCATCAATATTTCATCGCCCGCGGCGAGCTGGATGACAGCGTCGTTCTCGAGTCTGACACTTCGATGATCGATCATTTGGACCTGATGATTCAGAAGCAGGTAAAACGCGATGAGGGTGATCATGAACTTCATGAGCATGCTGAAACCGTTTCGGATTTTTACCGGAATGCTGTTCCAGGCTTGCCGGATTGGACTGGCCATTCACATCTCCTCCATTATTCAAGATATCCCAGATCCCGGAGCCGACGGCGTACCAAATTCTGTTCATCGGGTTGATATTGGGTGGAATCAGCGGGGTGACCGATACCGATATTCTGTCCGTCGAAGAAACGGGGATTGCGCTTGTTCTGGAAATCGATTGTAAACAGGTTTTTCATGACCGAGCCGTCCACATGGTCGGGAATGGGTAGATCGGCTGCGTAACAGGCCGTCGGCGTGAAATCGAGAATCTTCGAGCCATTTATTTTGCCAGCTCTGATACCGGGTCCCAGAGCGTAGAATATGCCGTTGGATCGGTGAAATCCGACCGGTTCATCCCGGCAGGAGGTAAACCATAAAGCCGAACCCAGATGTTGACGGCCAAGATATCGGTAATTCGACAGCGTGAACAGGATGTGGGGCGCGAATGCGACCGCCGGGCCGGAATAGATCTGCTCGCGCAGCCGGATTGAATCCGCGATCGGTTGCCCCGTTTCCGGGTCGAGCAGTGCGGCGAGGGCATTGGCGATTTCCGACTGGAGATTTGATATGTCGGTGCCGTGGACAGCGGGATTCCCGGAACGGGCACCGCCAGTGTTCAGGTAGATACCCTGTGAGGGGATGGAAGCAAAGAACGCGCGGGTTTTATCCCAGTTGATCGTATCGGCGAGATCCTTTCTCGGTGAATCCAATGTCGACCGGGTCTTCCGGATTTTTCGGCGTATTCCTGAAGAAAGCAAATCGGGAACAAAGGTTTTAACCGCCGATGTTTCGGCCAGGTTCATGGCGATATGGAAACAACGCCTTTTAAAATATGCTTTCCCCTTGACAGCGAGGTATCCTGAATCCCGGAGCCATTCGTTGGCGTTGAAAAAACCGCTGGTCGGTCCGAATCCGTGATCGGACAGGATGAACAGAAAGGTGTCGTCCGGCAGGGACATCTCAATTTCTCCGATCATCTGATCCAGTCTTCGATAGATCGACCAGATTCTGCTGCGTATTGTCTCGGCATAGGGCAGACGATACAGTTTCTGGTCCGGCAGCAGATACTTGATGAACAGGTGCTGAATCCGGTCCATTGCAATGAAGACGACCATGAACATAGCCCATTCCTCGTTCTGCATGAGATGGCGGACGGCTTCAAAACGCCGTTCCATAGATTCGAGGATGTCATCTAGAAATCGCTGTATCTCGCTGCCGACATGAATATCGTATCCGGGGATATCGACATTTGTTATGTAATTGCCGCATATCGCTTTCAGGCGGTCCCGGATATGCCCGGGATGGGTGAACGGAGAATCGATTCCGGGAGTCATCATTCCGGAGATCATGATGCCGTCGATCGGTTCCGGCGGGTACGTGATCGGGACATTGATTACTATGGCTCTCCGGTTAAAATGATTGAAAATGTTCCACAGTTTCGGGACTTTGGAGGAGAACGATGAGACCAGGGGTTGAGCAGGATCCTCCAGTGGGCTGACGGTAAAATCGAATATGCCGTGTTTGCCGGGATTGCAGCCGGTCACGCAGGTCGTCCAGGCCGGAGGGGTGGTGGGAGGGATGGTTGATTCCAGCGCGTCCCAAGCCGCTTTGGATTTCAGCCGTGCCAGATTGGGGCATTGATCCAGCTCGATCAGCGGATCGATCAGATCGAAGGTCGCTCCATCAAGACCCAATATGAAAATGCGGTTTCCCTGCACCAATATTTCTCCATCCCGTACAATCCGGTTTCGGGGTGAATGGAAGTATATCCGCGATTATGACGGGCGGCAAACATCGCCGGCGCTGTGAAATTAAAGATAACCAAGGTTTTTCAACCGTTCCCGAATCTCGCTTTCCTCCTCTGCGGTCAGAGAATCCTGACGGGGGAGATAGCCCATGTCTTCAAGCCGGGTGACGATTCTGGTAAGGCTGTCTTCAACGGTTTCGGAATCCGTGAAAACGGTCACTTCCGGATTTTCAGGTTCTTCATATGGATCATCGACTCCCGTAAATCCCTTGATTTCACCGGCGAAAGCTTTTGCATAAAGACCTTTCGGGTCGCGCTGCGCGCAAACTTGAACGGCGCATTTGCAATAGACTTCCACGAAATTGCCGATCAGGTCTCGATTGCGGTTGCGGATGGATACATAAGGTGAAATGCAGGCGGCTATCGCAACACGCTCGGTCGCCGTCAGATAACTACAGACATGACCGACCCGGCGGATGTTTTCGTCGCGATCTTCCTTGGAGAATCCCAGATCCTTGGACAGGCTGCGCCGGATTACATCCCCATCGATCACTTCAGCGGTTTGTCCGCGGGATTTAATCGTTTCGGCCAGCCGGTTTGCCAGTGCGGATTTTCCGGAACCCGACAATCCGGTGAACCAGACGGTATATCCTTTTGACATGAAATCAACCTCTCTTTCCCTAATCTTGGCCGTTCCCGTTTCCTGCCGGTTCCGGGAAGGCATCGTTTGGTAACCTGATATTCAGGATTTCACAGAACACGGACATGAGATCGGTGATTTGAAATCCTCCGGAATCGTTTTCCGGTTTCAGGGGCAGATTGGAAATCAAAACACCGTATTGCGCATGATTGGCGCCATCCGGACCCCGGTTGTTTTGCCTGGTGAAAATATCCGGAACCCCGATTTCTCCCAGTGACCGCCAGGCGAGATTACCGAAATAAACCATGAGATCCGGCGGATATCCCCGGATCTGCCGATAATGCAGCCGGGGAATGATGACCCGGTTTTTCAGAAGGTTGCCGTCCGGTCCGGTCATGTTTTCAAATTCTCGGGCAAGTTCCGAGCAGATACGCTCCGCATCCGACCGGGGAATGATCCCGCGGGGTTCCCGCTCTTTCACGTTCAGAAACACCCGGCCGTAATACCCGCCTTCTCCCCAGGCCAATGTGCGGTCCCAGTCTATCCAGTCCATTTGCAGATCCGATTCAGGTGGCGGCTGGAGCCTCAAAGTCAGGTAACCGCGGTTCATCAGCCACTGATTGATGCGCACTCCCCCCATCATGGGTTGGGCACCATGATCGGAAACGACAAAGACGGCCGTATCCTCCGGAGTCGACTGAAGAACTCCGGCGATTTCCCGATCGAGCAGGCTGTAATAATCCGGCATGAACGACTGGAAACGATTGCCGGGAAAATGCAGGGGGTGATTGGTATCCCAGTAATGCCAGAAGGCGTGATGCAGGCGGTCCAGCCCGATCTCCACACAGATCGCCAGCCGCCATTCCCGCGTTTTAATCAGATGACGGAACACCCGGAACCGTTTTCGTGTCATGGTCCAGATGCGTTCCGCCAGCTCTTCGGGGGAGACCTGCCGGAAATTCGGTATATCAATCTCGTATCCCCCTGCAACCGATTCGATTTCGAGTTTCAATGCAGGCGGGTGAGTGAATCGGGAGTGGGTACCGGGGGCAAGCATACCGGCAACGACGCAGCCGTTAACGGGGCGGATGGGATATGTTTGAGGTATGCCGACCAGGATCGAAGGTTCATTCCGCCTGCTCACGTAATCCCAGATGCGGGGGACGTGTACGGTGCCGGAAGCGGAGATCATCAGATCGCTGTAGTTGTAGCCGGTTCGGTTCCGGATACCGTATAATCCGAGCCGGCCGGGGTCCTGCCCGGAAAACATGGAAGTCCAGGCGGGGATCGTCAGTGGCGGATCCGTTGACCGTAGCGGCCCGCAATAGCCGCTGCCGGACAGCTTTTCCAGATTCGGAAGAAGGTGCCGGAAACGGTCGAATACCAGAGAAGGTTCCGCACAATCCAATCCGATGATCATCAACCGTCCGGCCGGATAACCGGAATCCTTCAGGCGGTCGATCTTCATCGGCACGGCAGGGGGATGTTGAGGGTTTCGATAAGGGATCGGACATAATCCAGCAAAATGGGCAGGCCACAGGTGCCTCTGCCCATTTCGATACCCGGTTTATTCTCTCCGTGAAAATCACTTCCTCCGGTTTTGATCATTTCCAGATCGCAGGCAATCGATTCGAGCTGAGTGTGCATTTCAGCGGAATGAGAAGGATAATGAACCTCCAATCCGAGCACACCGCGGGATTTCAGCTGATGTAAGAAATCTTTCCTGGTCCCGGTGTCGGGTATGGGGATGAGTCCGGGGTGAGCCAGAACGGGGATGCCTCCAGAATCCGAGATCGCATCGGCTGCCTGGCGCACCTCAGGCCGCCATCTCTCAACATACGCGGCTGAACTCCGGTTCAGGAACAGTTCGAACGCTTCGGCTTGATCCGCTGCATATTTCCGATTGACCAGGGCCTTGGCAATGTGCGGCCTGCCGATGATTTCACCTTTTGCCAGATCTCTGACTTCTTCCATGGAAATATCAAAACCCAGCAGTTTCAGTTTTCGCACGATCCGGGGATTCCGCTCGCGACGCCCGATCTGTATCTGTTCCAGGAGTTTTTCAAGGCGTTCGGAGAAATGCTGCAGGCCGAGACCGAGAACATGGATGGAGCCAAACCGGCTGTTGACGCTGATTTCCAGTCCCCGGAGACAGAGAACTCCCAGCTTTTCAGCTGTTTTGACGGCGAGGTCATTACCGTCGATGGTGTCATGATCGGTTATAGCCATCAATCCGATGCCCAGAACATGAGCCCGTTTGACCGCCGCATCCGGTGTCACCGTCCCGTCGGATTCGGTGGTGTGAATATGAAGATCAGCCAGTAGCGGAACTGCAGTTTCGTTGGGTTTCATGAGAATTTCTGATGGATTTCATGAATGATTCATAAGAACTTTCGCGACTTCCGGCCGGGTGAATTCAATGGGAGGTGATTCCCCCCTGGCCAGCATCTCCCGAACTTTGGTCCCGGATAAAAACACATGGGACTCCTTGCCGTGGGGGCAGGTCTTGGTTGAAGCCATACCGCCGCAACGGGTGCAATAGAACGTGTAATCAAAAAACAGCGGAGTGATCATCAGGTTGCGCGGATCGAATTCCTTGAAAATATGATGCGCATCGAAGGTGCCATAATAATTCCCCACTCCTGCATGATCCCTTCCGACTATGAAATGGGAACAGCCGTAGTTCTTTCGGATGATGGCATGCATGATGGCTTCCTTCGGTCCGGCATAGCGCATGTTTGCGGGCATTACCGAGAGAACCACCCGGTCGCGGGGATAGTAATTCTCGAGAAGAACCTCATAACACTTCATACGCACATCGGCAGAAATATCATCACTTTTCGTTTCACCCACCAGCGGGTGCAGAAGCAGTCCGTCGACAATTTCCATCGCGCATTTCTGGATGTATTCATGCGCCCGGTGCACGGGATTGCGGGTTTGAAAAGCCACGATCGTTCGCCATCCCTTTTCACGGAACAACAGCCGGGTTTCCCTGGGTTCCAGCCGGTGCTTGTTGAAATCGTCGTGCGCAATGGGATTAATCAGACTGATCTTACCCGCGAGATAATACTCGCCCTGCTGGTGGAGTGCCGCAACGCCGGGATGCTGGATATCGTTCGTTCCATACACCTGTAAAGCTTCCCTTTGTTTGTCGTAGGGATAGATTTCCTCCAGTTCCAGTATTCCCAGGCATTTACCGGCCAAATCATGAAGGGCCAGATCCTCACCCTCCCTGACCTTGGCTTTGTGTTCCGCACCGACCGATACAGTGATCGGAATCGTCCAGGGCAGGCCGTTGGTCAGATGCATGCTGTGCAGAATACTCTCGTAATCTTTCGAACTGACATATCCGTCAAGAGGACTGAAAGCGCCGGTCGCCAGCATTTCCAAATCGGCGATCTCACGTCGGTTCAGCACCAGCCGCTTCAAACCCGGGATCCGATCAAGCAACACCTGGCGCTGCTGACCGGTTAATATTCTGTTAACCAGTTTGCCTCCATGAGCCGGAATTAAATTGTGCATTGCATGTGCTCCTTTCAATGAAAAAGTGAGGATCCTTCCGCTTCAGGGTCGCTCATTGCAAATATTTCAAGAATCGAGGGATAAAGGTCGATTATATTCGGTCTGTCGTGAATCACACGCCGGTTTTTTATCCAGACAAATGCGTCGTCGAATGTGTGGATTCCCTGCAGTTTGCTCGTCTCGAAAACCGCTCCGGCGGCATAACTGGCCCGAAGTTCCACACCACGTTCCGGAACAACGATCAAATCAGCGGCTTCCGACAAGTAGTTTCCTCGATACAACTCAGCACTGCGGCAGATTCGCTTGAATGCACATCGATCCGTTCCGGGAATTTTGATCGATGACAGCAAGGAAGTGATCCGGTTCAGGATTTCGTCCCGACGATCCGGCTCAGTCCGTCCCCATGGTTCCCGGTTTTTGAGATTCATGAAGATCCTGCCGGGCATGAGACTGTAAGCGTAGCCTCCTGGCGGTTCATCATGCCCGACCGGTTGCGAATCCCGGGCATCCAGAAAACCCGTTTCCTGAAGCAGTCTGTTCAACTGCACTGCGTGTGTCGCCCGGCAGAATCCGTGATCGGAAAGCAGGATCAGCTCGTCGCCGGAATCGAGACGGCTGATCAGGGTGTCCAACAGGCCGTCCAGGAGCTTGAAAAACTGATCGACGCGGCCGGTGATCCCCGGATCGAAATCCCGTTCAACCGCTTTCCACAGATAATGAAACAGACGGTCTGTCTCCATTATATGCAGCTGGGCAAAAGACCATTCGTGGTGATCGATCAAACCGATGAAAGCCGCGATGCGACGTTCCAGGGTTGTTTCCAGATGATCCAGAAAACTGTTCCACTGACCCGATACTCCATACCCGGTTTCAGCGTCGATGATATATCCGCTCCGCTTCAGACTCTCCGTTATGGCCGGCGGATAAGCCACCCTGGCGATGTCCGGGCAGAGAAATCCCCCGACCAAAATTCCGTTCACCTGTCGGGGTGGATAGGTGAGGGGCACATTGACGACGATGATCGGATGCCCGGATTCGCCCAGGAGCGTCCAGAGCGTCCGACAGCCGATGTGCCGGCTGTCGGGTATTACGAGCTGAAACGGTTTGTACTTTCTGTCAATGAAGCCGAATATGCGGTGATTTCCCGGATTTCTCCCTGTCATATAGGTCGCCCAGGCCACTCCAGACACCGTGGGATAGACCGATTCCATCCGCACCGGAAGAGATTCCCGGAGCAGATTTGACAACCGGGGCAGGGCGGCGCGGGCGATCTGGTCGCTCAGAAGAGAACAGGGATAACCGTCCAGACCGATCACCAACACCCTTTCCCTCTTTGTTTTTCTCATGCGCTTGAACATGTGTTCGTTTTATCCCGGCTCGACTCCGTAAAAAGGCATTCAACCTAACAAAGGGTGTCCGATGTGTCAACGATATCGAACCCATTGCGTTCATGAGGTGTTGAACCATTGATGAATTCGCCGTGCTGATGCTAAACTCAGCGAGCGTCAAACCGTTCCGGATCTGCCGGACGAATCGACGATCTCATTCGAGGGGGGGTATGCTGCATCTTGAGAATTTGACAAAGCGTTTTGATAAACGAACGGTCGTGGACCGGCTCGATCTCCATGTGTCGAAAGGGCAGCTTTATGGTTTTCTGGGGCCCAACGGAGCGGGAAAGACAACAACCATCAAAATGATGGTCGGTCTTCTCAGACCGGATGCCGGCCGGGTGACGATCAATGGGCACGATCTTCAGACAGAGGAGATGAAAGCCAAACAATCGTTCGGTTTCGTTCCGGATCAGCCGTTTCTTTATGACCGCCTGACACCCCGTGAATTTCTGCATTTTATCGGAGGCCTCTACCGGATGGATCCGGAACACTGCGATCGAAGCATCGATGATTGGCTTGGCGGATTTGATCTGACCGGCTGGCAGAACGAACTGATCGGATCGTTTTCGCACGGCATGCGTCAGAAACTGACATTGGCCGCCGCTTTTCTCCATGATCCACCCGTTTTGATAATCGATGAACCGATGGTCGGACTGGATCCCAGAGGAGCGGTCCAGCTCAAACGCATTCTCAGGGATAAATGCAGCGCGGGGCTGAGCGCGTTCATTTCCACGCATTCACTGGAAATTGCAGAACAACTCGCCGACAAGATCGGCATTATCCATGAGGGTAGATTGATTGCAGAAGGATCGATGGCGGAATTAAGGGGGATGGTCCGGAGAGAGTTTCAGCATCTGGAGGATATTTTCCTGGAACTGACTCATTCCGGTGATCTGAATGCGGTGGTAGCCAGTCTGAAGGAATCATGATTTCAACAGGCAAATACAGCGAGTTTCGATGCCTGATCAGAATGGATCTCCATCGGTTCAAAAACGCGATCACCCGGAATTCACCCGCTGTCCTCGTCAAATGGGTGCTGGTATTCTCCATTGCCGTCGTGTTCATCTATTCGGAATTTTTTCTGGCTCGAACCCTGTTCATCCATATCCTCAAACAGGTGTATCTTGAGGAATTGCGGTACATTCTCCTGGCAAAACTACTGAACATGGTGGTTTTGGTTTTCGCCGTCCTGCTTTTCTATTCAAGTATCATTATGGCAATTTCATCCTATTTCCTTTCCGCCGAAATTGACCTGATCCATACCAAACCGGTCGCTTCAGCAAGCCTGTTCGCGTACCGGATGCTGGAGACCCTGATCCGGAGTTCCTGGATGTTCATTGCCTTCGGTACGCCGATATTCTGGGCATACGGAGATGCGCTGGCACATGGATTTCCGTTCAAGTGGCTGACCGTAGCCGATGTCATTTCCGTTGCAATTATCGCCGCCAGCCTGGGTATCATGATCGCCAATACTCTGATCCTGTTTTTTTCTCCCAGACGGGCCCAGAAAGCGCTTCTTCTGGTGGGTATCGCCGTCAGCGTGGGGATGGTTCTGATCTTCAGATGGATGAGACCGGAGCAGATGATCGATCCCATCGGCGCGGAGCAATTGACCTTCTACATCGATGCCATGAGATTCCCCACGATCGTCTGGATGCCTACAACATGGGCTTCGGAAGCGCTGGCGACATACACCGAAGGCGCAATGATCCGGAGCGCTCGATATATTGGAATGTTATGGTCGAGCGCTTTGATCGCGACCGTTTCATCCTACTGGCTGTTCCGGCTGATCTGGTTTCGCGCCAGATCCGGCGGCCGGGGATCTGAAAGAATTAAAAACCGCCGCGTAAAGCGCCTGAGTGAAAACCGGTTCGCGGCCGTCAGAATGGGTTTTTTCATCCGGGATATCAAACTGTTTATGAGAGATGCCAGTCAGTGGTCTCAGATTATTGTAATCGCAGCACTCATAGCCATTTACATATTCAATTTCAAGAATCTGCCCTATGAACTGTACGGATTTCAATACAGCATGTCCCACATCTCCGTGGCAGCATCCGGCCTGATCCTGTCGGCACTTTTGGCCCGGTTCGCCTTTCCGGCGGTCAGCGTGGAGGGCAGGGCGGTCTGGCTGCTCCAGTCTGCACCCATCGACTGGAATCGATACCTATGGTTCAAATTCGCTTTTCATTTCCTGCCGGCATTGACTGTCGGACTGCTGCTGGTCGGATTTTCAATTGTTGTACTGGACGTGCCGAAGGAATTGATGCAACGGTGTCTGGCTGCTATCGGTCTGATCACGTTCGGCTGTACGGGACTCGCAGTGGGTCTGGGATCCATCCGCCCCCGTTATGACATGGAGGATCCCGCCAGGGTGGCGGTCAGCAGCGGCGGATTGGTGTTCATGCTGCTTTCAATCTCTTTCATCATCGTCATGGTGGCGCTGAGCGTTCTGCCGGATGTCATTCGGTTTTTCTCCCTTTACTGGCGCATATTCCGGTACTGGAAACATCTCGATCGCGGATTGACCTGGTCGATCATGGTTTGTATCACCTGTCTGACCGTCATGTTGCCCATGCGGATCGGGATCCATGCGCTGAAACGGCGGTCCTGATACCTAGAAACTGAACTGGCATCCCGCAATGACAGCCCGTGGCTGTCCCGAATCGAGCTGGTAGGGTTCGAATGTCGCTTCACCTGTACGGGGATCCACCGGGGGATTTTGGAGCGAATTGAACAGGTTCCGCACCCCGATGATGACTCCGATCGACAGGCTGTTGCTGAACCGATGGGTTTTGGACAGGCTGAGATCGAACCGGGACCATGCAGGACCGATCTGATCATTGAGGCGTTCCGGGGATATGGGATCCTCCGGTTGTTCGTCAGGCCGAAGCCGGGTATACGGTTTACCGGAATAGTAGCTGCAATCCAGCTGTAATTCCATCTCCCACAGATACTGCAGCCTGGCAACGCTCGATATCAAAACACAATGCGCAACTCCCAGATCCGCTGTCACACCGTCTTCCGGAAAAGCCTGGAATGAGGGTCGGAAAAAACGATCTTCAAGACGGAAATCCAGAGTCGTTAAAGGCATGTTTTCAGGCCATTTGCGTTGGGTGCTGTTCCAGGAATAGAGCAGATTGAGATGAAGCCATGATGCCATCTCATAGGATGTGTTCAGTATGATCCCGCACTTCTTCTCCCTGTCACTTACCACCGGAGCATAAAACCGGGTGTTGTCTTCCCAGAGTCCGGAGACCAGTTCCAGCGGGTTGATCAGGAGTGAATAATAAAAATCCAACCGGCCTTTGAAGCGGGATTTGAAGCATGTTTCACAGCCGCCAAACCAGCGCAGACCGGTTTCCGCTCCCGCCTTACCCGAAAGATCCAACATGGATGGACTGTCCGGCGCGGATTGGAACAGATAAACGAATCCGTAAGGTTCCACAACCCGTTCCACTCCGGCGTGAAAACGGATGTTCTTGATCCGGTAACCCGCAACGAATCTCGGGCTGATATAATCCGCTCTCGTCAGATAATGAAAACGGTCCCACCGTATGGCGACGGTGAGCTCCAGCAGGTCGGTGGGGAACCACCGATCGGTTCCCCAGAGACTGAATTCCCAATCCCCTCGATCCAGGACACGACTCGAGACTGTCGGGCAGCCGTTTCCCGGTTCATCGAAAACATCATGAACCATATCGTTCCAGTCACAGTGGAACCATTGGTAAGCTCCACCCAGGGAAGTGGAGTGGTTTGAGTAATTACGAAGATGATCCACCTGGATACGGGACAAAACGGATTCACCGGAACTGAAAAACGGGACATCAACCGGTGGATTCGGATCGAAACGGCAGTCTTTATATGGTTTGAATTTATTGGAATTCATTGCGGGTCCCGATTGATCATCGGCCGCCTGGTGACTCAAACAAAGGCGGTAAAATGAGCTCTCTCTCTGCTGGTAACCGAGCGCCAGAGCGCCGAATAGCTTTTGATCCCGATCCAGGTATGGATTGAATCCCCTCAGCAGAAGCGGATTGTCGAGATACATCCAGGTTTGCTGGAATCCTCCAATCAATTTAAATGAAAGATTCGCGGACGGATCGGATCCGGCCGACATCCAGATGTTGGCGTCTTCATAGGCGTCCTCATTGATATAATCCGAGGATGGGAGTGTATCGGATTTACGCCAGTATCCGGCGAGCTGACCGTTTACGGGCCGGGAATTGGCGGAAAAAGAAAATTGAACCGTATCGTTCCGTATCGAGGGCGACTCGGATGGGAATGGGATATCCTGACCGGTTCGATCGTTCCAGTATCGGAACGCCGCCGCGGAATCCGCTCTGTCGATCCGGGTGTTGTTGAACAGATTCGAAGAAACGCTGATGCACGAACTGAAAGAGGATTCGCCGGAATCTCGGCTGATCAGTTCAATGGAACATCCTGCGGGTGCGTCCGAACAGGCATGTATGCCGGAAACCATGATTTTCGTTTGATCAATGAATGCAACCGGGGGATAGAAAAAGGGTTGTTTGTTCAGCGGATTCAACAGAGGAATTCCGTCGATGTAGAGTCTCGAATCCGGCGTCCGGCTCCCCACAAGCACCGGATTCAGATCGGCATCGATGAAGAACAGGGTCGACCGCTCCAGAAATTCTCTCAGATCGGCCGGCCGGGCTATCCGGTTCATTGGGGATTTCATGATTCTGGAGATTGACGGATAGTAATTCTCACGCAAAGTATATGAATCCGGTTTTTCGGCATCGTCCGGATTCAGCAGTTTGTGCAGCAGTCTCACCGTCAGAATCAACATTGAGTCCACATTGATATCGAATCGGTCGATCCGGACTGGATGGAATCCGTTCCGAAGCGCGGTAATACCGTAAATACCGCCGTGGACGTGGGTGAGCAGAAGTTCACCGTTCACATCCGTCCGGAAAACAGCTGGTGTCGGGCCGGATTGATTCGTGAAGTGTATTTCCACACCGGGCAATCGGTTCCCGACATCATCCTGCGTGATGATTTTGATGGTGCTGGAATTGAGTGCGTCGGCACCGGGAACGCTGATCAGCAGCAGAACCGCGACGATCCCGGTAAAGATGGTTTTCTCGGCGATATGTGAAATCGTCACTGTGATCGAATCATAACCTGTACAGCCGTTGATTCTCAAGTACGATCAGTGGAGATAGTATCCGGAGACCGGCTTTCCCGTTCCTGCGTCCCAGAACCAGAGCACCGTTGGCCGGCAGATCCGATCGATGATGTATAAACCGGATCAGGGTGGGCCGGATGGAATTTCGATTCATCAGATCGATCAGTTCCGCAAGCCGCTCCGGCAGAATGGTCAATGCCAGGTATCCCTTGTGGCGGAGAATCGAGGCGGAAGATCGAATGTAATCGCTCAGTGACGCGGATGTTTCATGACAGGCTATGGACCGTTCCTTGACAGGGCTGATCTTTCCGGTATCCAGTTTTCTGAAGGGCGGATTGGCGGCAACCAAATCTATGGAGCCGGGCTCAGGTAAAACCTCCGGATCGCGTAAATCGCCGCAGTTGAATGTCACGGCGTGTTCGAGTTCGTTCCGTCTGGCGTTTTCAATCGCGGTTTCAATCAATCCGGGCTGTATGTCGACGCCCAGCATCCGTCGGCCGGGATGATTTGCCGCCAGGGCTAGCGCTACAATACCGACACCGCAACCAAGATCGACTCCGGTGCGGAACGATTTGATATGATCACCGATGAACTCGATCAAAAACAGGGTTTCCTGGGAAACGGGAAACGATCTGGATCGGATCAGCAGAGGCGATGACAGGCCCCTGCAGCTGATTTTGAAAACGCGCGCTTTGCCCGGATTCATCACGAGCGGAAACGGGGTGTTTTACGCAACTCCCGGATCCGTCCCCTTGGGTTCGAAATCCGAAGGTTTCCGTTTGAGTTGTTCGGCCCTGTATTTCGGTATCAGATAAACGGAATCCGAATCCGATTTTTTAAGATAGTGATTGTTCGGTCTGTCGGGCGATTCTGCGCCGACGGTCAGGGTCAGACCGGATCCGTCGGAAAACATGAGTGTGACTTCGGCTGTGGGGGTATCAAATTGATAATTATCCGGGCTTTCCTGTTCGGTCGCGAAATCTGTTGCACGGAGATTTTTGAAGATCTCCAGGAGCCTCTCGATTTCTGTCTGGGCGATATCCATGACCTTCGGATGGGTCATCCGCCATTGAGATTCAGGTTCGGAAACGGGGTGTTCATCCGGTTCCTCATCCGTGGATTTCGATTCCGAAACCTGCGTCTGCCCGACCGCTTCAATCTCGATCCGGTCTTTTCCGGATTTCAGGATGATTCTGGAGATTTCATCCGGTTCCACCTTGCAGATCAGGAGGTCTTTCCATCCGGCTGCACCGGATTTGCCGAATATGGCTTTCAGATACCCGTCGACCAGAAGAACCGAATCCGAGCCGTCGCGCCGCACGTAAGTTGTCATGAAATCCGCCGCCCCGTTTTTCCCGATGAACAGATGCACGGCTTCTTCACCGGAGTCGGTTTGGAGTATCACTTCGGTTCCCAGCGTACCCATGCGGAACGGTTGAGTATTCCCCTCCGCATCGGTCGTTTCCGTTTCCTGAGGCGCGTTGACCTGGAAAGAGATATGTTTTGCGGGGCTGGTGGCGATCAATTGTTTTGCAACCAGTCCTTCGATCGTTTCGAATACCTTGTTCACTGCATCCATGTCGGTGGGGTAGATCTTGCCGTCGTCCTCCACAACCCATACCCCATCCCGTTTCTCCAGAACCGTAACGCCGCCGAATGAACCAAACTGCATCCGGACCATTTCGTCCCGGTTGAAATCCGGGAACATCGGACCCAGTTCCGGAATGGGCTCCTTCACGGGCTCGGAAAAAGGCTTTTCCACCACCAGTACGGCAATACCGAGAACGATGAATAGGGCCAGCAAAAATATACTGGATTTGTTCATCAGGATTCCTCCTACTCGCCCGATTGATCTCTCATCTTGAGTTTTCTGTTTTTCCGGACCCAGAATCTGGATAACCCGAATACGATCACCAGAATGGGAACCGCAAATGTGCCTAAAAACCGGTGTGTCGACTTGATCGATTCCTTCCGTTTTTCATCCGTCGTTCCATAGTCCAGGGACCTGGATGTAACCTGGCGGGAACGGATCCCGATCAACTTGTCGCCGATGGTCAGGGAATCGATTATGTTCTGCATGAAAATGGCATTTTCAGGAAAGATCTGGCTGAACTGGTTGTTGATGAAACGCGTGTTGGAAATCAGGATGAATGAAATGTCACCGCTTTCTTCGATGGGTTTTTCCGGAGATTCCTCTTCTTCGGATCGATCGGATTTCTGTGGTTTTTCGGGGACCGGTCTATCCTTGAAATAACTCGTGAACCTCCCTTGCACAATCGCGCCGACAACATGTTTCCCGGTTTCCGACTGTTCGACGTCAAATCGCTGCTGAGGATTCAAATCGAAAGGCTCCACAGCCGTCCACGAATATTCCGTCGTGGTCATCAGCGGTGTGAACGATCGGTTGTCACCGGTCAGATTTTCGATTGGCGACACCCAAGGAAGAACCAGAGATTCCAGTTGATTGACTGCGGGATTGTCGTCGTTAAAATACTCTTCCCTGATTTTCGGCCAGAAGGGATAGGGCAGCCTGAAGCGCATGAACCCGCTGTTGAATGCAGCATACGCGTTACTCCGGTCAAGCACCATCTCCGGTTCGATGCGGATACCGTAATGTTCCAGCATGGGCGCGACGGATTGTCGGCTGACGGTGGCTGAAAAAGTTTCCCGGTTCAGTTCGACCGCATCGGACAGGAAGATAACATTTCCGTTCTGCATGAGATACTGATCGATTGCATAAAGCGTCCGGTCGGGGAACATTTGGTTCCCGGGTACGACCAGCGCTTCGATATTGTTCGGTATGGTGGATAAGGCGGCGGGATCCAGATTCCGCACCATGTACTCCTCGTTCAGGATTTTCTGAAACTCGGAATACCCGCCGGGAGATTCATCGGTTTCCCGGGGGCCGACCCAGCCCAAAATCTGCTGTTTGGTGGAGGAGACTTTCAGGAGTGCGGAAGCGAGATCATATTCCAGATTGTCGAGATTGCGAATCATGGGAATCACTTCATTTTTATCTCCGAATTGAATGGACATGCCCAGATAAGCTTTGCGAACCTGACGCTGATCTTTTTCGATTACGGTCAACTGCAATTCGGGAATACCCATGCGCTGGAGTTTGGATTTCAATTCCGGATCGTCCGCTGGATCGATGAACTCGACATGCAGGCGGTTGCCGGAATAGGCCCGGAATTCATCCAGAATATCGCGCACCTGTTTTTCCAGGTTGGCGATATAAGGGGGCAGTTCCTTCGAGAAATACAACCGGACATTCACGATATCGTCCAATCCGGACAGGATGTTCTTTGTGGAATCGGTGATCGTATATTCCTTATTTTCGGTCAGGTCGGCCCTGAAGAAGAACCTGGCCGACAGAATATTGGCAAAGAAAAGAATGCCGGTAACGATTAGGATGAGCAGAAATGACTGACTTCCACGTTTAATGAGTTGCTGCGCCATGTTGACCTCCTACTTCCATTGCCGGCTTTCGAGAGAGCGGATATTGAGAAAAAGAAAGAAAACGATGACCGAGAGATAGTAGAGCAGGTCTCTGGAATCGAGTACGCCTCTTCCAATGCTCTCGAAATGGGATCCAAGACCCAGGAATTTCAGCAACGGAACGATCGAGTAGGGCACCGCCATCAGAACGAAGATTTCTCCGATAATGAACAAGATGAAACACATGACCACGCCGAGGATGAATGATGTGATCTGATTTTCAGTCAGACTGGACGCAAACATGCCGATTGCCAGATAGGCGCCTCCCATCAGAATAGCGCCGATATATCCGCCGATGATCGGTCCAGGATCGGGATTTCCCAGTTTGTTGACCGAAATGACCAGCGGGAATGTCAGGATGACCGTTGAAGTGAGGAAAAGGAATGCCGCCGTAAACTTTCCGATGACCACGTCGATGTCCCGCAGCGGCAGGGTCATCAGGAGTTCCATGGTTCCGAGTTTCTTTTCTTCTGACCACAGGCGCATGGTGACGGCCGGAATGAAGAAAAGAAACACCCAGGGAAGCAGACTGAAAAACATCCGGATGGATGCGGTGTCGGAAATGAAAAACCCCTTGTAAAACAGCCAGCCGGTCAAGACCAGAAACACCGTCATGAAAACATAGGCGATGGGAGAATCGAAATAGGCCCTGAATTCCCTTTTGGTTATGGCGACAATATCATTCATGATCTTCCTCCGCGATGTCAGGTTGTCAGCCTGGCGAACACATCTTCCAGTGAGGCGGTTTCCCAGTGCAGTTCCAGCAGAATCCATTCTTTGTCGACCGCGAGATGAAAAAGCCTTTCGTTGATATCCTCCCCAGGCGCACATCGCAATCCCAGACGAACTCGATCCCCGTTTTCCTTCCAGTAATGTATGGTTTTGACAAAAGTCATTCTGGAAATTTCAGTCTTGAGTTGATCCGCCGGTGCCTTCAGGGTACACCATAAAATGGCATCACCAGCCGCCTGAGCCGCAAGATTGTCAGGTGTCCCGTCAGCAACCAGTTTCCCGTCATTGATGATTAAGATCCGATCGCATGTTGCAGTGACTTCCTGGAGGATATGAGTGGATAGAATGACCGTTTTTTCCTTGCCCAGCTGTCTGATCAGTTCCCTGATTTCAACTATTTGATTCGGATCGAGACCGGAAGTGGGTTCGTCCAGGACCAGAATGTCCGGGTCGTGAATCATGGCCTGGGCCAGGCCCACCCGCTGCCGGAAACCCTTCGAAAGTTCTCCGATCTTCTTGAACAGCACCGATTCCAGGCCGCATGTCTGCACCATCTTGTCGATGGCCTTTTGCCGCTTGTTTTTGGGTATCTTCCGCACGGTGGCGATGAACTGCAGAAAATCGGGAAGATCCATGTCGTGGTACAGGGGCGCGTTCTCGGGAAGGTAACCGATTTTTTTTCGAACGTCCAGAGACTGAGTGTAGATATCAAATCCGCCCACCGATGCGGAACCGGAATCGGCGGGTATGAATCCGGTCAATATCCGCATGGTGGTTGTCTTTCCAGCGCCGTTGGGTCCCAGGAAACCCAGAACCTGGCCGGCGGGAACCGAGAATGAAACGTTTCGTACCGCTACGGTTGTTCCGAATCGCTTGGTCAATTCCTTAACTTCAATCATAGCACAGCCACTCTCCATGAAATGAGTTGAAAACGATGAGTGCAATCCGCAGTTCGAAGTTCAATCGCGGACCCTAATTTATGTCTCTTACAAATCATTCTGTCAATAAGTTCCCAATATTTTCTCTACTGTGATCGATCCCGGGAATACATTCTACGGCAATTCGAACAATTTCCGGATCATGTCTTCCATGTCGAGCCAGCCGGTCACCGTTCCGATCTTATGTGTTTGGGGATATTTAATCCATATCGGCTGCTCCCGGTTGCCATTCCAGGAAACGATCAGACTGTTCCCGGTCAGACCCCACGAAAAGATCTTACTGATCAGTTTCTCCATCTCGGTCATGCCGGAGGGGGTGTCCATGGTTTTGCCCAGGTCCAGGATCAAAACGTATCCATCTCCACCCAGGCGCTGAATCCATTTAAAAGCTTCATCCGATACAAATCGGATATCCTCGGGATCCGATGTATCGATGCCGGCCAGGGCGCTGAAGAAACCCGAATACAGATCTTCAGTCATGAGCTGATTTCTTCCGGCAAAAAAATAACCGGTTTCAAAACCTTCGTTTGAAAACGACCGCAACAGTGGCATCGGAACCGGTAGCGGATCGGATGTGACCGTTGTTATTTGAAGGGACGGATTGAAATCACCGGATATTCGAGATTCCGATCGAAGTCTGGCAATTGCACCCTCTGATCCCACCCCGGTCATCGGCCAGTTCTGCCCGGTTCCGGTGATCAGAATCAGATTTCTCCTGACATGACGGTTCAGGAGGACCGGTTCGAGCCAGCTACCCTCATTGCCGATGCCGGAACCGCCGGATGTCGATCCGCATTCAAATGTCAATTCGACCGTCCGTCCGGCATAATCTTTCAGGTTCCTCCGGTAAATTGTCCATCCCATCTCGAGACTCCGGCGCGGGGGGGTGATCTTTTTCTGGAAAATGATTTCCGGCTGCCGTGACCCTTCCGGGCAGATCGTGATCGTCTGCCGGGCTGGACCGGACCGGGTCCGGATGGAGTCCGGGAGAATACCTGCACCGAACCGGAGCACCGGTCTGGAGGGCAGAGTCAGGCGGTAAGTGAACCGGCAGGGGGGTTCGTCATGCAGGATGTGGCGCTGGAGACCCTGGAAATGGAAATCTTTTGCTCCCAGAACCTGGGGAAGCGTGTACTGTCCCGGAGGAAGCGGTTCCCTCCTGCTGCGCAGTACAAAAAAAGCATAACTGGCGCTCAAAATCCGGTGATCGGTCGAATTCGTCCAGACGTCTGCGGGGACATACGACCTGGCATGATCCAGATGCAGTGCGTTGTCGCCACTGTCCAGTGCTTCAGACGGCACCTCCATCCTGTAAACCCGCCAGTCATCGGCAAGGTGTATCGAGCCCAGAACCGTCTGATTGATCGTCAGGTCCACCCGGTTTCCGGGAACGCCTTCGAAAGTCAAAGGCCGTGCGCTGAGATATAGCTCCATATCTTCAACTTCCCCAACCGGAAAACGTACGGATGCCGTCGAACCGGATGCCCACAGGAACGGCGTTCCCGGAATTTCTCCCGGTTCGGGAAGATACCAGCCGCCCGAAAGAAACCGATGATCGGTCGGATCGGAAAGATCCAGAACAACCTGCCGGAATTCCCGTTCGGCTTTAGGCAGATCGATTATGAAATCAGAGACGATCGATTCAGCCAGATCGGGTCCGCATCCCGTTTCGAAGAATGGAATCAAAACCATTAACAGCAGGATTATCCGGATGGTGCCGGACCGTATCAGGCATCCCGGCATAGTGATTCCTGCGTATCGCGATCGAAAAGATGAATTTTGGCGAGATTAAAAACCAGATTCAGTGTCTGGCCATGCCGGATATCGGAATATGAGGTCACTCTGGCCACGAGTTCGATTTCGTGCACAGAAAGATGCACCATCGATTCCGCTCCGGTTGTTTCAACTAGATCTACATGACCGGTCAGTTCACCGAATGCCCGATTTTGATCATCATTCCCGGTCAATACCAGATCCTCGGGACGGATACCCAGGATCACGTTTGAAGTTGAATCCAGCTTGAAACGATTCCTGATTTCCGGTTTTATTTCAATTTCACACACCGACGTTTTGATTGCCAGCGAATCGCCGAATCGCTCCAGCCGACCCGGAATCATGTTCATGGCCGGGCTTCCGATGAAACCCGCAACGAACAGATTCTGCGGATTCCGGTAGATCTGCATGGGTGATCCGACCTGCTGTAGAATGCCGTCTTTCAGGATGATGATCCGGTCACCCATGGTCATGGCTTCCACCTGGTCGTGGGTGACATAAATCATGGTGGTGTTGAGTTGAAGGTGCAGTTTCCGGATCTCAGAGCGCATCTGGACGCGGAGTTTGGCGTCCAGATTCGAAAGGGGTTCGTCGAACAGGAACACGGCGGGTTCCCGGACAATCGCCCTGCCGACTGCAACCCGCTGGCGCTGTCCGCCGGAAAGCTGTTTTGGTTTGCGGTCCAGGAACTGATTGATACCGAGAATATCCGCAGCCCTCTTGACTCTCCGGTCGATTTCTTCCCTGGGGTACTTCCTCAGTTGCAGTCCGAATGCCATGTTACGATATACATTCATGTGGGGATACAGGGCGTAGTTCTGGAAAACCATTGCGATATCTCTGTCCCTGGGAAGAACGTCATTGACGATTTTATCGCCGATGTAAACATTTCCGCTTGAAACGGTTTCCAGTCCGGCAATCATGCGCAGGGAGGTTGATTTCCCGCATCCGGACGGCCCGACAATCACAACGAACTCCCGGTCATCGATCGTGAAACTCAACCGGTCGATCACTTTCACGTTCTCAAAATACTTCGATACTGCCTCGAAGAGGACTCCAGCCATGATCCGGTCTCCAGCTAATCGCCAGATTCTGCCGCGCCCGGTATACCGCCAGGCTTCGGTTCTGTTATCTCGAGAGAATATCAGGTTCCCCTGTACCCGTCCAATTTGGTTTTCAGATAATGGGCAACACCCATATCACCGGCTGTTTTCAGAACGCGTTCGAAATCCAGTTCACATCGGGATACGGCATCCGCCAGCCCGGTATTGTCGGCCATGATCCCCAGGATGAGCAGCCATTCGAGAGGCAGGAGCGGTATTCCCTGGTCTTCGATCTGCACTGTTTCAGCATAGAGATAAACATCTTCGATTGGAATGGGGTATTTGCGATGTTCGAAAAAAATCTCCGGCTGACCGACGATGCTGACATCGATTTCATTGATGCTGAACAGACCGATATGTCCGGCCAGGGGTGGTTTTTCCCGGTATTTCACGCGTTCCCTTTTGTACGGGGCGAACAGTTCGCCGAATTTGTAAGCGCCAGTCTGCAGAGTGTAAAAGGTCAATTTGCGGGAATGAATCATGGCGCCCTGCAGAACGGCTGAAGTGTTTCCTGCGAGCAGCCAGATGTCGTTCTCCCTGTTAAAGCGTCTGGCAATATCGCGAAGTGTTTTCCTCATGTTTCCCCCCATGCCGCCAACATGCCGGCCTGGTGCATCAACGCGGATGTGACGTGCACGATCAGGCCTGCAGAGCTGTAATGGCGGCGGTATAAACCACATCGTCGACGCTGCACCCCCGGCTCAGATCGTTCGCCGGCCTGGAAAGCCCCTGCAGGATCGGGCCGACGGCGAGAGTTTTGGCGAGTCTCTGCACCAGTTTGTAACCGATATTGGCCGCATCGATGCCGGGAAATATCAGAACATTGGCTGATCCTGCAACCTGACTCCCAGGCGCTTTCAGATCGGCAACACTCCGGACGATGGCGGCATCCGCCTGGATCTCGCCTTCAAAAGTATATTCCGGGCATTGTTCCCGGGCTAACCGGGTCGCCTCTCTGACCATTTCGACACTGGAACCGGATCCGCTGCCGAGTGTGGAGTAGGATAACATGGCGACTTTGGGTATGAACCCGCCGATCGCCAGTGCGTTTCGGGCTGTCATAACGGCCAGTTCCGCCATTGTTTCCGCATCCATATCCACCACGATCGCCGGATCAGCCATGACGATCACCCCATCGGCTCCCCAGCTCGGATCATCGAGAACCATGAAAAAGAAGCTGGAAATCTTCCGGACTCCCGGCAGTGTTTTCAGTATTCTCAACCCGGCCTGAACCGTTTTGGCGGTTGTCGTAACCGCTCCAGCTAGGTATCCGTCCACATGGGCTGTTTTCACCAGAGCCGTTCCGAAATAAATCGGATCGTTCATGGCCCCGGACGCTTCCTCCCGCGTCAATCCTTTTTCATGGCGCAGTTGATAGTACATCTCTGCAAATTCCTCCCGGTACGGGCTGGTCCGGGGGTCCAGAATTTCGATCGTTTCGATATCCGCTCCGGATTCCCGTGCCGATTTATGAACAGCGCCCGGCTCACCCAGCAATACCGGCGTCAAAATCCCCCGTTCCTTCAAGCGGGCCACGGCCTGTAAAATCCGGGGTTCTGTTCCTTCCGGGAATACGATTCTCTTGTTTCTGCCTGCGGCTCGCTGGAGAAGTTCATTCAAGAAATTCATGATGCATCACCTTCCTTTTAATATCAGTGCGGTTTCTGTTGATACTCTCAAAGACATAGACACCGGCTGCGAGCAGTGGCAGACCGGTGAGGTACCAATATACGGGCATGTCATGGGGAATGTATTTCGGCAGCAGATGAATTGCGACGATATTGTTCAGGGCGTGCGCGAACATGGCGGGATAAATTGACTTCGCGCGGAACGCGATATATCCGAAGCCGAGACCGAGCAGGATTACCGGGAAAAACCGGTAAACACTGAAATGGACAAAAGCGAACAGCACGCTGGAGATCAGGATGTATCTGAAGGGAGTCAGTTTCCGACGGAGCGTTCCCAGGATTGCACCTCTGAACAGAAGCTCCTCGCAGATGCCGGGGGATATCCCGAACAGGAACATGGAGAACCAGACTGTGATGCCTTCAGGCTGAAATGTTTCCTGAAAGATCCGGCCCAGTGATTCCGGAAAAGGCAGGATCTGCATCTGATAGTGGGTCAGCCACTGAGCGAGTGACAGCATCCCCAGGGTCATCGGCACCACGGCTGGCCATGCCTTCCAGTGTGGAAGCGCCAGGCTGAACGTTTCCCGGAAAGGTAATTTCAGGATTTTCACGTGAAGCAAAGACGCCGGCAGGATGAGACCGTACAGGGTGATCAACAGACCCCCTATGAGATTCCATTCCTGAAGCGGCGCCATGATAAAATACATGGTCAGCCAGACCAGGACGAACGTCATGACACTCGCCCTGGTCTCATCAAAGCGCCTGATCCGGGACGGGGCTGCAGTGGCTCGTGTGACCAGTGAGCCTTCGGTTTCCAGATATCCGATGGCCCAGTTTAGAATGAGTCCCGCATACGCAAGATTCACCACATTCGCCAGGATGAAAAATGGCACGTTGACGGCCTTCTCCAGGTATTCCCGCATGACCACGGCGATATTGGCCACAGGAATCAGGATGACATATGAATTTGAATGGATATCGGGCAGGGCCACAATGAATGTGGGAATCAGTACCAGGAGAGTGAACGGCATCAGATAAAGCTGTCCCTCCTGGAACGTCCGGGCTTTGGCGGAGAAAACCATGAGAACGGCTGCAAACAGGATTCCGAGCGGGAGGGTGCAGACGAAAATTCCGCCCAAAGTTGAAACGGGTAACTCGAATGCGAAATCAAAGCCTTCCCTGCTTTGAAACAGACCGAGTTTCAGGGTGAGAACCATACCCAGAAGATTCAAAAACGCCGAAACCAGTCCGGTCACCAGAACAACCAGGAATTTGCCGATGATCAGATCCCGTCGGTCAATGGATGTGACCAGAATCGTTTCGAAACAGCCCCGCTCCTTTTCTCCGGCAATCAAGTCCACCGCGGTGAAAGCGCATCCGCTGGTCAGCATCAGCACCAGTATGAAAGGCAGTATTTTCCCGATCTTATGCCCGCTCCTGGCTTCCGGTGAAGCAATATCCGTCATCTCGATGTGAAACGACGGCAGGCGGCTCACCGGCAAACCGGATTCAACGATCCGGTCCCGGACCCATTCCGGCCGCTTGAGTTCGAGATGTTTGGTCAGGTGGCGGTACGCCATGATGGATTCATCCCGCGATCCATCATACAAAATCCAGATCAGAGACCGATTCGAATCCTTCCCGGATTCTATTTCCACCGCGAGGTCCGCATTCAATTCATTCAGTCCGGCGTCGGGGGTTCGGGCGGTGACGAATGTGAATGTGTATTCGGCGTCGCGGAGATATGGAAGGAGCATTGCGGAGTCGCCGGTCAGGGAAACGGTAGCGCCTATTGATTTGAGTTTTGATTCCTGGATGCTGAACAACTTGTCGATGCCGAAAAAGACAAAAGGGTAAATGGCGATTGGAATGACAACGGCAAGAATGATGATCTTCTTGTCCCTGGAAAGTTCCTTCAATTCCTTTAGAACGATCTCTTTGATCGTGGGCAGGTTTATCGCCTTCAACCCGTCAGATCCTCCAAAGGTGTGCTCACAAGTGAAAGAAAAATATCCTCCAGATACCGCTTTCCGGTTTGATTTCGCAATCCTTCCAGCGATCCGATCGCCAGGAGACTGCCCCGGTGAATGATGGCGATCCGGTCACAGAGTTTTTCAGCTTCGCTCATAATGTGAGTAGAATACAGAATGCATTTCTCCCGCTGCCGGTACTCTTCCACGAATTTAAGCGTCTGGGCGGCCGCTATCACATCGAGGCCGACCGTCGGTTCATCGAATACGAGAACCGGAGGATCATTGACCAGGGCACGGGCGATGGAAACTTTCTGTTTCATTCCCGAGGACAGTTTCTCACAACGGACATCCGCATATTCGGTGATCCCGAATCGTTCGATCAGGTTATCCGTGGTGGTTTTCGCCTGCCGGAAGGCCATTCCGTGCAGCCGGGCGAAAAAAACCAGTGTTTCCCGGGGTGTCAATCGGGGATACAATCCGGTTGTGGAGGATAAAAAACCGATGGATGCCCGCACCTGCTGCGATTGCGTACGGATATCATGCCCGTTGATCCTGGCGGTTCCGGTCGTGGGGGACAGGAGCGTGGCGATCATCCGGAGTGTTGTCGTCTTCCCGGCTCCATTGGGTCCCAGCAGGCCGAAAATTTCACCCGACGAGCAACCGAAGGATATGTCATCGACGGCGGCGATTTCCCCGCGCTGGGAATCATGATACGTCTTGGATAGATGAATGACATCAATCAAGTTATAAACCCCCCTTTTCCCTTTGAGTCCGGCGCTTTCTCCATCGGAACAGACTTCGATCCATGCCCAGGACGATGCTCTCCTTGCGAAGAAGATAACGGGAAGCCAGCAGAAAAATGGTGCACCATAACGCCAGCGATCCAACCGTGACCAGAATCGGTACAAGATCGAATCGGGCGCGAATCAGTTCCCGGAACATCAGCGATATATTCGTTATGGGTATCAGAGCGGTTGCGATGTTGAATTTTATCCCCGGCAATGCGGACACGACGGCAGGTTGAATGCCGATGGCGTAGATCGGCGTGATGAAACTCTGCGCCTCCTTGAATGTCTTGGCGTACGAAGCGACCAGTATCATGATTGCCGAAAACAGGGTCGCGATCAGGATCGCGCCCAGAAAAATATAAGGCACAGCACCCAGGGGAATGGTGAAATTCAGATCGTCGAGATCGCCATGCATGAACAGGGTGTGCTTGATCGTCACCAACATCGATACAACATTCAGAATCAGAGCCACAAGGCTCATGGTTACCACCGCGGCGAATTTCCCTGCGATGAGATGTCCGGTGGATATGGGGGATGACAGAGTCGATTCGATGGTCTGCCTTTCCCGCTCCGAAACGATCACTTCGATGGCAGGATAAAGCGCTCCCATGACCGTGATGATAACCATGATCATCGGAAGCAGAATCCCCAGCAAATAACGGGATTTTTCCTCGGTTGAAGACAAATCAAATTCGACGATGTCGAAATCCGGAAGATCTTCCGAAGACTCCAGCATGCCGGATTTCAGCTCGATCAGCTTCAACCGGTTGAGTATTATTTCCAGCCGGTCCCGGGCGGCGCTGGATCGGTCCGAGGCACTGTCGTATATCAGTCTGATTTCCATTTCATCCGATGAACAGCGGGCGGGCTGAACCACGACATCCAGATCCATCGACTTCAGTTCGGCAGCGGACGTGACATCAGAAAGGATCAAGTCGGGAAAGAGATCGAAACGGTCTTCCGAACCCAGGATCTGGTAAATCAGGTTCGGCAGCCGGTGATCCGCGAATCCGACGCGGTACGACATCTTTTCGAAAGAGCCGCGCTGAATTGTGAATACCTGGCTCATTCCCCAAAAAATCAGCGGGTACAACAGAATGGGAAACAGGATCGAATAAATTAGCGTGTATTTGTCGCGGAAGAAACTTTTCAGTTCCTTTTGATAGACAAGAAAGATATTCTTCATCGCAGCGGGATGCTCCAGGCAATGACCGTTCGGATGAACGTATCGGTTCGACAGTATCCTGTCAAGAAAGAATCCCGGTCTCCTGAGGTGGCGAATTTGAATCGGGATTTATAAAATGCTCGGATGAGAAGCTCATGAAAGCCCTGATTTTGGCAGCGGGATTTGGAAAACGGTTGCAGCCGGTAACAGAAGAATGCGCCAAACCGGCAGTATGGTTTTTCGATCGGCCGGTCATTGCTCACGTGATCGACAGCCTGTCCAGGGCCGGGACAGAACAAATATTTATCAACCTCCATCATCGACCCGCCTCGATCCGCAGACACATGAGACGAACCGTCATCCCGGGCCATTCGCAGTTTTCATTCGAGCCCCACATTCTGGGTACCGCGGGCGCGCTGGTTCCCCTGAAAGATAAACTGTCGGGCGGACCCTTTATCATCATCAACGGCGACATCATCACCGATGTCGATCTGAATGCGGTCATCCGCCATCACCTGGATTCAGGTTGGGCAGCCACACTGATCGTGCATCCCCCATCCGTTGACCTGGGGTTTCCCCCCGTCGGAGCGGACCGGGAGGGACAATTGTGCAGCTTCCCGCACGGCATCCTGAAAAACCGTCCATTTGCTCTGGGCGGAACATTCACCGGGATACAGATCGTCAATGATGGGATTTTTAATCACCTGGAAGAAGGCGGATTCCAGAGCCTGACAACATGCGTGTATCCAGGCTACGACCGGGAAACCGAACCGATCGGCATATTCCCTCACTTCGGATACTGGAACGACATCGGTTCCCTGTCCCGCTATGTCCGGGCGCATCTGGATGCAATGAGCGGGAGGATCAATACCATCGACTTGGAATCACAGCCCGTCCGATGTCAATCCCATGTCTGGATCCACCCGGCATCTTCCCTCGGAAGAAACGTTCAGATCAAAGGTTATGCCGTTATTGGCAAAGATGCGGTCATCGGAAAGGATTCGGTTCTGGAAAACGCCATCGTGTGGCCGAATGTCCGGGTCAATCGAAATTCAGTGCTTAAAAATGGTATTGCATACCAGACAAACCGCTTCGCTCAAGTACCGGAACTCCAGGCGGAATTGAAATGAAAAACCTCATCGATCGATTGTCCCCGCTTCTGAAAACGAAAATCCTCCATACACAGAAACTGCCCGGAGACGCCAGCGCCCGGAGTTACTACAGAATCTTCACCCCGGATCACACCATGGTGATCATGGACCGGGCATCTCCCTTTTCAATTTCAACCGATCCATTTATTTCGATTCAGAATTATTTGAAAAACCACGGGGTGCCGGTTCCCGAAATCTACGAAGTTTTTCCAGAATACGGATTCATCGCCTTGCAGGATCTGGGCGATCAGACACTTCAGACAGCCTATCGGAACAACCCGCAATACGCCCTTCAAACCCTCTATCCACAGGTTCTGGATATCCTGGAACACATCCAGTCCCATTGCAGAATATCAACGGGATTATATTGCCCGGCGTTCAATATCCGCTTCGACCGGGAAACATATCTCTATGAATTGCACTTCTTCATAGAGCATTTCTTAAAGGGATACTTGAGGGTTGATCCGGGTCCTCAAATTCAAGGTGCGTTGAATACAAGTTTTGAATGGATTTCGAGTGTATTGTCCGAGCAGCCCCCGGTATTCACACACCGCGATTATCATTCCCGGAATATCATGGTTGTTGATCGGAAGGTGTATATCATCGATTTTCAGGATTCCAGGCTGGGTCCGGCGCAGTATGATCTGGCGTCTCTTCTGAGGGATGCCTATGTTGTTCTGCCGGAGTCGTTCATAGAAGAAACGCTGGATCGGTTTCTGCCTTCCATGGAGACATCACTTCATTCTGGCCGGGATTCCCGCGAAACATTTTTGATTATGTGTATTCAGAGGAACTTGAAAGCGCTTGGGACGTTCGGGTATCAGGCCACGGTCAGGAGCAACCCAGGATATCTCCAGTACATGCCGGTTTTGATCCGGCATCTGGCGGCCGTCATGAAGATGATGGATTTATGCGAACTTGCCGGCATCAGAATGCTGCTTGATGCCTGTGCGGATGTGGCGTCGTGACCGGTTACATGTTGTACCGGGGTCATCTGGTTTTTGTGATCCTGCTGTGTTTATGGATGCCCCTGTCGGTCGATGCGGATTTTTCGACACTGGCCTGGGTCTACGGATTGTTTTCCGCCGCTGCGGTGGTTGCGGTTTGTCAAGGGAAGGTTAGC
Source organism: candidate division CSSED10-310 bacterium (assembly GCA_016927905.1). Lineage (GTDB taxonomy): Bacteria > CSSED10-310 > CSSED10-310 > CSSED10-310 > JAFGJC01 > JAFGLW01. Next base: position 148,180 of record JAFGLW010000001.1, on the reverse strand, counting down.
GGTCGCGGATCGAAAACATGGGAAATCATGGCATACCTGGCGGTTGTGGCGGGTATCGTACTGTCTGGTTTGAGCATGGACACACCCTCCCTGTCCCCGGATAATTTCCCTCCGTTGGGAATATTTAACGCCTTGTCAGGTCTGGCGATGGCGGTTTTCATACTGGTGGCACAGGGAAAGAACATATCGCCGGTGCAAATCGGTATCTGGACAACTCTGTATTCTTCCAATCTGTTTCTGACGCAGGCACTGGATAAATACCCGTATGCGATCATCTGTCCGTTCCTTGCCGTTCTGGTGACCAGAATTTATATCCTATGGCATCCATCCGAAGGAGAGGGTGGGAATCCGCTTCGGATCCCCCTGGCCGCCGCGACGGCCTATTTGCTCCTGTTTATAATTCAGGGCTGGAACCACCAGAGCCGGACATTTTATGTCGATGTTGTCTTGCTGTTCACTGCTTTGCTGACCGTGGATGTGGCAGGAAAATGCGCCGGGAAGCGCGGCTGCAGGTGTGGATCGATCCTGTTCATATGGCAGTCTCTGACGATCTGTTGCCTGGTTGCTTTGGGATTGTGGCGGTTGATCTGGCTCTCGCAGTCTTTCGGGTTTGCGACATCGGCGACATTCAAGTTATGGGTGGCATTGATTCACCCCAATGCAATCGGTGCCTGTGTCGCGGGAAGTCTCCCGGTTCTGATGTCTGCGGAAATCGGGAAGATGAAGAACGGATCGAGAATATTTCTGCTGTCGGTATCCATCATCGTCTTACTGGCCACCCTGTCCAGAGGATCATGGATTTCCTGCCTGGTGGTTGCGGCGGCTTATTTATCGTGGCTCTGGATTCACCGGGAACGGATGCAGGGGCGTGTTTTCATCAACAAGGGTCTGTGGATGGCCGGCGCATCGGTACTGGTTTTCGGGGTGGTATTGATCGGAGCGGTCACCTATCGGATTTTCAATGCGGAAACGCTTCACAACCGGCTGTTGCTCTGGAAAACAGCCTTGAACGGGATCGCATCCCGGCCCCTGTTCGGTCATGGAATTGGAGATCACGATTCTTTATCGAGATTCGTTACGGATCCGTTTCATGACCATATAATGTTCTTCGCCGATTGGTACAAATGGGACCGGCTGGGAAGGCATTTTCACAGTATTCTCATCGAGATTCCATGGTTGTTCGGAGCAACGGGAACTGCTTTGTTTCTATGGATCCTGGCGGCATTGATCCACGGCATGTTCCGGAATCGCGGGAGAATTCAACCGCCGGGACTTCATGCGGCGGCAGGATTTTTCATCCTGGTTTTAACCGGGCTGTTCGACTGTGTTTTTTATTATCCTGCGCTTTTGATCCTGGCGGCCATGCTGCTTGGCATCGCCACCGGAAACATGCGTTTGGCTTCCGAACCCGGACCCTATGCGCCATCCGGATTGCTCCGGCGGCTCAAGGTGCCCATACTGCTCGTATTGATTTGCATTGAAATTCCCGGGGTCATGTTTCCGTTTCTGGGCACCCACTGGAAGGCCCGCGGGCTGATGAAACGGGAATCGGAACCCTGGTGGGCCCTGTCAGCATTCGAGAAAGCGGTATTCTATCGACCCTGGGATGCGGATATTCACCTGGAAATCGTGTCACTGCATCTGGTTTTGGGCCAGACGGACAGTGTTTATGATGATTTCGAGAAAATCCACAGCCATCATCCGGATGCAGCCCGGATCAATGCAATCCTCGCCTGGCTGGCACCATCCAGCGTGGACCGGATCCGGCTGTTGAAAAATGCGGTAACCATCGATCCTGCAGGACTTTCCGGGATGGAACATTTCAGTGATCTGGGCATGGCCAGCTGCATCGAAGGGGATATGGATCGCGGGATGAAAACACTTAAAAAGGCTTACCTCCTGGATCCGATACTGCCCGGGAATCTGCTGAGCATGTTTCCGAGGATACCCGGGGGAGTGATCACCCGGTCGAAACTTCTTTCGCAATACCTCGGCCGGCGTTTCGGTGAAGGCTGTTTCAACACGCTGGAAATCCCGGAGACGCTCATCCCGGTTGAATCCGCGTTGGATTCAATGGAGCGGGAATTCAGTGCAGATCGTAAATCAGGCGTGAACAGAAAAAAAGTGGGAAACCTGGCCAGGAGCAGATTGTATATGGGAGATTTCGAAGGCGCAGTCCGGATAATGAATCGATGGAATCTGCCTTTTGCCGAACTGACGGAACAGAAAAACATCGTGGATGCTTTTGATGCGGACAGCCCGGAATATCTGTTGATCCAGGCGGAAAAAGCGCTTCGCATGGGTGATCTTGAATCCGCAGAAAGTCTGTTTGATAGGGTGTTTAAAAAGGGGATGGATCATCCGAGAGTGCATTGGGGAATGGGGGAGATCGCCCTGATGCGGTCGCAATGGCTGCAGGCCCGGACGGAATATGAAAAAGCCCGGGAAACAGCACCAGAATTTGCTGAAATCCACGAGCGGATCGGGACGGTCGACCTGCATCTCGGACGCCTGGATAGCGCCAGATCGGCGTTCGAGAAAGCTCTTGAACTGAATCCATATTCATTTCAATCACTGCGCGCCCTGGGATTGATGCATTTCAACGAACGTGAATTTGAACAATCCCGTGCATTTCTGATCCGGGCTCTCCGGTTGAAACCGGACGACCCGGAAATTCGGAGAAGCCTGGATGTCTGTCTGGAGAAAGCCGGGAAAACGGATGAGATCCTGAAAGAGCAGAATCGGTCGGCCCAGCCCGACCCGACTCAAGAATCCATGCATCGTCTGCAACCGGAGCATACAGACTCATGAACGATTCCCGTCCCGCGGTCCTGACCGGTCTTTTCATTCTTTTTCTGGTCTTGTACGTGCGGACACAATGCAATGAGGTCTATGTGGCTGATTCCGGTGAGTTGACGGCAACCGCATATGTTCTGGGAGTGCCTCACCCCACCGGATATCCCCTGTATTCGATTCTGGCCAGATCTTTCCAGCTGTTCATTCCACTGGGCAATCTTGCATCCAGAACGGCATTGCTTTCCGTGCTTTCCGGAGTGCTGACGGTGGTCCTGATTTACATTGTCGTGACCCGGCTGTTCAATATGCCGTCGGGACTGGCTGCGTCGCTGGTTTACGGCTTATCGACCACATTCTGGTCTCAGACAACCATTCAGGAAATATATGCAATTCACATATTTCTCCTGATGTGGCAATTGGACCTGGCCTTCAGAATAAGCGCGGAATTCACTCGGAAACGATGGTTTTTATTTTTATTCGTGACCGGACTGGCCGTGTCGAATCACCTGCTGTCCATCCTGGCTCTCCCGGCTCTGGTTGGTCTGCTGTACCGAAGGCTTATTTTCAGAGAGCTTACCGCAATCGAAATCATCCGGGGGATCCCGTTTCTTCTGATGGGATGGAGCGTCCAGATGATGCTGCCGCTCAGATCAGTTGTGGATTGTCCGATGCGATGGGTCCCGGTTCATTCATTCAACCGGCTTGTTTACCATATAACCGGACGGCAGTTCCAGCCAATCATGTTCGGGACGCCGTGGAATGAATTGAAGATTAATTTCTTTCATTTCTGCTCATTCTTCGAAGGCCAATGGGGTCATTGGTTTCTGGCTCTGGTTTTCCTCGGGTGGATTCTGGGATTGATCCGACGTTTTCGACTGACCGTTGTTCTGCTTTTTTATTTCATCTTTCCAGTCCTGTTTGCCGTCAATTATCGGATCGTCGATATCGAAGTCTATTATCTACAGTCCTATCTGGCAGCCGCCATTGGGTTCGGGATACTGTTTTTCTTTTCAGGGAGGCTGTTCGGCGCAAAGCCCCGTCATCTTCTGACCGCTTCCGCGCTGTCGGTCACGCTGGTTGTGCTCTTCCTGGGTCTCCTTGTCCGCAACTATGCAGCCTGTGACCGTTCCGATCATCGCATCGGGTATGAGTTTGGAATTGATGTTTTCAACAGCCTGCCGCTGGATGCGATTCTGGTGACTCAGGGATGGAGTTCACCTTTCGTGTTGAGCTATCTGGAATACGCCCTGCATTACCGGCCCGATGTCAAAATCGTCATCGACTACAAGGGTTTGCACTTCATTCGCGCAGTGAAGGAAAGCTGGGATATTCCCCTGTATACAACGGTTCCGATGGAGATTCCGGGATTGGAAGATCGGTCCCATATTCCAGAGGGTCTTGCGTATCGTTTCGAGACCGAATGGCGGCCGGTCTCAGACCGAGAAGTCGACTGGGATTGCATGCGCCTGTCCAAAACAGACTGGACCGGTCAAATACTGGACCTGCACGGAAGGGCTCTGGCGGCAAAATACCATTATATGCATGGTGAATGGTTGTATCGGAAAGGGCTGCAGGCGGAGGCTTTGAAAGAGCTCCTTACCGCTGAAAACATCGGCCGGGGGAACAATATGGTTTTGAGTAATTTGTCGGCCATATATTTCAGGATGGACAACCATCTGGAAGCTGAGAGACTGGCACGCAAATCGATTGCGCTGAACGGACGGTTTTATCAGGCGCATCACAATCTCGGAAACGCTTTGATGAAACAGGGCAAATATGTTCAGGCCATACGGGAATTCCAGCTGGGAAAAGATCAAATGATCGCCATGGGCAGAACTCACCAGGCACTGGGATACAGCTATCTCAGGAGCGGGGAGACCGAGAAGGCGATCGAAGAATTCCAGCAGGCACTCAGGTATTCACCGGGATCCATCGAAATCCGGGTCAACCTGTCCTCCGCACTGCTGGAGAAGGATCGTCTGCTTGAAGCTGACATCATATTGGAACAACTTGTGCTCGATATGCCGGAACGAGCGGATGTTCTGAACAACCTGGGCGTGTTGTGGATGAAGCGGAGCGATTTCGACAGGGCGCTGGAATATTTCAGAGAAGCGGCATCACGGGATCCACAGTGCCGGGATGCCTGGATCAACATGGCTGTTCTGCTGGCCGAGAGGGGTGATTTCGATCAGGCGGAACGGATATTCGAAAATCTCGAGGCTGCCGGATCGGAAAGCATCCGGTTTTTAAATAACTATGCATTGTTGTTTCATAAGACCCGTCGGTATTTCCGGGCGATTGAATATTGGCGTAAATCATTGATTATCCAGCCGGTTCAGCCCAGTTTGATTGAAAGTTTGAGGTGTATTGAACGCTATGAAGAAGCCCTGGCACCGTTTCTGAACGGGGCGATCCCCAAGGTTAAAAAACCAGGTGATGTTTCCATGCCTTGATTATATAGGCGTATTTAATGTTTATTTCCGCTTGACAACGCGCGAGAATGAAGAGTATAAAGATTGTGAGATTGACATGATGCCTTTTTTAGGGCTTGGATGAAATGGGGTCAGCGATTTCAAAGGGGGCGAAATGAAAAGGATGGGTGTTTGCTGCATACTGGTTGTTTCCATGTTTGTGATGCCTGCGGCAGTCATGGGGGAATTTGCGAATACAAGCCTGGAAATTCAACAGCAATGGGAAGTCCGGGAGATGCTGAGATCAACCGCAATGATCCTGCAGATGAATCAGCTTCACGGAGCATCCGCCATCATTAAATTCCAGTACCCGATGTTGTTCGAACAGCCGGCCCGGCCCGACTATTTGATTCGTGAAGGCCGGATGGGTCTGCTGAAACCCGATCGAATTCGATCGCCGTTATCCTGGGAGTATTCTGCATCGCTGATCGATGCAAACCTATACGCACTATACACAGCAGCGGATCTGGGCGGTTACGGGGACAATCTGCCGCCCTATGAACCGAGCGGCCCCAATCCACCGGACGGCGCGACGAACGTTGCACTCGATGTAACCCTGCAATGGACCGGTGGAGATCCCAATTCGGAAGACACCGTTTCCTATGACATCTATTTCGGTACGGATTCGAATCCGCCTCTGGTGGCCACGGACCATCCCACAAACACTTACACGCCATCAACTCAACTGGATCCAGACACGTTATATTACTGGAAGATCGTATCGAGAGATAACTGGGGTGCGGAAACGGAAGGCCCGGTGTGGAGTTTCACCACGTTGATCAATTATCCACCGAATCAGCCTGTGAATCCAATACCGCCCGATGACGCCGTTGATGTGGACGTGAATGCCGATCTGTCCTGGCAGTGCAATGATCCGAATCCCGGCGACACTCTGGAATACGATGTATATTTCGGCACAAGCGCCGATCCGCCCCTGGTAATGGAAGGCGTTACTTCGTCGGTGTACGATCCGGGTGCGATGAATGCCGCTACGATGTATTACTGGAAAATCGTTGCACGAGACAACTGGGGTGCGGAAACGGAAGGCCCGGTGTGGAGTTTCACCACCAGCTCGGGCGGAACCAACAATCCACCTTACATGCCCGGTAATCCGTACCCGCCAAACGGAGCGACGCAGGTCAACCGGAATGCTGATTTGAGCTGGGAAGGCGGCGATCCGGATCCGGGCGACGTCGTGGTTTACGATGTATACTTCGGAACTTCGTCTCCACCACCGCTCGAACAGGCTAATGTTACCGGAACCACCTATGAACCCGGGACCATGCCCGAATCCACCCAGCATTACTGGAAAATCGTTGCCCGCGATGACCATCAGGCCCAGACCGAAGGTCCGATCTGGAGTTTCACCACCGGAACGGATGCCGGTCCGACCCCGACGCCCACTGCATCTCCCGAACCCTGCGATGAATATGAAGTGCAGCTGGACATGGGCGGGAATTACTTCTGCCCGGGTGATACCTGTTATGTGAACGCGCGGATCTGCAATCCGGAAGAACCCCGGTACTTACCATTGTTCATTATTCTGGATATCGCCAACCAGTTCTGGTTCGCTCCCTCCTGGTCCATGAATGTCGATTACTACCTGGAGGTCATACCGTCCGACTGGAGCGACAAGGTCATCATTTCCACATTTGTCTGGCCTGAAGGTGCGGGCAGCAATTCGGGTATCATCTTCTGGGGTGCACTCACCAATCCGGAAATCAGCGAAATCATCGGTCAATACGCCATGTATGAGTTCGGGTACGGACCGTGTGATTGAAAATTGAGATCTGAATCATCAATGCGGCCGGTTCGCCGGCCGCTTTTTTTCATTCAAGAGTGATATCAGTCACTTGAAAATCTATTCTTGCTTTTTGTGAGTATCGGTTGTATTTTTTATCAAAGGGCGCGTTCAACGTGCATGATTCATTCGATCCTTGAACGCGTCAATCGATCATCTGGCGCGCATGAAACACCCCATCAATAACCCAAACAATGGTGATTTGAGTGGATAAGATCAATACATGCAAGCATTATCGGTTAGGAGGATGAAATAATGGAATACTGGGAACTGTTTTTACGAGGGATCGGGCGTTCGGTGGAAGATTTGATCAGACAGATGATCCAGAAAGGTGCCGAATCACAGGAAGTCGAGGTTGCTCAACCCATTCAGAAATCACAGAAAAAGAGAATGATTCAACGCCGGGACCTGGGTGACATGGAAGATAAGATCCTGGCCGTGATAGAACAACACCCCGAAGGCTGTACCCTGAAGGACATCGCCAAAGCGCTGGATATGCAGTGGCATTACCTGCGCATCCCATTGCGACAGCTGGGTATGGATGGCAAGGTGGAAAAAGACGGGAAAAATTACCGGACACCGTCAAACACCGAGCCGGAATCCAATGTCGTGGAACGCAATGGAGTAAAGCGGCGCATCGTGGATGCGAGAACCCTGGAATCAACACCCAAAGACAATGCCGAGATTCAGGATGTATCCATGAGTCCGCGGGAACGGGAGATCCTGCGGTTTAAAATCCTGACTGCTTTCCGGGGTCGTCCGGAAGGATTGACTCTGGAAGAGCTGGCTGCGGTTCTGGGCCGAAGCGTTGAGGGATTGAGCTATATCATCCGGGAACTCAAGAGTGAGAACAGAATAATAGAAGGAAAGAACGGTAAGTTTCATCTTGCGTAGACTCTTTGGATCCAACGCCAGTTGAGATTGCAGACGCATCTTTTACTATGGAAGGAATCGGACCGTGAAAAAGCACATTTATTTTTTCGGAAAGGACATGACCGAAGGCGACAGATCCATGAAGAATATCCTGGGTGGCAAGGGGGCAAACCTGGCTGAAATGACCCGGATCGGAATACCGGTGCCACCCGGATTCACCATTTCAACGGAAGTGTGTCAGGAATACTACCAGAACCAAAACAGGATTCCCCAGAGCCTCATTGAAGAGATTAACCGGAACATCCGGAAGCTGGAAGAACTCATGAACAGACGGTTCGGCAATCCGGAGAAACCGCTTCTGTTATCGGTCAGATCGGGAGCGGCACGGTCCATGCCGGGGATGATGGATACCGTACTTAACCTCGGAATCAATCCGGAGGTCGTGGACGGCTTGAGCCGGTTGTCCGGCAACCGCAGGTTTGCCCTGGATGTCTATCGCCGTTTCATGCAGATGTTCGGCGATGTCGTGATGGGGATCGATCACGAACTCTACGAAAAGGCCCTTCAGAAGATCAAGGATGAGAACGGATACCGGCTGGATACGGAATTGACCGAGAATGATCTCCAGACTCTGATCGACCGGTACCTGAAGATCTATCAGGCCGAAACTCATTCTGATTTCCCGGTCGATCCTATGGAACAACTGTTGAGAGCGATCGAGGCGGTTCTGGCCTCCTGGAACAATCCTCGAGCGGTCAAATACCGCGAACTGAATGATATCCGCGGGTTGATTGGAACCGCGGTGAACATCCAGACGATGGTGTACGGGAACCTGGGTGAATCGTCGGGAACGGGTGTTGCGTTCACCCGGAATCCGGCAACCGGTGAGGATGTGTTGTACGGGGAGTATCTGATGAATGCGCAAGGCGAGGATGTCGTCGCCGGAATCCGGACCCCCATGCCGATTGAAGAACTGAAAACCAATTCCGAAATGATATACAACCAATTGCAGGATATCCGCACCAAACTCGAGGAACACTACCGGGAAATGCAGGATTTGGAATTTACAATCCAGGAAGGCACATTGTATATTCTTCAAACACGTGACGGAAAGCGGACAGCCTACGCGGCGGTGACGATTGCCGTGGATATGGTGAACCAGGGATTGATCTCCAGAGAAGAAGCTCTGATGCGTATCGATGCCAAATCGCTCAACCAGCTGCTCCTGCCGGTTTTTGATGAATCGGAGGAAAAAAAGGCCCGGGTGCTGACCACCGGCCTGCCGGCCAGTCCCGGTGCAGCGAGCGGAAAGATTATGTTTACCGCGGAGGATGCCGAGAATTATATTTTAAAGCAGAAGGAAAACCCCGCTATTCAGCCCGAACCGGTTATCATGGTCCGGATTGAAACATCACCGGAAGATATCGGCGGCATGGCGGTTTCCAGCGGGATTCTCACCGCCCGGGGAGGCATGACATCCCATGCCGCCGTCGTGGCCAGGGGGATGGGGATATGCTGCATCGCCGGAGCCGGTGATGTGCGGGTCGACTATCATGCAAAACAGATGCACATCGGATCCTCGATCCTGAATGAAGGAGACTGGATCAGTCTGAACGGAACACTGGGAACCGTCTATGCCGGTCGAATCTCATCCAGACCACCCGAGTTGACCGGAGCTTTTCAGAAGTTGATGGAATGGGCGGACGAATACCGGAGACTCAAGATCAGAACAAACGCCGACACCCCGCGGGATACCGCAATTGCTGTGAATTTCGGGGCCGAGGGCATCGGGTTGTGCCGTACGGAACACATGTTTTTTGAGGGCGAACGGGTGGTCTCATTCCGACGCCTGATTCTGGTGGCGGAACGCGTGAAACAGCTTCGGGCCGAAATGGAAAAAACAATCAATGCGTCAGAACGGCTCAAGCTGGAAAACAAGCTGAAAGTTCCTCTGGCACAGTACAATCAAGCCCTCGCGGAATTACTGCCGGTCCAGAGATCCGATTTCATCAGTATTTTCAAGGCGTTGAAAGGCCGACCGGCAACCATCCGAACTCTGGATCCGCCCCTTCACGAATTCCTGCCCAAGGAACTGGACGGGCAGAAGGAAATGTCTCATGCCATGGACATCCCGCTGGGAGAAATCCAGGAGATGGTGGAGAGTTTGAGTGAGGCAAACCCCATGCTGGGACACCGCGGGTGCCGCCTGGGTATTACCTACCCCGAAGTAACGGCCATGCAGGTTCGGGCCATTATCGAGGCCGGTCTTGAAGTTCATGCGCAGGATATCAAAGTGAATCCGGAAATCATGATTCCCCTGGTCGGCCATAAACAGGAATTGAAACTGCAAAGAGACCTGACCGAAAAAACCATCCGGGATATCTGTCTGGAACGTAAGCTGGACCGTGTACCTTTCAATATCCTGATCGGCACCATGATAGAAGTGCCGCGTGCAGCGCTGACAGCCAACGAAATTGCGGAACATGCAGATTTTTTCAGTTTTGGAACGAATGATCTGACACAGATGGGATGCGGATTCAGTCGGGACGACGCCGGCAGGTTCCTGAACGATTATGTAAAACTCGGGATTTACGAATATGACCCCTTCCAGGTACTGGATCAGGACGGAATCGGTCTTCTGGTGCGCCTTGCGGTCGAAAAGGGACGGAAGGAAAAACCTTCACTCAAGATTGGCATTTGCGGGGAACACGGCGGCGAACCGCGAAGCATCCAGTTCTGCCACCGGACCGGCCTGGACTATGTCAGCTGTTCACCCTTCAGAGTTCCGGTTGCCCGTCTGGCCGCGGCTCAAGCTGCGATAAAGGAGAACGTAAATGAGTAGGGAAGATCACATAAGCCGGGTTGTGATTGTCGACGACGATGCGTTTGTAAGGAGAATCATCACGGAAATCTTATCTTCCGAAGGTTTGGAATCCGTAACGGCCGAATCGGCTGAAAAAGTATACCCGCTCCTTCTCAAATTTATTCCGGACCTTTTTATCATCGATATCATTCTTCCCGGCCAGGACGGATTCGAACTGTGCGAAACCCTTCGTGAGCGGTCGGATACACGGGATGTTCCCATTCTCATTCTGTCGTCCAAATACAACGTCAAAGACCGGGTGAGAGGACTCCAGGTGGGAGCGGATGATTATCTTGTGAAACCGTTCCATCTTGAAGAACTTGTGGCCAGAGTCAAGGCATTGCTGCGACGGGTGGATCGACCGATCGAAGTTGAAAAGGCACCCCCGATCAAAGTGGATACGGACAAACTCAGAATTCCCGTTCGCGGTGAAAGTTTCGCTTCCAGAAAAGAAGCGGCCATGAGGTTGTTCAACGAAAAAATGCTCAAAGAAGCCCTCCAGTTTTTCGAAAACCTGTACCAGGAAGATCCCAAAGACATGGATGTAAAAAGATATATCGAAATTACCCGTACGCAACTGATGAAAAAATATATCAGCACCCTGAAAAGCAAAGACGCCATACCAGTCCGCACATCCAATGCCTCGGAGGATTTCATCGGTTTGGACCTGAATTCGGAGGAGGGATTCATATTCTCCAGAATTGACGGCCAGACCGATCTGAAAAAAATCGTCGCCATCAGTGGGATGAAGCCGCTTAAAGCATATGACATTCTGTACAACCTGTATCAATCGGGTGTCATCAAACTGAAGGAAACTACAACTTGAAAATCACGCCCCGGTCTGTGATAGTTATATCCGGAATCCGGATTCGAATTAACTGGGCATCCCAGACGGGTGCCGCGGGAGGATATATCCAATGCACCATCGATTGCTCATCCTGACGGTGATTGCAGTAATGGTTGCCGGCCTTGCACCGATCTCCGCCGAAGAGATCCAGACGGAGGATCTGGAAACTGAAATCCAGCAGGCCCTCTCGACACTCAACAAGGCCATTGCCGAAAAAAACGATCCCATGCGGAACAAGATGTATTTCAAATTCCGCCTGATCGAACAGGATCATCCGGGAATTGTCGCGCCCTACCTGATCCAGAATCTCGGGAGCGATATCGAGGGTGTCCCGGAATACACGGCTTTCATTCTGGGCTGGATCAACGACAAGAGAGCTGTTCCGCACCTGAGAGAGATGCTGAAACAATCCGTGAGTTGCCAACGACATGCCGCCAGAGCGCTTGGTTTCATGCGGGCAACCGAAGCGTTGGATGACCTGATCGGGCTTTTAAAGGATCCCAACGAGAGGGTCCGGCAGGATGCGGCTTATTCACTGGGGCTGATGGGTGACGACCGGGCGAATAAGGCGTTGAAGGAATCAGAGAATGATCCGGATGAACTGGTCCGGTTCTTTGCCACGGAAGCATTGACACGAATCGAGAACTATCAGAAATACGGATGGTGATTCCGATAAGGAACATTTCGCATGACTGATCCGTTGAATCTCGAACAGCTTCAAAGTCAGATGAAGGATGCTACGCCGAACGAGAAACAACGGATATTCATGAGAATTCTGGAACACGCTTTCGAGGATATCCAGGATATCCTGTTCGATTCCATGCGCGACAACAACTATCGGATCCGTTCCGCATCGGCCAAAATGATCGGGAAAATGGGCGATCAGACAGTCGTCCCGAGACTGCTGCACTTGCTGACCGATGAATCCTGGATTGTCAGATCCAGCGCTGAGGAAGCATTGTCGTATCTTCCTGCCGAAATCGCCATCCCGGCATTCCGGGGTATTCTGTCTTCCGCCATCGGTGATCCCGCACTGCACAAACACCTGGCGCATGTCATCAGCCGGTACGATCATCCGGAAACGGAAGTTCTGCTGGTCCGGATGTACGAAAAAGCACAGGATGAGGAGCTTCGGGCATGCCTTGTCGAATGCCTGGCGAAGAACACGGGGGAGACTTCCCTGGAAAAGATTTTTTCCGCTCTCAAAGATGATTCGTGGATTGTCCGGAAAAACGCCATCAAAGCTCTCAGAAGCATGGATGAAAATACGGTCATCTCCAAATGCTCCCAGGCCATTTCCGATCCGAACCGGTTGATCCACATGGCGGCCATCGAGATTCTGATACGGATCGGCAACACCAAGGTCGTGGATGCCATGACCCAGACGCTTCAGGATGGCACGGTCGTCGGACGGATCAACGCCATCAATGTTCTGGTCGGAATCCATTCGGAGGAGAGTCTGGCTTTGGTTGTAGCGGCCCTGAACGACTCCAATATCATGGTTCGGAATCGCGCCATCGAATCTCTGGCCATTGTTCACAGTAACGATGTCATCGATTTGTTGAAAAGATGCCTGAAATCCAAGAACTGGAATTTGCGATTGGGTGCAATCAAAACACTTGGGATGATCGCATCCAGCGAAGCGGTTGATATTCTGGAAAATCTGCTGAAGGAAAACCACGTTTCGATCCGTCTGGCCGTCCTTGAAGAACTCACCAGAATAGGAGATCGAAGATCGATTCGCCTGGTGATGCAGTACATATCGCTGCCCGAACTGGGCGAAGACGCCATACGCATCATCAAATCCCTCGATCCGGATCAGGCGATTGTCCATCTTGCTTCTTTTCTCGCGGATACTGCTTTTTTCGACAAGACCATCGATGCGCTGCGCAGCATGGATTCCGTCAAGGTACAGAGATATCTGGCTTCGCGGATCACGAATGGAACGCCGGCCGAACAGCTGAGTGCGGTAAGAGCACTGAGTCTTCTGGGTGGCCGTGACACAGCACGACATCTCGAGTCGGTCATGATCGGCAGCATCTCCATCGAACTGCGGCAGGAAATCGAAAAAGCACTCAAATATCTGAGAAAGAAATTGAAGTGATTCTGGAAAGCAGGCGGCAGGATGGGGATCAATCCATGAAAGAACAGCTCCGAGCCCATCTTCTGTATCTCGCCGAACAAGGTGTTCAGGGACTGGAAATTCCCGGATTGCCGGATAATGTGTCTGATAACAGAGCGGAAACGGATTTTAACCGGGAATGTTTGCAGGCGCTGTGGCACAGGCTTGAAAACTGCACCCGCTGCAAGTTGCACCGGGGACGGAATAACATTGTTTTCGGGGAAGGATCGCCGACTCCCGATATCGTGTTCGTCGGTGAAGGTCCGGGCAGGGATGAAGATCTTCAGGGCCGCCCGTTTGTCGGCCGAGCTGGCGCGCTGCTCAATCGCATTCTGGCTGCGATGGGCTTGCAGCGCGAAGAAATCTATATCTGCAACGTGGTGAAATGCCGACCACCCAACAACCGGAATCCCGAACCGGACGAGATATCGACCTGCTCTCCCTTTCTGGCGCAGCAGATCGACATTCTCCAGCCCAGAGTCATCTGTGCTCTGGGAAATGTTGCAGCCGCCTTTCTGACCGGCAGAAACGCGCCCATGACTGTTCTTCGGGGAAGATTTTACGATTATCGGGGCATCTGCGTTCGGCCGACTTACCATCCGGCTGCCATATTGAGAAATCCCGGGTACCGCCGGCCGGTATGGGAGGATGTTCAGGAATTGATGAGGTATATCGGGAAACCGGTGCCCTGAAACCCTTCGGGAATCCCTTGAATCATCATATCCGGTTGATTACAATCAGGTAGAAGGCTATGAACGAAAAGAATTTTAGGAAAATCAGAATTTATGGCGACCCGGTTTTGAGGCAGCGGGCCTCGGAAATCCCGACGATCAGTCCGGAAATCCGGTTTCTCATGACTCAGATGAAGGAAACCATGCAGAATGCGCGCGGCGTCGGCCTTGCCGCTCCTCAAGTCGGCGAATCGATTCGGGTCATTGTTGTGATGTTCGGAGCGGATACGGATCAATCCAGCATCAGAGGTCTGATCAACCCGGAGATAATCTGGCATTCGGAAGAAACCGACATGTGTGAAGAAGGATGCCTGAGTGTTCCGGATACGAGCGCCAGGATCAAAAGATGGATAGAGATCAAAGTCAGAGCCGTCGACGAGGAAGGCAATCCGGTCGAGTTTTCCGCTTCGAATCTGACCGCTCGGATCATTCAGCATGAAATCGACCATTTGGACGGGATTCTGTTCATCGATCGACTGTCGATGCTGAAACAGGAAATCATAGTTCGCAAATTGAAAAAGGCACTGAAGAAAGAGACGCCCCGCATGTGACAAAACCCCGTATCCTCTTCATGGGCACCTCGGAATATTCAGTGCGTGTGCTGTCCGGCCTGTTGCAAGCGAAATTTCCCATCTGCGGCGTCATCAGTCAACCGGACCGGTTGAAAAATCGCAGGGGCGAAACCCTTCCGACTCCCATCAAAACATGTTCCCGGAAAATGGGATTGAACCTGTTCCAGCCCGACAGCATCAGAACCTCCGATTTTTACCGGTTTCTGGAGAGGATGACGCTCGATATGATAGTCACGGCCGCTTACGGGAAAATTCTTTCGAAGCGGCATCTATCCATTCCCACCCTGGGCGTTCTCAATGTGCATGCTTCTCTGCTTCCCGCTCTGCGCGGTGCTGCGCCTGCCGCCTGGGCCGTCGTCCGGGGATTGACCACCACCGGCGTGACAATCATGAAAACCGATACCGGTCTGGATTCCGGCCCGATTATCTCCCGGCGACCGATTCCCGTCTCGAGGAAGGATACCGCCGGAAGTCTGGAGATGAAACTTGCCGAAGCCGGCGCAGACCTCTTGGTCGAGACAATTCCGCAATATCTTTCCGGCAGCCTTGTCCCGGTGGAGCAGGACCACAGGTCGGCAACATACGCTCCGAAACTGTCCACTTCCGATGCCCGGATAGACTGGAACCGGCCGGCGGTCGAAATCGAACGGTCAATCCGGGGATTCAATCCCAATCCGGGAGCTTTCTCGTTTCTTCGCGACATCCGGATTAAAGTGCATCTGGCATCCGTATTCAGCGAGGGAAAGGACAACAAAGCGCCGGGCACCGTCCTTGGCAAAATAGACGGAAAGGGGTTTTTAATCGCAACCGGAAAAGGTATCCTCTTGTGCCTGGACATACAACCCGCATCCAGAAACATCATCAGGGGGGATTTACTGTTCCAGGGCAGGTATGTCAGGGAAGGAGATCGGCTGAAACCGGAACCGTCATGATGTCGCGACTGAGGAATTAGAAATGAGCCGGCTGCACTGGCTGGGAAGGGCGGGGATCGCCATTGCGGGATTTCTCATACTGGCGATACTGTCCGGATGGATGACCCTGAAGATGATCACCAAGGGGGGGAGTGTTCTTGTTCCGGATCTTATGGGGAAAGAAATCGTCACGGCGCTTCAGGATCTTCAAAAACAACATTTGTATGGAGTTGTCGAAGGAGCGGAACATCACACGAGCGTGCCGAAGGGATCGGTCATCCGGCAATCCCCGTCGCCGGGCGAGACACGGAAGCAGTATGCCTCGGTCCGCATGGTTCTCTCTTCGGGACCGGAGCATATCACCATGCCCGATCTCAGGGAATTCGGTATCCGGCAATCCAGGCATGAATTATCCTGCCTGGGCTTCAATGAAGTGCTCGAGAAAAAGATTCGTCATCCGACCACGCGCATGGGTCATGTGATTGCGCATGCTCCGGGACCCGGGGAAATCGTTCTGCCGGGCGCTCCAATCAAATGCCTGGTCAGTCTGGGTCCGGTGCCCGCACGATACCGGATGCCCGATCTGATCGGTCGGAAAATCTCCGATATGGATCGGAATATGGAACGGCTGTTTTCGGTTGATATTAAAATTTCGCATGATACCGGATTCGAGCCGGGGATTATTCTGCATCAGAATCCCGAACCGGGCGAATCCATATATGAAGGATCACCCGTGTCTCTGATCGTCAAATCATACGGTCTGCCGGATGAGGGTTCCGTTTCAGTTTTCACTTACCGAGTTCCCCAGGGAATCGTGTCCAAGGAGCTCAAAGTCACCATTGACGACGAAACCGGGCAGAGACTTCTGCGCCAGCAGACGGTTAAACCCGCCGAAGAAGTGAAACTGATGATTCCCAAAACCGGCAATGGAAATATCACGGTTTATCTGGATGGTGAGAAAGTCTTGACTCAATCCTGGTAACGAGCACAAGGAGATCGTTTCATGGTTCAAATCGCTCCTTCCATATTGTCCGCAAATTTTTCTGATCTTCGCAGCGAGATCGATCTGGTGACCCGTGCCGGAGCTCACGCATTGCATATCGACGTGATGGACGGGCATTTCGTTCCCAACATAACCATCGGGCCGCCGGTCGTGGCCAGTATCAAACAGGTCACCCGACTTCCACTGGACGTTCACCTGATGATCAATGATCCCGACAAATTTATTCCGGCATTCATCAAAGCCGGCGCGGATCGATTGTCGGTGCATATTGAAAACGGGATCCACATTCACCGGACCATCAGTTCGATCAAATCCGCCGGTGTCAAGGCGGGAGTGGCTGTCAATCCAGGTACACCGCCAGGCACTCTTTATGAAATTCTTCCCATACTTGATTTCATCCTGGTCATGTCGGTGAATCCGGGATTCGGCGGGCAGAAATTCATTGAGTCATCTATAGACAAGATCAGACGTCTCAACCAGGTGATCACCACCCGTAAATTGAAAACGATCATTTCGGTGGACGGAGGGGTTGACGTCGAAAACACGCCAATGCTGGTTCAGGCCGGTGCCCGGCTGCTGGTTGCGGGGAATGCCATCTTCGGAGCGCCGGATCCTTTCCAGGCTGTTAAAAAACTCATCGAAGCATCCAAAACAACCAAATTTTTAAAAAACGAGTGAGATTCTCATGAAAATACAAAGAGCTCTCGTAAGCGTATATGACAAAACCGGTCTCGAATTCCTGTGCAAAAAGCTGGCGGCTCTCGGTATCGAGATCGTTTCATCCGGAGGGACTGCCGCGCATCTGTTGGATCTGGGAATACCGGTCACCCGGATCTCCGACATCACCCAGTCTCCGGAAATTCTCAACGGAAGAGTCAAAACCCTGCATCCCGCGATTCATGCGGGAATACTGGCCGATCTCGATAATCCCGACCACGCCCGCCAGCTCGATAAGATGAATATAAAACCCATCGGGCTGGTTGTGGTCAATCTGTATCCGTTCGAAGATGCCGTTCGCAGTGATCCGGAGGATCGGAAAAAAGCCGTCGAGTTCATCGACATCGGCGGACCCGCCATGGTCCGTGCGGCGGCCAAGAATTTCCAACACGTGGGCGTTGTCACCGATCCGGCTGATTATTCGGCCATAGTGGATCTGCTTGAAAGCGGGAATGGGTATCTGCGCCTGCAGGACCGTGTCGCAATGGCCGCCAAAGCTTTCCGAAAAACAGCCGGTTATGATCTCTGCATCGCCGACTACTTCGATTCCCAAACATCGAAAAAGAGCCGGAACGAACCGGAAAATCTACCGGATCATCTCGAATTGACATTCCGCAGAATCCGCTCCCTGAGATACGGAGAAAACCCGCATCAGCCAGCAGCGCTGTATAAAGCGGTCCCGACACCGCCGGATTCACTGTCGGATGTGAGAATACTGGGCGGAAAGGAAATATCCTATAACAATTACATGGACCTCATCGCCGCCTGGCAGATTATCCGGGATTTCGATCAACCTGCCGCAGTCGTCGTCAAACATCAGAATCCCTGTGGAGCAGCCGTGAGTGACCGGCTGATCCAGGCATATAATAAAGCGCTGGAGTGTGATTCGCTATCTGCATACGGAGGCATCGTAGCCCTGAACCGCACAGTCGACCTGCAAACCGCTGCGATGCTTCATAAGACACAATTTCTTGAAGTCATCGCCGCTCCCGGGTTCACCGAAAAGGCACTGGAGCTCCTGAAACGAAAGTCGAGTCGGAGAATTGTGCAGATGCCAGCCGAGCTGTTCCGGGAAAATATCGAAGTCAAATTGATCGCAGGGAGCGCATTGATCCAGATGGGAGATCGATTTATTGAAACAGAATCGGATTATCGGGTGGTTACCGAGCGCCATCCCGACTCCAGGGAACAACGGGATCTGATGTTTGCCTGGCGAATATGCAGATTCGTAAAATCAAATGCGATCGTGTTCGCAAAAGACGGAGCAACGGTGGGAATCGGTGCGGGACAGGTCAGCCGGGTGGAAGCGGCCATTATCGCAGCTCGGAAGGCGGGGGAGAGAAGCCGGGATGCGGTCATGGCATCCGATGCATTCTTTCCGTTCCGAGACGGCATTGATTCAGCCTGCGTAGCCGGAATCACCGCAGTCATTCAACCGGGTGGATCAAAACGTGACATTGAAGTGATCGAAGCCTGTAATCAAAACGGAATGGCGATGATCTTCACAGGAATCAGGCATTTCAGGCATTAGGAGACAATGATGAAAGTTCTGATAATCGGATCTGGAGGTAGGGAGCATGCTCTGGCCTGGAAAGCCCGGATGTCATCAAGGGTCAAAGAATTGTATTGCGCACCCGGAAATGCTGGCATGGCTGAAATCGGCACCTGTATCGATCTGCCGGCGGAAGATGTGAACGCTTTGACGGCTTTTTCCGTGAACCGGGGAATCGATCTGGTTGTCGTGGGACCCGAACAGCCGCTGGCGGAGGGCATCGTCGACCGAATGATCGAGCAGAACATTCCGGTGTTCGGACCGACGGCGGCAGCTGCAAAACTGGAAAGCAGCAAGGTGTTTTCCAAAGAGTTTTTATATCGGTTCGGCATTCCCACCGCAGCCTTCGACATCTGCGCATCATTTGACCAGGCTTTGATGGCGGCCCGGAAACGTGAAGGGCGATGCGCCGTCAAGGCGGATGGGCTGGCCGCTGGCAAGGGCGTGATTGTCTGCCGGGAGATGCACTCCGCGGTTTCGGCGATTCAGAAAATTATTCGAGACCGGGAATTCGGCGAGGCCGGCAGCCGGGTTGTGGTGGAAGATCTATTGGAGGGTCAGGAAGCCTCCATTATGGCGATCTGCGACGGAGATCATTATATCCTGCTGGATTCCAGCCAGGATCACAAGGCTTTGAACGAAGGAGATAAAGGCCCCAATACGGGCGGGATGGGAGCGTATTCGCCCGCACCGCTCGTGAATCCTTATATGATGAGAAAAATCCGGGAAAAAATCATCGCACCGGCTTTGAACGGCATGAACGAACTGGGCTGCCCATTCAAAGGTGTTCTCTACGCAGGAATCATGATTCAGGATCGGAATCCTTCGGTTCTTGAATTCAACGTGCGTTTCGGCGATCCGGAAACACAACCGGTACTGATGCGATTGGAAACCGATCTCATCGATCTCATCGAGGCGGCTATAACAGGGAAGCTGCACAAGTTCCCAGGGATAAAATGGGTTCCTGGAAGTGCCGTATGCGTCGTCCTGGTCTCCGGCGGTTATCCGGGTTCATATCGAAAAGGACTTCCGATAACCGGCCTGGAATCGATCGGTGAACGCGACGACCTGAAAGTTTTCATGGCAGGCGTGAAAAAAACCGGTAACCATTACCTGACTTCCGGTGGAAGAGTGCTTGGGGTTACCGCCCGGGGAAATTCGATTCGGAAGGCACTGGATCTGGCATACCAGTCGATCCGCGGGATCCATTTTGATGACTGCTATTACCGCAGGGATATCGGGTGGCAGGCCGTTGAGAGGAATCGATGAGATGAAACAGAAACTGCCTAAAGTTCTTCTGATAACCGGGAGCACAACTGATTTTGATGTGGTGTCGAGTGCACTGGAACTGCTGGAGAAATTTAAAATACCATACCGGTTGACGGTCAGTTCTGCTCACCGGACCCCGGAACGGACAGCTCAAATCGCCCGTCAGGCCGAACAGGAAGGATTCCGGGTCATCATCGCCGCCGCGGGATGGTCGGCCGGATTGCCGGGATCCCTGGCTGCCGAAACGATTCTTCCCGTTATCGGAATCCCGGTGCCGTCCTCTGTGCTTCTGGGAATGGATGCAATGCTTTCAATGGTGCAGATGCCGCCCGGAGTGCCGGTGGCCACGATGGCGGTGGGGAAGGGGGGAGCCGTGAATGCGGCTCTGTTCGCCATCCAAATTATGTCAGGCGAGTTCCCCGACCTGAAACGGAAATTGATTGAATACAAGAAATCGCTGGCGGATAAAGTGATATCGGATTCTCGTGCATCGGAGATCAATTATTTTCCCGAATAGCTTTCCGGCGGGAGATCGACAGTGAACCATCAGCAGGCACCCGTCCAGTGGGTGTAAAATACCCGTGCAGCCTTCAAAGAAATTTCAGACCTGATGGCGGATATTTTCCCGCCGGATCTGTCCCGGCGGATACGGGATCCATACCGGCAGATACAAGATTTCAAACCGACCCCTCTCTTCCGCCTGTCGAATCTGTCCCGTGCAATCGGTCTTGAAGATATCTGGGTGAAAGATGAATCGCAGCGCTTGTCCCTGAAATCATTCAAAATTATGGGTGCCTCCTATGCCATGTACCAGTTCATTGCTGGCAGACTGGGAGTTCGGGATTGGTCTCTGCCCATATCCGACCGGGATAAAATCGATCTGAGAAAGCGACTGGACGACCCGGTGTTCGCTGCCGCTACGGACGGCAATCATGGCAAGGCCGTGGAATGGTTCGCTAAATGCCTGGGATTGCGTTCGATTATTTATGTCCCAGGTGGAACGACGCAGGCACGTATCGATGCCATTGAAGCGTGCGGCGGTAATGTGATAATCGTTGACGGCACCTACGATGACTCCGTTCGGAAAATAAACCGGGATGCCGCCTTCAGCGGATGGCATGTCATTTCGGATACGTCTTCAGGTGGAGAACAGAAATGCCCGCGATGAGTTATGCAAGGCTATACCGCTATTTTCGATGAAATCCAAACCGGATTGAATCGGGAAAATGCGCGGAACCCAACCCACGTGTTTGTTCAGGGAGGTGTCGGCGCTTTCGCTGCTTCCGCAGTCGGTTATTATTCATCGCTGTTCGGACAGGACAAACCCAGGATGATTGTGGTTGAACCCCTTGAGGCCGCCTGCCTGTTTCATTCGGCAAGCATGGGAGACGGCAGGACTCATCACGGCGGGGGAACGCTCCAGACCATCATGGCGGGTCTGGCCGGTGCGGATCCCAGCCCGGTTTCATGGCCGATTCTGTGGGACGGAGTTGAGCTGTTTCTGAAATGCCCGGATTATGTAACGGCCAGAGCCATGAGGATGTATGCTGATCCCATTGGCAGCGATCCCCGGATCACCAGTGGCGAGTCCGGCGCCGTCACTCTGGGCGCTCTGTCGTTTTTGATGGAACGAAAGGAATATCAGGATCTGAGGAATATCATGGGGCTGAACGACCGGTCCCGGATTCTTCTGGTCAACACCGAAGGGGATACAGATCCAGAAAATTACCGAAAAATTGTCTGGGAAGGACATCATCCGGTTCCGGATCAGTACATGGAACAATGAAGATGTTATACCCTACCGTCTGCCTTCAACCCGGATTATCTCGATCAATGACCGGTTGTAGCGGGTCTCGCGTATCTTGATCCATACCATCGGATCGCCGCCGTTTTTTTTCCAGGCGGTGTAATACCTGCCGTTCATTTCATGGGACGAATGAAGCGTCCATTGGTAATGAACCATCTGATTCCGGAAATATGAAAAAATCTTGGCCGGTTTTGAATCGGAAAGATACCGCCTGATTTCCATCCTGTGGTACCCGGGGTGCACCTTCCCGATATCGGTCCCGAGTTCTTCGGTATCCGGAAAAATCGGAACATCGGTCCAGTATCGGGATGAGCCGGCCGATAAATTGCTAAAATCCTGAACCGGAGTGTCGATCTGTCCCCAGACCGGGCATGCGGAAAGTAATAGAGCAATCCGGATAACGAAAGTGTGTGTGAAGTTTCGATGTCTTTTCATGTGGGGTTCCCCCGGTTTCAGGCTATATTAGAGATTGTCTCAAACGCGTTAAAAAATCAAGGAGCGATGAGCATTCTGGAATTTGAACTGAATCGGTTGCATGGATGGATCCATGTTTGTATTCTGATCTGTGCGGGAGGCTGAATGCGGAGAAGCTGGAACGGCGGGAAATTAGATTATATTCAACGCATCCACGATATCGTCCGGTCGATTCCACCGGGCAGGGTGGCCACATACGGGCAAATCGCATCCATCGCCGGAGGATGCACTGCCCGGATGGTCGGTTATGCCATGGCTGCCGTGACCGAATCATCCAAAATCCCGTGGCACCGCGTGGTCAACAGCAGGGGATTCATCAGTGTCAGGTCGGGAGGTGAATCCTGTGATCTGCAGCGGGAACTTCTCGAAAACGAAGGAATAATTTTCGATTCCAACGGGCGCATTGATCTCGAGAAATTCGGTTTCTGAGGCCGGAAGAGATATTTTAAAGGATTTCCTCCGGTGGCACCCGGCCGGGATGAACGCGTTCTTGAAACCGCTGCCGCCGGTGTTGTTTCATGAAATCCCGGATTTTTCGCGGGAAGTCATCATCCAGGATCAGGTACCTGGCCTGTTGTTCCGGAGTCAGCAGAGATAGAACGCTCAAGATCTGTTCCGAAATCTTCTTTTCGAAAGCACTTATCAGATCCATGTGCCCCCGTACCGCCTTTTCCAGTTCTCCGGGTTCGACTCCAGTATCGACAAGAGATTTCAAATGTATTACCGATTCCATTCGGGCCCGGTGGAATTCTTTGCGCGCATTCTCCAGTGTCCGGATCCGGGGAAACAGTTTATCGGCTAGTTTTTCATCGACATTCAGCTCCTCGGTGATCTTCCAGATCTTCAAAGTATCCATCATCCGGACCGCTTCGTCATCCTTATCCCCGAACATGGGTTCCCGTGGCGGAATTTCCTGGGCATTGGATATCATCGGAGAAATCAATCCCGCAGATATCATGAGAACCGATGCAATGATCCGTTTATTGTTCATGATAAAAACCTCCGTAATTCATCCCAGTCGGATTGGGTGAATTGATCCAGATATTCAGCGCCATCATCCGAATACAGCCATTCCATGTCGGGAATCTCGGTTTGTTTCAGAATCACATCGAGCTGTTCGTCACTGAATTGGGCCAGCAGGGCTGATGCGAAGGAATCCGTATCCATCTGATTCCAGTCAGCCGTATCGATCATGATCTCCTCGATCATCTCCTGATCCACCTTAAGAGCCAGCGATGTTTCCGTGATCGGTTCGCCCGTTGGTTGACGGTGAATCAGAACCACCAGGACAAGAACAGCCAGAACAACCAAGGTCAAGGGGATCGGTTTCCAGGAGACCGGAATGCCGGGTTTGAATCTTCCGGTTTCAATGCCGGCGGATATCTTTGATTTAAGCATCCGGAATGATTCAGGACTGGTCTGATTTTTCCCCATTCGACGCAGCTCCGCCTCCAGATGGATCAGAGAGCTGAATTTTTTTTCACACCGGGCACAATGGGCCAGATGTTTCCGGACATTTTCAGGCAGATCGGACAGATCCTCTCCAAAATGACCCTTTCCCAGTTGTTTTTCCAGGTAACGACATGGATTCTTCATGACGAAACCTCCTTGGTTGCCGAAGCCTGAAGTTTCTGGACGGCATGAAAATAATTGGCCTTCACCGCTCCAACACTCCTGCGCATGATCCGGGCGATTTCGTGAAAAGGCAGATCCTGATTCACGCGGAGAAGCAAAACCGCTTTCTGCTTCTTTGGCAGATCTGAAATCATGCGGCTTATTCGATCCATCTGATCTTTCCGGATAACCATTTCCAGGGCTGTTTCCGACGGATCGGCAATAGTGTTCGGTTCGTCTGTTATTTCTTTGTGAGTCCTCTGATTCCGTTTTTTCAAAGCCCGCATCGATTGATTGACCGCAATACGGTAAAGCCAGGTTTTGAATTTTACCGAACCGCGGAATGTCCCGAAATACCGGTATGCCCGGATGAAAACCTCCTGTGTGATATCGTCCGCGTCCGCCTTGTCCCGAACGATACTATTCACGAGCGACCGGATATAAGGCATATGGCTGTTCACCAACCGGTTGAAAGCGGCGGGATCACCCTTTTTCGCCCGATTGATTATCTCTGTTTCATTCAAAACCAGCTCCAATTGTCTGCCTTCCTCAACTATTGGATCATCTCATCGAGGAATTGGTTTAAATATTTGAATCGCACAGATCAAGAACATCCCACACCCATTGAGGTTCCATGCTGAGTCTTACCGAGACACCCGGAAAGAAGCGTTTGATCAGAGAAATAACCTGGCGGTAAGCGGCGAGTCGGACGGATCGGAAAGGTCTGAGTTTGCCGTCTGCCGACCGGGTCCATTCCTCCCGGATCAGTGACGAACCGGGAAACCTGTTTCGAACCGTTTCGAGCAGATCCGGAGAAAATTTATAACTGCCCAGGATAAACATATCGGGAGTATTGCCGCGAAACAGACGTTTCATCGATTGGAACAGCTGTCGATAACCCTGGTAATCCCCTCCGGCCGGTTGGATCGGGTCCAGTCGTATCCGGCAGGTGTAGCCCAGTTCGAGCATCCGGGAAATATCGGCAAGGCGTCGATTCAGGGTAGCCGTGCCCGGTTCATTCACGGAAATGGAATGCGCCGGTCCGAGTGACCAGCCCAGAAGGAAGCGGCTCGGAGAAAGATCCCATGAATGGGGAAAAGGCAGTTTCGTCCGCAATTCCCACATGACGGATGAAAACAGATTCTCCAGCTTGCGGTAGACGGGAACTGATGTTTCAGCCAGGCATAAACTGTCCGAGATATCACCTGTGACGCAAATGCTCATTTGAGTGTCTTGGATCCATTCATCCCGGGCGTCATCCAGGTTGGCATGAATCACCGTGTGCTGGCACTGCAGATATGACTGGCAGAAACAATAGCGGCAATCCATGGGGCAACCCTGAAACAGCTCGAACCGGTACGACCGGGCCCGGTCCGGGTCAAAAACAGCATCCGGATTCTCCAGCCTCTTGAAAAATTTTCCGCGGTTCCGGGTGATCAGCAGAGTCCGCTTGGCGGAGGGCAGATCCCGCGAGCCGGAATGATATCCACGCAGGCGGTGCAGAGATTCCTGCTCCGAAATAATCCGGGCGGGAACAGCTCTTAAAAGCTCCCGGATCTGTTTCACCATATCCAGGTCCAGAACGCTTTCATCAATTAAAATCTCTGTAAACAACCCTGAGTTACTCACCTTCAAACAGTTCCAGCAGCTGGATGATTTCCGCCGCCCGGCCCGCGAGAATTCCGATCGCCTGATTCAGGTCCGCGGGAGTTTTGATACGAAGTCGAAGATCGATCCAGTTGCCCTCGAACTCCGGAGGCGGATTCAACACGATGTTCCGGGGCAGATCCAAATGGGCGGCAAGGGTCGAAAACCGGTCAGTAAAACCGGTTTTTTCAGGAAATCGTTTTGCCAGGAAACAATTCAGTATCCGCTGCCCTTTCTGTTCGGGTGTCAGATCGGCATCGAGCAGTATCATTCGTGCGCCCGTCGATTTCAGCATCGTTTCCGGCCGTTCGGCGAACGGAATGGACAGTTGCAGCAGACAGTTTTTCAGAAGGATCATCCGGGTATGACTCAGGTGACCGGCCATACGGGAGACAATCAGGAATATTCTTCTGAAATTCGGATTCATTGCAGTAAAAATCCGGGCTGTTTTAAGGTCCGCACCCGAACGGTTCAACCGGGCAAGGAAGCGTCTCGGCAGTCGTCCGACATCCACCAGGTCCGTCGGGTTGAGATGCTCGAAAACGTCCGGTAAGGCAGCGGCTGCCGCAACCGGTTCGATCCCGGTTGCGGCGACATACTTGGCAAATCCCCAGGCGATTTCAAGCTGGGAGTATCTAAGTCGGGAAACGATTGACCAGACTGCGTTCCAGCACTGTTCCCGGGTGACATCACCTGAAAATAGAGCCAGGGCGGGAATGGATGCCCGGCTGGATTTCAGGGAAATCTCCAGGGTTCTGAATCCGTGCAGCAGGATCGGGTTCACGGCGCTGGTGACAATAACCGGGCAGGTTATGGATTCAATCTTATCCCGGACGGCACGGGAACGCTCTTCCCGGCTTGAAAGGGACAGCCTATAGTGATCCCCGACGGTTGAAATGTCCGATGGGGCACACCGGATCAGTTTCATCGGTCTAGAAACGATAGGTGAGCATCGCCTGGATACCCTCGAAAGCCGGTACAATCCGGCATTGACCGCCACTGCAGATCAATCCCGGCGGCAATTCCCCGTACATCAGCGAAAGCGACAACGCTGAAATGGGGGTCACCACAGCCTCACATGCAACCCAGTTATCCTTCTCATCAGGCCGGTTGCGCTGCGCGATGACATGTTTGTTGTAATGGATGCTCAAGGCAAACCAGGGACTCACCGAATACGTGAGATAGCTTTTATGTTCGTCCTTTTCGGCAATTATCTGACCGGCGTCCCGATCCTCGTTTCCGGTGTACTTGTATTCGTAAAACAGATTCAGGCTGTGCCTGGTGGTGATATTGTAAACGAAATCCCCGGTTCCGTGACGGTGCGTTTCATTGAGTGTCTTGTATTCCTTGTTGCCGTAGGTGAGATGCACATACAATTTGTCCCATGTCTGCTCGATCCCGCCGTAAATGTGATCGATCCGGTTACGGGTTACGATTTGATAGGACGATTCATGTGCGTGGTTGTCGAATCGGCCGCCCGAAATATAGATCAGCGTATTGGTCGACGGCAGGAAATAATCGATTTTCAGCCTGAAACCGCGAATGTCGTAGATATCGGCTTCCTCGTCATCCCGGTCAGCAGTCGGGGGACGGGTGTAACGGTATTCCCAATAATCGTAGTCCTTGTACTCGGTCAGGATGGTGAAACCGCCGGTATATGCCGTGATACTGGCATATATAGCTTCACCGTCTTCCACGTTGTTTCCGAACGGTTCATCCTCATCCCAGTTCAAACGGGCATACTCGGTGTAAAAATCCAGCCTGCCGCTCAACAGCCCCCGGATGGCAAGATCCCCTCCCGAAACCGTCACATCCTCGGATTCCAGTTCGTCTCTGATAACTTCGTATATCCTGGCCCGCGTATAAGTAGCGCCCACATCAATGCCGAAAGGGAGTTTTCCCAGCAGGCGGCCGCCCACAATCCTGTCCTCGATTTTGAATTCATCGAATATCTTCTCGCGAATTTCATCCCGGAATTTATACCAGCGGATATCACCACCGAAAACCGTGATATCCAGATGGGCTGTCGGAACCTCCAGCATACCCCCCCGAAGCGTCCGGTCAATGTTCAGCTCCTTGTCCTCCTGGACATACATGGCTATTCCGTGAGCAATCGATTTGTAAAAATCACCCGCGGTGATCGTGAATCGATTGTGTCGATAGCCCGCCGTCGCCTTGAAAATCTCCAGATCCGTTTCGTGTTCCCGGGTGCGGGGATCGTAGTGGATCGGATCATCGTAGATCATGCTTCGAAGACGAATCTCGGCAAACCATTTTTTCCAATCCACAAGCAGGCTCAGATTGTTTTCCAGAGATGTATACGGCCCGTCGTAGAGTGGATCGACATCTTCAGTCCAGTCATCAGGATCGTGAGACCAGTAAACCGATTCGAACGTGCCGGAAAAATTGAATCCTTCGAACATTCCCGCATGGGACGGGAAGGGAAGAAGCAATACCGCAATGATGGCGATAGAAGATAAAACCGTGTGTTTCATGGACTTGAAATCCCCGTCGTTCCAGATTCATCCCGGTTCCGCTCCGTTGACTCAACCGGTTTGAATCCGGTCGAGTCCGAGCACGCTTTCTCCACGATTTCCTCCACAAGCTTTTCATCTCCGGGTTTATAACCATTGAATTCACGGAGGATTTCACCGTCTTTGCCGATAATCACAAGATAGGGAACATTCTTGCTGGGATTGTATTTCCGGATGACGGACTGGTTTTCATCCACGAGAACCGGGAGTGTGAACTTGTAACGTTTGATGGTGGGTGCGATCTTTGATTTAGACGCCGCTTCATCAATTGAAACCGCGTAGGCTCGCAATCCTCTGTCTTTGAACCGTTCATAAATCTGGTTGATATGGGGCATCTCCCTGAGGCACGGTTTGCACCAGGTCGCCCAGAAGTCGAAAATGATGACCGCTTCCCCGAGATCATCACTCAAGCGGTAGATCGCGCCGTCCAGGGTCTTGAGCTCAAAAAGGGGAGGTTTAGCTGCCAGCGCGGGTGCCGCCATCGCCAGCAGCAACAGCAGACATAAACCTGTCCGACCGGAAAATCCGGATTGCATCCAAACCATGTCACACTCCTTTCATCATCATTGCGATCGCCTATTCCAGGGTTTCCAATATCTTCCTTAACTGCCCGGCTATCGTTTCGAGCTCCGATATGTTGTCCGCCGCCGGACCGGTTGAATCATTCGATTTCATCGTTTCCAGGTTTCTGAGCAACGATTCGGCGGTTTCCCTCGTCAGCTGAAGTGATATCGGCGCCGGTTCCCACTGAAGCATGAGTTCAGTTGAGATTCGCGGCATATATCCTGCCTTTTTTATTTCTTTAAGTAAAGCGTTGAGATTACCCGCATGAACCGTTGCATGAGTCGCGCCGATCTGGTCCTGTAACTTGCGCCTGATTGCGGGACGCATCAGGAGTTCTTTCATCAGATAGGCGTCCTGGGTTTCAAGCAGGATAGCATGTTTCAGCATCACCCGTCCGTGCTGCTCACCCCAAAATTCGATCGATGCCTGAACATTCTGAGGGACAGGTGAGATGGAAACGGACTGGAGAAAATCCAGAATTCTGGGAACGGTCAGACCGCGGAGCAGGCCGCCGGCAATCGAGTTACGGGATATTCGGTAGCGGCTGATCGGTCCGGAAAGCACGAGTTCTGTGAATGTTTCAACCATGTACCGGATGGACAGAACCGCGTTTTCAGGCACCAGAATTTCGTGATCCGGCTGGATGATGATTGTGTTGGCCGCAACGGTTTCAGGGAGTTCGGTGTCGGGAGATCTTTTTCCGAAAATATATTCTCCAAGCGGATTGATCAGTATCGAATCCGGGTTGTCGGACTGATCCATGCCCAGAGTGATGGCGCCAAGCCACAGCAGGGGTCCGGAGATATAAAACAAAATCATGTGGGTTTCCGGCAGGTCCCAGCCGGTCACATTTTCCCGGTCAGCCATCCCGCTGACCATCTGCACCCGCCAGTGCCGGTCATCCGGCATGGGCCTTAAAAACCTCGGGTGAGTCTGCCGGAAATATTCGAGCAAACCATTCAGGGGTATCCAGCGCCCCGGTTGAAACGAACCGATAATCCGCATCGCAGTTTTGCGGGCCGTTCGGGCGGGATTGCGCAGTCCTGCCGACAGGATGCGGAAATCGGAAATGTTCCGGAATTCATCGTATCCATCGTCTTCGAGCCATGAATGATATAAATCCATCAGCTGTTCGATGGAACCCTTTTTGACCCATTGGGCAAACCGCGTCTCCACCTGAAGGCGGTTGTGACGAACTTTCAGAAGCATCGACTTCCGGCAGAAACGGTATATAAATCGGAGATAAGCGTACCAGTCATGGTTTACACAACCATCGTATCGGCTGATCCGATCGACCAGAATACGCAGGTCACGTTTGGACAGACCACCGTCTTTAAGCGGTCTGACTTTGTATTCCTCCAGGTAACGGATCAGAATGAAAATATCCGACAGGATGGATGTGGACCAGGTCAGGCAGTTGTAGGGAGCTGCAGAACCACGATAAACCGATTCGGGAGGAGATTCCCCGGGCATGTTTTCCAGGACCGGATCGGGGAGAACATAATGATCTTGGCCGTCCGACATGTCCTGGAGCAGAAAAACGAGTCCTTTCATCCTCAGAGTGGGTAGTCCGGGAGAAATATCCTGACCCCAGAACCATCGGCTGCTTGCTTCGGAATCATCCCCACCCCAGATATTGGCCAGCCGTTCCCCGGGTATATCACCGTTTTCGATGAAGAGCTGGTACAGTATTTCTCGTTCGGTGAAATCCAGTTTATCGATCTGAAGGGCTATCCAGTCACGGTCTGAAAGCCTGCCGATGAGAATGGAATGCAATCCGTTCCGACTCGTTCCGGCAGGGATTTCAATGCCGTTGAAAGCGGCGATGGCTCGCAGATCTTTGACCGGAGTTCCTGCAAGACAGGAAACAAGATTCAAGATGGTTTCTCCAGGTTGATTCCGGCAGGGGGATCTTGATCAAAACCTCCGGATTATATAAGATTTTATCTGGAACAAACAAGCTGTGGAGAAAAAAAATGAAAGAGGATACGAAATCAAGAGTCAGCCAAGAACAGGGAAAAGAGCAGGATCCGCTACTGGAAAAGAGCATACTGATATTTTTGTTGATTCTGATTCTGGCGGTTTTGTTCATCCCTTCGGAATGGCTGTTGAAATGGTCCATGTGGTGGAACAACATCAAATAGAAATCACTGTTTTAGGAAGGGTTTGTTGAGCGGATTTGCGGCAAAACGGTCCCGGCAATCCCGGCAGAGAATGAACTGCATCGCCTGATACACCTCATTTTCGAGCAGTTCGGCATCCGTAATGTCGATACGCTGCAAAATCAACTCCAGCTCACGGTCCACCTCCACCTCGGATTTCAGCATCGGTTCGAAATTGGATTCAACATTTGCCCACAATTCGATCCGCAGATGCCAGTATACGTCAGTTTTCTCTATTTTTTTCCCGCATCCGGAACAAGTCAGCCCCATAGTTTCCTCAGAAGCTCCAATCCCCGACGGACTGGTGTCGGTTCCCATCCGAGCTCTCTCCGGGCCAGACCGCTGTCCATCGAGCAGTCGTGCGATCGGAACGCCAGATGCGGAAGATCGGCGATCCGAACAGGCCGAATCCGGTATTCGGGCCAGCCGAACACCTCGGCTGCAAGCAGCCCGAAATCATACCGGGTCAATCTGTCGGGACCCCCCAGGTTGAATATGTGCCCGGAAACCGTTCTTTGGGTGATTGCCGGTATAGCCGATGCAACATCTTGAGCCCACAGCGGTGTGCGGTACTGATCCGTGAACAGAGTCAGCATGCCGCCACTGCGGATGACCCAGTCCATCCGTCTGACAAAGGAAATGCGCCGGCCATCATCCGGACCATACATCAACGCGCAACGTAATACGATGTTGTCAGGATGCGCACTTAAAACCTGCATCTCCCCGGAGCGCTTGGTCTGGCTGTATACCATCGCCGGGTTCACACGGGATTCGTCAAACGGGCCAGTGCCTACGGAATACACCAGATCGGTGGAAATATATATCATTGGGATGCCGATTCTTCCGGCCGCCCGTGCCAGTTTGCGGCTTCCATCGACGTTGACGCGCCATGCCAACTCGGGATTTTCTTCACATTTGTCCGCATCCGCCAGGGCGGCTGCATGAATGATCCTTGAAGGAGACAGCCGACTCAAAATTTCAGTGAAAACGTCTTCGTCATCCTCCAGATCCAGCTGCACGGTTTCAATCGATCCGCAACTCGGGCTGTTCGATCTGTATGTGCCTGTAACCGCGTAATCATCCGCCAGGCTCGAGCACAATACATATCCCAGAAATCCGGATGCACCCGTTATCAGTATCGATGGCTTGCCCACTGTCCGATTCCCATATCTGATCATTTTAATCCATCGCAATCATGATTGCATCCCGAACCGCTTCACGGAAATTCCCGGTCTCAAACAGACAGGCTTCCTCCGGCATCCTGGAGTATCATGATTGACGGTTGAAACGATCTTCGAACTGAAGATAGAATAAACGATGCACAAGGCTGAACCGGACTGGAATGTCGCGCTTGATAAGAGCCCTAAGTGAAAGACCGGGGGAGAGAAAACGGATGGATCGTGATGTGCTTCATGAAATGGAATTGATCGCGAGCGGAAAAAATCCCGAAGGGATTCTGATCGTTGTGGTGGATACCGACACCCATACTCCCAGAACATCCGGAACCTGGATGATTGTCCGGAAGGACCGGAGCATCGTCGGATCCATCGGGGGCGGAACCGTGGAACAATCTGCAGTCGAATACGCAGGGGAACTGATCGAAAAAAGAATTTCAACGCACCTTAAAAAATATTCCCTGGGCATTGACGATTCCGGGGGCGAAGATACTGGAATGATCTGCGGAGGCGGAATGACCGTGTATTTCGAATTGATTGAAAGTCCCGATCGCCTGTTTCTGTTCGGTGGAGGCCATATCGCTTTCGAACTGGCTCCACTGGCGGCACGTTGCGGATTCAAAGTCACGGTCATCGACGACCGAAAGGAAATAACCAGACCGGGCCGGTTCGGTCCCGAAATCAACGTGATGTGCTGCTTGCCTCAGGATTACGCCACCGGAATCATTTCCCGTCAGACCGACTCCTTCGTCATCATCACGCATGATCATCGGCATGATTTGGATACTCTTAAAGCGATACTTTTACTTTCCGGAGACCGCCCGAGATATATCGGGATGATCGGATCCAGGCGGAAAACCGACGCGACATTTCGCAATCTGAAAAAATGCGGAATTTCCGAACAGCGGTTGAATGCGGTATATGCTCCCATCGGTCTGGATATCGGTGCTGAAAATCCCACGGAGCTGGCCGTATCGATCTTATCCGAAATGATGGCGGTCAGAACAAACCGGATGCCGGATGGATTGGTGAAGTCAATGCACCAGGGGGCGCTTTAGATATGTGCCTTTGCCGGGTTGAACCCGGCACATGCCGTCTTCGATCACGATCGCTCCTCTGGAGATGACCCGGCTGGTGGCGTAGGCCCAGGACACCGTGACTTTCAATCCCCTCATATCTTCGAATTTTTCTTCGATGGTCATCAGATCCGCAATGCCTGCAGAGGGTGATACAGGTCATCCTGTAGGTTGATGACCGGAATGGAACTGTACCGGGCTACGGCCCTTAAATAATCATCGCCTGTGCCGTAAAAACAGTTCCGAATGGCGATTCCGTGCCCAAACCGGGAAAGAACCATGGCCGTATCCTTGGCTGATTCTCCATGGGAAAGCTGCATTTTGTCCGGTGTCAGATCGTGGGCATGACCGCCCAGCTGGGTGATTCCAGCTCCCATGGAATTGCGGGTGCGGGTGGATTGCTCAAAAAATATCATGAACAGGGTTTTATCGGCAAGATAACGATGCGGTTGGTTCAGTGAGAACATTCGTTTAAGATTCCGGGATGTTTCCAGGATCGTGTCGATTTCATCCCGGCTCCATTCCTGCAGCGTGATCAGATGCCGGTTATGCAACTGAGTCTGTATCAATACCTCCCGTTCAGCATCTGTTACCGTTCTCTCTGGCGGTGGTAGTATTGCGGATAGAAGGCATAAAACAGAGCTGCCTGATACAACTGGTCGATTGCAACTCGTTCGTTGGGCGCATGAGCCCATTCCTCCCGGCCGGGTCCGAACCCGATGCACGGAATCCCGTAAATTCCGGATATGGCCACACCGTTGGTCGAAAATATCCACCTGCCGATTTCGGGTTTGCGTTCAAACAATGATTCAAATGCGTCCATGGCTGCGGTAATGGCGGGATGAGACGGGTCCGTTTTCCAAGCTGGATACTCCTTTAGGACGGGATAAACGAATCCCCGGTGTGTCGGAGCGGTGAACTCCGGGATCTCCACCTGCATCTCACCGGTTGAATCCAGAGCTCGGATCTGCTCCAGAGCCGCAGCGGGGGTTTCCCCCCAGGTCAATCGCCGGTCCAGATAAATTTCGCAGGAATCCGGTACCGAACAAAGTGAAGGTGCCGCGGATGTGATCCGGCTCACCGTGATGCTGCCCCGTCCCAGGAATTCATCCAATGGAAGGGTTCCGGACAGATCGGAAATACTCGTAACGATATCCGCCATACGGGTGATTGCGTTGACACCTCTCTCGGGAGCGCTGCCGTGGGCGCTGATACCGGGCATTCGAGCGGATATCTCCACCCGCCCTCTCTGACCCCGGTAAATGGTTCCATCTGTCGGCTCGGTAATAACGCAAAGCTCAGGCCGGATCGACTCCTTCTCGATCAAATACCGCCAGCACAATCCATCACAGTCCTCCTCCGATACCGTTCCGGTGATGAGAATGGTGAACTCCTCCGGGAGCAGTTCCTTTTGAAAGCTTCGCATCAGATATCCGGCATACACCAGAGCCGCTATACCAGCTTTCTGATCGGATGCGCCACGGCCCCAGATATATCCGTCCCGTATCTCGCCCGAAAACGGATCAAAATCCCATGAATCGCGGTTCCCGATTTCCACCGTATCGATATGTCCGTCCATGGCGATCAGTCGGGGTCCGGATCCGATCCGGCCCAGCACGTTACCGAACCGGTCTATCCGAACTTCGTCGAATCCGACACGAAGCATTTCCGCTTCGATCCGGCGGGCGACACCCGATTCCTGACCGCTGTATGATGGAATCCGAATGATATCCGACAGGAAATCGGGCAGGGAACGCTCGATCATCCGGTTCATTTCAGGTATGTTTCTGATCACTGTTATTCTTCTTCCCAGCGTATCCGGGATGGCATGAAAGGATGAGCCAGTTCCGGGTGATCCGGGATTATTCGAATCGAATATCCGCAACGCCCGTTGAACCTGGTTGTCAACGCTCCTTCATATCGCCATGAATCACCGGTTTGTTCCTTCGCCGTCAGAGCGATGGTATCGCCGTCCACGATCTGATCGTTCCGGTCCAGTTTGCCGTAATACGCCTCCACCCTGATGTCGGAAGGTTTCAGATCTCCCAGTTCGATCGATGCGCAGATCTTGATCTTGTCCCCGATGACGATTTCTCTCTCCCGGTCGATCCAGCTGCCCTTGACGGCCAGGGAATTCCATTCATCGGTGATCCGCCTGCGCCATTCGCCCAATTCCCTGGCAAGCTTGTATTTCCTGTTTTGCATTTTTTTGCATTGATTGGAACTGTGCATGTAAAGCCGTTCCGTATAATCGATCAGCATCCGGTGGGTGTTGAAAAAGGAACCGAGATTCTTCATGGACGATTTCATCATCTTGATCCAACCACGCGGTAAACCCGCCCGATCTCTCTCATAAAACAGCGGAATAACGTCGTTTTCCAGCAGACGGTAGAGCGCTTCGCTTTCAATATCGTCCTGAACGTCCGGATCATCATAGACTTCACCGGAACCGATCACCCAGCCGTTGGATTCACCATACCCCTCACACCACCAGCCGTCCAGGACGCTGATATTGAGCACCCCGTTCAAAGCAGCTTTCATTCCGGAGGTTCCGGAAGCTTCCAGTGGTCGTCTGGGTGTGTTGAGCCATACATCGACACCCTGAACCATCATCCGGGCGACCTGAATATCATAATTCTCGATGAAAACGATATGATCTCTGAATTCTGGTCGGGTGGTGAATTGTACGATTTCGCGGATTATTTCCTTGCCTGGATTGTCCTGGGGATGGGCTTTGCCCGCAAAAATGATCTGAACGGGCATCTGGATGTCGTGAAGCATGGCAGCCAGGCGCTCGGGATTGTGGAACAGCAATGCCGCCCGTTTGTAGGAGGCGAATCTGCGGGAAAAACCGATAGTCAAGGTGTGCGGATTCAAAACCTCCTGAGCATGACGAGCCTCCGCCAGCCCGGCACTCCGTCTCTTGAGCTGCCTCATCAGCCGTTTCCGGGTAAACGTGATCAGATATTCCCGGCGCAGCTGATGCACGCGCCACAATTCATTGTCCGGGATATTTTCGATTCCCAGCCACACATTTGGATTTTCCGGTTCGTCCACGAAACGCGGACCGAGATATTGCATCAGCAGACCGAACATGCGTGAACCGATCCAGGAATATGTGTGAATCCCGTTGGTTATATGCGTGATCGGAATTTCATCGACCGGGAGATCGGGCCACAGGAAATGCCACATGGCGCGAGACGTTTCCGCGTGCAGACGGCTGACACCATTGCAGAACGCGGACATTCTCAATGCCAGTATGGTCATGCTGAAATCGCATGCAAATCCGTTTTGACCGATTTTGAGAAACCGGTCGATGTCCATACCGAGTTCCTGGGCGAATCCGGCGAAATACTTCCGGATCAGATCCGGCGCGAAATGTTCGTTGCCGGCCGGGACCGGCGTATGTGTGGTGAACACATTGGACGACCAGGTCGCTTCCCAGGCCTCTTCATAGGTCAGTTTCTGGGTTTTAATCAACTGGTGGATCCGTTCCAGAGTGAGAAATGCGGAATGTCCCTCGTTGATATGATACACGGTGGGAACGATTTTGAGGGCCTGCAATGCCCTGACGCCGCCGATACCCAGCACAATCTCCTGCCGGATGCGCATTTCCCGGTCGCCGCCGTACAGGCGGTGGGTTATGATGCGGTTGGAGGGGTTGTTCATGGGGATATTGGTGTCGAGAAGATACAGTGGTATCCGACCGACCTGCACGCGCCAGACTTTGCAGTAAACCGTGTCATCCGCCAGCTGAACACTCACAATGACCGGCTGACCGCTATCCTGGGTTTCCGGTTCGACCGACATGTTGTACCAGTCGTTTGTCGGATAACTTTCCTGCTGCCACCCGTCATTGTTCAGATACTGCTGGAAATATCCCTCCTGGTATAAAAGCCCCACACCGACCAGCGGTATGCCCAGATCGCTGGCACTCTTCAGGTGATCGCCGGACAGGATACCCAAGCCTCCCGAATAGACAGGCAACGATTCATCCAGACCGAATTCACAGGAAAAATATGCCGTCAGAAGGTGCCTGTTATCGGGATAAACACGCTGAAACCAGGTCGGCCGTTTAAGATAATCCTGAAACCGGGTGAATACTGTATTGAGATTCGAGACAAAACTTTCATCCTCGGCAGCCGCGATCAGGGTTTCCTGAGGGATCATACCGAGCATTTTGACTGGATTCTGTTCCGATTTGTCCCAGTAATTGGTCGGGTTCCGTGGATCGTAACCCAGCCTGATGAAGATATCCAGAGCATCGTCGTTCCATGAAAACCAGAGATTCATGGCCAGATCCCATAGCGCCCGGATCTTTTCGGGAAGCTTGGTGTGTACCTGATAGGTATTGATTTTCACTTCAACCGCCCGCCTCCTTCTGTTTCAAGGTCACCATATGTAAATTCAACTCTCTAGCATAACGCACCGGTGTTTACAATCAGCGAATCGAGCAGACTGCGATATTCTTCCGTGTCCGTAAACCTGAATATTGCGTTTCTAAGCTGATTGGCACCGGGCAATCCCCTCAAATACCATGCGGCATGTTTCCTGAAGACCAGTGGTGCCACCCGCGGTCCGTAAAAGGATTCTGCCAGATCCAGGTGGTTCCGGATCACCCGGCAGCGTTCAGGAAACATCACAGGCTGGAAGATCCGTCCGGATGACAAATGGGATTCAATCTGGAAGGGAAGCCATGGCCGGCCCATGATCGCCCTCCCGATCATCACCGCATCGCAATCCGTTTCATGCATCATTTTCCGGGCGTCGTCCGCGGTCATGACGTCGCCATTGCCCATCACGGGAATCGACAAGCAGGTTTTCACTTCACGGATTTCACGCCAATCCGCAGGCGTTAGATAGTTGGTCCGGTAACGGGCATGAACCGTCACAAAATCCAGACCTTCATCCTCGGCCATCCGAGCGAAATCCGGTGCGGATTTGCACCCCGGGTTCCACCCCAGCCTCAGCTTGACACTCACCGGAATGCGAACCGATCCGCGGACTGCTTTCATGATGCAACGGGTTTGTCCGGGATTGCGCATCAATGCCACGCCGCATCCGGTGTTGATGATTTTTTTGACAGGACAACCCAGGTTCACGTCGATGATGTCCACCCCATACCGTTCCAGAATCCCGGCGGCATCCGCGAGCCGGCATGGATCGATATCGAAAAGCTGGGCGGCCAGGGGATGTACCGGTTTTTCGACGTTCAGCACCCGGGTAATCGTCCGGGGTGACTTCAGCAGATTCCTGGCCGAAATCATTTCCGTGTAGACCAACGGGCAATTCTGTTCAAAAAGAATCCTCTGGAACGGCGGATCGGTCACTCCAGCCAGCGGCGCGGCCGCAACCGAAAACGAGAAGGTTCCTGTCTTTGGCGAGATCATATTCTCAGGGAAAAAACATCAAATCGAGCACGGATACGATTTCAATGCCACTCGCTTCGATATCGTCGATTTTATCCTTCAGGATTTCCAGAGTTTCCTTCCGGGCGTGACCGATCCCGATGGCCGAACCATCCTTCCGGGCCAGTTCCATCAATTGATTGATATTGGCTCCGACATCACCGCCCAGGTATCCCTGATCGATAAAAACATCCCGGGATGCGTAGGGCAATCCCATGTTCGCAGCAGTTTCCGCCCCGACACTGTCCGGTGTCGTCCGGCTGTCCAGAAACGGTAACCCACGTTTTTTAAGTTCCCGGATTATGATTTCCATATGGATCGGTTCAGCCGTCAATCTCGATCCCATATGATTGTTCACTCCGTCCACCGGAGGAAGGGAATCGAGCGCTTGGTTGAGTCTGGCGCGCAGCTTGGCATCATCCATTGATACGGTCAGAAAATGCTCCCTTTCTCCACCCATCGCTCCGGCATCCAGCGGTTCCATGGGGAGATGCAAAAATGCGGTATGACCTTTCTGCTTGGCGGCGGCAACGGTTTCGACGGAATATTTTAAAAACGGGATCACTGCCAGGGTGATCGGGACATCCACTTCATCGATGAAGCGTCTGGCGATGTCCATGTCATATCCGAAATCATCAAAAACCATGGCAAGCCGGGGACCGGACGGAGGTTCCCGATCATCCGTTATAGACCCTGAACCGGCGATAGCGGACTCTGCACGTTTCGGATAATACCATATCTCCAGCCGGTGGGTTCGTTCCCGGAAGGGTCCCATGAAAAGGGTGTATTTCCAAAGTTTCTGGGTTTTCATCGCGAACCGCGAATGAACCGTTATGCCGGCTCGTTCCAGGTCGACCTCGAGATCCCGAAACATTTCGAGCCATGAATCGGCCGAATCGACCACCATGACCCGGTGCTGGAGAATTCGTTCATTCTTGTCCGGGACTGTCCCGATGTGCTTCAGATGGCGCCTTTGAATTTCGAAACCCGAAAGAACCTGCAGATAGGTTTTCTCAACTTCGAAGGAATCGGAAACCGGTCGATCGCCGGACATGACCTCGAAAATACCCCGTTTCCCCGCCCGAACCGCATGTTGATCCAGGGTAATCAAGATTCCCAGGAGAATACATACTGCAATGCACACCAATATAATTGTGACCTTAAAAACAATGGCGGAAGATTTTTTACGAGACAATTTCTGAAATCCTTAAAGGCGATTTATAGTGTATTTAAAACCCTGACCGCCGTTTCATAAAACGGATCGTCGCCTTGCCCGGTCGTGAGGTCAACCGGAATTTCAGGAGTCAATCCGTTGTCGTGAATCGAAGAGCCATCTTCCATACAGTAAATGAATTCAACAAGCGAAATGGAAGCGTGATCATTCAGGGGCACGACCGCTGTCTGTACTGATTTGCCGAAAGATTTTTCACCGGTCAATACGGCCCTCCCGGTCAGATTCAAAGCCGTCGCACAGGTTTCGGCCGGTCCGGAACTTGTGGAATCAAGGATCACCGCCATGGGAAAACCCTGGAGCGATTGCCCGTCACCGGTGAGGACAGGCAACTGGCTTTTGTTCTCAGCCTTGGTGAGATATGCTGCGGGAACCCCGTCCGGAATGAAGATGTCCGCGAGCTTCAAACCCAGCTGTTCATCCCCTGAGTTGAGGTGCCTGAGATCGAGAATCAACCCGCTCCTCAAATCGGTTCTCGCCAGGATATCATTTGTTTTCCGCAACGTTTCAGGCGTGATCTCACCCTGAATGTGCATATAGAACGGATTGCTCTTCCAGCCGATCTGGATGTCTGGGAGATCCGGGTATGCGATCAGATTCAGATTGATTTCTTCAAACTGACCCGTTTCATGACGCTGGATGACCAGATTGATTTTTTTGCCGGGCTCACCGGAAAGAAGTCGGCTGGCCCGATCGACCGTCAGAAAAGGCGTGACCTGGTCGTCGATCCGCAGCAGCGCGTCTCCGGGAATAAGACCCGCCTGCTCCGCAATCGAACCGGGAATCACGTCGATAATGCGGATGAACGGTTCCCGATATCCCAGAACCAGACCGGCATCAATCGGGCCGTAAGGCGGAATGAGTGGACTGCCGGTATCTCTCAGATTGACCGAACAGTAATGGCTGACATTCAACAACATGCCTTCCACCGCTCCGAGCGCAAGGATGCCTGGATCGGTTTCCTCCAGGTAGGTGCTCTGGACGAGTTCGACGACCTGGGAGAACAATTCGAGATAGTCCAGAGTGTCGGGCTCTTTGCAGGACGCCGCATTCATCAGAATCCAGCAGGCTGCTGGAATAAGCAGAAAAACGAGTAATATGATCGGACGCTGATGTTTAAGCATTTTCAAATACCATCCCGCCGGTTCGATTCGGTTGGTTCACCGTCCACTACTTTATCTTCGTTCAACGCCAAAATCAAACCGATTCAACCTGATTTCAGTTCATTTGGGAATTGACCGATCCGCCGGGGAAAGCTATCATTTCGCCACATGAATCAGGCGATAAATCCAAATCGATCGCCTGCCAGCAGTATCCTGGTATGGCTGCCGTTTCTGACCGTTACCGGAATAACCTGTTACTGGAGTTTCCATGCTCCGGAACCGCTTCCTGGTTTCGTACGCTTCGCCCTGTATTCCCTCGCGGCTGCATCGGCGTTGAGTATCCGGTATGCCGCCGGCATGACGGGAAGTGCCGGAGGAGGGGAGACCGGTTGCGTTTTCACCGATCGTGAGACCCTGTGGATGCTCTATATGTTCACTGTTTCGGGCTTTCTGGTCCGCATGCTCTGGCTGGAATCCGTGCCATCCGGCTGCTGGCTGGACGAGGCACATCACGGGCTGGATGCCGTCCGGATGCTTGAATCCAGGGACTGGCCGGTGTTCTTTCCGGCCAACACTGGAAGAGAACCCATACATATTTGGATGGTTGCTGTAAGTGTCGAATGGCTTGGCCGGACAATCACTGCACTGAGATTGCCATCGGTCCTGGCGGGAACACTGCTGATACCAGCTGTTTTTTTTGCCGCAAAACACCTTGCCGGCAGAGATGCCGCCTTGATTGCAGCG
This sequence comes from candidate division CSSED10-310 bacterium, assembly GCA_016927905.1. GTDB lineage: Bacteria > CSSED10-310 > CSSED10-310 > CSSED10-310 > JAFGJC01 > JAFGLW01. The sequence continues at coordinate 106,113 of JAFGLW010000001.1, read as the reverse complement.
GGATTTACCGCCTTCGCCCGATGGCATGTCACGTTTTCCCGCATCAGCTTCCGGTCGATCCTCGTTCCGCTGGTGACAGCCCTTTTTACGGGAGTTGTCGCAGCACACTGGAAATCCAGGCCCAGGACCTGTGCGGTATCCGCCGGTCTGATCCTGGGACTGGGATTCTACACGGCGATTCCGTTCCGGATATTTCCGGTGGCGGCGCTGGCACTGCTTTGGTTAAAACGGAAAGAACATGCATTCGCCAAAACCCTGCAATCCTGGATCCTCGTCTGGATGGCAGCTTCCTGTATCGCAGCGCCACTGGGAGTGTATTTCTTTCATCATCCCGACATGATGACCGCGCGGATTCAGACAACATCGCTTTTAAATGACATTTCACTGGAAAACATCAAAACCATTCTGATCAACCTCATGCAGCTGATGGAGAGTTTTCATTACCGGGGGGATGAAATTCTCCGGCATAATCTTTGTGCCCATCCCATGACCGACCCGCTCACCGGGACGTTTTTAATCATCGGCCTTGCATGTATCAACTTCCGGAACGGCACCGGGAAATTCCTGCCACTCTGGCTGATCATCTCCCTTATCCCGGCCGCGGTTTCAGTCACATGGACCGGTCCGCACGCACTCCGGTCAATCGGCGCGATTTCTCCCTTGACCATCCTGGCCGGGACGGGCTTTTTGCAGATCCTCAAAACTTTTCCTGCAAAACGGACCAGGCGGGTCCTGGTCATGACAGTCATCGGTTTTGTCTCAGTATGGAATCTGGTCCTCTATTTCGGTTTTTACAACCGGATGGTGAGCTCTGCCGGCGTTGCCGACGACGCGGTCTGGGGGTTCAACACACGCGAAACCCGCCTGGCACAGTGGATAAACTCCCGGAAAGATGATCTTCCGGAAATCTGGCTTTCACCTCAGCTCTACCTGCACCCGACACTGCAGTTTTTGAAAGATCCGGACCTGGTTTCGAATTTGATCCGGACACCCGGGTTCGAGCGGACCGATGGCGACCCATGTCTTTGCATTCTGGATTACAATCCTCGAAATATATTCTGGCTCCGGAACTCGGACCTGAAACGGTTCTTCGATTTCTGGATTTACCATGAAGCCATTGATGCGGAAGCAATCGATAACGCCATCAGAACCTGTTATATCGAACGTACCGGATTGATTGGAACCGGAGACAACCTGATTCATTTCAGCCTGACAGAAAATTTCCCCGGAATCACACCCGACCGGGTTGCCGGGTTTGAACTTTGGCATATTCCCGGTTCCGGCCCGGGAAGGACATCCCGCCCATGACCGGACAGGCTCATGGAGACAACCTGCTTACACATAAAAATGTTCCGGAATTTTTTACAAAGATTTATGTTTCTGGCCGGGTTCGGCGACCGCCCGGGAAGATATGAAACCGTTCAAGATTAGACACCGGGAACGGTTGGCAGTGATTTTACTGATTGCCGGATCTGTTTTCCTTTCGATCGATAGCCTGAAGATCAAATCACCCACTGCAGACGAGAAGATCCATCTGGCTGGAGGATACGCATCCCTGATCACGGGGGATTTCCGAATCGACCCCGAGCATCCACCTCTCATCAAGCAGATTGCAGCCCTGCCCCTGCTCGTTTCCCGTCCCCATCTGCCCCTGGATCACCCGGCATGGGCGGCGGGGGATACTACGGGTTTCGGGCGGATATTCTTCTATTATTCCGGGAACAGCATGGAATCCATGCTGGTGCCCGCCAGGATCGCAATGGTCGCCCTGTTCGCCTGCACCGTCGCGCTGGTTTACAGATGGTCCCGGTGGATGTGGGGTGCCCATGGCGCATGGATGTCGGCCGTTTTGGTCGCACTGAGCCCCAACATGATCGCACATGCGCGCCTGGTCACCACCGATTCGGGTGCGGCGACCGCTGCACTGGCGTTGCTCTGGAGTCTCCACAAATACCATAAAAGATCGGGCTGGCGAAGCGGTGCGATCGTGGGGATCGCTCTGGGTGCGGCCCTGCTGAGTAAATATTCCTTGATTGCGTTGCTTCCCTGGACCGCCGGCATCGTTCTATATGAACATCAGCGCTGCGAAAACGGATCCGCCCTGCGGCGATGCATGTCCGGATCGGGCATGCTGGTGCTGATCCTGCTGGTCGCCGGGATTCTGATCACACTGGCATACCGGGGATCTTTCCCGTGGCAGGATTACTATAACGGTTTTGCGGGATTGAAAAGCAGGATGGCTTCCGGCCATAAGGCTTACCTGCTGGGGGAATGCTCGGATCAGGGCTGGCTCCATTACTAAGCGGTGGTCTTGATGTTGAAAACCCCCTTACACGTCCTGATTCTGATGATGGCCGGGTTCTTGGTTTTCAGATCGGCAAAAAGCATCCACAAAGCCTTTTTCACATTGTTTCCCGCCCTGTGGTTCCTGGCGGCCGCTTCCCTGTCACGGCACGATATCGGCGTCCGTCATATCCTTCCGGTCTATATTCTGGTGTTCATGTGGCTGGGTGGTCTGCCCTCTCTGATTCCAGCAGCCCGGAGGAGTATTTTTATCGGAACGGTTGCGGTGCTTTCTTGTATTGAAATCGTTCGGTTTCATCCGGATTATATCCCCTATTTCAATCCGTTGGCAGGCGGAAAGAACTATGGGTACCGGTATCTGAGCGATTCCAATCTGGACTGGGGGCAGGATTTGATCCAGCTCAGAAGGTATCTGGCAGAGAAACCATCCGGTGCAACCGTCCGACTCGATTATTTCGGCGATGACGACCTGGTGAAACACTACAGTCTACCCGTCGCTGAAGTGTCCATTGCAGATGAATACAAACCCGCTCCCGGAATCTACGCAGTAAGTATCTTCAAGCTTCAGAATATCTGGTCGCCTTCGGAGACCCGGTATGCCTGGCTCAAAATGTACGAGCCGGAGGCCCGGATCGGAGGATCGATCTGGATCTATCGTGTTGATCCGCATCGAGACGCACCAGCTCCCCTGGTCAAACAATACCGGATCGAACCCGACTCTGAACCTCTGGCAGACGGCCGGCTCATCCGGCACCTGCGCACCGGATGGAAACCGATACCGCTCCCGGGGGACTGGCTGTTCAATGCAAGCGACCGGAACACGGGATTCCGGGCCGTAGAGAGAAATCCTGAAATGCTGTTCGCCTTCGCAGCTCCGTCTCGATCCTTCCGGTTGAATGCGGATTTGTTCTACCTGGACTGCCCGGGCGCCGATCATCAAACAATCCGGGCTATGTTGAACAACACCCCGATCGATCAAATCGTTTTGACGGGTGGCTGGGAAAACCGCAGTATCACGCTGCCTTCAGAAGAAATCGGACCCGGTGTCAACCTGCTCCGGTTCGAGTGCAGCAGATTCGTTTTTCCCGATGAATTATGCCTCCCGGATTATCGGATCGGATCCACCGGAAGGTTCAGTCCGGTGGATATATTTCTGAGGGCGGGCAATGAAGACGACCGCAGATACCGGGACATGGTCGTGAACGGTCGGGCCGTTGAAACCGCGGTCATCGAAGGATACTGGATCGCCGTTCTGGATTCCGGTGGCAATATCGTTGATTCGGGATCGTTCGAGATCACGTCTGGAGGTGTTCCCCCGGGACCTGTGCGAGCGTTTCTCGATAAACTGCAAAATGAAACGATCATTCTGGGAATCGGCGCACGCTCTCCGACCGAACAGCCGACGCCATTTTATACCGGGCTTTTCGACGCCATCGGGTTGAGTTCCGACCTGAATCGATCCGGCGTTCATTCCCATGTTTTCATTGGTGTGAAGGGTGCGGAACCGGAATCGGGACTGGAAAAAACTGGGGTGAAAACCGTGTTTCTGTCCGTCGGATCACTGCAGGATCACATGCCGTTCGCATTCGCCGTGAACAATGTCTCGTTTTCCCCGCTGCCTGAACAGGGAGATAAATTGGAGAAATCACCATGATCATCGAAATACCTGGTTGGAAAACACTGGATATCCGAACTGCCGTATTCGATTATAACGGAACAATCGCCCGGGACGGCCGGATCGACGACACCCTGCGTGTCAAACTCGGGAAACTGGCCGATGTCATGCCCGTCCGGGTACTGACTGCAGACACTTTTAATAATGTCAATATCATGCTCGAAGGATTCGAAGGTCAAATCGAGATCATTCCCAGGGAAAAGCAGGCGGAGAGCAAGCGGGATTTCGTGCTCAAGCTGGGCAGGGAGCATGTGGTTGCGTTTGGAAACGGTGCGAACGACCAGCTGATGCTGGAAACAGCCGCATTGGGCATCTGTATTGCCGGACCGGAGGGCGCGGCTTTGGAAACGGTGATGGCTGCGGATATTTTGATTCCGGATATCGGGAATGCGATTGATTTGCTTTTTAATCCAGACCGGTTGCGGGCCTCATTGCGCCGCTGATTTCAGATGATCCGGTTGCGCATTCGGATTGTGATTTGCTGGAAGCACCCGGATCGGGTGCGGGAGTCTATAACTGCCGGAAACCGTGAACAGGTATGACCAGTTCGGGTTGATCCTCCAGATCGGTCATCAGAATCAGATCCGAATGGATCGATTCGGATTTGAACCGCTCACCGAGATTCATTTCCACTTTAATGGAATGATCCGGCCCGGGATCATGAATGGATATTTCAGCGGCGGGCTCATCGAATGATGCCGATAGAATGCGAAATGCCCGGTTTCCAGTCGGTTTCAGGGTGATGTTCCCGGTCAGCGGTGAATTTCTGCCGGAAGTTCTGAGGATCATGGTTCTGGGTATCCATTCGATGGGACCCAATATTTCGCCGGTCAGGTAGGTCTCAATTTCCGGTGTTTTTTCAAGGTTCGTTTGGATCAGGATGGTATCCATGAAACGACCAAGCGGCAGTTTATCGGTTGTCGAAATCGTCAGGTGCATTTTTCTTCCTGGACCCTTACCGGAATCTTCAACACGGATATCATAATAATCCGCGTGCTGGGGTTCACGTACTGCTATGGATAGGATTTCAACATATTCCAGAGCGTCACCGGCTCCTTCCAGTGTTGTCCGGGGAGTCCGGGACCGGAGGACTCTGCCGAAATTTGCCTGAAACGGCAGAAATCCGAACAGAACGGCCACTTCCGCGGAAACGGTGAGCAGGATTCGAGATTCATCCGGGTCGTTGGTCATGACGGTGACCGATTTCGTTTCATGACCATGTTTCCCTTTGGTACTGAATGATAGTTCGATTTTTCCTTCCCCCCCCGGGGGAATCTCCCTGGCCGAAACCAGGGCAGCCGTGCAGCCTCACCCTGATTTGATATTGCCGATGATCAGGGTGTCGTCACCGACATTCCTGAATGTGAAATCCTTCTTCAGCGTCTCCCCGCTGAATACCTTGCCGAATGAATATTTCAGCGATTTGAACTCGACATCGGGAACACCGGCGAAGGCAGTCCGGCAGCACAGAATACACAGCATGCCCGTTAGCATCATACAGACAAATGCGGTGCTGCCTTTTGGACGATCCGGGCATCTTTTCATAAGCAACTCCGAAACCTGTTATGCGCTGAAATGATAATTTCCCCGCTCCCGTAACATATATTTGACGTTCCGGTCAGGTCATGTCAAGAGCTCCGGTTGAATTGATGGACAACCTCTGTCCGGTATGTGAAAATGGATTCGAGGCCCCATGAAATATTTCAGATTGAAAACCGCCGTGGAAAGCGCCCTGGTGATACTGCCGGCTGCGATATACTGGTACGCTGTCGTTCGTCATTCGGTAAACATTCCCTATATGGATGATTACGACACGATCCTGGACTTCCTCAACCGGTGGGACCGATCCCCCGGGATGTTGTTTGAGCAGCACAACGAACATCGAATCGTATTCAGCAGGACTGTGACACTGCTGGCGGGTTTGGTGAAACCGGTCGATCTGAAATGGCTCGTTTACTGCGGAAATGCGGCGACGATCGTGTTGTTCGGACTGATCTTGAGAAGGAATCAGGATGGATCTGCCGATTCAGCAGCAGCAATACCGGCAGCATTTCTTTTTTTCTCTTTCAGCCACTGGGAAAACATGACCTGGGCCGCTGCATCGCTGCAATTTTTTTATGTGGCTTTGTTTTCGTTCATGTGTATTTCATGGGCAATCTCACCGAAAAATCTGATCTTCACAGCCGGACTGGCATGGGGTGTTCTGGGGAGTTTTACCGGAGGTAACGGAATCGTGGCACTGATCGCTGTTGTGGCGTATTACATGGCACAGGCCCGGTCTTCCTCTGAGGCGAATATGGAACTTCGACGGACTTTTCCCAGATTGCTGCTATCAATTCTGGTGACCTGTGCGGTGGGATTCGAATACGTCCGGAATTATCTCGCCCCGGCGCATCATCCGGAGCTTTCCCGGGCACTGGCCCAGCCGGTTCGCCTTGCATTATATTTCTTTGCGTTTCTGGGTTCTTACATGGTTTGGGTGCCGCTGGCCGTCCTTGCAGGGATCATGACCTGCCTGGTTTTCGGTTATCTGGTGATGAAAAACCCGTGGCGCTGGAATCCGGTTCCATACCTGACAGTTTTGTACGTGATCGGATGCGCCGGGCTCGGTGCTTTGGTACGATCGGGATTCGGTGTTCAGCAGGCGGTGACATCACGCTACCGCATATTTTCAATCCTGGCACTCTGCATGCTCTGGTTTGAATCCCACCGGGTGGACCTGATGGGGGTGCGATCACGCCGAAGGATCAGCCTGACAGCAGCCTGCCTGGCCGTTGTCATGTTTGCCGGAACGCTTTTCATGACCATCCGGCTGGCTGAACGCAGGAATGAACTGGAACGCGGAATGAATGCATACATGAACGGTGATGCGGGGAAATTATCCTATCCGATCCAGGATATCGCCAGGTCAATCCTGGAAGATTCCACCCGGCTCGGCATCTATCATCCGGAGCCCGCTCTGCTGCAGCCGGAAGGGGAGCGGGTGGATTGACCGAATTATCTCCGGATCTATTCCAGGCGATTCCCAAGACGGAACTGCATATCCATCTGGAGGGGGCCATCCCCAATTCGCTCCTATTTGAGTTCATCGAACGCGGGTGCGGAAATCATACAATCCGCCGTCCTGAAGATCTGGATGAAAAATTCCGCTACGAATCACTGGAACATTTTCTGAAGATATGGAACTGGAAGAATCAGTTCATCCGGAGACTGGACGATTTCACCCGAATCGCCTTCGAAGTGCTGAAAAAACTGAACACACACAATGTTAAATATGCCGAGGTATTCGCTTCCCCCAGCGATCACACCGAACGCGGTTTGACGGCAACCGGCATAACCCGCGCGCTGATCGACGGGATCCGGGAAGCGGAACGAACGCTTGGCATCCGGTGCCGGTTGATTGCCGACCTTGTACGGAATTACGGGGCGGAAAATGCAATGATCTGCCTGGATGACCTGACCCCCTGCCTGGGTGATACGCTGGTCGGAATTGGCCTGGGCGGCGGAGAACGGGACGGGCCGGCTGAATTGTTCGAGACGGTGTTCACGGAGGCGCGAAAAAGGGGATTCCGGATCACGGTGCATGCGGGGGAAGCGATGGGACCGGAATCGATATGGTCGGCATTGAAACTCCTCGGCGCAGAACGGATCGGTCACGGACTGACGGCGGTCCGGGACCCGGAATTGATGGAATATCTCAAAACCAATCGGATTCCCCTGGAATGCTGCATCATCAGCAATACGAAAACACGGGTTTGCCCATCTCTGGACCGGCATCCCGTACGCCGGTTCTTCGACGCGGGACTCATGGTGACCGTGAATTCGGATGATCCGGTCATGTTCGGCTGTTCCATCATCGATGAATATGCGGTTCTGTCAAGGGAATTCGGGTTCGGATTGGATGAATTAAAACAGGTGTCCATGAACGGCATCGAGGCTTCCTTCATGACCGATGACGAAAAAAAATATTTTCGAAACGTTTTCCAGCAAGAATGGGATGACATCAGAAAACGGTTCCGGTAATGTCAAATCAGGCCCGATACTCCACCATCCAGAGAAAAAGAAATGCAACTTGACTCCACCGCGGCTTCCAAGCAAAATCGGGAAATGCATTCGCTGACCCGATCAAACCTGTACACCGAACGTCTGACCCTGCGGCCGTTCACCGCGGCGGACGCGCCTTCCGTGAAGCGGCTGGCGGGGGAGAAGGAGATAGCCGCCAATACCCTCCTGATCCCCCATCCCTACAAGGATAAAATGGCCGAGCAATGGATCGAAACACACGCTCGCGATTTCTTGGAAGACCGGGCCGCCGTTTTCGCCATCACCATCCGGGAAACGAAGGAACTGACCGGCGCGATCAGCCTGAACATCATCCGGGAGGACGAAAAAGCCGAGTTGGGCTACTGGATCGGGAAACCATACTGGAACCGGGGTTATTGCACCGAAGCGGCAGCCAGGATTCTGGGATATGGATTTCGCGAGTTGAAACTCAATCGGATCTATGCAGTGCATTTTCTCCGCAATCCGGCCTCCGGACGAGTACTGGAGAAAATCGGAATGGTGTTCGAGGGTTGCTTGCGCCAGTCGGTGAAAAAATGGGATCGTTTCGAGGATCTTCATGTATACGGTATTCTGGCCAAAGACTATTTCAGGGAAACAAAAGAAAGGAAACCTGAACATGACAACTGAACCGACACCCGGAAACGAAACCCTGGAAATTCTCTATAACCGGGCCAGTCTGAGAAGTTACCTGGACCGGGATATTCCACAAGAGGTGATGCAGAAAATCTACAAGGCCGGCAAACACGCTGCGACCGGAGGAAACCTGCAGCCCGTCAGCATTATCGAGATCCGGGATCGGGAAATCCGGAAGAAACTCGGTGAAATGTGCTGGCAGAATTTCATGGCTGATGCACCGGTACACCTTCTGTTCTGTATCGATCTGCGGCGATTGCAGCGCTGGGCTGCCCTGAACCGGGCCCCCTTCACCGCCACAAGATCAATCCGGACATTCTGGATATCCTTTCAGGATGTGATCATCTGTGCACAGAACATCTGCACAGCCGCCGATGCAATCGGACTGGGTTCGGTATATATCGGGACCATCATGGAATACTTGAAGGATTTGAAGGTGATGTTCGAGTTGCCGGAGGGGGTCTTGCCGGTCGTTCTTCTGTGCCTGGGATATCCAGTGAAAAAACCGGAGATCAGCAACAAACTCGATGCGCAGGTTTTCGTGCATTCCGAAAAATACCGTGAATTACCCGACGCGGAGCTCAATGATTCCTACCGGCGGAAATATCCCAGAGAACGGTTCGAAATGACTGAAAAAACACGCCGGACATTTTTGGAGGTCTGCACACGGGTGGTCGGTCCGGACAAAGCGGGAGAATGGCTCCGGAAGGCGGAGGAGAACGGCGGATTCAACATGGCGCAGCGTTATTATGCCCTGCATTACCGCGCGGACCTGATGTGCCAGAATAATGCGGAATTCATCGGGATTCTGAGAGATTACGGATTCGGATGTTTCGATGAACAACCGGGATTCTGACCGGCTCCGATGAAAATGCCAGGAATCCGTTTTTCGAAGATAAGATCTGATTGGAAAACGACGGAGACTCTTCAGGGTTGTGGAATGGAGATATGGATATGGGAGAAAAAAAGAGAATCGGAATAATTATCTGCGATCGTTACCGCAGATGTGCAGGCGGGAAATGCTTCAGATCACTGCGTAACAGAGAAGGTGCATTCAGCCGGTACAGGGGAATGGATATCGAATTGGTCGGATACACCTCCTGCGACGGATGCCCGGGTGGTAATATTGAATATGCAGTGGATGAAATGAAGAAAAACGGAGCGGATGTGATCCATCTTGCGACCGGTCTGGTGGTGGGGTATCCACCCTGCCCCCATATCACTTACTTTTATAACTTCATAGAAAAAAAATATGATCTTGAGGTCATTTACGGAACACATCCCATTCCCCAGAAATATCTCACCATGCACAACCAGCTGGGAACATGGAATGATCCGGAATGGGATGAGATTATCCAGGCGACATTGGCGGACGAAAAAACACGATTGTCATATGATTAGCACAAAAATTGACCGGAGGCTTGATAATGAACCGCAGGAAAAAAAGATAATCGCACGCCCGGAACCGCCAGGTTTTCTGCAGATATTCCTTGGCCAGTAAGTTCCGGACCCGTATGGAAAAAACACGCAAATAATGCTATACTGCGAAGTGAAAGATATCGTTTCTGGTTTCCAGTTTGAGATGAAGCACCTGGTTGGCTTACTCGAGCTGAAAGGTTGGAAAGAAGAGATGAAACCATGTAAAATCCATATTGGCTGCTTGATTATTATGATGTTCGGATTGTTCATCCCGCAGACTGCAACCGCGGATGTCATTGCAAAATTCGATGTCGCCCTGAATTCGATTATAGCCGCAACCGATACGGGATTACTGCTTCCGCCGGATATCCGGAAACTGACGGACGGCAGGAATTTCCCGTTGCTGTTTAAACTCGCTGAAGACATACGGATCGGGGACATTATCGACGATCTGGATCGTCATGAAGTTGTGATTTTCCCTGCATGCCTGAAAACGCCGGATCCCGCCGGATTCTACCCGGCGATGAGCACCGTTGAAGGTCTGAGATTTATCGCGGATCTGGCGGAAATCGAATGCGCCTATTCCGGGATTCCCCTTCAGTCTGCCGCTCCCCTCAACATGAGTGCTCCGGAAGTTCTCGCCAGCCAGGTCTGGCACATGTATGCGCCCAATTTTCAATACCTCCGCGGCAGCGGCGTTTCCATCGCGATCGCGGATACCGGTGTGGACATCTATCATCCCAGCCTGTTTCATTCCGATCCCAACCTCACGTTCACCTGGTATGACAACGGCAATGGATATGTCGACAACAGCGGGGCGGACTGGGTGGATATCAACCGGGACATGATGCCCCAGCCGGATGAGATTCTCAGGTTTTTTGACGCCAGGACCACGGATTATACCGGAGCCGTATCCAATATCGATCAGATCTACCAGGCGGATGTCGACTGGCTGTACAACGATTTTGACAATAGCTATTTCCGCAATTATGGTCTCCCAATCTACAGCGAACTCACTCCCGGCCTGGGGGAGATGCTCTTCATAGCGGATGACCAGAATGGAAACAACAGTCTGGATCCCTGGGAGAATGTCATCGGACTGAACATGTCGAAAGTCGCTGCCACTTTCAACAGCGACGGCAGCACCCGTTACCGAAACATTGATCTGATGTTTTCCGACACCGATACCTACGGTCACGGAGCCGAGGTGTGCGGAATTCTGGCGGGTGGATGGCCGGGATTCAGCCGGTACACCGGAATCGCTCCGGAGTGCGATCTGATGATGTACAACCGCTGGAACGCCATCGGCATGACCCTGTTTTCATGGTGGGCGACCATTCAGGTCAATTCACATATCATGCTCTGGGAACTGGGCGCTTGGACCGGTCTGTACCTGGATGGCACCGATCTGTGGGATCAGCAGATCAACGCCTCGGAGGATCTGGGAATCATCCAGGTGGTGCCGGCCGGAAATCTTGCAGGTGGTTACCGGCACGCTTCCGGCTGGGTCGACCCGGATCCTGGCTCGGGTCAGCCTTCGGAATACGTTTTCACCAATCTGCCGTCCGGCGTCACTTTCTATCAGGTCCTGGTCACGCTGCTGTGGGCCAATTTCGCCGGTACCGCTCCGACATTCGACATCTACGACCCATCCAACGGCGCTTTTTCATTCAACATGCCCAGCGGCGTCTGGACCCCCATCGGAACGACGCCCAATCATCAGTTTTTTGCCCAGCGTAGCACCAGCATGAACAATACCTGCATGTTCCATATCGAGCTGCAGAATTACTACGGAGGAACACAACTGACAGCCCCATATTTCCAGATCAACATCCACAGCGCTCAGGGCAATCCCAACTATTTCATCCATATCTTCGGTTCGGATGACGCCTCGGGATGGTCCGGCGGAACCCAGCTTTCGGGTTGGAACAACATCACCGTAAACGACGTCAGCACCATCACATGCCCGGCAACGGCCGCCGATGCCATCACAGTGACATCCTACAGCACCCGCACAGACGGTTATGGGTCCGGTACGATCATCGGTCAGATCAGCCCGTTCAGCGGACGGGGACCCCGGATTGACAATGTTTCAATTTCAGATGTCTCCGCGCCGGGTGATTGGGACGTTTACAGCACCGCTTCCATAGCCGAGAGCACAACGATTTATCTCGGGGAATTTACAGAATTCGGCGGCACGTCGGCGTCCGGACCGCATGTAGCCGGCGCCGCGGCACTGTACCGGCAGTTTAATCCGTCGGCGTATGCCACGCCCGTCAACGTGCGGAACCGGATTCGTTCGGACGCCATTGCCGACTCATTCACCGGGTTCTGTCCCAACGACACATGGGGATACGGGAAACTGAGAATCGCCATCACGCCCATCTATTCACCGCCTCCGACGCTGACTCCCATTCCCACATCGACCCCACCTCCCACATCGACCCCTTCGCATACCTCAATCCCAACCCAGGAACCGACATCGACGATCCCGCCACAGCCCACCCATACTGCCGTGCCCACAACCACGCCGACGGTGCCGACCGGTGCACCCACCCATACGGCGCTGCCACCCACATCAACCCCTTCACACACTCCCACTGCAATCACCCCGACGGTATCGCACACACCCTCACCGACGGTGACCCTCGCATACCCATCTCAGACACCCACCCCGCTGTTTTCCGAAACACCTCAACCCACCGGCAGCCCGCAGCCGACGGATACCCCGTCACCCTGGCCGACACCCCCAGGAATCGGTCTGGACTTGAAATTGAACGCCGCCATGTTTCACGGAGGTGATCTTTTCAGCCTGAAAGTGGATTACTGGAACCATACGCCCGATCCGCTGCAGGGAACGCTCGCGGTCGTCCTGGCCATTGAGCAGCATTTCTGGTTCTGGCCGTCATGGGGGACCGATCTTGACTGGGAAGATTTTGCATTGGATCCGGGCGGGGAAGTCATGGAACGGATCATACTCGAGTTTAACTGGCCCCAGGGCAATATGGGAAGTTACAGCGGCATCCAGATAATCGCCGCCCTCCTGGATCCCGCCCTGACCCGGCTCCTGTGTGATTACGACCTGGTCGCCTTCGGATACGAATAAGACTCCGGGCGGGTGTTCGCCCTTTTTTCGCTTTTTGGTTGACCGCTTGAATCCCGCGATGTTATGTTGTTTCGCCGAGGAGCAGGGGCAATGCCGGAACCGGAAGTTTTCAGCAACAGCATCATCATTCAGGGAGCGCGGGAACACAACCTTCAAAACATCAACCTGGAAATTCCCCGACGGAAACTGGTGATTATCACCGGTGTGTCCGGATCGGGGAAATCGTCACTGGCATTCGATACCCTTTTTGCGGAAGGTCAGAGGCGGTACGTCGAATCCTTGTCCTCGTATGCAAGGCAATTTCTGGGGCAGATGGAAAAACCGCAGGTGGATTTCATCGGCGGGTTGTCTCCGGCAATATCCATCGAGCAGAAATCGGCCAGTCACAATCCCAGATCGACCGTGGGAACGGTGACCGAGGTTTACGATTATCTCCGCGTTCTGTTCGCCCGTGCCGGTGTTCAGTACTGCCCCAGGTGCCGCAATCCCATCACATCCCAGTCAGCGCAGCAGATGGTCGAAACGATTCTGAATCTTCCCGCCGGTTCAAAACTCATGATAGCCGCTCCCGTTGTTCAGAATCGCAAGGGTGAACACCGGGATGTAATCGAAACGGCGCGTCGTGATGGATTCGTCCGGATCCGGGTGGACGGACAGGTGATGGATCTGGATGACTCGATCCGGATGGATCGAAAAAGGAAACATTCGCTTGATGTGATTGTTGACCGCCTGGTGATCCGGGAGGATATCCGAAGTCGTCTGACCGATTCGGTCGAAATCGCCCTCAAAACCAGTGAAGGCATGTTGAAGGTTGTTCTGGTGGACGGGGAAGAGCTTTTGTTCAGTGAGCATGCCGCCTGCCTGAAATGCGGAGAAAGTTTTCCGCCGCTTTCTCCCCAGCGGTTTTCATTCAACTCACCGCTCGGGATGTGCCCGCGATGCAGCGGACTGGGAACAATCATGCATCCGGATCCGGACCTGGTCATCCGCAACTCAGAAGCTTCCCTCGGACTCGGGGCCGTTAAATTCCTGGGAGTGCTGCACGACAATCCGAACAGCTGGACCGCCCGGCGGATGAAGGCTATTGGGGATTTTCTGGGTTTCAATCTGGATACGCCCTGGAAGGACATTTCCCCGGAAGCACGGAACGTGATTCTGTATGGTCAGTCATCGGACCCCGCATTATCCGGCATGAATGTTCCCCGGGTCGTTCGCTATTGGAACGGCGTGTTGAACGATATCCAGAGATTGTATCTGCAGACTAAAAGTGAGGGGATGCGGCGATGGTACGGCCAGTTTATCCGGAATATTCAATGTCCCGAATGCCTGGGGACGCGTTTAAATCAATCCGCCCGGGCAGTTCGATTCGGGAGTGCGACCATCACCGAAATTTCAGGTAGATCGGTAAGCGATATTCTGAGCTGGCAGGAAAATCTGGATCTTTCCGTATCCGAACACGAGATAGCCGATGAAGTGCTGCGGGAAATCCGAAACAGACTGATTTTCCTGCGGGATGTCGGGCTGCATTATCTTTCCCTGGATCGGCCCGCACCGACACTTTCTGGAGGTGAATCGCAGAGGATCCGGTTGGCATCCCAGATCGGAAGCGGTCTGGTGGGAGTTCTGTATATTCTGGATGAGCCATCCATCGGGTTGCATGCTCGGGACACCTCCCGGCTGCTGGAAACACTGAAGACGCTCCGAGACATGGGCAATACGGTCATCGTCGTCGAACACGATCCAGAAACGATTCGGACGGCTGATTACATCGTCGATATGGGACCTGGAGCCGGTCACCAGGGTGGACACGTGGTGGCTGCAGGTTCACCGGCGGAAATCGCCGATCATCCGGATTCCCTTACCGGATCGTATCTGAGCGGCCGGTTATCCATTCCGGTTCCGCGGAGAAGGCGGCGCAGAAACAGCGGGTTTATCAAAATTCTGGGAGCTTCGGAACACAATTTGAAAGCCATCGATGTGCGTATCCCGCTTTCCAGGTTTGTCTGTGTTACGGGAGTGTCCGGATCGGGAAAAAGCACTCTGGTCAATGAGATACTGTTCAGGGGGCTGGCGGAGAAATTGTATGGATCGACACGGAGAGTCGGGCGGCACGACTCGATACAGGGAGCCGACAGAATCGACAGGCTGATCGAAATAACCCAGAAACCCATTGGCCGGACACCTCGATCCAATCCGGCGACTTACACCAACGTGTTCAATCACATCCGGATGTTGTTCGCCCAGCTTCCGGAAGCCAGACTCCGGGGATACGCTCCCGGTCGTTTCAGTTTCAATGTGAAAGGGGGCCGGTGCGAAGCGTGCAGGGGAGACGGATTGAAGCGGATCGAGATGCATTTTCTGCCGGATGTGTATGTTACATGTGAAGTGTGCAAGGGGAAACGTTTCAACACGGAAACGCTCCAAGTGAAATACCGGGGCCTGAACATATCGGATGTGTTGAACCTGGAAGTGCACCAGGCGATCGATATATTCTCGAAAGTTCCGGCCATCACCCGGATTCTGAAAACCATTCAGGATGTGGGACTGGGATATATCAAACTCGGACAGCCGGCCCCGACCCTTTCGGGTGGTGAAGCACAACGGGTGAAACTGTCCCGGGAACTGGCCAAGAATGAAACCGGAAAAACACTGTATATACTGGACGAACCAACAACCGGATTGCATTCTCACGACATCGGAAAACTCCTGAGCGTCCTGCATCGCCTGGTCAACATGGGCAACACGGTCATCGTCATTGAACACAACATGGATGTCATCAAGAATTCAGACTGGATTATCGATCTGGGACCCGAAGGCGGAGACGAAGGCGGATATGTGATTGCGCAGGGGAGACCTGAAGATGTCGTGAATAATCCGGAATCCTTTACCGGTCGGTATCTGCAACGCCATCTCCCCGCATCGGTCTAGATCGTCGCTTCACCCTCTGGTTCCTTGGGATCCTGAGCGCAGGGGAACATGTGTTCCCAGAGACGGGTGATCGGATACGTGATATGCTCGAGTGGGCTTTCAGGATGCATGGAAGCCTTGAATTCGGTCGTGGCATGAATCATCAGGCCCAGAAGAGGTGCCCAGGAGGGGGAATAACTGCGTGTCTGTCCCGGGAACACCGGATCCCCTACCTTCGCCATCACGCCAAACACGTTTTCGGCGCTGTAGGTGAGACCGTTGGTGAGTGCGCCACCGCCGGTCAGGATGATTCCGGCAGGCAGATGACCCCGGCATACGGCACCTTTCAGGTTGTCCCGGATCGAACAGAACATCTCCTCAACCGCGCACCCCATGATCTTGGCGAGATGTCGCCGTGTCAGACGTGATCGGTCTCCAAAAAAATTCCGGATATTCAACACCTGATCTTCACCGATGGTGATATCGGAGGTTGTGCCTTCGGCAAGTATCAATTCTTCCGCCCGGTTCAGGGGAATCTGAACCCCGACTGCGACATCCTTGGCCAGGCGTATCCATCCTTCATTCAAGGATCCGCACAGAAACGGCCTGCCTTCCTGATAAACGATGTAATCGCAGGTCGTTGCACCAATGTTGATGACCAGACAACCCATGATCCGCTCGTTATGATCTATTATACTCAACGATGAAGCATATCCGTTGAAAATGAACCGGTCCACATCATGTCCGGCTTTCTGGAAAGCCTGTTTGATGTTGTTGATGATCGCAATCCGAGTATAGACCAGGTGGAAACGGGATACCAGCCTGTTGCCCGTGAGACCGACAGCTGATCGCGTGTTGACTCCATCCAGAGATGACGACCTGAGAAAACAATGCAGCAGCATGTGACCGGCGGGAACCTGTCCCGCAACCCGCTGGCGGATCCGGTTTTCAGTGCGCTGAGTCACCAGGCGGTTGGAAGTGATCGTTTCGATCTCGGCGATGTTGTCACTGCGCACGTGAGACCCCGAATGACCCACCCAGGTTTCTGTGGTCTTCTTGAGCGAACAGGATGCCAGCGAATTCCCGATGGCGTTTTTCAGGGATGCCGATGCCGCCGACAGATCTGAAACCGCTCCGCCGTTGAACCCATCGGAATCGTATTCTCCAATGTGAACGACATCAAACGGCATATCCTGAGCCGATTTTAAAACCGCGGTTTTGATTTTCTGGCTTCCGATATCCAAGACCATCACACTTCCGACCCGTTTCATATCGATCCCTCCCTACCACATGATGATTCTCTGTGCCGATATATTGACCAGCACGCCAAGTGCATACATGGTGACAATGATCGATGAACCGCCGTATGAAAATAACGGCAGGGTGACTCCGGTGTTGGGAAACAGACCCAGGCAGACTGATATGTTCAAAAAAGCCTGTATCACGATGTAAAACACAATCCCTCTCGCCAGCAGAGCTCCGAAACGATCATGGGAGAATCTTGCCGTGCGTTCGCCGATGAGCAGAAGCGCCAGGAACAGGCAGATGACGGCGGCACCGGTCAGAAATCCGCCCTCCTCGACAAGCACGGCATAGATTGAATCGGTGTGACTTGCCGGAAGCACGGATCTTTTGACGATACCCTGCCCGAAACCCGTTCCGAAAAAACCGCCGGAACCAATGGCCAGCCTGAACTGAAGATCATGATGGGCCAGGTTCTCCATCCCGGCACCCGGAAGAAGCGACACACTGAAATTCACGATCCGCTTCATGACATGAGGGAAAAAAAACGGAACCGATACAACCGCCGGGAGAGCAACCGCGACGGGAATAATCATGTGCGTCAGTGGAAGATTGCCGATGAACAGCAGATAAACGGTGAGAGCGGTCATCACCAGAGCCGTACCGAAATCTGGTTGCAGGGCGGTCATCAGGATCAGAATCCCGCAGGTCAGCATGATGGGTACGGAATGCTTCATGAAATGAATCGTCCCGCGTTCAAAGGACATGAAATACGACAGATAAACGATGATGATCAGTTTGGCGATCTCCGAAGGCTGGAGATGAAATCCACCGCCGATGGGCAGCCAGCTTTGATTGCCCAGAATGAAAACAGCCGCCAGAAGAATGGTTCCCAGTATGTATGGAACCTGGGTTCTGAAACGGTAATTGCCGTAGTTGACGCAAGCACCGATCAGCATGCTGACGGTCCCCAGACCGATATAGAACAGCTGCCGGCAGAAATAAAAATAATGGTTGGGATGAAGATGATACCCGGCACTGAATATTGCCAGAAGTCCCAGACCCAGCATCGCCATGACAACCAGAACAATGGACTGATCCGCAAACCGCCAGACCGTCAGCATTGGGGCACTTCCGGAACCGGATCCATCCCGTGAATATCCTTCAATATTCCTTCTGCAATCGATTTGAAAAGTGGAGCGGCCACCGATCCTCCGTAATACAATCCGGCACCCGGATCCTCAACCGAAACAGCAATCACATACCGCGGATTGTCGGCGGGAAAATAACCGGCAAAGGACGCCCTGTATTTTCCGGATGCATAGCTGCCTTCATCCAGAAGTTTTGCGGTAGCCGTTTTACCGGCTGCAGCGACGCCGTATTCATGCAAACCAGCCTGTCTGCCCGTTCCGTGATCAATACAATCGATCAGGGCACGGCTGATGAACCGGACCGTCTGGGGCGACAGGATCCTTGTGGAAACCGGAGTATCCAGGGATCGGACGAGCCGACCTGTTTCATGGTGCACGATCGAACGGCCGAAATGAGGCTCGACCCTGTATCCGCCGTTTGCAATGGAACAGTAGAAAGCACAGATCTGAACCAGACTCACCGCCAGTTCATACCCTTCGGCAACCGCCCCCACCGAAACAGGTCCCCAGTTTCCATGATTCAACGTGCCCCGCGGATGAACGGGATAATCCCGTGGAACCTCACGGTAAAATCCCATCTTCATGATTTCGGCGGCAATCTGCCGGCTCGATAACGAATTGAATATCCGCTTGGAGATTTTGATGATCCCGACATTCGAGGAATGAACCAGAACTTCGTCAAGACCGATCCGGGAGGGAAACGTCTTCCAATCCTTAAAAATCTTGCGTCCGAATACGATCGTCGGCTGCCAGTCAATCTGTTCCGACGGGACAGCAAGATTCCGCTCAAGCGCAATCGCCATCATGATCGGCTTCCAGACCGATCCCGGTTCAAAAACAGAAGTTGCCGGAAGATTTCGCCGTGCTTCCGGAGGCCAGCAGTTGATTGGAGTGTGAAGGCGGTAATCCGGATCCAGATGCGGATCCATGTTTTCAACGGAATCGGATGCCAGGATGGCTCCAGTCATGGGATCCATGATGATTCCCATGACGGAACCCGCCCGGTGCTCCAGAAGCGAATCGGTCAGCCTGGCCCTGAGAACGGCCTGAACAGCCGGGTCCAGCGTGACCACAACGTCATTCCCCGATTGCGCCGGCTGCCTGACTGTGATGGTGTCGGGCTCTGGCGCACCAAAACGGTTGATCAGATAATCGAATGAACCGTCCCGGCCCTCCAGCAGGTCGTTGAATGAAGCTTCCAGACCTTCAATCCCCTTAAATCCGGTAAACGGCCCCAGCGTTTCCCAGCCCTCAAGCAGGTTTCCCCGGGCAAATCCAACGATGGAAGCACATACCGGATGCTGCGGATATTCCCGGGTAATCTCCCTCAAAATACGTATGCTCCTGAGTTTTCCGCAGCCCTTGAGATCCAGAATGCGGTTGAATTCCTCCGGATTGATATCTCTCTTTATCCATTCCGCATTGAATCTGGAGTGCAGTTTTGAGCGCACCAGTTCGGTTGAAAGATCAAGAATTTCCGCGAGTTCCCGGGCTGTCTGAGCATCTCTGCCCGTTGAACGCTCCCGAAGCGTATCCACTGCAACCGACACCTTGATATCACTCCGAGCCAGAACCGTTTGACCGTCTACGGCAAGGATCCGGCCCCGGGTCGCTTCCAGGGACATGCTCCGTACCAGCCTGACATGCGCTGCCTGGAACCACCGGCCGTGTTGAGCCACCGTATAGAAAAAAAGCCTGAATATGAAAATGATCGACAGAACCGTTAAACTCCACAATATCCATCCCTGGCGCGCAGATCGGTTCATCGCTCAATCCCGCTCCCGAAATAACAAGCCCTCAGATTCGACCAGGGTTGGTCGGCCGAAAAGTTCCCGGGCTGAATGGACCGTGACGCTCCAAGAAGAATCCAGGTGAACAAGAAAAACAGGAAACAGATCCCCATAATGAGAGTCCAGGTCTTGCCAACGCGGTCTCCGTACCGGTTCACGATCAATGATATTTCTCGGTAAGCTGCCCGTAATGCTTCCGGTAATACGCCGGCAGCTTGGGTGGCGCTTTCTCGGGGTCCAGACGGAATTCCGGGAAATCAAATCCGTCATTCCGTTTTTCACCGATTCCCCTGCCATAAATAGCCATCCAGGGTTCTTCCTTGGGCAGATTCGACTCAAATGAACCCACGATGATGTCAATACCGGCACCCAGAAAATTCTGACAGATATCCTTGATGCTCAGGTAGAAGTCCGAATCGATGTTCGGCGTTCCCTCACAGATCGATACCAATATCTGTTCAGCTTCTCCGAATTTCCGGATCGGATCCATCGGATGATTCAAGGCAAACCGGATTGCATCGATGCTCCGTTCCCTGTTTCCGATCAGATTCGTATAACCGAAGAGCACATTTTCCGCCGACTTGAAGAAATCAACGATCTCATCAGAATCCGGAGCGTAAAAACCGGGATAACATGCCAGATCCAGAATCCCCCTGACACAACGGTTGAAAACGTTGTGGACGGTCTTTTTCATCATGGACAACGTGACGCTTCCGGACAGATACTCGGTCAAACGGTCAAGCGGAATGATGCAGGTTGCATCCGCAATGTGTCTGATTTCACTCAATGCATACCGCGACTGCTCAAGGTTCTTTCTGCCTTCAGCCTTGTAGGGTACCGAAAGAACCGCTATGGTCACAGCTCCCTTATTCATGGACTCCTGTACAATCGCCGGCGTTATTCCGGATGGAAATGTCTTGCCCAGAAACGAATGGACTGCATTCAGTTTGGCACCGTCAAAAATATCATGAAGCGAATCGACATAGGGTGCCAGAGAATGCCGGATCCGCACCAGATCGGAAACACCGGGCGCAATCTGGATACCGATCCCCCCATTATCCAACCAGTCCATCCCGGCACATTCGATCGAGGGAGCAACATCAACATTGACATACCCCGTCTTGTCCGAAAGCCTCCAGTAATCCATGGACAAAGAAGAAGTGCCTTCCTGGGCATCCCTGCCTACAGGGATCCAATTGACTGGGAATCCCACTTCGCCCCTGGTGGATTCATCAAACATCAACGCCATGACCGAACCCTCCCCAAACCATGAATTCACCAACCGATCAAATTTAGATTTACCTCACCAGTAAGTATAGATATTAATATTATCTATTGTCAATAAAAAATAATAAAAAAAATATTATTGACCTCGAACTATAATAAATTAACGTAATACTTTAAATGCAGTTAAAGATACAAAATATTAACAAAATAGTAGAATATGTGAAAACAATCAGATTGATTTTAACTGACTGGTTGGTTGATATTTCATATAATCATGATACTATTTGGTTGAAATCCAACCGGTCCGTTGGAAAAGGGAGGAAAATGTGATGAGGGAATATAATGGCTTTGCCGATCTCATCAAAATCGCACGGAAAGGTAGAAACATGACTCAGATTCAGCTCGGAGACAAGATGGGGGTTTCCGGAGCGTACATCGCAAAGATCGAAAAGGGAGGGCAGTGTCCCTCGGCACAGTTTCTTGAAAAACTTTCCGATATTCTGGAAATCGAGTTGGCTGAACTGTTCTTTTCATCGCAACTGGAATGCCGGCATCCGGAGCGGTTAAGAGAAATGATCCGAAGATTTCATGCCACTCATGTTCTACTGAAAAACAATATCCCCCTGGCACGCCTGATGGGAAAACTACAGGATATGGATCCATCCGTCCGAAACCGCTGTCTGGAACTGATGAATGGGATCGCGGACTTGGCGTGTCGGGATAAAGTGCTGGATTAATCGGACAAGATGGGATAAACTCTGGCATCAGCAACTTAATATTTAAAAAGGAGTTCGAGAGATGATTAACAGTGTTTGTTTGGTAGGGAATTTGGCTGCGGATCCTGAAATCCGTTCCACTCCGGGTGGAAAGAAGGTTGCCAAAATGCGTATGGCCGTAAATGATTATTGGACAAACCGCCAGACGGGGGAACGCAATGAGCGGACCCACTGGTTTACTTTGAATGCATGGGACAGGATGGCTGATACCTGTGAGCGGCTCCTGACCAAGGGAATCAAGATTGCCGTTCGGGGAAGCCTTGAGTATCTTGAATGGACGAGCGGTGATGGTACCAAGCGAAGCCGCATCGAAGTCAGAGTGCGGGAGATGGAGATTCTGACTCCGAAAGGCCAGACGACGCGGGAAAGCGCCGGCACCCGGCAATATGCCGATCCGGAACCGGCCCGATCGAATAAACCGGTGGAGGACCATGGAAGCTATAATGATTCCAGCGAAATGGATGATTTCCCGCCGGTTGCGGATGACGACATCCCCTTTTAAAGTCGAAATTGCCCACGATGAATAGAGGAGATGGGCATCGATGGGTTTGATATGGTTGAATAATTACTTGAAAGATCAACCCGTCCAGAAACTGGATCGATCCGGCAAGAAGGAAATCAAGCGGCTTGAAAAGCAGCTGAAACTGCACAAGAGCGATGAAAATTCCAAGGCCGAAGCCGGATGTCTGGAGGATATCGGGTTCATATTTTTCAACGCCAGGATGTATCGGGAAGCCGTCGATTACTGGAAAGAGGCTTTGCGTGTCTACCAGGAAACGAATGACAGGCCGTCCATGGCGGAATCCTTCTCAAATATCGGAACCGCTTTCCGTCTGATGGGTGAGCTGTCCCAGGCCGCCCGTTTCTATAACAAAGCGCTGGTGCTGGATCATGAATTCAATTCCAGTGAGGGAGAATTGAAAAGCCTGCACAACATCGGCAGCACTTGGCTGGATTTGGGTGAGAACGAAAATGCGCTGGAAATATTCAATAATGCCATGGAACTTGCCAGGACTGAGAAAAATGGAAACTGGGAGGCTCTGTCTCTGTACCGTCTCGGTCTGGTATATCACGCCCTCAATCAGTACCGCGAAGCGTTCCGGTTTTATGAGGAAGGTCTGAAAATCTCCGAAAAACATCATTTTCTCGAAATGATGACCCGTTGCACCTGCGGTCTGGGGCAGTGTTACGACATTCTGGGAGAATACTCGCAGGCAATCCCGTGCTACGAAGATGCCATCCGCGGTGCACAGAACCTTCGCGATGCCGACCTGGAGATGTCAATCAAGATATCCCAGGCCCAGATGAATATCCACCTGGGGCTTCTGGATCAGGGCCGGGAAATTGCCAACCAAACGGCGGACATGCTGACCGAAAGCATGACCATTCAAACGCAGCTGGCATTACTTCGAGCGAAAATCTATATGATTTACAACATGCGGGGAAAAGCGGTGGATCTTCTGGATACCGCCGAGAAGATCGCGGAAAAACTGCCAAACGGCTATTATCTGTGCATGGTATGGTTTCGGAAGATCGATCTCGAGATCGAGAGTGGACAATACGGCAATGCCCTTTCGATCCTGCAAAGGATACAATCCAGGTATCCGGAAGGCCGTTCGCTGATGATCGATCTGAAATCAGCCCTTCTTCTGGGTCAGATTCACCGGGGTATGAACCAGGATGAACTGGCTCTGAAAGCAAGGGAATCAGCCATTTTAAAAGCGCAATGCCTGTCATCGCCCCGGTATCTGTGGCGCTCCCATCATTCCCTCGGTCGTTATTGCCATCATCAGCGGCGTTTCGAATCGGCCCGCGATCATTACTCCACCGCCTTGAAATGGATCGACCGGGCGGCTTCCAATCTGGATCCGAGCCTGAGATCGGTTTTTCTCCACCAGAAAGATCGACTTCAGGTCTATCAGGATTTCATCATCCTTCAGATTTCTACAGGTCACAAGGAAGCCGCCGCACGGATTCTGAAACGCTTGAACAGTGATGTCCTGAACCGCAAAATCGCGCACCTGTTCAAGTAGCTGTTCAGTTTAATTTGAAACGAAGCGGAAGGATTCCCCATTGATCCGGCGATCCCTCCGGTAATGCCTCGAACCGCCACTTCTCAAGAAATTCGATGGCAGATTTCTCGAGTTCCGGATCCGCCTTGACCAGAGGAATGATCTGCCCGACCGTGCCATCCGAATAAACCCAGAATTTCAATTGCACATTGCCGGAGGAGGAGACCACCGGGTGGGGAAGAGGCGGTCGATAGACCACCTTGCGTTTTGAAACCGGGCCCTCGATCGGGAAATCAGGCTGATCAATCTGAACTCCCGGCTTGAGATAAGCCTGCGATGGATCCCAGGGAATATCGGGCGGCGTACCCGCCGGCTTGATTTTTAATTCATTCGGATCGATCAGACTGCCGGAGGGTATTCCGGTAACTGTGGAACTGGTTCCGGCAATATCGGGCATCAGTGCACCCGGCAATGAAACGAAGGTGTTTGCCGGCGGAGGCAAATCGAAAGAGTTAAGACGGGACGGTAAATCCACCGGCGGTGCCGGAAACAAAGGCGAATCACCCGAGGGCATCTCATCCGCCGAATCTGCAATCTCCCGAATCCCGCCCTCCGCACTCAACGCATCCAACCGATCCGTGTCCAGATCGGAAACCAGATCAATCTCGATCCATCGCGGCTTAACCGACGGACTCAGTTCTCCCAGACCCGGCAGAATTGTTATCAGGAGAATATGCAGGGCGATGGAAATCAGATATGCGTTACGAGTCAGTCGATCCGGCAAGAACACGGTCATTGTATTTCCCGGCGCTGCTCCCGCTCCCCGGACAAGGGAGAAGTGGCGATTGCCAGTCTATCGAATCCCGCTCGTTTCGCCCGGTCCATCACCTCCACAATTCGACCGTGAGTCACCGTGGAATCTGCTTTAAGCATCAGTACACTCTTATCCTCAAACCGGCGCATATTCTCCTCCAGCTCGCCGATCGACGTTCGAATACGATCAAAATAGATCTGTCCATCCGCTGTCACGATTACCTGCGCTCCCTGAGATGCCGAAACCTCTGAACTGTCGGAAGACGGAAGCCGGATCATGAGACCGGGCTGAAAAACAAAACTGGTCGAAATCATGAAGAATATCAACAGCATCAGAACAACATCGATCAAAGGTGTGATATTTAATTCAGGCTTCAACGAGCCGCCCGATGTAAAATTCATTTCACAAACCCGCCCGTATCCATCGCCCCGGCGGTATCGAGTTGATTGAGGATCTCAGAAGACACCTTTTCAAGATCCAGACTGATTCCTTCCGCCCGTTTCAGGAAATAGTTGTGAAGAATCAGGGTGGGAATACCCACAGCCAGCCCGGCGGCAGTCGTGATCAGAGCCTCCGAAATACCCCCGGACAAAGCACCCGGATCCCCAACACCTTGAATCGATATCACACGGAATACCCGGATCATTCCCATTACGGTTCCCATTAATCCGAGCAGCGGCGAAATGCTTGCAACCGTCGCCAAAACCCCCAATCCCTTCTTCAATTCCTGGTCGACCTGCCTGCCCGCATTCTCAAAATGCTCCCGGATAACATCCCGTGAGGACCCGGCCTGGTTTAATCCCTGCCGTATCAGCAAGATTCCAGGCTCAGAGCGTTCACCGCACAGCTCCACCGCTTCGCTCAACTGCTTCAACCGCAATAAATCCAGTACCTGGGCGGCAAAACCCGCCGGCAGAATCCTGTCCCCCTTTAACCGCATCCATCGCTCGATACCCACAGCAACGGTTATGATTGAACATAGACCGATAAAAATCATCAACGGCCCGCCTTTGATCAACGTGTCCAGCAAATTCATTCCAGCCCTCCAGATCCCCGAATCAAGTCTGTGTTATTGGTCTCATCACCTCCGGCATATTGCCGGGCCTTGGCGAAAATCCGGTCCGCTTCCGCTGCACGACCCTGATTAAACATCATCCGGCCGGCTTGCATCAACGACCTGTAAACAAATTCTCTCTGATCCTTGAATAAATAACTTATCTTCAAGTATAACTTTAAGGATTCTTCCGTTTCTCCAGCAGCTTCCAGTAAGCCGGCCTTGTGAAAATATGCCCGTACCGCGATGTTCCGGTCCGGAGACAGGATCGCGGTATTGATGCAGTCGAGCGCTTTCGAAATCTCGCCAGCGCTGATCAGAAGCATTCCAAGTTTCAAGCCGGCCTCATGATAATATTTCGATTCCGGGAATTTTTCGGTGAGTGTCCGGAACCGGTCAGCGGCCATATCATTGTTCCCGGCCTGCATGGCGAGCGATCCGGATTTGAACAGGGCATCGGAATATCTGGGATGATGAGGGAAACCGGTGACTGCATTTTCATAGTATTCGAAGGCTTCTGAATAGTCGCCGGCATCCGACGCCAGGTCGCCCAGTGCGATGGCCGCATCGGCGGAGAATAAACCATGCGGGTGATTTCGAAGCAGGAGCTGGTAGTTTTCAACGGCGGTAGCCGTTTTGCCGGCGTTCTGCAGCACCTGTGCATACCTGAACCGGGTCAACTGGGTATCGATCACATTTTCAAACTGGCTCAAAAGGCGGGCATATACCCGTCCGGCTTCATCATGCCGGTCCTGTTCCACCAGGATTTCAGCGGCACCTGCCAGCGCCAGGGCTCCCTGGTCTGTCCCAGGATGGGTGTCTGCAAAGAGAAAACATTCCGACAAATACGCCTCCAGATCATTTTTCTGAAAGTGAATCAATCCGATGGCATACTGGGCCGTCATCGCTTCGTCCGATCTGGGGAAATCCGCAACGATCCTGCGGTAAACGGCTTTTGCATCATCATACCGGCGCATATTGTATAGGCTGTCCGCCTGTTTGAGAAGGGCTTCGGAAGCTCTGAGACTGACGGGAGCGTCCAGGAAGGCCATTTGATATAATTTCTCGGCTTCCGGGTAATTGCCTGTGTCCCTTTCCAGATCTCCGGATAGAATCCGAACATCCTGTCTCTGTTCCCCCCCCGAAGATAGTCTCAACGCCGCTTCGATCACCATTCTGGCACCCTCGTAATCCTCCTGAACCCATAAAATGCGGCCGTTCATCAGCCGGGCCTCGAACGCTTCGGGATGGAGCGGATATCCTTGGACAAGTGCATCGAATTTAATGCGAGCGATGTCATATCGCCCGTTATTGAAATAACATTCTGCCTGTCGAAGCAACATTTCCGGAGTATATGGGGAAGCCGGGAAGATCTGGAGATATTCAGAAAACATTTCCGCCGCATCCTCCCATTTCTTCCGGGCGTACAGATTCCATGCAACACCCCGGACGGCTTCACCCCGGATGGCTTCCGGAATGTCCGGTTCCATCAGGGACTGGAACATTTCCTGGGACCGGTCATGGTATCCAAGTCGGTACAGAATCTCCGCTGTGAACAACTCGTAAACGACACGGCTTTTAAAATAATCAGTCGAAGACAATGCCCGGTTCATCAAGATCAGTGCGGCGGGATAGTCACCCAGCTCCATTTCGGCGATACCGGCGTTCGCCCAGGATGTTGCCGCCAGAGCACCGGAGGAATTTTCGGCAATACTCTCAAATAAACGCGCGCTTTGCTGGAAATTGCCGGACCGGAATTGACACAAAGCCGCCATGAACAGCAGTGATTCATTTCGATGATTGTCACATGGCGATTTATGAGCTTTTAAAAATAAGCTTTCAGCCTGCCTGAATTGTCCCCTTTCAAATTCCGTCCAGGCCATGGCCTCTGTTTTCAGATGCTCTGATCCGGTTTCCCGGATGACCCGATTGAAATAACCGGAAGCCTGTGACTGCCGATCGGTCAGAAGACATATTTTACCGGCCTGCAACGCGGCGTCCGAAGCCAGCGGATGATTCTGAAAATCCTCTGTCAATCTCCTGAAATCCTGCAACGCTTCATCTGCACGACCGGAATCCATGAAGCTGAACGCCCGCCCGTAAAGGGCCTGTGGAATCCTTTGGTGTCCCGGAAAATTGGTGATGAACAGAGTGTAATTTTTTTCCGCCACGTCCAATCGACCGGCGAAAAAGGCGTTTTCGGCGATCCAGAACTGAATGCTGTCCAGATCGGGAAACATGGGATATCCCGAGATGATGCCCTGCATCGTTTCCAATGCACCCTGGTAATCTCTTTCAACGTACTGGGTGGCGGCTTTGAGATGGCGCACGTATGGTGTGAGTGGACTGTCGGGGTACAGTCGCCTGAAATCATCAGTGATTTCAACGACACGCTCGATGTTTCGGGATTTCAGATAGATCCATCCGAGTTTGTAATGGGCGTGTTCCGTAAGCTGATTGCCGGGGTATTCGCGCCGGAGCCGCTCCAGGGCGTTCACCGAGCCGGACAGATCGTTCAGATGTTGTTTGGCCACGCCGATCCAATAAAGCGCCTTGGGAATCTCAGGGACGGAGCCGGTATTCGAGGTAATTGGCGTCATGAGTTCAACAACTTTTCCCCAATCGTCTTTCTGTGCCGCACGGGCAGCGGCCCGCATGCGCCCGGAAACACCCATCAACGGGCCCAGAAAACCGGCCAGACAGGGAGCCCGGGTACCGGATTCGCCGTAAATATCCGGAACATCATGTGTTTCCAGCATTTCAGGAAATGCGACCGGAGTCCGGTCCATGGAACCGGAGATCAAATCCACTGATGCACCGAAACCGGTCAGCGGAATCCGTTCTTTCTTTCCCCGTATCAGTTCGGGCGCGGAAGCAGATATGATGATCTCCGGCAGATCCAGCTCCGGTTTCCTTCCCTGCCCGGCAGCACCGGAACTCATGATCGCTGCCAGTATCAAGACACCGATTCGGGTCATCGCAATCCTCATTCTTCGATATCCGGTAAGGAATGTTCCACAGAAGGAGAAACACTGTAATTCGAATTGGCGGGAGCGTAAACGGGTGAATCGATTTCGATGCGGTTGCTTTCGATGCGGCGCATCGTCTGCTTGATTATATCGAGATATTCAGGCTCGCTCATTCTGTCAAGCGACTCACCGAGAGCCGCCAATGCATCTTCCGGGCGTCCCGAATTGGCCAGGGCCAGACCCTCGTAGAATTTCATCTCACCGGTGAGTGGAGATTCGCCGTACCGATCGAGATAATTCTCAACGGCATCCACCAGTGCCGGCCAGTCCTCAAGATTGAAAAAGCACAGGACGCGTCGCCGATCACCGAGTTCCCTGAATTTTAAAGGCGCATCGGTGTCACGGCTGACCGCCAGAAATACCTTTTCCGCCAGACTCCACTGCCGGACTCGAAAATAGGATTCACCCAGCCAGAAAGTGATTTCTCCTCGATTCGGGGCTTCCGGCTTCACGATGAGAAACTCCTGATACAACGAAGCCGCATGTTCGTAGCTGTCCGAACGAAACAGAAGATCCGCCTGCAGGATTAAATCATCATGCTCCCGGTCACCCGAATCGATCTCCGGCAACCGACCCAACTCCTCAAGAGCAGCCTCCCGGTCGCCCGTCAGTTGCATCATCTGGACCATGGCCAGGCGAAGCGGGAGACCGGGATCAAGGTTTTCGGAACGTGTCAGTGACCGCGCGATCCAATGGAAAGCCTTGTGGGGAACCCCGGAATTCAGATACAGGTTGGCGATCAGATCATATATCTCCGGGTCCGGCGGAAATCTATCTTCGAGAATATAGTCGATGACAATCTCAGGGATCCTCATCGATTCCCCTCCGGCGAGTTCCCCAAGGATCTCTCCGTATCGAACCGTATCGGGGTATTCCGTGACATATTCCAGCAGCGGCTCCCACCAGTCCGGTTCGGAACTCCTGAGAACACGGCTGCGGGATACCGCATTGAAATATGCCGCTTCCTCCAGTTGTCTTTCATCCAGATCGCCGCTGGCCAGAGCACCGGCGAAGCATGCTGCGGCCTGCTGCCAGTTCCCCTGCCGGAAAGCGATTTCACCCCGCAGGTTCTGAATCTTGCCGCTGTATCCCGATTGCAGCGCTCGGGTGCACCACAGGTCCGCAACATCGATCAGGTTCCTTTCCAGCGCATTCTGAACGGCGGCAAGTGCGGCGCTGAGTTTCAAAGAGGCGGAGGGGCGTCGGTAAAGAACATCAAGATCGTTCAATCCCTGCTGGATATCACCGATCGCCAGACGGCTCAAACCACGGTAATACAGCAGCCTGGAAACCAGTTCGCCCGGCACGGAAGTTTCAATGCCGTCAAACACGATGACCGCACGTTCTGGTTTTCCGGCCTGGAACAAACTGATTCCCTCCCACAATCCGCACAGATTCCTGTGACCGGCATCCCCTGATTTTAGTGATGCCCGGTTGAACCATGCCGATGCATCGTCATACTGCCCCAGACTCCAAAACAAACCGGCCATCTCGTAAGCGGCATGCCCGGAGACTTCATCGTTCCCCGATGAGTATGCCTTCAGAAGGCACTCCTTCGCATGAACCGCATTCGACACTCCCTTCTCGATGATCCCGAGTATCAATGCAACTTCACCAGCTTCCGGATGGTCCGGAGCATCCCGAAGAAAAACCTCCGCTTCCCTGCGGACAATCCCGGTCAATCCATCGCGGAAACCTTCCTTGATGATCAGGAGTCGGTCGTTTTCCTGAGATTCCTCTGATTGCATGGCTCCACTCGTCCATATCACGGACAAAATGATTGCCGACCAAAATCCTTTACGAAATCCAGGAAATTTCATAACTTTTCATTTTACATCGCTCATTACAATTTGTCAGCACCGGCACCGATGGATCGAAATTGCGAATGGATTGTTATAATATGGGATTTCAGGCCGGTCTACAGATCCCCAAATCGATCGACACCTCCTGAACGGTTTCACTTAAAATCTTACAAGGGAAACAAGGCATGGGTTCCAGGAAAGCACGAATACCGCTAAAGATGGCGGGAATCTTCTTCCGGCAGCTCAGCGTCAGCCAGAATTCAGGAATATCATTGCGCTCCACCCTGGAAACCCGGGTGCAACTGCAGAGACACCGCGCAATAAAAAAACTGGCCGGCGACATACTGGATAATCTGTCGGCAGGAGGAAACATCTCCGATGTAATGGGGTCGCGGTCACTGCCGGATTCAATTCCGTTCATTGTACGGGTGGGAGAAGAGACCGGTCGATTGGATGATGCATTCGAAGCTGCGGCATCGATTTGTGAGTTCAATGATCGGCTTCGCACCAGAATCATCTCCGCTCTGGTCTATCCGATCTTCCTGCTGCTGTTCGGTTTTCTGGTGCTTCCCCTGCCCAATCTGGTCTCAAAGGGATTTCCGTCTTATATCCAGGCCATTCAAACTCCATTCCTGTTCCTTCTGGCCCTGACAGGCCTGATCTACCTGATATTTGAAATCCTCAAATCCGGAACATCCCCGGGAACAATGCTTCGAAGACTGATCCTGAAACTGCCTCTGATCGGGCCGGTTCAAAGAAAACTTTCAGTTGCCCGGTTTGCTCACGTCCTGTCCGTCGGAATCTCAGCCGGGTTGGATTTCACCCGGGCAGTACGGCTGGCCGGTGACGCATGTGGAAATCCATTCATTCAAAACAAGGTTTATGATATAGTCGAAGTCCTGATCGGCGGGGGAGATTCCCTGGCCGATCAATTGGGCAGATGCGGGGAGTTCCCTGATTTTTTCTGCACCATGATCGCCACCGGTGAACGATCTGGCAAATTGGAGGAAATGCTGGAAAGCGCAGCGAAAATCAACACCGAAGAAGCTCTGACCGCCATCGACCGGCTGCTGAAATTGCTGGGCCCGGTGGTTTTTATTATCATTGCACTGTATTTCGGTTATCAGATTGTCCGATTCTGGACCGGTTACTTCAGCGCGATCGGGCAGTTGAACCGCCCGTTTTAATGTTCAAATAGCGAGGTGTGAAATGCCAAATCCTGTCATCAGTCTCATCACCGATTTCGGAAACAAACAACATCTGGTCGGATCCATGAAGGGCGTGATCGCCGGAATAAATCCGGAAGCCGAAGTGATTGACGTAACGCACGAGATTTCCCCTTTCGACATTGTTCAGGCCGCTTTCGTTCTCCAGTCAATCATCAACTATTTCCCGGTACCGACGATTCATATCGCAGTGGTTGATCCCGGTGTCGGAAGCGAACGGAAACCAATTCTTGCGGTCGGCGAGAAACACTACTATCTGTGTCCTGACAATGGAATTATCACACGGGTTCTCAAGGAGGACAACATCAGCAAGGTCATCCATATCGACGGCGATCACTACATGCTGAAACGGAGATGTGAAACCTTCCACGGTCGCGACGTGTTCGCTCCGGTGTCTGCATGGCTGTCTAAATACTTCAACGCCTCACTGTTCGGCGAAGAGGTTTCGGAATACACCCAACTCGATATCCCCAAACCCCTGATCACCCCGGAGCAGACTCTGAAATGCCAAGTCCTGTTTAAGGACAACTTCGGGAATCTGATAACAAATTTCGAACTGTCGATGATGGACGGCGTCCAGAGTCGGTTTCCCGATTCAACGATCCGGATCAGGGTGGGTGATGTTACAATCGAAGGTCTGAAATCCCATTATTTCGAAGTCCAGAACAGGCTGGATCCACTCGCCCTGTTCGGCAGTATGGATCTGCTCGAGATCGCGGTTCGCGAAGGCAACGCCGCCGAAATACTCAAGGTGAATCCGGGAGATCCTGTATATCTGAGTTTTTCATCATGATACCAAGGGGAAAGCGAGATATATCCATGAAAAATAACGTTAAAAGATCTTATCGAATGTGGAGCTTGGGGATTGTCGCCTGTTTCGCGCTGATGACCGGATGTGCCGGAACAACTCCCAAGCCGATGTCAAACCGCGCCAGACTTTATTTTGATACCGGGATTGAATACATGCAGAACGGAAACCTGATGGAAGCGTTGAGCGCCTTCAAGGAAGCCGAGAAACTGGCTCCGCATGATCCCGAAATCCAGCACATGATCGGCCTGGCATACCTGGGTCAGAGTATGCATGAAGAGGCGCAAAAAAGGATGGAACTCGCTCAAAAATGGGATCCCGACAATCCCAGAATAGCCAATAACCTTGCCAGTGTGTATCTCGAATCCGGCCGGCTCGATGATACGATCCGGCAGGCGACCCGGGCACTGGCCAACCCGGACTACAGAACACCGGCAGCGGCCTATTACAACCGTGGAATGGCATACCTTAAAAAGAAAGAAGCCGAAAAAGCTTCGGCCGACTTTCTCAAGGCCATCCAGATTGAACCCCTATTCGACAAACCCTACGTAGAGCTCGGTCAGATCTATACCGACGAGGGTAATTACAATGCAGCCATCAAAGTCCTCGACGCGGCCGTCAAAGTGAATTCTCAGAACGCGCTGGCTTATTTCAGACGCGGCGTCGCTCGATGGTACCGGGGATATGTAACGGATTCAGAAAATGACTTTTCAACGGTTCTGAGACTCGTTCCGGAATCACATCTACTGGCGTCTTCAGCCCGAGCCTGGCTGAGCAAGATCCATTGAAGCAATGACCGGTTCCACACCACAACCCGGCAGTTCGGCCAGCTGGTATGAACATCTGAAATACTGCGATCTGTGCCCCAGACAATGCCGCGTGAACCGTCTTGCAGGCAATACGGGATTCTGTCACTCCGGAAAGGATGCCCAGATTTCAAGTGTCGGGCCGCATTTCGGAGAGGAACCGCCGCTCGTCGGGCTCAAGGGTTCCGGAACCATCTTCTTCAACCGATGCAATCTGGGTTGCATCTTCTGCCAGAATGCCACGATCAGCCATCAGTCGGGTCAGACCGTCCAGACCGAATACCTCGCCGAAGTCTTTCTCTCGATACAGAATTCGGGATATCACAATTTGAATCTGGTCACCCCGACACCCCATCTTCCGGCCATCGTGCATGCCCTGGAAATAGCTCGATCACGGGACTTCAATCTCCCGGTTATATACAACTGCGGGGGATACGAATCCTCGGAGACGATCAAAATGCTCCGGGGCGTCATCGATATTTATATGCCGGATATCAAATCGCTGGACGCGGACTGGTGTTCCAGATTCCTGGCGGCTCCAGATTACCCGGATATCGCCCTGGATTCGCTCAAAACAATGATGGACCAGGTCGGAAATCTGCAGTTGAACACATCGGGTGTCGCCGTGAGGGGATTGCTTGTCCGCCACCTGGTAATGCCTTTCCAGGAGAATGACACCCGGGCGGTTCTGGACGCCGTCTACAAGATCTGCGGTCCGGAAGCTTACGTCAATGTGATGGATCAGTACCGACCCTGTTTCCAGGCATTCCGACATCATGGGCTTTCCCGACCCATCAACCGGTCTGAATGGATGAATGCCGTGGAACATGCCGAAAAACTGAACCTGACCAGAGGTTTGGAAAGCAAGAAGCCTTATGTGTTCAACATGAAGTGACAGGAATCGGTCTCATGGGATTTATCGGTGATCTCAAGACAAAAAAACTGGTTCGTGCCGTTCAAAAATATCCATCGGTATTTGAGAAGCATGAATCTCTGATCCGGGAACTGCGCCGGACAGGCAGAAGACGGGAAGTGCAGGAAGCTGTTCAGCAGGCCATGAACCACTCATGGCCGCCGGATCAAAAAGCATGGTTGAACCTGCAGGAAATTCTCGCCACGCTGGACAACAATCGCCCGGATACAGCAATGGACAGACTTGTTCCATTGCTGGAAAATCAGGATATGGGCGCATCGATCCGCGCGGAAATCGCAATGGAATCGGGGCATATACTCCTGGAAGAATACCGGCATGGAAACCCGCAACCTTCTGTCTGGGCCGCTATACGTCCCGTGCTGCATGATCTGCTCAGCTCCGATCCGAAATCTCCGCATGTTTTTGATGCCGGGATGCTTCTTGCCGGATTGGAGAAAATTTCCGGGGATATTCCAGCCGCACGCAATACATTCGAGCTTCTCATCGGCATCCATGAACGGATCGGATTCAAAGGAATGGGAGCGGTTTATCTGGAAGCCGCAGCCTTGTCAGAGCAGCTTCAGGACGATTCTCAAACGGCTCTCCGCTATTACATGCAGGCCCTGGACAGTGAGGAGTTGTCCGATGCCTCCCTTGCAGAAACACTCACCCGGATGGGTTTAATCCTGAAAAAAAATGAGGATTTTCTGGGTGCGATGGATAAATTCGAAACCGCCATCCGCTTCGCCGGGGAGCTCGATGACATTCAAACCGCAGCACTCCGTTTTGAACTCGCGGATGTTTACCTCCGGCTGGGAAGGATTGCCCAAGCGCTCCGGGAATCCGAAAAATCTCTGAAATCTCCGGAACTGGATCCGGAGAATGAAGTGCGGATCCTACTTTGGCG
Source organism: candidate division CSSED10-310 bacterium (assembly GCA_016927905.1). Lineage (GTDB taxonomy): Bacteria > CSSED10-310 > CSSED10-310 > CSSED10-310 > JAFGJC01 > JAFGLW01. The sequence goes on along the minus strand of JAFGLW010000001.1, from coordinate 70,447 downwards.
ATCCCAGATACACATCTCCCAGGAACGGTTGAACTCGGCAGCACAAGAAATGGAGCGCGCTTCGAAGCTGCCGGCTCCGGCCGCCCTGAAATCCAGGATTTCCGAAATTTCTGCGCAAATATCCATGTCCAGGAAAGATCCCGGCAAGGCTGCTGCTCAACTCCAGGATGCGATCAATCTCAGAAATAACGAACCGGATCATGAACTTCAACTGAAACTGGCAAAAGCCCTCAACGCGGCGGAACAACCCCACCAAGCACTCAGAATCATAAACCGGCTCAGGGAAGAACAGGCGACACTGACGTTTCACCCGGCCGAAATCGACCTGTGCGAGGCGGAAGCATTCCGGATGCAGAAGAAAATTGTCAAATCCCTGGAATGCTACCTGAAAATAATCGAATCGGAACCTGAGAATCAGCCCGTGTATCAACAGGCCCGTCAGGCTGTTCATCGATTGAAGAAACAGCTGGAAACAGAACCGGGCCGGAGATACTTCAAAATAGACGGTCCGGATCGAAAAGCCCTGGCATCGCTGCTGGCCCGATCACCCGGAGACGATGTGATGTCTCGATTGAAGCGGGGTCTGGCAAAGACGAAATCCAGCCTGGTCGGAAATATCGAAAAACTTCTGGGTGAACGGAAAGACATCACAAGTGAAATTCTGGACGATCTGGAAGAACTGCTCCTGCTTTCGGATATCGGCGTGACGACGACCATGCGGATCATGAACGGGTTGAGAGATAAACTTCGGAAAAACGAGATCCGTGATGCTTGTTTCGTCCGCGGATTCATCCGGTCGGAAATCGAATCGATCCTGAATTACGGTTCCATTGACACGCTTTGGGAAGATCACGATCCACCCCATATCATCATGGTTGTGGGAGTGAACGGAGTCGGAAAAACAACGACAATCGCCAAACTGGCCCGCCATTATCGGGATCAGGGCAAAACTGTTTTTCTGGCGGCGGGTGATACATTCCGGGCCGGTGCGATTCAGCAGCTCCAGGAGTGGGGAAAACGCGTGAATGCCGAGGTGATTTCCCAGGCGGAAGGATCGGACCCGTCAGCCGTGGCATGGGATGCGGTTGCAGCGGCAAAAAGCAGACATGCGGATATCCTCATTATTGACACCGCCGGTCGCCTTCATACTCAGTTCAATCTCATGGAAGAACTGAAAAAGGTCCATCGGGTCGTCGGGAAAAACATGCCCGGTGCCCCCCACGAAATTCTTTTGGTTCTCGACGCCACAACCGGCCAGAATGCCGTAGCACAGGCAAGGCTCTTCAGCGAAGCGGTACGGGTTACCGGGATCGCCCTGACAAAACTCGACGGAACAGCCAAGGGAGGCATTGTCATCAGCATCGTGAACGACCTCAAATTACCGGTCCGGTATATCGGTATCGGAGAACGTATGGACGACCTCCGTGATTTCGATCCCCGGACTTTTGCAGCAGCGCTTTTTGAGGATTAGCCGTGGATCATTCCGACAAAAAGGATATTTTCTATATGCGGCAGGCCCTGCGACTGGCCGGAAAAGGCCTTGGGAAAACCCATCCGAATCCAGCGGTGGGATGTGTGATTGTCAAGAACGGAATCGTTCTGGGACGGGGATACCATCGGAGGGCAGGTGAACCCCATGCCGAGATCGAAGCACTGAGGAAGTGCCCTCCGGGATCCACCAGAGGTGCAACATGTTATGTGACCATGGAGCCATGCAACCATCACGGCCGAACTCCACCCTGCACCGAAGCGTTGTTACGGGCGGGAATATCCCGTGTGGTAGCTGCCACCCGGGACTCGAACCCGAACATCAAAGGCGGCGGACTCGAATATCTGGAACAACACGGGATACATGTTACCCTGGGCATATTGATCCGGGAAGCCGAAATACTGAACGAATCATGGATCAAGTGGATCCGGACCGGGCGCCCGTTTGTCACATTGAAAATAGCTTCAAGTCTGGACGGGAAAGTGGCTACATGTAAAGGTGAATCAAGGTGGATCACGAACGAAAAGTCCCGACGACATGCGCACCGGATTCGAAGCCGGAATGCGGCCATCATGATCGGGAAAGGTACCGCGGTAGCCGATAACCCACAGTTGACCGCACGCCGGGGCGATCGGATCATTGCCGCTCCGCTCAGAATTGTCATTGACACTCATCTGCAAATTCCCCCTGATCTCCGGCTGCTGAATCCGGATATGCCCGGCAGAACGATCGTTGCAGTTTTGAATACCGTGGATTCACCCGGAAAACCCATCCTGGCCGAGCGGGGTATCGAATGGATCGAATGCCCTCCCGGTGCAGGTGGAATCGATCTGGATTTCCTTCTCACCATGCTGGGTCAACGCGGTATCGAATCGATACTGGTTGAGGGTGGACCCACCCTGGCTTTCAGCCTGCTCAAACTGAAACTGGTCGACAAACTGATGCTTTATCTTGCCCCGATCTTGATCGGCGGCAGAACGGCTCGATCTTCGGTCGAGGGCAGGGGTTTTGAATGTTTGCCCGAATGCCCGGAATTGTATTCCATTCGAACCAGAAGAATGGGGAAAGATTTTTTGTTGACGGCGTATTTAAACGGTGAAACGCAGGGACGGATCACCGGTTGAGGGAATGGATCATGTTTACAGGGATCATCGGTGAAATCGGGCGGGTGGTTGACATCGTTCGGAACCGTCCGTGGAATGTCACCATTCATGCACCCGGGACAACAGACGGACTGGCGGTTGGGGATTCCGTGTCGGTGTCGGGCGTTTGTCTGACCGTCATCGATATTCTGAAAACCGACTTTAAGGTTCAGATAAGCATGGAGACCTTGAAACGAACCATTTTGAACCGGATGCGGATCGGGATGAAAATCAACCTGGAAAGAGCGTTGAGGATATCCGACCGGCTGGATGGACATATTGTGCAGGGTCATGTCGACGAGGTGGGCGTGATAACCGGAATACAGGGTTCAACGGAAAAAATACTGACCATCCGGCCGAAAACCCGCTCCGGAGCACAACTTGTGAACAAGGGATCCATCGCGGTCGACGGTGTCAGCCTGACTGTTTCAGCGGTTCATACCGGAAATGAATTTAATGTCACACTAGTGCCCCTGACTCTTGCCCGGACCAATCTGTCGGACAGGCGAGTGGGAGACGAAGTGAATCTGGAGTATGATATCATCGGGAAATATGTAGCTCGAAATCTTGGAGTTTGATATAATTTTTGTTTGCGGAGGAGGTATTTTTGGATTTATACGACATAAAACACCAGAAAAAGAGATATTCGGAGTGTTTTGATTCAGTGGAAGACGGGATCAAGGCAATCTCCGAGGGACGCATCATCATCGTTGTAGATGACGAGGATCGGGAAAACGAAGGCGACCTGACCATGGCGGCTGAAAAAGTGACCCCGGAAGCAATCAATTTCATGGCCAAATTCGGACGAGGATTAATATGCCTGCCCATGACTGACGATCGCATGGTTCAGCTCGATCTGACCGATATGGTCTCCCGGAATACATCCAATTTCCAGACCGCCTTCACAATCTCGATCGATGCCAGGGAAGGAACAACCACCGGTATTTCAGCTTACGATCGAGCCCGAACCATTCAAAAAGCAATCGATCCGAACGCGACGCCAGCCGATCTGGTTCGACCAGGCCATGTCTTCCCCCTGCGGGCCAAGGAGGGCGGCGTCCTGAAAAGGCCCGGGCAGACGGAAGCGGCTGTCGATCTGGCACGGATCGCTGGTTTCACCCCTGCGGGTGTTATTTGTGAAATCATGAACGACAACGGCACCATGATGCGGGTTCCTGAATTGAACGAGTTCAAGATCAAATACGATCTGAAAATGATCACGATCGCAGATCTGATTGAATTCCGGATGCGAACCGAAACATTTATCGAGCGCGCAACTGAAACCCGCTTGCCCACACCCTACGGTGTATTCCGGTTGATCGTCTATCAGGATATTCTACTGAGTGATTACCATCTGGCTCTGATCATGGGCGATCCCAAACCGGGTGAACCAGTCCTGGTCAGAGTTCATTCTGAATGCCTTACAGGTGACGTTTTCCACTCCAGACGCTGTGATTGCGGTCAACAACTCCACAAAGCAATGGATATCATCAGCCGGAAAGGCACCGGGATCATTCTTTATATGAGACAGGAGGGACGGGGAATCGGCCTGGCGAACAAGATCAGGGCATATGCGCTTCAAGATAAGGGAATGGATACCGTGGAAGCGAATCTGTGTCTCGGGTTTAAGGATGATGAGAGAGATTACGGGATCGGCGCACAGATTTTGAGGGATATCGGCGCAACCCATCTCAAGCTGATGACCAACAATCCCAGAAAATACGTCGCCCTGAAGGGTTATGGCATCCATATTGTAGAGCGGGTGCCCATCGAGATCGAACCCAATATCGACAACCGTTTTTACCTGGATACCAAGAAACGAAAGCTGGGACATCTGCTGCATTTCACGGGCATGGAATCATGACGGTTCCGGTATGAGGAGATGGCGGAATGAAAATCATCGAAGGTCATTTAACTGCACGCAACCTGAAATTCGGAATCGTGATCAGTCGGTTCAATGAACTGGTGACGGGACACCTGCTGAACGGGGCCAGAGATGCCCTTATCAGGCATGGTGCAAAAGAGGACCATCTGGAGGTGATCCGGGTTCCGGGAGCTTTTGAAATTCCCGCTGCTGCCCGGAAGGCTGTGCTGAGCAACCGTTACGATGCCGTCATCTGTCTCAGCGCAATTATCCGGGGTGACACACCGCATTTCGACTATATCGCTGCCGAAACAACCAAGGGGATCGCATCGGTCGGCCTGAACTCCGAAATCCCAGTCACGTTCGGAGTAATCACTGCAGATACCCTCGACCAGGCTCTGGAACGGGCCGGATCCAAGTCGGGAAATAAGGGATGGGATGCCGCGCTGAGTGCAATCGAAATGGCCGATCTCTATACAAAAATGAAATCCTGAGGCGGGAATGGGCAGACGCCGGAAAGGCCGCGAAATCGCTCTTCAAATTCTCTATGAAATCGATTCGGGACCCGGGTTGAAGAACAACTGCACTATGGAACAGCGCATTATCGAACATCTGAATTATTTCAATGTTTCAGGAGCGGAGCGGGATTTGGCGTACCTGCTGTCAAACGGCGTCTGTCAGAATCTTCAATCCATCGATCACAAAATCGACATTGCGACTGAAAACTGGACACTCAACCGGCTGACCTCGATCGATCGCAACATCATTCGGCTTGCGGTTTACGAGATGGTATTCCTGGATGATGTTTCCTTCAAGACAACGATCAACGAGGCCATTGAAATCGCCAAACGTTTCGGTACGGAGCAATCGGGAAAATTCGTCAATGGAGTGCTGGATCGAATTCACAGGCTGTCTTCAGAGCTGAAAGAACGCGATGGTACGGACATGGAACTGCGGGATCCAATGTGAAATATTTCATTTTTTCGGATATCCACGGAAATATCGAAGCGCTCAATGCGGTATTGGCTGAGTTTGACCGGGAATCCGAAACAGGTGAACTCATACCGGTCTGCCTGGGTGATATCGTCGGATATGGACCGAATCCCAGGGAGTGTATCGAGGTCATCAGGCACCGCCGTATTTTTTCACTCGCGGGAAATCACGATTATGCAGCCATCGGCAAGATGGATATCTCCTTTTTCAATCCCTACGCCAAAGACGCCGTTCTGTGGACAAAAAGTGTCCTGGAAGATGAGGATGTCGAATTCCTTGAATCCCTGCCGATCCGGAAGAAAATGAACACCATCAATCTGGTGCATGCCACCCCATGCAATCCGGAGCAGTGGAACTATCTGGTAACCCTTTACGATGCTCAGCACAACTTTGAATGTTTCAACACCCAGGTTACGTTTGTGGGACATTCACACCAACCCATATTCATCGTTCAGAAACAGTCCAAAGACTGCTGGGTACACCCGCATCCAATCCTGTGTTTCAGAAACGGATGGCGCTATATAATCAATGTCGGCAGCGTCGGACAGCCCAGAGATGGGAACCCGGAAGCATCTTTCGTTATTTACGATGAAGAGAGCAAGATCGTGGAGATAAAACGGATACCCTACGATATTGTCCTGACCCAGAAGAAAATGCGCGATCTGTCATTGCCGACCTATCTTATCAACCGGTTGGAGATGGGAAGATGAATCTATCCTGGCAGACTTTCGGTGCATGTCTGATCACGGGCATGCTCTGCAGCCCCTTCACGGCTCTGGGTGAGATGGATGCCGATCGCTTTGTATCCGGTGAATGGCAGATCATCTATCTCCTGCGCGATCCCCATGGAAATCTGGTCGTTTCGGATGTAACCGGAAACAGCTATTCGCAGCACGCCAAACGTATCCACAGAGGTTACGAAGTAACCGTCTCCGTTGACCTGTCCCCGGTACACATCCAGACTCCGTTCAACCTCAATCCCGAATCGATCGGGAAAATCAGGGAGATCGTTCCGGATCCGGACGATTTGCTGCTGAAACTCAAGAAAACCTCCCGGATGACCTCTGCGGTGCGGGAAGTGCTGGCCTGGGTCGACAGATCCGTTCGGTACGAGGACAATTCGGAACCGTTGCAGGATTGGAAATCAGCACTGAAAAAAGGATCGGGCAACTGTGTCGCCAGAGCGGATCTGACCGAAGAAATTCTCGGCAGACTCGGCATCCGGACGCATCCGGTGTCGGGATGCCTGATCAATGGGAACAACGGTCGGTTTCACCGATGGATTGAAATCGATTACAGCGGGAATGGCACATACCCATCAGAAATTGGACTTACCCAGGATTTTGTCGAACCAAACCACCTCGTGATCGCGCCCAAGGCGGGATTGACCGAAATCCCGATGAAATTGTCGGATTTGGAGGTTGAACTGGAAGTCATCGACAAAAAACGTGAGTTCTGGTTCATCGATGAAGAACAGCGTCCCCGGGGCTTGAATGACGGTGTCATCCGTCTTCGGGTTCAACCGGTTCAGCACCATGCGGCTCTCATCGGCAAAATCATCACTCCGATCAGGGGCGATGTATCGGTTGACTTGAATCTGAACAATAAAATGTTCACAACCCGTGTGGACGAATCGGGTCTGTTCTCGTTTACCGGACTGGAAAGCGGCGTCTATTCATTGCATGTTGTCCCATCCTGGGGCTATTCAACGACTTCCGAGGGCAGTCTGGAACCGAAGGAACAGCACAAGGTGTATGTGAAAATCATCGAAGGTCTTTAAGTGAGCGGTTACCGGATTCAGATCCTCCCCGATACCATCGCAAATAGAATCGCAGCGGGTGAAATCATCGAACGGCCCGCCTCGGTTGTTCGTGAGCTTCTGGATAATGCGATCGATGCGGATTCCACCCGCATTGAAATCGAGATCAGGGGAGGGGGCAAATCGTTGATCGGTGTCAGGGACAACGGCCATGGTATCGATCCCGACAGCCTGCTCATCGCATTCGAACGTCACGCAACCAGTAAAATCCATTCACTGGAGGATCTGAGCGCCATCCGAACGCTTGGATTTCGAGGAGAAGCACTCCCCAGTATCGCTTCCGTTTCCAAGGTGGCTGTCGAATCGTATCGCCGCGGCTTCGAAACCGGAACCAGACTCAGGATTGAAGCAGGCAGAATCATTTCGGTGGAATCATGCAGCTGCAGTCCGGGCACCCGGATCGTCGTATCCGGCTTGTTTTTCAACGTGCCGGTCCGCCGCAAATTCATGCGGCAGCCCAGAACCGAATACACCCATATTCTCGAAACCGTCATCGATCATGCCCTGACCTTCCCGGAAATCCATTTCGTGTTCAAAGACGATGACAAAACAGTGTTCGACGCACCGGCCGTGGACAAGTGGAGTGCCCGATTGCTGACGCTCATGGGAAATCGATTCATGCAATCCATGATTCCGGTCGACACCGCCCGGAACAATCTGCATCTGACTGGATATATATCAACACCCGAAAGAATGCAGTCCACCGCGAGATCCCAGCGACTGTATGTCAACGGCAGAAGAATCAGGGACCGGATCGTGACCCAGGCAGTCTACCGGGGATACAGAGAATTCCTCTCATCCCACACTCACCCCGTTTTCATCCTGAAACTGGATGTACCTCCAGAATCCATCGATGTGAATGTTCATCCCGCGAAATCGGAAGTTCGATTTCAGGAACCCAGCACCATATTTGAAACCGTCAGTGCAATCGTTGCGCATACGGTCGGCGGATCCCTGAATCTGGCCGCCGATCATGCCCGGAAATCCGACGGGGAGATCCATGATGTCGGGAGCAGTGAAGATCGGCTGCCGCTTCAACGGCCGCCGTCGTCACCAGTGAACTCCCCATCACGGCTCTCCGAATTGTCAGATCCCGTTCAGCCCCGATTTCCGGTTGAAAACATGCAGGAGCAACCATGGCGTCTGATCGGTCAGGCGTTCGATACGTTTATTCTGTTTGAGTTCGACCGTACATTTTATATGGTCGATCAGCATACCGCTCACGAACGGATACTGTTCGAACAGCTCAAATCTCAGTATATCCAGGGCAAAATACCCGGCCAAAGCCTGCTTTTTCCGGTTTCAGTAGAGTTGGAACCACATCAGGCTGTGCAGGTCGCGCAGTTTCTCGGATTACTGAAAAACATGGGTCTGGGGATCGAGTCATTCGGTTCGAATAGCTTCCTCATTCGATCCCTTCCGGAACATTTGAAACAGGAATCGCCGGAGATTCTGCTGAGGAATATTGCAGACGAACTGTCAGAGATGGGAACCTCCGATCGGAACCGGTCGGCTGAAAGAAAAATGCTGATTTCCCTGTCATGCCGCAGGGCCGTCAAATCGGGAGATCGTCTGGACGAACCAAGCATGACAGCAATCGTTTCCGCCCTGTTCTCTCTCCGGATACCCTCAACCTGTCCCCACGGCAGGCCGATCATCATCACGTTTTCCAGAGAGGAGCTGGAATCCCGATTCAAACGATGAAACCGGAAAACGGCCTTCATCATGAACCCAGATCCGGAATTATGATTTTGGCCGGACCGACCGGCTCCGGGAAAAGTGCTCTGGCGGAGTTACTGTGCCGGTCCGGACAGTTCCCCGCATGTGAAATCATTACCGCCGATTCAAGACAGATCTATTGTGGCATGGATATCGGTACCGATAAACCTTCCGCCGAGCTTCGAAGATCGATTCCCCACCATCTTGTAGATATTCTGAATCCGGATCAGCGGTTTTCAGCAGCAGATTTTGCCAGGAAAGCGGATCAGTGTATCCGGCGGATCACGCAAAATGACGCCTTGCCGCTGGTTGTCGGAGGTACCGGATTATACCTGCGTGTTCTGGTGGGCGGGCTAGCGGATTTAATCGATCGGGCAACGGTAATACGGGAAGAACTGAAAGAAAAGATTCGGCTGAACGGCCTGGATACACTTTATGCCGGATTGCAGCAACTCGATCCCGACCGGGCTCGTGCAATCCATCCGAAAGATGCATTCAGAATTATCCGGGCATTGGAAATTCTGCAATGCGGTTCGGAAAAGGCTTCGGAGATATTGTCCCGGCACGCTTTTCAAAAAAGGAAGTACCGGGTTTTGTTTTTTGTCCTGAATGTTCCGAGAGCAAACCTCTATAAAAGAATTGACGCCAGAGTCGATCGAATGATCGGTGAGGGATTGATCCGGGAGGTTCGGTCCCTGGTAGTGAAATACGGTCCGGATGCACCGGGTCTGTCCGCCATCGGGTATCGACAGGTATTGAAACACCTCTCGCGGGAAATAACCCGAAACGAGGCAGCCCGATTGATCAAGCGCGATACCAGAAGATTTTCCAAGCGCCAGTTGACCTGGTTCAGAAAAGAATCCGATGCGATCTGGATCGATCACGATCCCGATCACCCTGAATCCACAGTCGACATAATCGTGCGCCGGCTGAGAGCGTTTCTGGATGGCTAGATCGATGCAGATGGAAGATCAATTTGCCGAAACAGCGATCGTTGTCGGAATCAGAAAGGGAAGAGATACCCGGTCGGATGCCGAGGAATCCCTTTCCGAACTGGCTGCTCTGACCCGTGCAGCGGGCGCTGAAGTGAAGGGCCGGGTTCTGTGCGATGTCGGTCGCATCAGTGCCGGTACCTTCGTGGGAAAGGGCAAAGCCCTGGATATCAGGGATACCACCCGAACAGCGAATGCTGATCTGATTGTGTTCGACGAACCGCTGTCACCGGCACAGCAACGGAACCTCGAGACCATCTGTGAAACCAGGATCCTGGATCGCACTGGAATAATTCTGGATATCTTTGCCCGGAGAGCTCGTTCCAGGGAAGGGAAGATACAGGTGGAGCTTGCACAATTGACCTACATTCTCCCTCGATTGACCCGGATGTGGACCCACCTCAGTCGCCTGGGCGCTGGTATCGGAACGCGCGGACCGGGTGAAACCCAGTTGGAAGTGGATCGGCGCAAGATACGGCAGAAACTGGACAAACTGAAAGTCGAATTGGAAAAAATCAGCAATCGCAGGAGAATCCAGCGCCGGGGAAGGAAAAGATCGGGATTGACGTCAATTGCACTGGTCGGATACACCAACGCTGGTAAATCCACATTGCTGAATCGGTTGACGGGAGCTTCCGTGGATGTGAAAAATCAGTATTTCTCAACACTGGATCCCACAATCCGCCTGCTCCAGCTGCCCTCCAACCGGAAAGTATCCATTTCCGACACCGTGGGATTCATCTCACGACTTCCCCACCAGCTCGTAGCAGCTTTCTATGCCACTCTGGAAGAAGTTGTCGAAGCGGATTTGATTCTTCAAATCATCAATTCAGCCTCGGAAACCCGTGACCGTCAGATTTCGGAAGTGAACCGGGTGCTGATCGATTTGAAATGCGCCGATAAACCGATGATTTATGTCTGGAACAAGATCGATGTCGGCAATGACCTGAAACCGGGAATCCTTCCGGATTCCGGAGCGGTCAGATCGGTTGCGGTCAGCGCAAAGGACGGGCAGGGAATTAACGCTCTGATCGATATTTTGGATGAATTCGAGACCGCCAGGACCCGCGAAAATATCTATATAATTCCATATGAAAATTCCAGTCTGCTGGCAGCAATTCAAAAATCAGGACAGATTTTGGATATCGAATATCGGGAGCGCTTCATCCGGGTTAAGGCCCGGATTGGCACGGAACTGGCCGGCAGACTGAAACGTTATTGCTGTGAGGAACACGATTAGAATGAAAAAACGCCCGACCGGCATCATTCCGGCTATGATCATTATGACAATCCTGTTTCCAGGATGCCGGCATATTTCCAATCGGACCGAGCCGCATCGCAACCAGTTTCGCCATATCTGTTCCGATCCGTCGTGGGATCTTCAAAGCTTGTGCCGGGGATATGTCCTTGAGGTTTGCCAGTTCATCGACCGGCAGGATCTGACAGGCGCAGAAGATGTTGCTCGGCAGGGTTTGATGGATGCGCCGGAATGCCATGCGCTGAGATGGCTCGGAGCTCTGATCCTGATGGAACGGAACGAAATTGCGAATGCCGCAATCTCGCTTCGAGACTTGCCGATCGATATCTTCCCGTCTCCGGCCCACCTGGACCGATATTTCGAAATAATCCGTCATCTCGCGAACTCCCTGGAATCTGCGGCCATGTCATACCGGCTGGAAGATCGGCTGGAAACGGCAATTCAATATCTCCATCTCAGAAATCAACTGACTCCGCACCCGGTCAAATCCGTGATTCTGGAAGCCAAATGGACGGATGAAATCGGCAGGCCGGCAGAGGCTGCCCGGATTCTCCAGACGATCCCTGAAAATGAGCGCACCTTCGAGGTGCTCATCCGCATGGGATATCTTTACATGCGGATAACGGATTACACGTCGGCTGAATCATCCTTTCAGGCGGCACTGAATCTCAACCGGGATCCCGAGATTGAACGGGTGCTGCGTTCGGTTCGGGAAGCACGACTGGCCCAGACCCTGCCACCGGATCTGAAATCGGCGCGGTCGGATCCCTGGATCAGCAGGGAGGATTTCGTGCGGCTTTTCGATTGGCGGTACAATTTTCCCGAAGCTCCGGCTCCCCTTCCGGTCATCATCGATATTACGGGATGCCCTTCACGCGATGTAATCATTCGGGCTGTGGTTTACGGCCTGATCGACGTGCGTCGCGACCATCGATTCAGGCCGAAAACAAAAGTCAGAAGAATCGACCTGGCACTGGCCTGCTACCGGCTGGGAGAACGGATGAATCTGCACGCTCCATATTTATACCCGCGGCTGCCTGCGGACATATCGGATTCCCATTATGCAGCGGTACCGATCCGGTGGTGCCTGGGTCTCGACTTGATCAGCACGGACCCGGATGGCGCTTTCAGGCCCGGGGAATTGATTACGGGGGAGGAGCTGTTTGATTCAATGGAGCGCCTGGATGCACTTATAACCATCTGGTGAAGAAATTGAGTCCTCACGGGCGTTTATTGACATTTGAACAGGAGTAAAATACATTTTGAATATGGAAACAGCACCTTGAAGAATTAACGGAACGCGTTGAAAGGAGATGAAAATGAGAAGAAATGTGTTGTTCATCCTGATGCTCGCTTGTGCGATATCAGTCTGTTCGGTTGCCGTGATGGGCGCAAAAGATTTCAAAAAAGCCAGCAAGGAAGGGCCTCTCGCAGCCATTATGGATTTCGATAACACTTCCGGCGGTTGGGGAGGTTGGCGGCTTGGGCATGCCGCTTCAGATGTCCTGGCGACAGAACTGGTCAAAAACACCAGCCTGCGCTGCATGGAACGTGACAAGCTGGGCGCGATTATGAAAGAGAAGAACCTGTCCGCATCCGGTCTCACCACTCCGGACACCTATGTCAAGATGGGCGGAATGCTTGGAGTCGATTATATCATCACGGGAACCGTTTCATCTTTTGGCGAAAGACAGGTTGGCGGTAGAATTCCAAAGGTCAGCGGAAAACTGAGAACCTACAAGGCTGTAATCGATGTCCGAATCGTCGATGCCGAAACCGGTGAGATCGTGTTCGCCGACTCGGCTGAAGGAACAAAAGCCAGCCCTACTCTCTTCGTCAAAGGGTACGGCGGGGGAGAAGATTTCAACGAACAGGCGGCACAGAAGGTTCTGCGGGTGGCATGCCAGGAGATGGCCAAGAAAATTGAAGCGGCTCTCGAATAAAATCCGTTGAATCAGTTCGTCGATCCAAGGCCGGTCAACCATGCTCGGCCTTTTCTGTCAGCAGGATCTCCATGAAACGTGTCGTCAGTCCATCATTAATGTGGATGGCCCTTATCGGTCTGCTGATAACGACCGTTGCCTATCCACAGACCAGCCGGGACCATGAAAAAATCATGGTTCTTCCGTTCAAACCGGGTTCGGAGAAAATACTCGCAGCAATTTCAGACGAAACCGCTTTCATGATACAACGTAAAATGGATGTGGCGGGATTTATAGTCGATCGCCGATCGGATTCGTTCGAAGGGAGTTTCCCGGGACAGTCCGGGATGGATTTCGATCGGATCTACCGTGAAGCGTTATCCGCAATATCTCCCGAATCCGGATTGATTCCACCGAAATGGCTGATCGGCGGTGAAGTGCCTGAAATCAGGGTCGATTCATCCAAACCGGTTCTGGGACAGAAGTTCATCGGGTACCGCAGGTTTCCCGTCGCTTTGAGAATCCGGGTTGTCTTGTATCACGTACCGGCCGGGAAACTGGTATACAATACCGACCGGACCTGTGAGAAATACATCCCCAGATTTTCATTCCTGGGATTACACCGAAATCCATTTCCATCCACACCCCGGACGATCGATGGATTGATTCATGACACCCTGGTGTTGATATCGAGAGAGTTGATTGATGCCCTCAGGAAATTCGAGGGAGCCTGACCCGTTCGAGAACCCGCGCATGCAACACACAACCATTTGCATAGTAGGCAGAATCAACGTCGGCAAATCAACGCTGTTCAACCGGCTGACCCGGACCCGGTCCGCCATCGTAGAAAACACACCCGGCGTCACACGTGACCGCAAGAAGGCCCTGTTTGAGCATAACGGAATTCAATATCTTCTGATCGATACGGGCGGTCTCGATCCGGAATTCGACGACGCTCCCGCGAAAGCGGCGCAGGAACAAACCAGACTTGCCATTGCCGAAGCACAGCTGGCGCTGTTCATGATCGATGCACGCTCGGGTTTGCTGACCGGTGATTACGAAATCGCCCGAATCCTTAAAACCACCGGCAGACCAGTCATTCTGATCGCCAACAAGGTCGACGACGATAAATTGGGTGGTTCACTCCATGAATTCATGCAACTCGGATTCGGCGAACCGCTTCCCATTTCAGCTGAACATAATATCGGGATCGATATGTTGCTGGACGCCATTTCGGAGCATGGAAAACCATCCCCTGCCGAACCGTTACGAACCAAACCGGAAACGGCAATTGCCGTGGTCGGGCGTTCCAATGTCGGCAAATCGTCCCTGATCAATGCGTTGCTGGGAGAAGAAAGACACATCGTCACCGATGCGCCGGGAACGACTCGAGATTCAATTGATTCGGTGTATCGATATGAAGGAAGAAATTATCGGCTGATCGATACGGCCGGCATCCGGCGGCTTGGCAAAACGAAGAATAAGATCGACAAGGTCGCCTCCATCATAGCGCTTAAAAGTATCGACCGTTGCGATGTATCCGTGCTGGTGATCGATGCGCGGGAAGGCATTACCGCCCAGGACGCCAGGGTCGGAGGATATATTGTTGAGGCCGGCAAAGGGTGTATCGTCGCCGCCAATAAGTGGGATCTGACACCCCGGAACGATGCTTACCACAGCAAAATCATCAATGATACGGAACGGAAGTTCGCATTCATGATCTGGGCACCGGTAATCACCATGTCCGCCAAAACAAAATACAGGATATTCAAGATTTTTCCGGCAGTGGATCAAATCGTTGATACCATGCAAAAAAGCATTGCCACAAGTGACCTGAACCGTTTGTTTCAAAAAATGCAGCAGCACCATCCACCCCCCAGGCAGAAAAACCGGCGGGCTGTCAAATTCTACTATGCGACACAAATCGAGACAGCGCCACCGACCTTTTTGGTCTTCACAAATACATCGGGAAATATTCACTTTTCTTACAAACGCTACCTGATCAATAATCTCCGCAGTGAATTCGGATTCAAAGGTTGCCCGATACGACTCGTATTCAAACATAAAAGGCAGACATGAAGGATTCGATATCCGGAAAAAAGCTGCTGGATGTCGTGACCATTGACGGGCCGGGTGGATCGGGGAAAAGCACCGTTGCCCGGGAAGTCGCAGTTCGGCTGGGATACACATTCCTGGATACGGGAGCCATGTATCGGGCGGTGGCATACGCCGCCATGCGCAGCGGATTGCCGGTCGTCGAAAGTCGGGTGCTGGCTCAACTGCTGAAAACTCTGGATATCCGAATGATGTATGCCAAGAAAGGTATGTCGATATTTATCGGCCAGGAGGATGTCACGACCCGGATACGCCAGCCCGACATCAGCAGACTGTCTTCCGATTTTTCGACATTGAAAAGCGTTCGTGCCTTTTGCGCCAAACGGCAGAGAAGAATCGGGATTGCAGGCAACGTTGTCGCAGAAGGCAGAGACATGGGAACAGTGGTTTTTCCCGATGCCCGCTGGAAATTTTTTCTGACAGCCGATCCCAGGGAAAGGGCTGAAAGACGCTGGCGGGAGGATCGGGAACGGGGTATCAAAAGCAATCTGAACGATGTATACCGCAACCTGGTCGGCCGGGATCACCAGGACGCCCATCGATCCATCTCTCCACTTCAACCCGCACCGGACGCTCAACTTATTGATACCACACATCTATCCGTCAGCCAAGTCGTCGAATTCATCATAGGCGACATCCGCACTGATCAAGAGAAAATATTTTTCGAGAATGCTTGAACAAATCGGATTTAATGCTATGATAGGTGCCCAATTTCCGGATTTTACCCAAATCCGGTAAGGTCGGGATTGCTTGAGTTGCGACTCAAATCCAGAAGGAAATCCACGGAACAAGGAGGAACTAAACTTATATGATGGACAGAACCGAACAACCGCGAAGTGCGCCCAAAGAGGCCAGGAAGGAACCGGAAAAAATACTCGACCAGGCCTGGGGACTGGATATCGATCCGGAAACGATGGACAAATTATATGAGGAATCTTTCAGAAATATCACCGAAGGTCAGGTGGTGAAGGGAAAGGTTCTTCAGATAAACGAAAACGAAGTGCTGGTGGACGTCGGATATAAATCTGAAGGGATCATTCCGATTGAAGAATTTCGCAATATGTTGGAAGCTGAAACACTGAAAGTGGGCGATCAGATTGATGTCTATCTGGAAAAATCCGAAGATTCAGATGGGCTGGTTGTGTTATCCAAAGAAAAAGCCGACAAAATCAAGATATGGGACGAAATCAGCCGGGTCTATGAAAATGAGGAGATTATTGAAGGAAGGGTCATTGACCGGATTAAAGGCGGCTTGACGGTGGATATCGGCGTCAGAGCCTTTCTTCCGGGATCTCAGATCGATTTGAGACCCGTGCGGGACCCGGAACGATTGATCGGTCAAACGCTTAGAATGAAGGTGATCAAGCTGAACAAACGCAGGGGCAATATCGTTCTGTCCCGGCGCGTGATTCTCGAAGACGAACGGCAACGAACCAAAGAATCAACCTTGAAAGCTCTGGAGGAAGGCGCACTGGTGGAAGGGGTGGTGAAAAATATCACCGAATACGGAGCATTTATCGATCTGGGCGGCATCGACGGCCTGCTGCATATAACCGACATGTCCTGGGGCCGGGTTAATCATCCCAGTGAAATGATCAAGATCGGGGATAACCTGGAAGTCATGGTTCTGAAATTCGACCGCGAAAATGAACGGGTTTCACTGGGACTGAAACAGAAATCATCGGACCCGTGGGAAGCGGTGGAGGAGAAATACCCGATCGGATCGGTGATCAACGGGAAAGTGATCAGCCTGACGGATTACGGCGCTTTCATCGAACTCGAGGAAGGCGTGGAAGGACTGGTTCATGTCTCGGAAATGACCTGGTCCAGACGGGTGAAACATCCATCGAAAATCGTTTCCATCGGAGATAACGTTGAAGCCAAGGTTCTGGAGCTGGATAAAGATAAGAAGCGGATCAGTCTGGGCATTAAACAATGCGAGACGAATCCATGGGCGCTGGTGGAAGAGAAATATCCCATCGGCACGAGGGTTTCCGGAAAGGTCCGGAACCTGACCAATTTCGGAGCTTTCGTCGCTCTCGAAGAAGGTATCGACGGCCTTATCCATATCTCCGATATGTCCTGGACACGGCGCATCAATCACCCCAGCGAAGTTCTGAAAAAGGGCGATGTAGTCGAAACGGTTGTTCTGGAGATCGATGTCGAAAATGAACGCCTGTCTCTTGGATTGAAACAACTCCAGAAGAATCCCTGGGAAGATGTCGAGGATCGATTCTTCATCGGAAACAACGTCAAGGGTAAGGTCGTGCGCTTGACTGATTTTGGCGCATTCGTTGAGCTGGAAGGCAAAATTGAGGGTCTGGTTCATATCTCGGAACTATGTAAAGAACGCATCGATAAACCGGATGAAGTGTGCAATGTAGGTGATGAACTGACCATGAAAGTTATCAAGGTGGATGTGGATGAACGCAGGATCGGTCTGTCCGTTCGCGCGTTCCTTGAGGAGATGGAACGGCTGGAGGTAGAGGAGGGCGACATTCGGAATGTGCTGAAGGTCGGCCGTTCGACCATGGGCGATATCATCAACTCGGAAGACCTATTGAAAAACATCGGTTTCAAGACCACCGAATCCAAATCCGCCCCCGAATCCACAAAAACCAAAAAACCCTCGAAAAAAGACAAACAATCTCCCGAAAAAACAGAACCGGAACAGACCGATGCACCTTCCGAACCTCCCGAAACCGACCAGTCCGGTGATCCGGACGAAAATTCCAATCCGGAGCCGGAACAAGGCGGAAATCTTTAGGAACACACACATAAATTGACAGGGCCCGCGTTGTTCGCCAGCCGTCTTTGTGTCGCATATCATTTGTGATGAGGATATGCTACACTCAAGTCGTCTTGTGAGGTCAAATCGATTCATGAAGAATCTGATGGCACCATGGCGGCTGAGATACCTGGAAAATCCGGGCAGGAAAAACTGTTTTCTATGCGATGCAATCAAAAATTCCCGGCAGGAAACGTGCTTGCGACTTCTTCAAACACCCATGACAAGCGTCATGTTAAACCGATACCCCTATATTGTCGGGCATCTGATGGTTGTACCAAGCAGGCATATTTCAAGATTGGCTGATCTGGATCTTCAGGAATTGACGGATCTCTTTTTCTGGGTTCGAGAGTCCGAGAAAATACTCGCGGAAACCTTCAACCCGGACGGTTTCAATATCGGAATCAATCTGGGCGAAGCGGCGGGCGCCGGACTGAAGGATCACCTGCACATCCATATCATGCCCCGCTGGCAGGGTGATACCAATTTCGTGACGACCTGCGGTGAAGTCCGTGTTATTCCGGAAATGCTTTCCCAGACATTCGATCGCCTTGCTCCAAAATTCCGCCGGGTCCTGGAATCCTTGAAAGAATGATATCAACCCGTTTCGTATGGACGGTCATCATTGGAATTGCCCTTCTGATTCTCCTGCTGGCGGCAACTTACGTTATTCCACTCTTAATCGGTCCCGGCGCGAAGAAACAGGCTTTTGTTGCCGATCCGATCGTTCTGCAGATCGAATCTCCAACAGCCGATATCGTCATCGAACCATTTCACCGGACAATCACGGAAGCCGGCGAAAATCAGCTTGAAATCCACGCCGATCGGGCTGAAATCAATCAGAAAGAAAGCATTTTCAGACTCAGAAATATCGACCGGACGGTTTTTCATGGTAATGAAGGCAGGAACCTGACTCTGCGTTCCGATGAGGGTTACTGGGATCAGAACAAGCGGGAACTGAGGGTTTCGGGAAACGTTGCAGGCTCAATCGCCTTACAGGGAGATCCTGAACCTGTCGAGTTTGCATCCGATTGGGTGCTATACGCCTGGCAGGCCAAACGTATTGACGGAGGCGATCTGGTTTCAATGAACTACGGCGCTTACCGGACTCAGGGACGGCTCATCGGAATCGATCTGGTTGAAAACACCATTACGCTGACCGGCGATGTGATCTCCCACATCACTGCCGATGCCTTCGAATCAACCTCCTGGAAAGATCCCAAACCGATTCTCATAACCGCCCGGCAGGCAACGTATGATCGCGGCAGGAAGCTGCTGGAATACAACGGTCAACCACAGATGCGCAGCGGTGATAATATTCTCAAGTCCCATGTAATGCGCATGGAAATGGAGAACAGGTTTCGGTTCGCTGCAGAAGGTGATGTCGATTTGGCCGTAAAGATCAAATCATCCGGAGGACATGAGACAACTGCAATCCGGGTGACTTCAAATTTTCTGCTGGCGGATGTGAACTCCGGGGAGATCCTGATGCGGGGAAGAGTTCAGATCAAGCAGCCCAGTGCCACACTGTCTGCCGAAGATATCCGTTTCCAGCTGGATAAAGACGCCCAGGAAGTTATCGGCATGAGCGCTCACAGTGAAGTCTTCTACCGGAATGAAACCCTGTCCGCCATGGCGGACCATGCCATTTTCAATCCGGTCGAAGACCGGTTGATTATTTCAGGCAACGCTCAGATCCAGACCGGCCATAACAACCAACTCGAAGCGATGATCATCAACATTTTTCCCAATCGCAGATATTACTCCGCCGATGATCAGGTTTCGATGCGGTTCATCCCGCCAGGAAACCGTCAGCCCGATCCATCTCCTCCCACCGGTGCCTCAATAGCCATGATTCCCCGCCTTCAGCCGGGGATTCCGATAACCGCCCAGTGCCGTCATATGGAAATGGATGAAAACAAGGGTTTGATTATCCTCCAGGGTGATGTCAGGGGCCGCCAAGATCCCTACGCTTTCGGTGCGGAAATCGTCCAATTCGATTATGAAATCCAAACCGGTGAGATCATCTCCGTTCATGCAACCGGCAACGTCAATTTTGCACAAGCCAATCAAGTGATCACAGCCGATATCCTGGAGTATCAGTCTCAAAAAAATACCCTCGACCTGGAAGGAAATGCAATGTTCTGGCAGGACAGCAACCAGATCCGGGCGGACCGTTTCCAATACCGAGACGATACGGGCGAAATCTACCTGGTCGGGCACGTTGACATGACCCTTGAAAACCGCCAGTCGAACCCGGGCGACAGCCGCGTGCCCGGCTCGGGAGGACCCATCCGGTTGAAAGCGGACCAGGGAGTCATTAACGACAGGGAGGGGAAAGCACGGTTTCTGGAGAACATAAAAGTCGAAATGGATGGTTGGATCATTAAATGCAGTGAGCTTCAGCTTGAATATGAACCCCTGACACGGGCAATCTACTCAATCATCGGACTGGACTCCGTGGAAATACAGAAGGATGATCTGAAGGCAAACGGTTCCTCATTGACCTATAACATGAAAAATTCTATAATCACATTGAGGGGATCGGAGACGGAAAAATGCAGTGTCTGGACTGGTGAACGAGGTTCACATGCCGATCAGATCGATATCTATCTGATGGAAAACAGGGTGGTAATAGAGCAAGGTATTTCCATGGTGCTGCCCTCCACGTTGACCGGATCGAATCATGAATGAACTGCGGCTGATCTCTCTAGTTAAAACCTACCGCGGTCGATGCGTTGTCAATGAAGTTTCTCTTTCAGTGTCCCAACGACAGGTTGTCGGCCTTCTCGGACCAAACGGAGCCGGTAAAACCACGACATTCTATATGACCATCGGCCTGACCAGACCGGACAGCGGTCGGGTCGAACTCAACAACGAGGATATCGGGCGGCTACCCATGTATTTGAGAGCACGCCGTGGAATCGGATACTTAACCCAGGAACCATCTATTTTCAGAAAATTAACGGTCGAAGAGAACATTAAAGCGATACTTGAAACCCTGCCGATTCCCCAGCGATCGCACAGGGAACGCCTGGATGGCATTTTGGAGGAACTGGGTATTGCACGGGTCAGAAAACAAAAAGCATTTTCTTTATCGGGCGGCGAACGCAGGCGGGTTGAAATTGCCCGGACACTGGTGTGCAGACCTTCTTTCATTCTGCTGGATGAACCATTTGCCGGTATCGATCCGCTGGCGGTTGAAGATATCAAGGAAATCGTGTTTCACCTGAAGGAAAAAGACATCGGCATCCTAATCACGGATCACAATGTTCGAGATACGCTCGAGATCACGGATTATGCATACATTATCAGCGAGGGTCGGATTTTGGCCAGCGGAACATCAGATGAAATCGCGGCGTCAGAGGAGGTTCGCCGGTTTTATCTGGGGGAGAAATTTCAGTTGTTGAAATCCGCGCATCCAGCGAATGATATTCAGTCAGATGACTCCCATGTTTCAGCAAAGGGGATGCCATGATCGGGATGGAGCAGCGTTTAACATTGAAACTTGCGACCAAGCTGGTGATGACTCCCAACCTGCAGCTCGCAATCAAACTTCTCCAGTTGAACAAGATCGAGTTGATCGAAGCCATCAACAAGGAACTTCAGGAAAATCCGGCTTTCGATCTGGAAACGGTTTCGACGGATCCGGTGGTGGCGGGCAGTGAAAAGGTCACATCAATGGATTCGAAATCACCCGACACGGAAGCGGTGGATAATTTAACGAGCGAGGAGCAGCATTCTCTTGGGGAGATGGACTGGGAGAGTTACTTCGACAATGGCGCTGATTACGGTTATTTCCCTTCCGAAGAAAAAAACCCGGTGGCATATGAAAACATTGTGCACCGGTCGCAGACACTGGCGGAACATTTATTCTGGCAGTTGAGTCTTACACGGCTGAACAGGGATGATCAATATCTGGGTGTCCATATCATCGGGAACATCGACGATGACGGTTATCTGACACTCACAACTGAAGAGATCGCTCAGAAAACGATGGCATCTCCGGAACACGTCGAGAAAATACTCGAAATTATCCAGTCATTCGATCCGATCGGAGTCGGCGCTCGGAATTTGAAAGAATGCCTGCTTCTTCAGGTCAGACAATCGGATTTTGAAATCAATCCGCATGCGGAATCCATCATCGACCGTCACCTGCAGAACCTGGAACGCAATGCCATTCGTGAAATCAGCCGGGATCTGAACATATCAATCGAAGATGTCCATGTGGCCATTGACTTCATCCGCACCCTGGAACCCAAACCGGGCAGAGCCTACAGCATATCCACAACTCAGTATATTCAGCCGGATGTTTTCATCTTCAAGGTCGATCAGGACTACAAGATCGTGCTAAACGAACAGGGTCTGCCCAAATTGAAAATAAACCGCCTTTATCAGCAGTATAAGGCCAAAGGGACAGACCTTGAAACAAAGCAGTATGTCGAGCAGAAATTCAGGAATGCACTGTGGTTGATCAAAAGTGTGGAACAGCGGCAAAGAACAATTTACAAGGTATCCGAGAGTATTCTCAAATACCAGAAAGCTTTTTTCAATAACGGAATCAAGGAGCTCCGTCCACTTGTTCTGAGGGATGTGGCCGAAGACATCGGCATGCATGAATCAACCGTAAGCAGAGTGTCGACAAACAAATATATGCACACGCCGCAGGGTATCTTCGAAATCAAGTTTTTCTTCCACAGCGGCTTGAGCACGCTGCACGGCGAAGATGTATCATCCATCCGGGTAAAGGAAATGATCAAAAATCTGGTGTTAAATGAAAATCCAAAAGCACCGCTTTCGGATCGAGCAATCATGTCGAAAATAAAAGACCAGGGAATTAATATTGCCCGAAGAACAATTGCTAAATATCGCGAAGAACTTAAAATTCCACCGTCCAACCGGCGGAGAAATGTTTGAATCTGGTTTACGCCGGCATATCGTGAAAGGAGGAAATAGATGTACGTCCAATATACCGCACGGCACATGGAATTGACCGATGCGCTTCGCAATCACATCGGGGCCAGGCTGGAAAAAATGAAACGGCATATGGATATGATCGCCGAAGCGCTAATCGTTCTCAGCGTGGAAAAACACCGCCATAAGGTCGAAGTCACCCTGAAAGGCAAGCGTTCCGCTGTGTCGGGTATGGAAGTTACAGACGACATGTATCAATCGATTGACGGTGTTTTTGATAAAATAGAAAAACAACTGCGCAGGAAGAAAGACAGGCGACTGGCCAAACGAACCGACAGGGGAGATGAACCTTCGCCTGAAATTGCCGACCTGCCCGAACCGGAATTGGATAACACCATTACAGCCTCTGAAATCGTCAAAAATGAGCTGGGGAACACCATTGTTGAGATGGAGGAAGTGAATGCCGCGGACATGCCCATCGAAGAAGCCCTGCTCCATTTTGAAGGGAAACCGGGTACAATCTTCGTTTTCAGGGAAAACAGCTACTTCAATGTGCTCTTTCGCCGCAACGACGGAAAAGTGGGATTGATCAAGGCAAAATAAGCGGACAATATTCGGAAGTCCCATTCGAAAAAATAAAATATCGTTGACATGCCCGCTGATGTCGGCTATGAATATTGCCTTTCGCCAATCATGTGTGGAATTCAACGAATCATGAGGAAAAGGAGACGAACAATATGAACGGTAACAACACCAATTATCTGTTTACTTCCGAATCGGTTACGGAAGGTCATCCCGATAAGATCGCCGATCAGATTTCAGATTCCATTCTTGACGCCATTATGGAAAAAGATCCAATGGGGCGGGTTGCATGCGAAACTCTCGTCACGACTGGTCTGATATTTATAGCGGGGGAGATCACCACCACAACCTATGTTGATGTTCCGCATATCGCACGCAAGACCATTGAAGACATCGGCTACACCCGGGCAAAATACGGCTTCGACTGCGATACCTGCGCCGTTATCAGTTCATTGGGTGAGCAATCACCGGATATCGCACAGGGTGTCGACCCCGGCGGTGCAGGCGATCAGGGACTGATGTTCGGATATGCCTGCAACGAAACCGATGTTTTAATGCCGATGCCCATCGTTCTGGCTCATGCGCTGACCCGTAAACTGACGGAAGTCAGGAAGAAGGGGATTCTGGAATATCTGCGACCGGATGGAAAATCCCAGGTAACAATTGAATATAAAAACGGAGTTCCCAGCCGGGTTGAAGCCATCGTTATCGCCATCCAGCACAGCCCGAGCATCACGATGAAAGAACTCAGGGAAGACGTCATGGAAAAAGTCATTGAAATGGTCATTCCCAGAAAAATGATTGATGAGGACACCAAAATATTTATCAATTCCACCGGAAGATTCGTGGTCGGCGGCCCGCAGGGCGATGCCGGTCTTACCGGTCGCAAAATAATCGTCGACACATACGGAGGCGTCGGATCTCACGGCGGGGGCGCTTTTTCAGGAAAAGATCCTACCAAAGTCGACCGGTCCGGCTCCTATACGGCCCGTTACGTTGCCAAAAACATGGTCGCGGCCGGCGTGGCAAAAAAAATCGAGGTCCAACTGGCTTATGCAATCGGTGTGGCAGAACCGGTTTCAATAATGGTCGAAACGCATGGCACATCGAAGATTCCGAGTCAAGAAATCGTCAAGGCCATCCGCGAAATCTTCTCGCTTACACCCAAAGGCATGATCGAACACCTCCAGCTCAGACGACCCATTTACAAGCTGACGGCTGCATACGGTCACTTCGGTCGTACCGAACCGACATTTACATGGGAAAAAACCGATAAGGTTGAGGAGATAAAAGCATTATTAAAGCTTTAATTCTGCTGGACGTTGCCTGATAGATACAGGATGGAGTTTGCTTTATGACTTCATCCTTTTTTAATGAAATGAGATCTAAATTAAACCTGTTGATCCTCTGGCACATGCACCAGCCTGCATATTCTTCAGCGAAGGATCCCACCCGATTCCGGCTGCCCTGGACCCGGTTGCACGCAACCAAGGATTACCTCGGCATGGCCAGAATCATCGCAAAGATCAACGGCGTTCGGACTAACTTCAATTTCACACCCGCTCTCTGGGAACAGCTTCGTTCTTATGCCCAAAATGCGGAAGACCGGGAATTGCAGCTGTCCAGAATCCCGGTCGACAATCTCACGGAAAACCAGAAAACCAGCCTGCTCGAAACCATTTTTACCGGAAATTTCCATACCATGATTCATCCGCATCCGCGATATCGGGAAGTGCACCGCATCTATCAACGGCGCGGATATCTTTCCAACGCGGAACTCCGGGACGCAATAGTTCTCAGAATTTTGGCCTGGATTCATCCCGAAACCCTTCAGGATGATCCGCACCTTTCAGCCATGATGCGGAAAGCATCCGGTTTCACCGAATCGGACAAGTCCGAAGTGATCGATCGAAGCATCCGTCTGATCTCCAGAATTCAACCCGAATACCGTCGGTTGATAGAGTCGGGCAAGGCTGAAATCACCGTATCGCCATACTATCATCCGATTCTTCCGCTTTTGCTGAATACAGACTGCGCCAGAACCGCCGATCCCAGCCTGGTACTGCCGGAAAAAGCGACGTTCCCGGTTGACGCCCGCTGGCATGTTTCCGAAGCAATCGAATACCATCGGAACCTTTTCGGTGACATGCCGAATGGCATGTGGCCCTCCGAAGGAGCCGTTTCAATAGATACCATGGCTTTGATACGTGAATGCAACATCCAATGGGTTCTGACCGACGAAGATATCCTGGCTCGCAGCCTGGGCGTTTCATTCCAGAGAAAAGCGCACATTCTGAACCATCCTGAATTGCTCTATCGCCCCTGGCGCCTGGATACCGGAAACGCTTCGATCATCCTTCTGTTCCGCGATCATTTTCTGTCTGACCTGATCGGTTTTGAATACCAGCATTGGGAACCGGAAAAAGCGGTCCGGGATTTTCTAAAACGGCTCACCGAAATCCGCAGCCTCCTCGGTGATTCTCCAGAAGAATGCTGTGTCACGATCGTTCTGGACGGAGAAAACGCTTGGGAACATTATCATGAAGGGGGATGGCGCTTTCTTGAGCTTTTATTTCGCACCCTGACGGAATCCGAACAAATCGAACTTCATAAAATCACGCCATTTTTAGATCTGATCGGGCCGGATATGAACCGCCTTACTTCTCTTTCTCCGGGTACCTGGATCAACGGTAATTTCAATATCTGGATCGGACACCCCGAAAAAAACATTGGTTGGGAATGCCTGCGACAGGCATCCATCAGCCTGGAGGCCGAACGTTCAAATCTATCCGATACCGACTATGCATATTGTAAAAGACTGCTGAGAATAGCTCAGGGCAGTGACTGGTTCTGGTGGTTTGGAGATGATCACCATGCGCTTGAAAAACCCGCTTTCGACCTTTTATTCAGAGAAAATCTTCAGGAAATATACCTGAGAATAGCTCATCAGATACCGGATGTTTTGCTGTCACCTATATTGAAAATCCACTCGCTTGCCCAGGATGTTCAATACCCCAGAACCATGATACACCCTAAAATTGACGGTCGAATCGGTTCATATTTTGATTGGTGGGGATCGGGTCATGTGGAATCAAAAATTCAATTTTCTTCAGTTCATAAATCCGATGTTTTTGAAATACCTGAACTCTCTTTCGGCTTCGATTTGAAAACTATTTATTTTCTTCTTCGGCTGACATCCGATTTAAAAATCACCATGTTTCCTGATTTCCGGTTTCGAATTCTGCTTCTTGTCAATTCGGTTCCTTTTTATTTTAATTTTTTTCCAGTTACATCCGAAACCAAAGATCATGAAATCATTTTCTCCCGGAAATTAAAAATAACTTGCTCTAAAGGAAAGAGTGTTAATACCGTTCAAGCCGTTATGGATGAAACCATCGAGATTTCCATTCCTTTTAAAACCATCAATGCAAACGTCAGCGACCGGTTGGAATTTTTCATTGAAGTTTATGGACGGGATTCGCTTCCAGTCCGATTTCCAGGTTCAGGCATGATTTTAATCCATGTTCCGGATGAATCCTTTGAAGATCAAATGTGGCATTTATAATAGGGAAATCGCTGTTGATCCACGCGGCACATTCAATGTCCGATAAGGTATATTATGTTAAGTTGGGCATGCGGGATTTTGACTCGGCTCTCATGACAATTCAATATGTTGTGGAATCGATGGACGATCAAGCGTTTTGTTTGTTGGGGTCCTCACTATCTCATGTGCCGGCTGAATAATCGGTGATATAGGCAATTTGCTCGGGAGTCAGCGAGTCGATTCTGGAGTTCAGGGTTGCGAGTTTGATCGAGGCGATTTTCTGATCGAGTTCCAGGGGAAGTTCATAAACATCCTTCTTCAGGGATCGGCCTTTTTCTGAAATGTCTACGAGCGCCATGATCTGATTGGAAAAACTCATGTCCATAACCTCACTGGGATGTCCTTCTGCGGCAGCCAGATTAACCAAGCGTCCCTTTGCAAGAAGATATATTCTCTTTCCATCCGGAAAGCGATATTCCTGGTTGTTCGGTCGGATATCGACAATATCCTGAGCCAGACTGGCCAGATCGTTGATATTGATCTCGACATCATAGTGGCCGGTATTGCATACAATGGCCCCGTCTTTCATGCATTCGAAATGCCGCTTGAGAATGACATCCCTCATTCCGGTGGCTGTAATGAAAATATCACCGATTGCAGCGGCTTCATCCATCGGCATAACTCGATACCCATCAAGTATTGCTTTTAAAGCAGCCGTTGCCTTGACTTCCGTAATTACAACATTTGCGCCGAGGCCGGAAGCACGCATTGCACATCCTTTCCCGCAGTGCCCGTATCCGGCCACCACGAAGATTTTACCGGCGATCAAAGCTGATGTAGCCCGTATAATACCGTCGACGGAACTCTGACCCGTTCCATAGACATTGTCAAAATCCCATTTGGTCTCCGCATCATTCACGGCATAGATCGGATACAACAGCTTTTGATCCTTGGCCATCGCCCGGATTCGATGTACACCAGTTGTCGTTTCCTCCGTCCCTCCAATTACACTGGAAGCCAGTTCGGGATGCTTGTGATGGATCGTGAAGATAAGGTCTGCTCCGTCATCCAGCGTCAAGGTCGGCTTGAAACTCAAGGTTTGTTCAATGGCCCAGTAAAACTCCGGAACACTCATACCATGCCAGGCATAGATTGAAATTCCGTTTTTTGCCAGTGCCGACGCAACATCGTCCTGGGTTGACAACGGATTGCAGCCCGACCAGGACACTTCAGCTCCAGCGGCGCGAAGCGTTTCGACCAGAACCGCCGTTTCCTTGGTGACATGAAGGCAACCGGCGATTTTTTGTCCTTCAAGTGGTTTGGACCGGGAAAATTCATCCCTCAAATGCATCAGAACGGGCATTCTGGATTCCGCCCATCTGATCTTCAATCTGCCCTGTTCCGCCAGATTCAAATCTGCAACCTTGTACTGATCCATCATTTTCCCTCCCATTCATCTGAATATCCCCATGCTTTTCAGGATTCGAATGGCTTGATTCCCGTAACCTTGAGCAGTTTCATCCGGTTTCGGCCACCCGGAACTGAAACCGCGCGAACACTTTTCATCCCTGCCGAAATCATCCAGTCTTTCAAATTCCGCCTTGAGAAACCAAACCAGAGATCACCCATCGATTCACACGCTGCCGCATCGTCATGCTCTTCAAACTCAATCAACACAACGCGGCCCCGCGGCCGCAACACTCTGAAAAATTCAGCGAAAACGGATTCCGGTCTTGCCAGATGATGGAGAACCAGGGATGCCACCAATACATCCGCTTCACAGTCCCGCATGGGCAAATGCTCCAAATCACCCAATCTCAAATCAACGGACCGGGTCGACACCAGTTGGAGATTTCTTGCGGCAGCCTGAAGCATTTCCGGAGAATTGTCGACACCGATCAGCTGTTCCGCACGACCCATCAACACCTTCAGAGTCTCCCCGGTTCCACATCCCAGATCCGCCAAAACGCCGACCTTGGAAATCGCTTCCTGCATCACCTTCCGTAAAGATTCTTCATCCAGATACCGATTTTTCAGAAAAGACCATTGATCGGCCATTTTTGAAAAAAACACCTGACTCCGCAATCTACGCTGCTCCAAAACAAGACCGACTGAATTCTGAATACCCTCGAATCTTTTTTCACCTTTAATCCAGCGAATCAGAACGTCCATCATTTCCCTGTTACCGGCTTTGTCCAGCGAATAGAAAACCCGGCTGCCCTCCCGCCGTTGTTTGAGTATTCCCGAATCTTGAAGGATGCGAAGATGACGCGAAATCCTGCTCTGCCCCATCGACAAGATCCGAACAATTTCCATCACCGAAAATTCCCCGTACATCAAAGCCGCAATTATGTCCAGCCGGGAATCATTGGCTATGCTCTTTAAAAAAGTTATCATTCCATTTTCCTATATCAAGAAATCTTGATAACTTGATATATTAAAAATATGATTGATTTGTCAAGAGTTATTTTTGGGTTTATTTCCGGCTGATGATTCGCCTTCCGATCGCAGCTCCTGCCTACGCTTCAGCCACCAATCCAGTCGCCTGGAAATCTCCATCTCAAATCCCATGTTTCCGGGTTCGTAATAAACCGTTCCGGAAAGCTGGGAAGGCAAAAACTCCTGGCCTGCGTACCCGTCCGGGGCATCATGATCATACCGATATCCATTTCCGTATCCCATCGATTGCATCATCCGGGTTGGCGCATTCCGGATCGCAAGGGGAACCGGCAGATCCGATGTATTACGGGCTGATTCCAAGGCTCTCTGAAACGCCCGGTCGCTGCGATTGGATTTGGGTGCGGTGGCCAGATATATGGCACATTCAGCCAGTGCCAGATCACCTTCGGGTGATCCCAGAAAATGATAGGCATCTCTGGCTGCAATTGAAATGGTCAAAGCTCTCGGGTCCGCAAGCCCGATATCTTCCGATGCAAACCGGACCATCCGGCGGCATATATACAGAGGATCTTCCCCGCCGTCCAGCATGCGGGCCAGCCAATACAGCGCCGCCTGGGGATCGGAACCCCTCAGGCTTTTGTGGAATGCGGAAATCATGTTGAAATGATGCTCACCCGACCTGTCGTATTGAACTGGTTTTTTCTCAAGTGCTTCCGCGATCCGTTCCCCGGTGATCGTCCGGATACCCCGATCGTCTTCTGATGCGAGCCCCCAGGCAAATTCAAGGGTGCTGAGCGCCACCCTGGCATCTCCCCCGGACAGCTCGGCCAGCATTATGGGAACATCCGGGTCGATCTGCAGGGATCCATCCGCCATCCCGCTGCGCGGATCTAGAATAACCCGCTGGATCAGTGAAATGATGTTTTCTTTGGAAAGCGGTTTCAGTGTAAACACCCGGGACCGGGAAAGCAAAGCCGAGATAACTTCGAACGAGGGATTCTCGGTTGTTGCGCCCAGAAGCAGGATGGTGCCGTTTTCCACACAGGGCAAAAATGCGTCCTGCTGAGCTTTGTTGAACCGGTGGATCTCGTCGATGAACAATATGGTGGGCAGACTCTTCTGGGATTTCAGGTACTCAGCCGTTTTGATGACATCCTTGATCTGCTTTATTCCGGAAAGAACAGCAGAGAACTCGACGAAATGAGCCCGGGTGTTCCGGGCCAGCAGCCTGG
Organism: candidate division CSSED10-310 bacterium; assembly: GCA_016927905.1. GTDB lineage: Bacteria > CSSED10-310 > CSSED10-310 > CSSED10-310 > JAFGJC01 > JAFGLW01. Next base: position 39,674 of record JAFGLW010000001.1, on the reverse strand, counting down.
CCAGGCTTGTTTTTCCCGAACCCGCGGGACCCCAGAAGATCAGGGAACTTCTAAGGCCATTCTCGATGACCCTGCGAAGGGGTTTTCCGGGCCCGATAAGGTGTTCTTGCCCCACAAACTCACCGATGGTAACGGGACGCATTCTCTCGGCCAGGGGGACAGATCCCTCGTGGGGATGATTTTGGTTACTTTCGAACAGGTCCCTCGGCATTTTTCCGGCGTTTCTTCGCACCGAATTCCGGTGCCTCAATAATGCATTTCCCCAGTATCTTGAATGATTTTGCCACCAGTTTCAGACTTTCCTGTTTCAATTCCAGAGGTTCGGTTCCCACATCCGCCCATCCGGGTGTGGATAGATCATCCGGTGGAAGAGCCAGTTCGTCCCAGTTGTTAAAAAGCCTGCCCCAGTCGCTGGTCAGGGTTTTTCTGAGAATTTCCTGATGGGTCGGGTACCAGAATGTATCATGATACAGAACGCTGGCAATATAAGCCCAGGGAGCCAGAAAAGTTTTCAATGACCATTCCAGGGGCTTCTTCAGAGAACCCCAGTAAATTCTGTGCTGCATTCTGCTTGCAAATGTCATTTTCTTGAAAGGTCCGTTGAACCGCCAGTTCTCCTCGGCAGCATCCGCATCCCCTTCGATTTCGATCAATCGGGGATCGCCGCATCCAAGCTCTTTCTCATGAGCCAACCGGATGAATTTGATATCCCTCAGCGGATCGAATCCCATGAGTTTCGCCGCAACCGCATCGATCGCCACCTGATCGGCAGAAGCCAGAATTACGTTTTTGACATGGGGAATCATACAGCGCGGGCCCGGCCCGTCTCCCGCAAACGTTCCATCCATGACCGCAAATACTCCCGGATGGATCTTTTTCTGGATCATCAGGAGATCCACCAGCGTTTCATGAATCACCGGGTGCGTCCAATGCCGCTTTTCGTTCAGCAATCCCCCGAATGCGTTTTTCATTGCACCGGTCGTAGTGGTGAATACATGCGTCTTGACCGTGGGAAGGTGTATGATGTTTTCGCCGATAAAACGACTGGGAATCATGAATCCTTTTGGATACACCTTGTTCAAGGCCAGGAAATCATCCGCCAGATCACCCACGGCATCCCGAATGTGAATCCATTTCTCATCGCCTTCATACAAATGGATGTTACGCAGATTGTGCGCATCGGTCACATTCACCTGCTTGTTTTCACGCTCACCCAGATGCGAATCGATCACGACCGTCCGGTTGTGACAGCCATGAATGAGATTCGGATTGAATCCGTCCTTTTTCATGGCGCGGATCACCCCGTCAAGCTGCCAGGGGGTTGTGGAACTCCCCGGAAAAAAGAAATGCCAGCTTATGTTGATTTTAAGGGCGGTGTCGCGGTCTTTGGGAAGATGAGATTGATATTGCGCAAGATTCATCAGCCGATGCATATCGGCCAGGTATGTTGCCGGGGATGTTCTTAAAATTGCAACTTTTGAGTTTTTCATTGGCCCTTCTGTCCGGGTTAAAAATATTCAGGACAGGTTCATGCAAATCCATCAGGCGTTGCATCCGCCCTGAATCCTTCAGATCAATTTAGCATAACGGCGGCATAACAACCAGAAAAACGTCCGGATCCACAAACAGTCAGATCCTGAACGAAAGCCCGAGGGTGGCCTCCAGATTGTACAGATACTCCCAGTCGTCGCAATCGTAATAATAATCATCGTAATAATCGCCACTTTCGATATAGATCAAATAGCCCCGCAGCTCGCTTCTGATATGCATGTAAGCGTTTATTTTGACGTTAAGTCCACCCGCCATGTTCACGGTGAACCTGGTTTCATCAGTTCCCCTGTCCATTTCGAATTGGGTTGCGCCCATACCAAACGTGAAATAGGGCGACACCGGATCTCTACCCAGGTCGAACAGCAGGTTCATCTGCAGTATGAAGAGGTCGGCATCGCAAATTTTTTCGTAATCTTCTCCAAAAAATCCATCCGGATCTCCTGAATAAAATTCCGACATCATGTGAGCGAAACTGAACTCAAGCGCTGTGGATCCGCCCAGGCCGACACCGAACCGAACACCCCAGGTGGGTCCATTATCCAGGTTGATATCCGCACAATAATAAGGATCGTAATAATCGTGGAATTCTCCGCCCAGGGTATAACCGAGAAAGGGGGTGATCCGAACTTCACCCCTGCTCCACCAGGCACCGGCACCGGAACAAACAACCAACGATAGAATGACTGTGAAATTTCCAACGATGATCGCAGGTTTCATCTGACTTTCCTCCATGGTTATAAACCACTGATCCGTTCATTGGAAGAGCAATTAACATGCCATTTTATAAAACAGATCTGTAATTGAAGCTGAAATACTTATCAGATTGTGCTTACTGCGGAGCTTGAAACGGAAGCATTTCTCCGGTGTGTCATCTGGTCCGGACAATCAAGGTGACATTCTGATTGGCTTGATCTTCAGTTTACCAGTCACGATTTCCGATATTTCCGCGGCGCGTGTGTGCAGCTGAAATCGAGCGGCATCCGCCTGGGATCTGATTTCATCGGCATAACTTTCATCCCGTACATTCTCCAGATTGATGATCACGTTATAATAGGCACCTTCACCCGCCGCAAGGGCCGCGAGAGCCGACACTCCGGAATCGGATATGGAATTGGGATTTCCGTTTCGAGCCACCGTTTTAGTAAGATTCATCACATCGAGGGTTCGATTGAGGACATTCAGAGGAACCATGATGGCGGAACGGGTTGCCTTCTCTATGGCTGCATCGCGATGTTCCCGCTGTTCCGATGTCGACTTGGGCAATCCGAAACATGTCATGAGATCGTTGAAAGCTGAGGTGTCCCGGTCCACGTCTCTCAGGAATTCATCCTTGAGTGCCTGAGCGGAATCCGCCGTCTTGATCATGGTTTCCCGTATTGTCTCAAAACCTTTCTTTTCCACCGTCAGATTGGCGACCATGGCCGACAGTGCAGCGCCAAGCGAACCGCAGAGCGCGGCGACGGATCCGCCTCCGGGAGCGGGCGAATCGGTGGAAAGCTCATCGACGAAATCCCTGCAGGTCATACCGACAAGCTTTGAGGATTCGCTCTTTGCGATTCGATATTCGATGATTTTTTCACGGGGATTGAACGGTGTGATTTCGTTCAATCCCATCGACTGGATGGCCGTATCCACAATCATTTTTTCCGGAATTCCCGTGGACATTCCCTGGCATGCCAGATAATGCCGCCCGGCTCTCAGCACCGCTTCTCTGGGTATCAGGCCGACCAGTTCGCTGCCAGTCACTCTTAAACCATACTGCTGGGCAACCCTGACGCAGGTGTCAAAAGCAAGGTGCGGCGGGGTAATGTCGTAATCGGTCAGATTGATGGATACCTGGGCCCGGTCATATTCATCGATATACCATCCAACCGCTTTGCATTCTTTCAGAAGACCTTCCTTACGGATTTTGCCGCTACCATCCTTTTTCATGATTTTGCCGTCATCGTCTTTGAGCCAACGGCCTTTTTCCCGGATATCCAGAGCGATGTTGTGAGCCAACCGTCGGCTGCGGGTATTCAAATTCACATTGTAAGCAATCAGAAATTTCCGGACGCCAATAACCGTAGCGCCGGTTTGGGGATTGAAACGGGAGGGTCCGAAATCCGGTTTCCATTCGGGGTCGATCAGTTTCTCGGGTAATCCTTCATATTCACCTTTGCGGATATCCGCCAGATTCCTGCGATCCGCTACTGAAGCCGCATATTCATAAAGATAAACCGGAATGCCCAATTCGTCTCCGACCCGTCGCCCCAGTTTCCGGGCCAGCTCGATACAATCCTCAATACTCAATCCGCTGACGGGGATGAACGGACATACATCGGTGGCTCCCATTCTGGGATGCGCGCCATGGTGCTTCGACATATCAATCAGTTTTGACGCAGTTTCGATTGCCCGGAACGCTGCTTCCGCTGCAGCATCCGGATTTCCGACAAAGGTGACCACGGTGCGGTTCGTGTCTGCTCCGGGATCGACATCCAGAAGTTCCACTCCGGAAATCTGCGAAATCGAACGTGAGATGGTTTCGATTGTCGCCTTGTTTTTTCCTTCACTGAAATTCGGTACGCACTCTACAATCCGTTCCATGAAATACCCTCCTGTCGCAGAGATCAAGGATGTTGAATTCCAATATATCGTTCATTCTACAATGACTCAACCCGCAAATATTGCTTTCGGGAAACCCTGAAAGCGTGTAAACTGGCCGGGATGAGATCCCGGTGCATCATATCGATCCTGATATTTGTTTCGGTTTATACCGGGATCGGCTGCCGGGTTTTCAATGAACCGGAACCGGCGGTTGATCTACTGCTGATCACGATCGATACCCTTCGACAGGATCATCTGGGCTGTTACGGATTTCCCATGCCGGTTACCCCTGAAATTGATTCCCTTTCCAAACGCCACCGGCTTTATTCCAGATGCATGAGTTCGGCAACGTATACGAATCCCGCACATGCTTCCCTGCTGACCGGACGCTATCCAAGTCATCATGGCGTTCGAAGCAATTTCAAAAGGATCCGGGATGAAGCGATCCTGATCCAGGAAATTTTCAGAACCCACGGATATCAGACAGCAGCATTCATCAGTGGCGCCCCGCTGAAAGCCGGAATCTGCGGGTTGAATCGCGGTTTTTCCCATTATGACGATACCCTCACCCAAACCCAGAAAAAACTGTCTCCCTGCCCTCTCGAATCCGCTTCCGACGGGGATCGTAACCTGCAGAACAAACTCGTTCTTCCGGAGTATGAATTCAATATCCGAGACGGGGAATCCACCCTGAGAGCCGTAACCGACTGGTTGAAGACCGTGGATCAAGACACCCCCATCTTTCTCTGGGTTCACTTCTATGACCCTCACGGGCCCTACGCGCCGGATAAAGAAATCGACCGGTGTTTCTATATCCCCGATTCCCCCTGCGACGATAATCTCAAGATACCGGACACCGTTTTGATCCCGCCCTACCAGAAAGTGGACGGCGTCACGGATATTGATTGGTATCACGCGATGTATTGCGGAGAAATTAAATATGTGGATCGGTGTACCGGGACACTGATGAGGACTTTGACCGGATGCCGGATACACCCGCTGGTTTCAGTTATCACCGCGGACCATGGAGAAGATTTCGGGGAACATGACCTGTATTTCGATCACGGTTCGAATGTTTATGAACCCTCTCTGGCCATACCGCTGTTGTTTTGCGGGAAGAATGCGGAATGGACCGTGGGAATATCCAGCGAGCTGGTGCATATCATCGACATTTTTCCTTCCGTAATTTCAACAATGGGTTTCGAAAACATGCCGGTGGATGGTGTCGATTTCCTTCATCCTGGACCGGGCGTCGGTAACAATAACCGATTTCTCTATGCCGAGACGAAACCACAATTCCCGAACCAGAGATCCAAACGTGTTTTCTGTGTCCGGACTGAAGATTACAAATACATCTATCGGGACGATCCCAACGAATCCGAATTATACCGCATGGACGGTTTTGAAAATGAACATGTCAACTGCATTCGCAGTCATTTTGAAATCGCTGAGACGCTTCGCGGCGCTTGCAGTGAGTGGTACCGGCACATCGGGAAGGATGGAGAAGCAGGATCAATCGAGAATATCGATTCGAAAGTCCATGAAGGTCTGAAAGCACTGGGATATTCGAACTAAGACCGAATACTTCCCACCAAACCGGGTTCATTTTGGGACATTCATTCATGGATTCGAAACGAGCCTGATGCCGGAACCGGGAATCGAACCCGGACAGTCCAGAGGACCGAGGGATTTTAAGTCCCTTGCGTCTGCCAATTCCGCCATTCCGGCAGGGAAATCATGATATCTGCATGATTATTTGAATGCAAGGCAGTCTGGCGGGCAGGTAAAGGCGGCGACCGGATTCGAACCGGTGGATAAAGGTTTTGCAGACCTCTGCCTTACCACTTGGCTACGCCGCCGCAATACTGAAAGCGGGAAACGGGACTCGAACCCGCGACAGCTACCTTGGCAAGGTAGAGCTCTACCAGCTGAGCTATTCCCGCCTGTCCTGGAGGACTTTCCTAAGCTAGCGATATTCATGCCGGTTGTCAAGAATATTTGAATCTTCCGGGAGTCTAGTAACTGCCGTCATCCCGGAACGCATCCTGTATATGTCGAAGTTCAGGCGGCTGCCCGGCAACCCCCTGGTTGATGGCCAGCACATCAAACCGGAATATGCTGAGCGGCAAGGCAAGTTTGTATTTCAGATAGTATTTCGCCGCCCGGATGATCTTCCTCTGCTTGCCGCTGTCGACCGCATCCAGCCCCGATCCAAACCGGTCTCCCCTGCGGGTCTTCACCTCAATGAAAACCAGAACATCATTGTGAACCGCGACAATGTCGATCTCCCCGATTCTGCATCTGAAAGGCGAGTGCAGAATCCGATATCCCTGGCGCACCAGATAACCACGAGCAAAACCCTCCCCCAAATCCCCGATGTTTTTCTGCATCCGCGTCATCAATGCACATCCGGGCTTTCGGGAAACAGGATTCGGCAGTCGTACACCCGCTTGAATGTCAACCGGTGAATTTTCGAGGGCCCTGAATGATGCAGTGAGCGGATGTGAAGGGCGGTTGCATAACCTTTGTTCATATTCAAACCATAATCAGGATATACCCGGTCCCAGATATCCATAATCCGATCACGGATCACTTTGGCTACGATGCTGGCCGAAGCGATACTCAGCGATTGCCGGTCGCCCTTGATGATTGTTTTTTGATTCATGGGACAGTCGATCCGGCTGTTTCCGTCGACCAGAAGACAGTCGGGGGGTATTTGCATACGATTGACCGCACGCTTCATCGCCAGTTTCGATGCGTTTAAAATATTGATCCGGTCGATCTCCATAGCCCTGCACAATCCAACACCGATATCCAGCGCCGCCGACAGTATCTCACCATATAGAATTTCCCGTTCGCGCATGGTCAGCGATTTTGAATCGTTTATGCCGTCAAATTTCCCTGCCCGGGGTAAAACGACCGCTGCCGCCACCACCGGACCACACAACGCTCCCCTGCCGACTTCATCCAGACCGGCGATATGCCGATATCCCTCGGCATTGGCCTGGTTCTCAAATTTGAAGGAACAGCAATTGGATCTCAAGATTCAGAATTCAGACCGGAGATTCAGGTCAGCCGCTTTTCTCTGATTCTGGCGTTTTTACCCGAAAGCTGGCGCAGGTAATACAGCTTCGCTCTTCGGACCCGACCCTTGCGAAGGACTTCGATTTTGGAGATCAGCGGTGAATTGTAGGCGAAAACTCTTTCCACACCCACGCCGTATGAAATTTTACGTACCGTGAATGATGTGCCGATACCCCGTCGCCGGATCCGAATGACATCCCCTTCGAAAGGCTGTATGCGCTCTCGATCACCTTCACGAATGATGGTCCAGATTTTCACCCGGTCACCCGGCTCGAATTCCGTAACATCCTGCCTGCATTGTTTGCTTGAATGATGTTCCAATAAAGGGTTCATGTCATCCTCACGATCATTTAAAATTCATCGGGGTCTTCCGAACCGCGACAAACCGACTTTTTATCACCTTTCAAATCATCTTTGCAAGTAAATAAATCGGGTCGCTTACGTTTTGTGTTCTCGATCGACATCTCCTCACGCCATTTCTGTATCTTCCGGTGATCTCCGGACAGCAGGATCTCCGGAACTCTCAACCCGCGATACTCCGGAGGTCGAGTGTACTGTGGGTGCTTCAACAGATTGCCGCCCAGAGAATCACTCGTCACAGATTCACTGTCTCCCACAACACCCGATATATGCCTGGACATGGTTTCAATCACAACACAGGCTGCAGCTTCACCACCGGACAAAACATAGTCGCCGATTGATATATCAAGATCGGCCCCGGCAATGCGGATCCGTTCGTCAAATCCTTCATACCGTCCGCAGATGAGAGCAAATCGTTCGGTTTTCTGGCTGAGATGCAGTGCCAAATTCTGATTCCAGAGTTCTCCCTGAGGGCTCAGAAGGATCCGAAATGGTGCCGGCTCGCCCAAACTGTCCAGGCATTCCAGAACCGGTTCCGGCTTCATGACCATCCCGGGTCCGCCGCCGTAAGGATAATCGTCAACCGATCGGTGTTTGTCTTTGGAATAATCCCGTGGATTATGTGTGTTGATTTGAATCAGTCCGTTTTCAATGGCTCTGCCGATGGTCCCGATCGATTTAAACTGGATGAAGTATTCCGGGAAAATCGTGATTATTTCGAAGCGAACCGGTATCATTCGTCCAGCATCCCTTCCGGGCAGTCCACGGCAATCACCCTGCCTTCCACATCGATGTCCCGGATGATCGACCGGACCGCTGGGATCAGGATTTCCCTTCCGGAATCGGTCAGTATCCGATATATGTCATGCGCACCGATTTCCCATATCTCCGCCACCGTTCCGATGGAACCCCGGTTGATATCGACCACGGTCATCCCACGGATCTGATGAATGAAGAATTCCCAGGGCGCAAGAGAGACAGCTTCCTTTTCGTCAACACAGATGAACGTGTTCAGGAGATATTGGGCTTTTTCGGGCGTATCGATCATCTTCAGCTTGATAACCACTGATCCGGACAGGAAGCGGGTTTCTTCAACTTCAAACTGACCGATCACTCCGCCATTTCTGACTGCTGCGATTTCCCTCAGTTTTTTGAATCGATCCGGATCGGAGCCGGAGGGCTTTATCTTGAGATGGCCTCTGTTGCCCCAGGTTTTAATCACAAATCCGATTTCAATATAGGGATCCGGGATCAGGTTTTCAGTCTTCACGAGTCGTTCCGGTTGCGTGCTCCGGCATTTCCGGTTTCAATAATCTCGAGAACAACTCGTTTCCCGGCTTTCAGCGCCGCAACATTGACCAATGTCCTCAAAGCATTGGCTGTTCTGCCCTGGCGGCCGATTATTTTGCCGATGTGTTTCGATTCAACCTCCAGCTCGATGACCGTCGTCTGATCCCCCCCGATTTCCCTGACCTGGATCTGTTCGGATCCTCCAAGCAGAGAACTGGCCAGGAACTGAACTAATTCAACCATTGATCGTCTTCCGGATTATTCTCGGGCTGCAGTTTTTTTGCCGGCCCGTTTAATGATCGCGGCGGTCTTCGGAGTTGGATTAACTCCCTTCGCCATCCACTCGGCAACCTTCTGAATGTCGATCTTCACATCCGGCGGATCCGCATGGGGATCATACGTTCCCAGGTATTCAATCACAGAACCCGAGGGGGCTTTCGATGTGTCCGCTACGACAATTCTGTAAAATGCATTTTTCTTGGCGCCAATCCGCTGCAGTCGAATTTTTGCTGCCACTTCAGTCCTCCTTGCTTCAATTATCGTCTGAAAAACGGCATTTGTTTTTGAGTGATCTTCCCAAACATCCTGGAAGTTTTGATATTTTTCATCATCTTCCGAGCCTGGTCAAATTGCTTTAACAGGCGGTTGACATCCGCAATGTCCGAACCGCTGCCGCCGGCGATGCGCCGTCTCCTGCTTGTGTTGATGATCTTGTGATTCCGTCGTTCTTCTGGAGTCATGGATGAAATCATGGCCTCAATCTGTTTGAATTCTTTTTCTGTCGGGACCGCTCCCTGCATCTGTACCATTTTGCCCATGCCCGGAATCATCTGCAGGAGTTGTTCGAAAGATCCCATTTTCCGCAGCTGTACGAGCTGATCCTTGAAATCTTCCAGAGTGAAGCTGCTTTCCAGCAACTTCTTTTCCATACTTTTGCGCTGTTCCTCCGATAGCGTACTTTCCGCTTTTTCGATCAGGGAAAGTACATCACCCATGCCCAGGATTCGGGAAGCCATGCGATCCGGATGAAAAACCTCCAGAGGATCCAGTTTTTCACCCATTCCGACCAGTTTAATCGGTTTGCCGGTAACGGATTTAATCGATAATGCGGCTCCTCCCCTGGCATCCCCGTCCAGTTTCGTCAGAATCACACCGCTGATATCCAGGTCGTTGTTGAATGACTGGGCAATGTTCACTGCGTCCTGACCCGTCATGGCATCGGCGACCAGAAGAATCTCGCTGGGATTCGTCTTCGACTTGATGTTTCTCAATTCATCCATGAGCGCCCGGTCAATGTGCAGGCGCCCAGCGGTGTCCAGAATAACCGTATCGATTCCTTCACGCTTCGCCGCCGCTAATCCGCTCTCGCAAATTTCCACCGGATTGATGTCGGTGCCGGGCGCATATACCGGGACATCGATCTGGGTGCCGAGTGTCTTGAGCTGATCGATGGCAGCCGGCCGATATATGTCCGCTGCTACCAGCATGGGCTGGCGCCCTTCTTTTTTGAAGGTTTTGGCCAGTTTTGCACAGGATGTTGTTTTTCCGGAACCCTGCAGCCCGACCAGCATGACAACGGTGGGCGGCATGGGTGCCCGGACCATGGCTGCTTTTTCCCTGCCCAGTAGATCAACCAGCTCTTCATGAACGATTTTAATGACCTGTTGCCCCGGAGTCAGGCTTTTAAAGACTTCCTTGCCGACAGCCCGTTCCTGCACCTGGTTTATAAAACGTTTCACCACTTTGAAATTGACGTCCGCTTCCAGGAGCGCCAGGCGAACTTCACGGAGTGCCTCTGCAATATTCCCCTCGGTCAGCTTGGCATGTCCCCGAAGCGTTTTAAATACCGACTGCAACCGGTCGGTCAGATTTTCAAACATCCAATTCTCCTCAAGTCGGCTCGACGGTTCGAAATGCAAAGGTGGAGACTATGTAATCGACGGGATGATGTCAAGATATGAGGTAAACTCAATGTTTTGCGTGTCTCTGGCGCCGCATTTCCCGCTGTTCCTGCAATCGTTTCGCAGCGGCGGTCAATCCGTAGGGAATTTCTTTGGACTTGCATGCATCCTTCAAATCGAAATCATTCAGCTTGCTGAGCAATCGAAGCGATATGGACAACGGCGTTTTTGGATTCAAAACAAGTTCTTTCTGAATGCCCGGTGCCTGGCCCCACTCCCGGTGAAGGTAAATTTCCCGCAGAACATCTTCATTAATGGATCGATTGGCCGCAATCATCTTGATTTCAAATTCGGTTATCTTGGGACTCTGTATTACCGCGATGGCGACTTTCTTGTTCCCGTCCCGCACCAAAATGGCCCTCTCCTGCTTCGTCCCCATCTTCGCCACCTGAATCTTTTCCGCTCCGCTCATCTGCAAAAGACGCGACCGCGTATCCTGTATTTTTTCTTCTTCTTCCAGTTCCTTGATGAATTCCTGTTCGGTATCGATATCCGAATCCGGTTCGTCCAAATCCAGATCTTCCCAGCCCTCCAATGACTCTCCCTGATCACCTGCCTTGACTTCTGTTTCGTCTTGCTTGAATTCCCCGATCTCGAAACCGAATTCATCTTCAGCCAAATCCACGTCATCATCCGTGGATAAATCTGTGAAATCCCAACCTTCCAGTAACTCTTCAGCCGATTTCTCCACTTTCGCTGTCCGGGGTTCTTCTCTTACCTCCCCGATACCGATACCGTCAAGTTCGCGATCGATTTCCTTGGACAAATCCAGATCGGCTTCGATGTCCGAATCCTGTACTGCAACCTGCTCGGGCTTTTCCGCAATCCCGGAATCCATCCGGTCCGTCTCAAGCATGTCCATCTCATCGGAATCAAACGTCTTGTCGGCCTCAAAAGTCTTTTCAGGTTTCCCCCCGGACACCTCCCTCTTCAGCTTCGCTTTCCGCTTTTCCGATGCGATCAGAGCTTCCGCCCACGATTCCTTGAATTCCTGCAGAGCGTACCGGTTGACTCTGGGTAATTCATCATTGGCCAGAAGTGTCTCCAGCAGTTCAGGACAGGTCAACATGCGATGCTTGTTCTCGCTTAACAATGTTAAAACGGTTGGTGGAGCATAACTTGCAATCGATGTTAATGTATTATCTAAAACAGATTTGTTTAATATTATATGCATGAGAATATCATCATCGTCTGGAAATAAATCAGCAATAAAGCTGAGAAGCTGAGGTGGCGTAAACGATTCTCGGGTTATCTGCAGGAGAAACGGTCTGGGCAGGGTGGGCAGGTTTTCGGCAAGCTTGTTTTTTACCTCGTCATCCGGATCCAGTGTCAGAATGCCCAGCGATTCAACAAGTTCGGCACCCTCCAGAGGAATCATGCCTTCCGCAATTGCCATACGCAGATTACGAGGCGCCGTTCCCTGCTTCAATCGCTCCAGAATGGTTGTCTCTGCCATGTCTTCAAGTCTCCCCAAATACCAAATCTGCTTTATTATAAAGGTATTTTAGGGAGGATGGAAATAAATAATTTCGGGAGTCCTTCCGGTCAATGACAGAATCTCACCGTTTATGCAGATCTCCACGCAATCCGGATTCCCGATTTCCATTTTGAGATCCGACTCGACTGTCCATTCAACGACGTCGTTCTGAAGAAGTGTTTCGAGAATTTCCCGGCCCTCCAACGGATATGACCGGCGAATCCAACTGCTGCAAACGGTTTTCAACTCAATCGGTCCGGCAGACGTCAAGACCATGCCGGCAGCCTTCTCCGAGTCACTCTCACCGATCGACAATTGCATTTCAGACCAGGCCAGCAGGGTTTCTTCAACCGTTCGGTCTTTCAATATGGTAACAGCCGACTGGAACAAATCCGGATCCCTGTATGATCTCTCGGTTTGATCCATATCCGCGAATGAAAAAATCAGCAGCAGGGGAGCCAGTGCGGCGATGAAAATCAAAACCGGCTGGGTTTTCAGTATCGGGCGCGATTTCTGCTTCTGCCCGGATCCGGACCCTTGGCTATTCTGGGCGAAGAATTCGTATTCCAAAGAGATGATATCCGGATCCAATCCGAGATAATCCGCATAAGCCCGGATGTATCCCCGAATGAATATGCTGTCGGGCAGATTTTGAAACTGCAATTCCTCCAAAGCCCTCAGATGAGATTCGGGTATTTTGGTCGCTCCGGAAAGCTCCCTGAGCGAAACCCCCCGCAGTTCCCTTTCAACTTTCAGATTTATCTTCGATCTTGGCGGGATCATCACCGGTTGTTTCCTTTCCGGTTTTCCGTTTGCGTTTCAGAAGAGCCTGGATCGGTTCATGATCATTCCATCGTTCATGACCCCAAATGGCGTCCATCACCTGTTTCGATAACGGTTGATTCAGAAACGTGAGGACATCGTTTGAATTCAGACGCTCATTGTTCAAAACACGCAGCATAACCTCCTCGTTTTCGGTGACCGCCAGAAGTTCGATCAAGAGCTCTTTGGAATGGGAGGTTGCCATAATAAACTGATCTTCCGCTGACAATCTGCGTATTCGGTCTCTCAGGATAAATCGGGCCAGTTTCCGGTGATTTGAGTCCAGCAGAGGGCTTCGGATCAGGGGAATGAGATTGTTCATCAGCAGTTTTTCAAACACCCTCCTTCGGGTCGCATATCCCACCGAGGGGTTGATGGCCAGCCCCTTCAGAACTCCCTGGCAGTTGCCCCATTTCGTATTTTCCAAAAGCAGTCCGTACATCTGCTCGGTCAATCCTTTTTCGTTTGCGAAGCGTTCCACTTCCGCTTCTCGAAGCCTGAAATTGCCCATGGCAGCCCGGATGACCCGCAAATCGTTATCTTTCAGAAAGATTCGCAATACGGCACCGGAAGCTATTTTCGCCAGGCTGATCCGGTCACCGGCGTTCATGGAAGTCATCCTGAGTTTCAAAAAGTGTTCCGCCAATTCCCGGATCGCCGGGTGCAATCTCATATTACGATTGACGATGCAGAGATCATGAGCATACAAATCCTTGACGAACCGCAATGCGATATAACGCGGTGTTTTACCGTTGCAGACCAGAGCCAGCCGGAGTTTATAATTTTGGATCCATTTCTTGTTGCCGCTGATTCTCTTGATCTGTTCGACCGTGAATCTCTCCCGGCGAAGAAGAGCATGGACGATCTCCACCGATGTACTCGGATTGTCCAGAAGCCTGGATATCGATTTGGGGTCGCTTAAATCCATACCATCAACAATCGTCTCACACCTGAATCGATCCGGATCGATCCACCCTTACCGATCAATCAAAATTTTTATATCGGCGTTTTTCCGAAGTTCCTGGATGATTTCCTCAAGGCGGTCGTTGACCTTCGATTCAAGCAGATATTTCCGGACCAATTCCTGAATTTCCCTGATTTTTTCATCCGGAACATCCTGCATCTCGCCCATATCCATTTCACCGGCATGATCCCGGATATAAGCATCCACATCCCTGTCCCGGACCTGAATGAAAGCACGGATTCTCTGGTCGATATATGCATCGAACAGGAGCATGCTTCGGATTCGTGTCTGAAATTCGATCTCACTCATTCCAATCCGTTCGAGTTCAGCGGTCAGGGCGTCTCTGCCGCCTGCTCCGGATATCACCTGTTCCATTCTCGCATCGACCTGTGCTTTGGGTACCGATAGAAAACGCAATGCTTCCGTCACGATCAACTGACGGTTGATCAGGCGATCCAGAATCTGCATCTTCGAATCCGGTTCACCGACTGATCGTTCCAAAACCAGGCAGGATTCTGCATAAGCTCGCTCCATTTCGATCATACTTTCGGTGATGAGTTCTCCATTGACGATCGCTGCAAACCGATCCAGATGCAGCGCATGACCGGAGGAAACGCCGAGGCCGATTGCGAAAAAAAGATGCAGTATTCGTTTCACTGATCCTCCAAATCACGATCGCCGCATTCAAGAAAAGCATAGGCATTGTGATTGTGTATCGATTCAAAATGCTCGGATTCGACACTGAACCAGTGGATGCCGTCCGTGCATTTTAACTCTTCGGCAACAAGCCGGACCATATCTTCAACAAATCGGGGGTTCCGATAGGCATGTTCCATCACATATTTTTCATCCACACGTTTTAAAAGAGTATAAATCGGCGATGAAGCACAGCTCTCGATAATATCGACAATATCTTCGATCCAGATCAGCGGCCCCGACTGGATCCGGACGTTGACCCGGCTCCTTTGGTTATGAGCGCCGCTTTCCGGTGAAAGACTTTTTGAACAGGGGCATAGAGTCATGACATTGGCACCGACTTCCAGCGTCAACCTGAAACGGTCCTCGTCATCGTGAATCCCGAACAGCGCGCAATCATATTCCATCAAGCCTTCAGCGCCGCTTACCGGTGCCTTCCGATTGATGAAATAAGGGAAATGGATTTCGATGTGGGCAGCCTTTGCATCCAGAACATCCTTGATGCGGAGAAGAAGCGAACGGATATGCCTGCGGTTGATTTTCTTCAAGCCGACCTCCTGAATAACCTCCAGAAAACGGCTCATATGTGTTCCCCGGAATTCTCTCGGCAGGGATACATACAGGTTGATTGTGGCCACGGAGTTCTGGGAGACGGAATATTTGTCCTTGACGATAATGGGATATTTGAGATTCTTGATACCGACCTTATCGATGGGCAGACCGTCTTCGATTCTCTGGGATTGAATATCGATCACAATGGAACCTTTCGGGAGTATGTGACTCTGGCACCGGACGATTCCCACACCGTGATCGAATGCAGTCGGACCGGTGTTCCCGTACCCGATCCCGGAATCGCATCTCGAATGACATCGTAAAGATAACGGGCGATATTTTCACAGGACGGATTATCCGATTGAAATTCTCGGATTTCATTCAGATGAGTGTGATCGAGAGGAAGCAGGGCGTTTGAAAGCAGGCTGCGGGCCAACCGGAAATCCAAACCGATCCCCGTCGCGTCCAGATTTTCGGTTTCGAAAGACGCTTCCACTTTCCAGTTATGTCCGTGCAGCCGCTCGCAGTCACCCGGGTATTGATGCAGACTGTGGGCCGCTGAAAATCCTGATTCAACCGTGATCCTGTACATCGCCAAGCCATCTCCCATATCCGACCATCAATCTACTGAAATTGCCCGGACGTGGCAAGTTTGACAAAATATCACCTCTTTGTTAGGTTCGCTGCACATGAATCTGAGTCAGAAACAGGATTTCATAAATCAGTGGCACATATTCACACGGATCGTCGGCTATATCAGGCCTTATTCCAGACAACTGATTCTGGGGATACTGGCCAGTGTTGTGACCGGCATCTTCGGGTTCAGCCCCGCCATCATGCTGAAATACCTGTTTGACCTGATCATTCCAACTGGAAAACTTGAATATCTGTATAGTTTCTGCGTTCTCATCGTCGGGATCTATCTCATCAAGGGTTTCACCCAGTACGCCCAGTCCTACCTTATGGACCGGGTCGGTCAGCATGTGATTTTCGATATTCGAAGTCAGGTGTTCGATCATCTTCTGTCTTTGTCCCTGGGTTACTACCAAAAGCGTAAATCCGGAGAATTGATCTCCATGATCATCAGTGATGTCAGCCTTATGGAACTGGCAGTCAGCCGGGTTATGGGACAGCTGGTTTTGAAATCCTTTGCTCTTTTTCCGCCCCTTATCGCAGTGTTTTATATTTCCTGGAAACTGGCGTTCCTGGCATTGATCGGCCTGCCGGTTCTGCTGTATCCGATCGTCAAGTTCGCCCAGCGCCTTAGGCGTGTTTCGACCAAGGGACAGGAACAGATGGCAAACCTCACCTCTACCATGTCCGAATCGTTCTACGGGATGCAGGTCATCAAAGCTTACAACATGGAGGACTTCAAGCGTAAACGATTCGGAGTGTTCAACCGGGAATACTATAAGGAACTTTTGAAGGCTGCCCGGGTCAATGCATTGTCGACACCGCTGATGGAATTGATCGGTGCCCTGTCGGCTGCCATCATTTTCGCATTCGGGCTGCGTATGGTCATTTACGGAACACTCAGCCAGGGGAATCTGCTGGCCTTCCTCGCCTCTTTGTTCATCATGTACAACCCGGTCAAGGTGCTTTCCAAGCTGAATTACGATATCCAGCGGGCCCTCGCCGGTGCCGAAAGGGTTTTCAGTGTTCTCGATTCAACAAATCCAATCAGAGAAAAACCGGATCCGGTCATGCTGGAGCATGTAACCGGAAAGATTTCATTCGAAGGTGTCAGTTTTGAATACAACGAGGGGGAACCGGTTCTGCAGCAGATTAATCTGGACATCATGCCTGGTGAAACCCTGGCACTGGTCGGTGTTTCCGGTGTTGGGAAAAGCACAATGGTCAGCCTGATACCTCGATTTTACGACCCGACCGATGGTAAGATAACCATCGACGGTCTGGATCTGCGGGTACTTTCACTCACATCTCTTCGGGACAACATCGGCATGGTGACCCAGGAAACGATTCTGTTCAATGACACCATTTACAACAACATCACCTACGGGCGGAGTGATTTTAATTCCGAACAGATCGAAAAGGCCTGCAGGGCGGCCTACTCATACGATTTCATACAGGAGATGCCGAACGGGCTGGAGACTGTGATCGGCGAGCGGGGCACATCGCTTTCGGGTGGACAGAGACAGAGACTTGCCATCACGCGAGCTCTTTTGAAAAATCCACCCATCCTGATTCTGGATGAAGCGACTTCCTCACTGGATGCAGAATCGGAGGCCTTGATCCAAAAGGCCCTGAATACACTCATCCGGAACCGGACAACCATTATTATTGCCCACCGGTTGTCGACGGTTCGAAACGCCAGCCGTATCGCGGTTATGCATCACGGGCAGATTGTGGAGTTGGGAACACACGAGGAATTGTTTAATCGAAGCGGCGCTTACCGGAATCTATACGATCTGCAGTTTTTGAATTCTCATTCCTGAGGAAGATCAAGACGGTTTCTCACCATCCGAAGGAATGCTTCGCGGACATCCGGGTCCCGGATCACCTGCGCCGCTTCAACAACCTCAACCGGGATGGCCGCCGGTGCCACCGGACCCGTTTTCCCGGCTCCAGCCGCTGTTTGCCCCGCCTTCCGCTGTGTGATGATCAATCCGGAGTAATCGTGCCTTCCTTCACTTCTCGAGCACAATTGCTTCAGTATGTATTTTTCCGCCTGCTGCAACGGTTTTATCCATGCGAAATCATCGACCTCCAGCACGATCGACCTCCGCCGATCCACTCCGGTTATACAGCTCTGCCCAGCTAGCGGATCCTTGGCTATCTTTCGCCATAAGACATTCAGTTCCAAAAGCCGTCGAGCTGCATTGACAGAAAATCCTTCGATGAAACGACCCAGAATCTCGTCAATGGAATTGGGACCGGTGCCGCGCCGCGTCATTCTTCGATCTGAAAATCCTTTATTTTATATTGAAGTGCCCTGACACTGATGCCCAGAATATTGGCGGCCTGTTTTCGATGACCGCCCACTTGTTTCAGCGTTCTGCTGATCATGATCCGTTCCATGTCCCGCAATGAAGTGTTCCTGAAGATATCGACATCATCGGTGGAAGATCTTGAGAGATTTCCCCGTATTACCAATGGGAAATGCTCGAATGTCATCTTATCCTGGCGGCATAAAATGACAGCCCGCTCAATCATGTTCTTCAGTTCCCGGATGTTACCGGGCCATGAATAGCCCATCATCGCCTTGATAACCTGAGGATCGATCTCCATGTTCGACCGGTTGTATTTATAAGAGAATTCTTCAAGAAAACCATGGATCAGGATCGGTATATCCTCTTGTCTGTCCTTCAAAAGAGGCATGTTGATCGGCACCACATTCAAGCGGTAATACAAGTCAAATCGGAAATGTCCCTCTTCACATGCCTTGAAGACATTCCGATTGGAAGCCGAAATGATCCTGACATCGACTTGAATCAGATCGGAACCGCCGACCCGGTGAAAACAGCCATCTTCCAGAACGCGCAAAAAACCGGATTGACTCTCAAGACTCATCTCGGTGATCTCGTCCAGAAACAGGGTCCCTTCGTTGGCACTCTCGAAGCGGCCCTTCTTTTGGGATGCCGCACCCGTAAAAGCTTCCTTTTCATGACCGAACAACTCATTTTCCAAAAGGGTGTCCGGCATTGCCGCGCAGTTCACGATCACGAACGGCTTATCCCGCCTGGAGGAACGGCCGTGCAACGCTCTTGCGATCAGCTCCTTTCCGGTTCCGCTGGCGCCCTCGATCAGAACCGACGCATCCGTATCGGCGACCCGGTCGACCGTTTCATAAACATCCCGTATTGAAGAACTGCTCCCGATGATCGGTTCCCGATATTCCGACTTTAACCGTCTGCGCAACGCCCTGTTTTCTGACAGCAACTGCTGTTTTTCGATGATATTCTGCACCATTTTACGAAACCGGAATATATCAATCGGTTTGGTCAGATAATCAGTGGCTCCGTCCTTGATCGCTTGAACGGCATTCTCGACAGTCGCGTACGCGGTTATTATGACAACCTCTGTAGCCGGGTACCGGTCCTTAATCCAGTGCAGGAGCTCCTCGCCCGTCAATCCCGGCATCTTCAGGTCTGTCAGGACCAGGCTGTAGGGCAGGGAAACGCCGGACATTGTTTCAACGGCCTCTTCCCCACTGGCGGCAAGATCGATCTGATAGGGTTGATTCGCCAGAGCTTCCGCAAGGGATTCCCTGATCGCGGGTTCATCATCGACGATCATGATTTTCGATCGAACGCCTGCCATTGTCTCTACGCAATCTCCACTTTGCTCAATCACTCCGCTCATCGATCGGCTTCAGTGGAAGAACGATCTGCATGGTCGTTCCCGATGCGTCTGATTTCAGAACCTCGATGTCCCCGCCGTGATCCTGAACGATGCGCCTGGCGATGGGCAGTCCCAGTCCGGTTCCGTTATGTTTGGAGGTATGGAAAGGTTCAAAAATGAGGTTGCGGTCGCCATCCAGAATTCCATGGCCGGAATCCGCCAGAATGATTAGCAGGCAATCCCGCTCCGGATCATGCGACACGCGGATCCGGATATCACCACCCCGTTCCATGGCTTGAAACGAATTCAAGACAAGGTTCAGGAGAACCTGCTGGATTTTCCCCGGATCACATTCGATATCCGGAAGATTTCCCGGCACTTCCGAAGTGAATCGTATATCGCGCTCAACGGCATCAGGAGTCAGCAGGTCAAGCAACACGGCTATCTCCCGAGCAATATCGCACTTCTTTTTGATCAGTTTATCCGGTTTTGAATAGGACAGGAAGTTGTTCAGGATACCCAGCAGTCTGCGGATTTCCCTGGAAATAACAGAGGTATGTTTCAGCAGCTTGTCCCTCTGCGGGCCGGAAGCGGTGGATTCAATCTGTTCCCGAAGCAGCTGGATCTGGATGTCGATGGAGGCGAGCGGATTCCTGATTTCGTGACTCAAAACTGAAATCATGCGTGATAATCCGACGTCATTGTTATGTCCGGTGGAATTTGATTTTTCAGATGTTCTCAGCGATTCGTGCATACAGACCCCGTTTAATCCGGCAAAAACGATTCAATTTTGAGAAAAATAATTATATGTTCTGTACCGTTGCAGGTCAAGTGCTTATTTAACGGGATGCAACGGACGAAAGAAACCGTGATTCGAGTCAAAGCACCGGGAAGAATATGCCTGATGGGCGAGCATCAGGATTATCTGGGTCTTGAAGTGATTTCGGGCGCTCTGAATCTGTTCGTTGAATTCTCTGCCGTTCCGGTCGAAAATGATTTTCTCGAGATTCATCTAATCCGGCTGGGTGAAACCAGGCGGATCGAACTTGAACCGGAACAGAATCAGCCAATCGATTATCTTGAGAGCGGACTCAAATGGATGGTTCGGGAGGGATTCCGGTTCAACCGGGGATTCATGATCACCATTGCGGGGGATCTTCCCATCGGCAAGGGAGTTTCCAGTTCATCCGCTTTGTGCACAGGGTGGATCGCATTGCTGTCCCAAATCGCCGAAAACAGAAAGTTCATTCCGGCCCGGCAGATCGCCCAGCTTGCTTTTCAGGCGGAGGTTGTGGAATTCAATCAGCCTGGCGGGATGCAGGATCACCTGGCTTCAGCAGTCGGCGGGCTTCTTCACATGGATTTCGGATCCGGGCGCAATACACCCAGAATCAAATCTCTTCCCATTCCCCCTCCGGGATTCCTGCTCGCTGATTCCGGATCAACAAAGGATACCCTCACAACGTTGCATTCAATCCGAAACAGAGTATGCACCGCCGCCCGAATCCTGACCCGCGCCCAGGCGGGTCAGGAAATTCTAAAGACAATCCGCATCCAGGACATTCCCGATGACGACAGGCGTTCCAGGGATTGCACCTCACTGATCGCAACACTGGTCAATCGAAACCTGACTCGATCATTTCTCGAATTATATGTGAAACAGCCGGATGAGCGCCGGATCCTCCTCCTGGGAAAATTCATGAACACCCATCACCGCGTTCTGAGCAAATTGCTGAACACATCGTCGGCCCGAATCGACGAACTGCAACGGCAGGCACTCGGATTCGGCGCTGTCGGGGCCAAAGTGGTCGGTTCGGGCGGCGGCGGTTGCCTTCTGGTCTATGCCCCGTCCAACACGAATGAAGTTGCTGCAGGTCTGTCTGAAGCCGGAGCCGGAGTCATTCCCGTATCTATCGGACCGGGAATCCGGATCAGCTGAGTGTCATCTCCGGTTGTCACCTGAAAGAGACAAACGCCCTGAACAGTCCCGTGCCTCTCAATTCAAATAAACAGTGTACCCGATTGAATATATTAGATAAATTGCGCCTTCCCCACACTTGGCACTCGAATTGCTTCAAATAAGGTCGAACGCGAACCGGATGCAACGCTGAAGACCGGTTGCACAGCAAAGGAGGTCAGAGATGAAACGGATGATCGGAATCGGAATTGCCGCAATCGCATTGTTGGGTGTTACCGCAAGTTATGCCGATTCCTTCGGATTCTATTATCGGAGCAGCGGATTCGGCATGGGGATGGAATTCCGGGACTACGATTACTACGATCGATATTCACCGGGCTTTTATGATCAAACCGATATGGATTTTTATGCCGCCCTGGGTCCGTACGGGGAGTGGGTATATCTGGGCGATTTCGACGGATATATCTGGATACCGCATGTTTCGATGACTTGGAGACCTTATTCGTACGGCACCTGGACGTATACGAGTTACGGATGGACCTGGGTGGCATATGAACCATGGGGTTGGATTCCGCATCATTACGGTCGATGGTTCTATCATCCGTCCTACCGATGGATCTGGATTCCCGGAACGACATGGGGTCCTGCGTATGTCACATGGGGCTATTACAACGGCTACTACGGCTGGGCTCCCCTTCCGCCCCAAAACACCCGGTATTACCGTCACTCCCACCGCTATTATCGCGATCGCCATTCCGATCACTACGACCGCTCTTCTCATTGGTACGGACATCACAACGACTATGAATCATCCAACTACCGCTGGATACCCAACGATGCCTGGACTTTTGTCGGAGAACGGAATTTTCTCGCCAACAATGCGATGGATTATTCAGCCGACCGGGAAACCGCCGGCAGAATATTTCGATCCAATCACTTCGTACCACTTGAAAAAGCTCCTTCGACACGTCAAATCGAAAAAGTTACCGGCAAACCCGTCACCCGCATGCAGGTGGATGAAACCGTCAAGAACATGAAGGGGGAGAAAATCAAGGTTGTTCGCCCGTCGGGAGTTCTGGAAAGGAATCATGATTCGGTTCTGAAAACCCGCAGCGGCTACGAACAGAATCTCAGAAAAAACAAACCGACCGATTCACAGAAAAATATCAGAGTGGAACCCAACACACACTCCCAGGATAGAAATCAATCCACGATCCAGCCGGAACCGAACCGGATAAACAAGCCGGTATACAATCCCCCCCAGAACAGGGACCGACACGATCCGGTCAAGCAGTCAAAACCCTCCGGCCCGGTATCGATCCAGAACGGCAAGCACGGAAAAGATATTCGAACCGCTCCACCGGCTCAGAAACAGGAACAGCTCAAAAAACCGGAAAGCAAACATAATAAAAAATCGTTGAAATCCAGGCAGAAAACTCCAGACACTCAGCCGACCCCATCCTCTGATAAAGAGCAGCCCCGGACATTGCAGTTTTAACTGCCTGGCATCTCCCGGATCGCCCTTCCCTGATTTTGCGGGAAGGGCTTCTTTTTACCATAGTCGTCTCCGGTGTGAAGGAAAAATCGTTGCCTGCACAACCGATTCGATGTCTTCGAACTGGCACACGATCGGATCGGCATGATATCGGATTGTGTCCCGTCCCATGATACCGGCCGGGTTGATATTCATCAGGCCCTGATTATAAAAATCAAATTGATGATACATCACCTGCAGGGTTAACCATACCAGGTAGGAATGTTCTGGAACCTTATTGGCGAACGTTTTCCGGATCAGAGGAATATTTTCTTCCGAAATGTTCACGGGCAGATTGTTTATCGACAACCGGTCGGACTCATACCGAACGAATTCCCCGGGTCGGCCGATGATGATTGCCAGAGTATGGAAGCCTCCATTCATGTTGATGACCACCCACTGGGAACGGTTGAGGTTTCCGACCGATTCGGAGGATACGGATCTGACCATGAGCCGGTCGCCCCTGATGAAGGCAGGAGGAAAAAGGCTATACTCCATCAACGGGAACCTGATCTGCCCGGGCATGAAGATGGTGAACGCAGAAATCAGTAAAACAACGCAACCAGCTGCAGCCAGTGAAATTCCCGCATAAAAACCCGGACCGAGGCGGCTCCGACCCGATTGCAGCCGGAACACCCGGAACGTGTCGAAAATACCGCTGTACCATGCAAGTGCGCCGAAGGTCAGCAGGACATTGGATACAGGCTGGCGAATGGTATGGACACCCATTGCCAACATGAAAAGAGAAGCCGCAAAATAGATTGCACCCCGAATGGACTTTTTCAGATATATCAATCCGGATCCGGGAACAACCGTCGACATTGATACAGCCAGTATTCCGGCACTCCGCCTTCGTCTGCCGACAACCGCCAGCCATAAAACATGAATGATTCGCGAAACCGATTGAGCTGCCCTGTCAATCCGTCTTTTACCGCGATGACGCCGCCGCGGAGGGTAAAATCGTTCGGGAAGGGTGGAGACTGAGTTTATTGAATCGCAAAGTGGATGACCGCATTCGCTGCACCGGGGATTTGTGGGGAAATTCGGGGTGCCGCATTTGGGGCATTCCATAGTAAGCTGTCCAATTCAGACGGGTCAATTCAACGGTTCTTGTCCCAGCACTTTCAGACCCGATTTGAAAAGTTTCGGATCGTTGACCTTGCTGATCGCTGTGTCATAGCTGATGATACCCTGCTGGTAGAGATCCAGGAGGGACTTGTCCATGAGTTGCATTCCATGTCTCTGACCGGTGAGAATCACGTTGGGGAGCGTCTGGATTTTATCTTCGCGGATGACATTTCGGACCGCTTCGGTCGCGATCAGGACTTCACAGGCAAGAACCCGGCCGTTCCCATCGATTCTGGGAAGAAGCTGCTGGGAGATGATCCCGACCAGTGAAGATGCCAGCTGGGTTCGCACCTGAGCTTTGGCATGCGCCGGGAAAACATCGATTATCCGGTTGACAGTTCGACTGGCATCATTGGTATGAAGAGTGGCAATGACCAGATGGCCTGTTTCGGCAGCGGTTAGGGCTGTGGATATCGTATCCAGATCCCGCATTTCACCGATCCCGATGACATTCGGATCCTGCCGCAAAATGTGGACCAGTGCGGAACCGAAGGATTTCACATCGGTGTGGACTTCCTGCTGGATTACGATGGATCGGTAATTCTGGTGAATATACTCTATGGGATCTTCAACCGTCACGATCTTGGTGCGCCGTTCCCGGTTGATCCGGTCGATAATCGAATTGAACGTGGTGGTTTTGCCGACACCCGTCGGTCCGGTAATGATCAGAATACCGTTTGGATGGCATACCATTTTGCCGATAATTGTGGGTAATCCAAGTTCCTCGAATGTCCTCATGCTCAGAGAACCGATTCGAATGGCCGCCTCGATCCTCCGGCGATGATAGTATATGTTCACCCGAAAATAACCCAGATCTTCAAAGGTCAAAGAGAAACAGAGTTGCCAGTCGGTTTCAATTTTTTTCCGCTGTTCCTCGTTCAATATCCCGTAAATCAAATCTTTCAGATCAGCAGGTGTCATGACCGGTTCGGGCAGCAGATGGATGTCTCCGTGAATTCGAACGACGGGTGCCAGATTACTCACCAGATGCAGATCGGATGCTTCTCGTTTGATCGCCTGTTCCAGATAATATCTCAGTTTTTTCACGTCGTCCTTCCCAACCTATTCCTCCGTGTCACTCCGTGTCTCGATCGATCCCTCCGCCTGCTCCTTCTCGTAATACTCCGATGTATATTCTAAATGCTCCACCCTTCCCAACTCGTTCTGCATGATTTTCAGAAAGTCGAGACATGACGGTCCTTTTCTTCCCTTGACATTAAACCGCACTTTACCATTCTTTAAAATCTGCACTTCGATTTCAACCTTGCGTGCCACGATGCGCTCCTTTCAGTCCGGGGTGATCATTATCTGAGGTGCAGCAGTCGCCTGAAAACTCGACCCGCCAACGACGCCTGTCCGGTTGTTGCCAATTTCCGAGCTTCCGTCCAACCTGGACGCAGATCCAGTGCATGACGGAATGCTTCAACCGCGTTTCTCAATCCCAGCCGCCTGCGGCATTCGCCGATCATCAGCCAGATCCGCGCATTATCCGGTTTCTGTTCTGCAGCCTGGATATAGCAATGCAGTGCGTCCCTGAAATATCCTGATTCGCGATAGGCGTCCCCAACGGTGACTTTCATTTTCCAGTCATCGGGCTGGAATTCCATGGCCTTGGTCATGCATCTCCGGGCGTTCTTCTGGCTGGCATTCAAAAGAACGTCTCCCCTGGCAACCCACAAATAGGGGGAATCCGACCGGATATTCAATGCACCATCCGAAAAATCCAGGGCTTTTCGTTTGTCCCCGAGCCGGGAATATACGACCGCTTTGGCAGCAAGCAGATCGGCCGATTTGGGAAATCTGTCCAGCGCTTTATCGACCCAGATCAGAGCTTCCCGGAATTCACCCAGACGGATCAGGCAAAGAACCTGCCCCAGCCAGGCCGTGTCCAGGGCGGCATTTTCCCGGAGTGCTTTGGAAAAATACCTGAGAGAAGTCTCATAATCGCCATTCCAGAAATCGGCATCCGCCAGATCCATGAACCGATCGGCATCGTAAATGGGTCTGCCGGTTTCGCCCTGCTCCGGTTCCATTCTGGATGATGTTCCCGGAATCTCAAGTCTGTCGAAACGGCCCATTCCCCATTTCCCATCTATTCATATTTGCGAACCTTGAGACGGATCCTGCCGTCGGATTCCACCTGTTCATCAATCAATGAAAATCCCTTTATTTTAAGTTCAGCGATTATCTTCTGATAGGCATACTGCTGAATGACTTGGTTCAAAAACTCCTGACCCAGCTGTTCCAGTTCATCTTTGAGCATGGATTCCGGTCCGCTGACGGCGGCCTTCATCCGCCCCAAACCGTCCAGGGAAATGGTGATGGTGACCGCTTCCCGGGTCAAAACCATAACATCTCCCCTTCTGAGCTGATCAGCTATGACTTCCGAATTCTCCAGTTCCAACTCCACACTCTGCATCTGTTCCGCTTCAGACGCACGGTAATTCTCGGCGGCAGACCGGGCCATCCGATAGCCCAGGTGCGCCGCCGCGCCCCCTACCAGCGATGTCAGGACAGCCCAGTTCCCAACGACGAAAGGTGTCACGATAAACACACAACTCATTGCAAATCTCCCCTTTTCCCATTCGCGATCTCCGGAACGGAACTTCTCCGAACCCGGCCGGCCGACCATTTCCGCAATTCTTCCACTTTCTCCTCCATTAGTCGAGATAACGGCACGGTTTCCTTGAGAGCTTTTTCAATGGATTCCGTTGCCAGCTTGCCGCCGGAATCGAATACATCGAACATCGACGACACGATGCTGCTCTCGATTTCAGCCCCGGAATAACCGAGGGACGACTCGATCAGTTTTTCAATATCAAATGACTCGGGAGAGAACCCGCGTTTGAGCAGATGTATGTTCAAAATAGCCCTGCGTTCCGCCCGGGTCGGCAGGTCGATGAAAAAAATTTCGTCGAACCGGCCTTTGCGAAGCATTTCCGGGGGCAACCTGGAAATATCGTTTGCGGTGGCAATGACAAAAACGGGCGCACTCTTCTCCTGAAGCCAGGTGATCAGGCCGCCGAAAACGCGGGCGCTTGTGCCAGCATCCAGCCTGCCGGAGCTTTCGATTCCGGCAAATCCCTTTTCAATCTCATCCACCCACAGGATGGCCGGTGACACACTCTCCGCCGTAGCCAGAGCTTTTCTCAGGTTTTCTTCAGTGGATCCGACCAGGGAGGAGAACAATGAGCCGACATCCAGTTTTAAAAGAGGCATGCTCCAGTAGCTGGCCACCGCCTTTGCGGTCAGGCTTTTTCCGCAGCCCTGAACCCCGATGAGCAGGATACCTTTGGGAGCCGGCAAACCAAACTCCCTGGCTCTTACCGAAAAAGACTTGCCGCGTTTTCTCAACCAATCCTTTAAAAATTCCAGACCTCCGATATTGTCGAACCGTTCCCCAGATGAATAAAATTCCAGAACACCCGATCTGCGGATGATCTGTTCCTTTTCACATATGATCAGGTTCAGGGCATCCAAGCTCAATCCGCCCTGCGATACAATGGCGCGGGCCAGAACATTCTCGGCTTCCGTTAAGGTCAGACCCATCGTGCCCTGGATCAATCGTTCCCTGGTTTCTCCGTCCAGTTCCAATTTGATGTCCCTGCGCTGGTTTATTTCCTGAACGATACCATCCAGAAGCACACCCAGATCTCGTGATCCCGGCAGGGGAAGTTCGGTTAGGGCAAGATCTTTCTCCAGTTCGGTGGGAACTGGAATGTGCGGGGAAAGCAACACAAGTGTCTTGAGGTTGTGTTTGAAGTCCCTGACGACATCCCGAAGCATGCGGATCACGGAAGCTTCCTTCAAGTACGGATGGAAATCCAGGAAAAGAAAAATCGCCGGCTCCACCAGATCCTGGATCTTTCTCAAGATTAATTGAGGATCGTTCGACGAAGTGTCTATGGGTCGGCGCTGCCGGTTCATATCCAGCGGTATCAGACCCTGTGCAACCGACCAGCTGAAGACCCGCTTGTTCAGTCTGAGAGCAACGGAGCGAACGATTTCGATCGCCCTATCCTCCTCCCAGGACTGTATTCCAATCAGGGGATACCGCGAACGGATCAACACCTCCAGCTCCGAAGAAAACAGGTCCGAAGTGGATTCGATTGTTTCAATTTTCGATCTGCACGGTGCATCATCCCGGCTGTTGTCATCGGTCACGATTATCAGATGTCCTTTCAAATCGACCGGTATCGGTTTCTCCGGACTGCAGAAATCGAACCATATCGATAAAATCACCCGAAAAATTCCGAATGGCGACGGTGCCATCTTGAAAAATTTCTATCTCCGTTTCAAAACCAGGTGTCCCGGCGGGTCCGCCACCCGGAATGAAAGGCCGCTCCATCACATTCAGTTTCATCAATTTCGCAGTTTCTACAGCCCGTTCGATCTCATCCGGCCGGGTGCGCCTGTCGGGTATCGGCATTTTCATTCGGCTGGGCGGTACATATTGAGGCATCACGTGAAATGGAATCGTGGGACAGTTTTCGGCAATCCATTCTGCGATCGGCAGGTAACAGCATTCGAAATGACCGGGAAGAAAAAGATGTCGGATAATCATGTCCACTTTGCCGGCACATTTCAATATCTGACGCTTCACCCAATTGAAATAACCCGCGAAACCGCTCATGGCGTCTGCGCATTCACCGCACCCGAAATGGATGTCGGCCAGGATCAGATCGGGTATGCCCGTGAGAATCTCAAGTGCTTCATCGGTCATGAGCATATTGGAATTCCATACAACCGGAACCGGAGCGCTTAAATCCCGAAGCACTGAAACGATCCAGGGAAGGTGAACCGATGGTTCACCGCCAACCCAGTGGACATTGGACGCCCGAATCGGAACCGTTCGAGCTATTCGGTCCGCCAGCGTCCCGGATTCAACTTCGAGAACACTGCCCGGATCTTCAATCCATCTCGATTCATAACAGAATCCACATCGAAGATTGCATCCGGCCAGGAAAACTTCATATGTGGGATTGACAATCTCTTCTTCTCCGCAAAGAACGGCCTCCAAGACGATGTTCCCGCCTTGTTTAATTCCGCAAAATCCGGTTTCACCCTGCAACCGCCGGACACCACAGCGGCGAAAACAGAGATGACACGGATCCATCAGTTGAACGGCATGCTGGACTTTCGCATCCAGACCAGTCCGAACCCCCGGATCCGTACGGCCGGCATCCTGCGCCATCGATGGGGCTTCCAACCCTTCGACACTCCGCCTGAAATGTTTCAAAACATCGAGAGAAGGATTTTGGCGGACGCTCACAGAATATCTCCGAGATCCCAGGTATCGCCGGAATGCGTTGATTTGCGCCGGAGAATGTCGATGATTCTTCGACTCATGATCCGGTAAAGATCCAGCAGTTCCGGATGGTTCGACTCGAGAAACTCGATGTGCGATCGAATGGTGATCGAGTCTTTTCGGACCAGAGGACCCGTCAGGGCGTCGAGTGGGTCATCAGTATCGAGATTCATCAGGGCGTCCCGTGTCATATTTCGAAGTAATCGAACCGAATCAGATTCCGGCAAACCGCACGATTTCATTAGTTCAAGGGCACTCAGCTCCAGGGCAATAACGAAATTTGAACACAAAACCATAGCAATGTGATACGGGAATCGACAGGATTCCGGAACCCGAATCCAATACCCGCCAAACCCGTTCACCAATTCGGATAAAAGCCGGATAGCACGGGAATCCCCGCGGATTCCAAACCAGGCATTTTTAAAACTCTTCTCGATTGTCGAATCTCCAGGAAACGCCATGATCGGGTGAATGGCCCCGATGCTGATGGTATCGCGCTCCAGAGGTTTCAAAATATCCACTCCGGTGTTGCCACTGGTATGCACGACAAGCGTGTTCTCTTTAAACCGGCTGGCATCTCTGAGATTCCGGACAAATCCCGGCAGTTCATTGTCCCCGACGGCAATGACGATGATATCGCATTCCGGTATGACAGTGATATCCGTTGAAATCGAGTCGATCCCCAGTGTGGCCAGGATATTCTCCGTTTTACGATTTTCCAGATCGATCATGCCCCGGATAATGAATCCAGCCCGCTTCAATTCCCGGGCAAACACCGATCCAACCCGGCCCAATCCGATAATACAAAAAGCTTTTCCAAACACGAAACAAATTTACATCACACGCCGGATCGAAACAAGCAAATTCCTACCGTTCGATGCGCTCACACCGATAAGCCCAAAACCTTGACAAATCAATCGATTTGGAATAACAATTTAAACGGAATATGACGGATTGCCCGGATTGCAGCTGTACGTTTATCATAATTCGGGATCGATCCAACCGAGGCGGTACAACACGCGAGGAGATGCTGATGAATCTTCCAGTCGTTATTTTGCTGTCACTGGGTGGTCTCTTCATCCTGGTGTTTTTTCTATTTTACTTCTCGGTCAAAAAACAGGAAAAAAAAGCCAGAACATCCTCACTGAAATCGTTTAAATCACTGGATATCCAGATGACGGACGCAGCAGAATCGCATCCCAAAAAACCGGCCCCCGAGAGTCCCGTCCAGACTCCTGAACCCCATACGAAATCCCAAACCGTTCCACTCGAAACCGTTTTCACGGATCGCGAAATCCCGACCGTGACCGTTCGCGAAGATGTCAATGAACCTGATTTCGGCGGAATGGCCGACTATTCCGCTGTACTGTCCGGCGATGAAAT
Organism: candidate division CSSED10-310 bacterium; assembly: GCA_016927905.1. Taxonomy (GTDB): domain Bacteria; phylum CSSED10-310; class CSSED10-310; order CSSED10-310; family JAFGJC01; genus JAFGLW01. The sequence goes on along the minus strand of JAFGLW010000001.1, from coordinate 8,758 downwards.
GAATATCGAACTGGAAGACCGCACTCCTGATTCAGATATGCAAGAACCCGAAATCATTCTTGAGGACAATACGATTGCCACAACTCAGGAAAAAACAAAATCACTCCAAGATCAATCCGGAATTCCCGGCCCGAAAGCAGAGAAAACCGAATCGATGCCTCAGGATCTGTTCGGTGATGACGAAGGAGATTTTCAGACGACATCTCCCGTCGAAGAAGAAATCAGTCCGGAAGATATTTTCGGATATGAACCTGAGCAACCCGCTGAAACAGAACAACCTGTCGAACCTGTAAAGCCTGTCGCATTGGAACAAACTGCCAAGCTGGAACATCCGCCCGAATCAGAACAGCCGGATGAACCGGCAAAAACTATCGAACCTGAGAAGCTGACCGAATCCATGATCGATTCACTGTTTGAATCAACTGAACAATCCCGGATGAAAACGCAACCTCTCGAACCCGAACCAGCACCCACTCAGGATCCCGAAGATGAAAAACGACATGAAAAAGCAAAAAGGATCGCCCGGGTGATTGTCAACGATATCCGGAACTACAATACGGACAGGCTGGCGGAAGGCATTCGGGTGGGAAACATAATGAAAACACTCGGCGTCGAGATCGAACGTGGTCGACAGCTGTATATCAAACGGGTTCCGCCGGATATTGCCCGAACAACAAATTATTATCGTGAAAGCCTGATTAAACTGCTGGCGGACGGACGGACGGACCTGTTCGGTTGGCAATAATAAAGCATTACTTGAAGCATTCTATGTGGGTATATTTTCCCCACTCAGGTAATGGTTAAGGTTTCGCCGATATTTCCATCTGTTTTCGTCAGGCAATCCACAAGTTATGAACAATTTCTGTTGACAATCCTGCTGGATAAAAATAATTAGCGGCAGTGCGGATAGCCAGGTTTCATCCATGCAGAATCCTTCCGATATGGTAATTTATTCACATTTGGAACCGCTGACAGATTTCGGATTGTCAGAATGTCGTCAGGCCGAACGATATGGTCTGGGACTGCGGATTGGCGAGCAGCCCGCTTTTTCTGTTACGGGTCATTGCGATTTCTCTCGCAATGGATTGAGCATCATCCGGATCCGCGGCTTTGATCCGGAGTATCCACAGGACGCCGGAACGAACTGCCATGATTTTATCAGGCAGGTTATAAAGCCGATGCAGGTGATGCAGCACTTCAGTGCCTTTAGAATCCTCGTTATCCCTGACCAGAAGCCGGTGAATATGTTCTCCAGATGCCGCTCTTTCCATAGCCGCCGGGACGGATTCGGCCAAATGATATTCGAATGTATGTTTGTTTGGATTGACGAACAGCTTCGTTTCGGTTGCCAGGTACCGGCCGAGTTCCAGCCGGTCGATACCGGGACTGACCTGGATATCCCAGTAATCATAGCGGGTTAGTGACTGGAGAGATGCCTGGTAATCCATCTCGCCGGTCAGACACTGGAACGCGCTTTCGGATACGGGATCTTTCGTCTTGAGTTTCACGATAATGATGACGCTGTTGTTCATGATTTCCGCCGATTCAGAATAAACTGTTTCATGGATGAAAAGATGGTCAGACCCGGCCCTGGAGTATTGAAACAGGATTGGTTCAGATGGGATTCCATCCTGTGCTTCCCGTAGATTCCGGGAAGATCCATCGGAACCTGGTACATCCAGCTGGCGCGTTCCGGATGAGGCATGAAAGCCATGACATTGCCTTCCGTATTATACAACCCTGCGATATTCAAGACGGAACCGCTGGGATTGACCGGGAAATCCGGATCGATCTCCCCGCTGACAGTACAGTACTTGAATCCAATCTGGCTGTGCCGGGTCAGATCATTGAGCAACTTGTAAGATTGTGTCGTGAAGCGTCCTTCTGCATGAGCGACCGGGATCGGGATGATGTCTCCGGATCGACAATTCAGATTGAAGCAGCCGGGATTGTCTTGCGGTTCCGATCTGATAAAGACCCAGTCGCAGTGGTATCCCATACGGTCGCCCGTATTGTTTTTTGCCAGCGCCATCTGGATTTCTCCCCATACGATACCCGGAACCATTCCGGTTTCGATCAATATCTGAGCACCGTTGCAGATTCCCAGGATGGGTTTCCCCTGTTCGGCCTGCCTTATCAGAGTTTCCGTGATACGCTTTTTGGCAGCGATAGCGCCGGCCCGAACCCTGTCCTGGTAACTGAATCCACCCGGAAGAACATAACCGTCGAAACCGGAAAGCTCCCCCGGATCTGCATTCCACCTGAATACAACAGCGTTCATGCCTGCAGCTGCAACAGCGGCCGAGGTTTCGAATTCGCAGTTTGTGCCGGGATATTGTACAACAGCGATGGAGATGATATCCTGGTTCACGAGATATACTCCTTCAAAATGCCGATCCATTTCCTGTGAATATCCGTCATGGATATCTGAGCCAATGTCCTTTCATGTTGAACAATATGTATTTCAGGACGGGAGATTACCTCGCCCAGATCCACCGATTCAGAGTCGAAATCCGCTGCGATCCGTTCTGCCAGTTCAATCTGCGAAACGGGAATTTCCAGCAGAAATCCACCGCATTCCGTAAAAAGATATCGTTCGGGCGATATCGTGATATTTCCGGGAACAATCAATTTTGCACCCAATCCGGGAGGGTTCCGGGTTGAAAGGCACATTTCCGCCAGGCAGACGAGCAGCCCTCCATCCGAAATATCATGGCAGGATCTGACCAGGTTCCGGGAGATCAGTGCGATGACTGCGTGCATGTCTTTTCGTTCCCGCTCGAAATCAACGGTCACGGATTGGGTTCCCGTCTGTTTGAAACAGGTGCGGTAATAAGCGCTGCCACCCATTTCATCCCGCCTGTCACCGATCAGAACGATTCGGTTGCCGGGTTCTTTCAGGTGAAGGGTCATGGCTTTTCCGGCGTCCCGGATTACGCCGGCACATGCGACGATGGGTGAGGGTTTGATGGCCTGGCCGAGCGCAGACTCGTTGTAGAAACTGACATTACCGGAGACGATCGGTACTGGTTCGCGGTCGGTGTCGTACTGCCACAGTTTCACAGCCGCGTCCGCAATTCCCCGGACACCCTGTTCAAACTGCCAGAACGCTCCGGATTTCTCCGGATTGCCATAATTCAGACAGTCCGTTAAAGCCCTTGGAATGGCACCGGATGCCACCACATTGCGCATGGCTTCCGCCACGGCCACCGCTCCGCTCCAGTATGGATCGATTTCCCCGATGAAGGGATTGCCGTCGACACTTAAAGCAATCCCGGCCCTGGAACCGTGAGTATGAAACAAGGGCACAATAATGCCTGCATCGGCTTCTCCGGGCCGGATCAGTGCGCACCCCTGCACCTCCGTGTCATAATGCCGGTACACGGGATGGCGGGAACACCCGTTCAGGGAGGCCATGATCATGGAAAGTGCATCGGTGATATCCATCCGGGTGTCAGCCGGTTCCCTGCCTTCCCAGTGCAGCGGTTTCGATTCGCGATCATACAGAATACCGGAAGTGATTTCGTGTATGGGGGCATCGCATACGAGTTCTCCGTTGTGAAAAAGGCGGTATCGGGGATCCCGCAGCGTCCTGCCGATGACCCGTGCACATGCCCCGTTGGCCTCCTTGGGCAATTCCCATACGCTATTGTAAATGTTCAGCACCGAATCGGTGAATTCCGGCGGCACTGCGAAAATGAACCGTTCCTGGGTTTCGCCACAGGCAATCACTTCGGGCGGCAGATTTTCCATCGAAGTATGGACTCTGTCCAGGTGAATCTCAGCTCCAACTCCTCCGGCTGAACATATTTCCGATGATGCACACGCAAGACCGCCGCCGCCCAGGTCCTTCATGCCGATGGGAATTCCCTTTTCGAACGCCAGATCCCAGACCATCCGGTTGGCTTTGTGAGTGATCAGGATGTTTTTAAGGAATGGATCGTGAACCTGAACCGCTCCGATAGTCCGGTCGTCTTCCTTCTCATCCAGTATTTCCGATGCAAATGTGACGCCGCCAAACCCGCTCGCGTCGGTCGGTTTCCCCACGAGGATCAGGTCGAAATCCCTCGTTTTGGCACCTTCCGGCACTCGGGACCGGATAATTCGGTTCCTGGGAACGATTCCCATGCACACCACATTGACCAGGCAATTGTCATCGAAGGATGAATCGAAATAGACATCACCGGCCAGGTTGGGAACACCCAGAGCGTTCCCGTACTGCCATATCCCGTCGACGACCCCGTTCAGGATCCATCGGGTTCTTGGCTTAAACGTTCCGTCCGGATCCCCGAAACGCAGTCCGTCCGCTACCGCACAGACATGTGCGCCCATGCAGTCAACATCCCGGACGATACCGCCGATACCCGTTGCGGCGCCCTCGACCGGCAGCACCTGGGAAGGGTGATTGTGACTCTCGTGTGCGATGACGATAGCGTATTCAATGCCGTTCACACTCGTAAAATCAACGATGCCTGCGTCTTCCCCCGTACCCAGAACGACATTAGAAGCTTCGAAGGAAAAATATTTTTTAAGTATTTTCCGGCTTGATTTGTAGGAACAATGCTCACTCCATTCAATATCAAAAATAAACAGTTCAACTATGGTCGGATCTCTGCCCAATATCGATACGACTTTACGGGCTTCGGAAACGGTCATTCCGATTCCCAGGCGCCGCAGCTCCGCCGCCAGGTCGGTATCGGACCGCATTTGATTGACTTGTACCATTCGATCGTTCATCTTTCAGCTCGCTTCGGTCCCGGATTGTTTCTTCTTGTCCGGGAAAGAAAAATATCGTTTTTCCTGTTTCACATCCTTCTCCCCCGCCTGACCGGATTCACGGTGCGGTTGGCTCAGAGTGATATCCAGCGTAAACTCCCTGCAATAAAAGATCGGAACGCCGTCTCTGCCCGGGGAAAACTTGAGTTGGCATGTCTGCCGCCAGGCGCAAATGCTGCAGTTTTTCCGTTCTTCACTCATTCCCAGGCCTTTCAGGAGGTGATGAAGGAAGAGCTATTATGTTACCAGCGGGGCAGTTCGGGGTCAATCGCGCGACCGCAGAATTTTCTCCAAAATGGTCGGCATTGGTTCAGGCCGGTCTTCACCATAATCGATGGCCCAGGCCAGAGCTGTCGGAAACGGGAGAAACAGGATCAGACCTGTGATTTCGTAAGTGAACGTGCGGTCCAGAAAATTCTCCAGGAAACCGACGATCAGGTACGGCAACATGGCCAGCGCCAGGCTGTAGAATACAATGCTGCTTCGTCTGGCAAGCGTTCTGGACCGGATCCGGAAAAAAGCATGGATCATCATCAGGCTGCCTGCGGTCAGAAGAACCGCCCACAACACAAATCCCTCATAGATGATGATTTTGGTGATGATCCCGGTGGCTTTGACATTATCGTAATGAATCCAGTTGGTGACCGCAGCCGGAAAAAACAAAACCGTGGAAGGTGAGTAGAGCCATATAATTCTTGATTTCCGTGCATTTAGAAATCGATTGGGTTTGGGAAACAGGGCACAGAAATGGGCGAATACGGCGGGAATGAGGAAAAAACAGAACAGGTATATAACCTGATAGATACGCGCCCAGTATTCCGCCTGCCATCTGGGATGATCCATCCGGAAAAAAAGATAGAACAGGCACAGGAAATAAAACAGGTTGGCCGGCAGGTATCCCGGTTTGCGCAGATAAGCAATCGTTGCGACGATCAGAATCAGGACCGCCGAAACCGCATTGACTCCGATGTACTGCCTGCGCTGGATGGACGGGGATTTCCAGGTGAGATCGATATCGCGCGTTCTGCCGTCCGTTTTACGGATGCGATAGGTCATGACCTGCCCGATCCTGGCTTTTCTCCCCTGCTCCGCAATCCGGTCGCCGGCCTGTGCGGGTTCCCCGTTGATGCTCAGTACCCGGTCGCCGATATCCATCCCGGCCCGGTAAGCCGACCCGTCGGCCCCCAGGGAAGTAACGACCAGGTCGACATCCACCGTGAACCCGATTTCAGGTGTATCCAGCGCGTCGAATCCGCCCTTGACGATCAGGGTGAAAAAGAGCAGTCCCACCAGGAGATAAACAATTTTTTTAAGGGACGATTTCAGGTATAAACACTTCATTATGAAACATTACGGGGATGGAAGCACGTTTTCTGATCTGAGAATATCGACGATCCGTTTGGTGCTCCTGGGACGATTCATGGTGTAGATATGCAGACCGTCGATGCCGAAAGCGGCCAGGTCCCGGCATTGTTTCACTGCGAACTGAACGCCGAATTCAGAGAGCGTTTTTTTGTCATCCGGAGGAATTTTCGCCAGCTCGGACTGCAACGTACCCGGAATGGTCGCTCCGCAGAATCCCGCCAGATTTTCCAGAAGCTTCAGGTTGTATATCGGCATGATTCCGGCCAGGATGGGTACGGTGATCCCGGCTGACCGGCACCTCTCGACAAACCGGAAAAAGAACTTGTTGTCATAGAAAAACTGGGAGATGATGTAGCAAGCTCCCAGTTGAACCTTATAGGATAAAAACTCGAGATCGGATTCGATGGATTCCGCTTCGATATGCCCTTCCGGGTATCCCGCAACCCCCATATCAAAGTTGTATCTCCCCCTGATATGCGCAATCAGGTCGCAGGCATAGGACAAGCTCTCCGGATGTGGAGTGTAATCTATCATTTCCCTGGGTTTGTCTCCCCGGACACACAGCAGCGATTCCACACCCAGTTCGCGATAGTCCCTCAGAACTACCGCCAGATCATCCGGGCTGAGTCCGTATGCGGCCACATAGGCAACCACTTCGATGTCACTGGTTTCCTTCAGAAGCCGGACAAGCTGGCGAGAACCATCCCGGGTGGATCCTCCGGCACCGAATGTGACCGACATGAAATCCGGTTTCAGTGCGACCAGATCGGGCAGGGATTCCCAAAGACGGGCCGCAGCGGCTTCGTCTCTTGGCGGGAAAAACTCGAACGAAAGGGTTGGATTTGACCTGCCGATCCAAAGATCCTTTAAACTCATAACCGATCCTCCTTCGATCTCCAAATTCGCATTATATTCCATCCTGCCGGATATATGAAATCAAAAGAATTCCGCGTAACCGAAAAATTGATTTGATTTTCAATGGAACTTGAAATATAAGCGCCCATGATGAGCATGCAACGGAGGATTATATGGGTCTCAGCAAACAAATGACCGGATATTTTGAAAATGTAATTCGATTTTTGCAGCTTGACCTGAACAATACGGCCGATCTGATTGAAAAAGTAATCGCGGTTGAGCCGGAAAACCGGGTGGTGTTCGACCGGGAAGCCGACGGATTCAGACTGGGGATGGCGGTCTGGCCCACATCGAGAATTACTAAATCCCTGAAGGAAATTCAATCCGCCATCCGGGATGCCCTGGACAGTGCCGCGGAACAGGGTAAAATCGATGGACCCGCTCTGGAAAGACTGAACACGGTATCACATGATTTGAAAATTCAGCATTTTCCGGCTCCAGACACCACCTCAGGCATGCAGCTCGGATATCAGGTTCCGGATTCCAAGATCGCATGGGAAGAGGGCAAATGTCCGCACTGCGGGGAGACGGTGACCATTCATCTTTTTCCCGATCCAATACCAATCTTGGCATATGAGGCCATCATCAACACATTGCGCCTTTTAACCCGGCATGCCCCCATCCGAAAAACGGCGAGTGGGTATAACCTGGAATAATCCAAAATCCAGATGGATTTAGTTCTGGTCGACCGGAATGCGAATCAGATTCGATCATTCGGAGCAAAATCCGCTTGATTTCAATCGAGAGGTTATGGTAATTAGTGCACGACATGCGTTGAGGCGTGGCCAAATTGGTAAGGCTCCTGACTCTGGATCAGGCAACTGTAGGTTCGAGTCCTACCGCCTCAGCCATTTTTTTCTGGTCCCATCGTCTAGAGGTCAGGACGCCGGGCTCTCAATCCGGTAACACGGGTTCGACTCCCGTTGGGACCGCTCCTTTATTTTCAATGGGTCACGGCACTTTGCGTTGTAGCCCGTTTTTGTTTTGGGTCGTACCTGGGTCGAAAATGCACTGGAATGTAGTCATCTGGTAGAGGGTTTGAATCATGCCCGCAATGTATTTGATCCGAGAATGTTCAAGGTTTCTCGCCAATCACAATGACGGTACGATGGGTGCTCCGTGTGAATCCAGATTATTGAATTTTCCCCACTTACGATGTGTATAACTCATCTTTGACAGTGGTTTTATAAAAAGTATTTAAAATCAACGGGTTAAATGCGCGCAAAAAGTTCTTGGCACTACAATTTAAAATTGTTTAAATTCAATGGGTTACAGATCAGATGTCTGTATCTTGTTGATTTATTTGACAAATCTTTTGGTCGAATCGGGCACCCATCGCACGGATGGCTTCCGAAGCCGCCGGTTCGACCTGTGACCGGATGGTGAAACATTTGCTGCCGACCTTCACCTCGCTGGTATATACTTCATTCAACTCCGAAAGCAGTCGGTCAAGGGACAACCCGAGGCCGTTCTCATTCAATTTGAATTCCAGGGCTTTCAGAAGTTTGAGGGCAAGGAAGCTGCAAAATACATGTCCGCGGATGTTGCCGGCTTTCTGGTGATAGATCGGCCGGGTTTCAAGGATGCTTTTCAATTGGCGCATTACCCGCTCGATCCGGTAAAGATCCTTGTATCTCAGGGCAACCTGGTCTGCGGGAATGTCAAGGGTCGTGCGGAGAACATATTTCCCGTCATACTTTTG
>JAFGLW010000018.1 GCA_016927905.1 candidate division CSSED10-310 bacterium | reverse complement strand
TCCAAATTCAACCTGAAATCCAAGTTGACTTCCGAAAATATATGCCTGATGGCTCTTCTCAACGTACTGGTGAAATTTACGGGCTAAACGACTCGGGGGAACGGGGAACCTTCCCGATACCGCTCCCCCGGGTAAATTTTTCAACGAGTTGCAGTACCTGAAAGCCCTCCCCTGAAAGCGGCCGCTTTCGCCTGGGAGGGTTTGGGTGGGGCGGTTTTGCGTAAAACGGCGGGAAGATAAACTCGTTTTAGAGGTTGGAACATCATCCTGGGGACATTTCATTCTTGACTGGAAATAAGCAAAATATTCCCACATGTCTTCCGATCTTGAGACACGGATTGATGGGTGCATTCGTTGACTTCGTAATTTTAATTATATGCATCCGATCTGATCACGGATCGAAGCTTGGAAGCCAGATCCTTGATATTATAAGGCTTGGCAATATAATCCAGGAAACCATACCGTGCGTAATCTGCCAGAACCGGATCATTAGAGTATCCGCTGGAGACGATGGCCCGGATTGCCGGGTCGCAACCTTTCAGAATCCGCATGGCTTCCACGCCACCCATACCACCGGATACGGTCAGATCCATGATCACGATCCGGTAGGGATCCCCATCCCCCATCGCTTTCTGATACATCCGGATGGCTTCCGAACCGTCCTGAGCGCTGTCGATTCGATATCCCAGATCGCTGCTCATGATTTCCACAACCGCACGCACCATTGCATCGTCATCCATTAACAGGATTCGTTCATGACCTCCTTCAATGTCCCGGGGTTTGGTATCGTCCGGAACCGGAGCCGCATCGGATGCGGGCAGAAACATGATAACCGCAGCACCTTCTCCCGGATCGGATTGCAGCATGACATGCCCGCCATGTTTCCGGATGATCGAATAGACAATGGTCAGACCCAGTCCGCTCCCGGATTGCTTGGTCGTGAAAAACGGATCGAACACCTTGCTTTGAATATCGCCCGGAATCCCGTGCCCGGAATCCACGAATTGGATTTGAATGTATTTGCCCGGATTCAAGACCGGAATCTCACCCGGACCAATCAGGCGGTTTTCAGCCGTTACCTGGATCCTGCCGCCTTCCGGCATTGCCTGGACAGCGTTGATCACCAGATTGTTGATGACCTGGTTGAACTGGGCTTTGTCAATATCCACCGGCCACAGATCCCCCCGGATGTCGAATTCCGCCTTGACATTCGATCCGCGCAGCGAAAACTCCGTTAAATCAACCACGAGATTCCCGATCGATTCCGTTCTCCTGACCGGTGCACCTCCCCGGGCAAAAATCAGAAGCTGCTGCGTCAGATCGCCGGCCTGACAGGCGACTCTCTCGATGGTCTCCAGTACGGCGGCAGATGAATCATCATCAACCGGTCTGCGTTTCAACACCGAGACATACCCCTGAATCGCGGTCAGAATATTGTTGAAGTCATGAGCGATTCCGCCGGCCAGTATACCCAGTGATTCCAGTTTCTGTGATTTCATGATCTCAGCCTGATACTGTTTTCTCTCGGTGATATCACGTACAAACGCCAGGGTCATTTCTTGGTTCTGAAGTGTCAGGGGCATTACATTGACTTCCACCTCAATCCGGGAACCGTTCCGGTGCGACAGGATGCTCTCAAACTGAAATTTGATGCGCCCCCAATGGAAATATTCCCGGTAATAACGCTCAACTCTGGGTCGTTCCTCCGGTGGAAAAAATCCAGTAAAATCCCTGCCGATCACGTCATGCAGGGAATATTCAAGCATGTCTTGCATCCGGCTGTTTATGAACCGGATTTCCCGATTGTGAATAATGCAGATGCCGTCATTGGAGTTTTCGATTACATTCCGGTATTTCTCTTCGCTTTCCTCGAGTGCCCGCTGCTTCTCGATCTGACTGGTGATGTTCGTGGAGTAAATCGCGACCGAAATCACCTCTCCATCGTCATCATATACGGGATAGATGCTGTTCATGAGTGTCCGGTCTGCCAGTTTTTCCTCATAGTACGCCGGTTCCCGTGTTCTGAGAACTTTTTCGAACATGGTTCGCCGGTTCTCGGCAACGGGAGATGGAAAACAATCGAATGCGCGCTTTCCGATCAACTCCTCCATCGGTTTACCCAGTATTTCGGCTGTCCTTTTATTGAGAGAAAGGAATGCGCCGTCCCGGTCCACCAGAATGGCATAATCGGCCGTGGCATTGATCAAGGCCCGGGTCTGCTCCTCGCTGCGCTTCAGGTTTTCCTTTGCCTGTTCCTGTTCGGTGATGTCGTTGGAGAAGATGGCCAGCTGCACGACTTCGTCCCGCTCGTTCCGGATCGGATAGATAATACTGTCGAACGAGCGGCCCCCATGTCTGTCCACGAAACGAACGATCTTTTGGGTTCGGATTGCCTGTTGACCCATAGCATATCGCACTTTTCGCACATCCGGGGGGAAGCAGTCATACGCGCATTTGCCGATCAGATTCTCGACGGTGTCTCCCATCGCTCGAGCTGTGGATTCGTTCAGCGTGATGATTTTGGCATCTGTGTCAACCAGAATCGCGATATTCTGGTTGGCAGCCAGCATTACTTCGGCCATCGCCTTGCTCTGCCGCAAATGCATCTCGGATTTCCAGACATGGGACACATCCCGGTGAAAACCCAGGAAATAGGTCATCACACCGTGCTTGTCAAAAATCGGCGCCACCCGCAGTTCGCATTTGAACGTGCTTCCGTCCCTGCGTCTCCCGGTCAGGCAGATTTCCCAGTTCAAATCCGCCATAAAACACTTTTGAATATTTTCCCGGTACAGATCAAGAGGCTGCACCCCTTCCAAAAAAACAGAAGGCATCATGCCTCTGATTTCATTCGAACTGTAACCAAAAAGATTCTCTGCAGCCCGGTTGATGGTTATAATCCGGAATTGGGTATCGGTGATCACAACGGCATCCGTCATGTAATCGAACAGCATGCTCATGAACGCCTGTTTGCGTTGGACGGATCCCTTCCGGGTGATGTTGATCATGGTCCAGAATACCTGGACCGTTCTGCCGTTCTTCCGGATGACAGTCGGTTTTAAAACCATGTCCACCATCCGCTCATTTTCAAGTTCCAGATGAATTGTCGCTGGAGATGTCAGGGTCTTGGGAATGTTCTTTTTATTTAACGCATCATAAAATCGTTGAATGTGTTCATGCGGTAGGAGCTCGGTGAGTTTCTCACCGATAAACCGTCCGTTATTCAATCCCAGCATATCGATCGCGGATCGGCTGATAAAGACGACAATTCCGTCCGGATCGGTCTGGATGGTGCCGTGGGGTGATTCATCCAGGAGATTCTGATAGATCTGCTCTAAATCTTTAGTTCGGTGCGTTCCGCCGCTTTTCAACCCGCTTTCAGTTCCGTTCGATACAGGTTTGGATTCAGCCATGATCTCCCCTTTTGTAGATCATATATAAAGCAGTCTTTTCGACCCTTAAGATACCCAATCCAGGCGGTCTATTTCAAGGGGAAATCGACTTCCCTGTCACTTCCCGCTTTTCCCGGAGAGGCATCCCGAACGAAACCGATTTTCGGGGCATCATCATGCACGCTGCATTCAATGTGACTCCGATCCTCCCGGAATGCAGGATCGTAAGCAACTCCCGCTGATTCTCCAGCGGCCAGGTTGGAAATCCCGGGCTTTTACGCTTTCCCCACTTCATGCCAATCTGTTCCGATTCCAGGATAATCACCTGTTGAACGGCTTCCACCGCGCCTTCCACCCAGGCTGAACCATAAGCATCCAGAACCGTCGCCAGTGCCAGCTCACCGGATTCCCTCGCGCGCTCCACCGCCATCTCAAGAGCTGGCCCGATGGTTACCAGGGCCAGCCCCACCAGAGACGAATCCTGCAGTGCGGAGCATGAAATATTTTCCGGTGGAAACAATCCATATACAGCAGCCGGTTGGACGCAAACCTCCGCCATCTTCCCCGCTGCATCCATCAACTTGCCCGTATGATCATCCATCATCACGGACCGCTTTTTGAAGAGTATCCGGTTGAGATCTCTGACCGATGGCATCACCGAAAAACCACCCACCGTTCGGATATCCCCGATCACGATACGGAGCCGGGGTTCAATCTTGGCAAATTTCCCTGTCCGCCCGGTTTCGAACATCCTATTTGAACTCCTTCAATTCACGAAAATCCCCGATCCCGGAGTAATCCTGTGTATTAAAAACTCCCATCCATCCGGAAGGAGGTTCCCACAACCGGATGGTTCCAGCCAGACCGGCAGCAACCATCAAGCTCAATAACATTATTCCGACGACCTTGATCGATTTCCTGCCCGAAGCAATCCACCCACCGACACCCAGAGATACGCAAGCCAGGAGCATCGGATACAACGGTGCGAGATACCGGTAAGTCCGGAACTCGGCAGGGGGACCCACCGGCTTGAAATCGAATGACGAGGCGGCAAATGCCGGCGCGAACAACAGAATGTATATCCAGATAATTCCGCTTCCCGAATAGGCTTTCAGCCTGATCGACGGTATGAAGACTCCCAGAAAAACCATCAGAGCGATAATCCAGTAAACCATACCGGCAATCCATACTCCGCTGTCATGACCAAACATAAAACCGGTGGATTTGGGAACATGAATCCACCAAAACTTCCCTACACGATCCAGGAAATCGACTGGTAAATGACCGAACCGACCGAAAATCCTCAATCCCTTGAATTGCCAGAGAATGTTGACCATCATCCACGGAACCAGGCCGATGAGAAATCCCAGTGACAATGCAATCCATGGCAACCTGAAGCGATACTTCAAGGATTTGCCGGCCAGAAAGATTCCAGCGGCGGCGAGAAAAAGAAGGTAACTGGGTATGAAATAAAGAGACAGACCACTCCACAGGCCGAGAATCAGAGCCCGGAAAACGGGTCGATCGGCGTTCAGGGTCGATGCGACCAGAAACAGGCCGGTTGCGATCAGGAATGTGGATTCGAGATGGTTGCCCCAGGCGACAGTGGCGATTTTGTTCAGAAATGGCGGCGGAAACAGGAGTAAAAGGGACATGGCGTTCGCCGAGGTTAAAGAGAAATACCTTCTGAGATAGATCCGCCAGATCCAGAACGCGCCGGTAAAAAACAGGAGCGGTATCATTTTGAGTGCGAACAGGTTCAATCCGAACAGAGCGAATGTTCCGGCTGCCATCAGACCGGTAACATATGTTCCACCGGCAAACGGCAGAAACTGCATATCCCGACCGAAACGGAGTCCGTGTTTCATTATTTCATAACCGATGCGCCCGTTGTAAATCTCTTCTGTGAACACGATGTCCGATCCGATTGACAAAAGCGTCCAGAACCGGAAGGCGAGGAAGACGACGATCCAGATCAGATCCTGCATCGGGACGGAGATCCGCCGGAATGAATTGAATTGATTCACAAGCAGCTCTCGATTTCGTTCAGGGCGGGAATACCCGTTTGTGCACTCGTGAACCGGCAGCTCAGTCCGGCGGCAGCACTGGCAAACCGGGACATCCCGTGAATCATGTCGAGAGCCGCATAACCCATCGCCGCCATATTTGATCCGGTCACGACGCACTTCCTTTCAGGTTGAGTTTCTTCATGCTGGATTTCAACGCACTCAGAATTCCGAAAACCGTTTTTTCCATCTGGGGATGAATCCTGAACATCCAGCGGGACAGGTATACGGCAAAAAAAACAAAAGGGATTGTGACCGGATGTGCGTTGTTGACCAAGTTGTGACGCCCGATGAACCGCGTACCGCTCCGGATTGCCTTTTTGACCCGGGGCGTGAACGGGAAAAATCCGTCGTCGAGGAGACCGAAATCGTTATAATAGCGTCTTTGATAATAGGGGAAATAGGTATTGGTTCGATACAAACGCCCGAATTTGGGTTTAAGCCACCAGTTTTCCAGCCGGTACTTGTCCGAACAGGCGGCGAACAGGCGGGTTCCGGGAACCGGTATCAACACACCCAGCGGATTGAATTCATTTGTGAAGGGCGCGATCCGTTTGAGGTAGGCGATGGATGCCCCGACGCTGGACGGGCTGTCCCAGGGGAACCCCCACATGAAACCGACGATGGATTTCATTCCGGCTTTCCGGGTCCATTTCAGCACCTGCAGGGCCCGGTCGAGATCCAGGTGTTTGTTCACCCGGTAAAGCGTTTCGGGATCACCGCTTTCCACTCCGTAGAAAATCCGGAAACATCCGGCCCGGCTCATTTTTGCAAGAAGGAGTTCAGTGGTCAGGTCCATGCGGGTGGTACATTGCCAGAGCGGCCGGAAATCCCGGTCCGACAGGATCAGATCGCACAGATCATCCACTCGTTGCAAATCCGCTGAAAAAGCATCATCCATGAACTCGAAAGCGGTCACACCATGCGTCTCGTACAGGTATTTCATTTCCCGAAACACATTTTCCGCGGATCGCATCCGGCACCCCGGGCCGAATACACCCTTGTAACAATAATCGCAGTTGGCCGGGCATCCCCGTCCGGAAAAGATACCGCCGTAAGCTTGATAGATGCCGGTATCCTCGACATACCACTGTTTCGGGAACAGGTGTTTTGCGGCAAATGGCAGAGAATCCAGATCGTCGATGAGCGGACGGGGTGAATTGTGAACGACGGTGCCGTCGAGCGCCCGGTATGATATGCCCGGGATATCCCGTAAATCGCCTCCGTCCGCCAGGATTTTGGTCAGTTCCAGCACCGTGTTCTCGGCTTCACCGCGCACCACAATATCGCACCCGTGTTCCAGACATTCCTCGGGCAAAAGACTGGGATGGGGTCCTCCGGCCACAATCGGTTTCCCAATTTTTTTCAATTTCCCGATGAATGAATAGGCCGGTTCGATAAAGATGATATTGAGAGTCAGTCCGATCCACAGCGGATCGAACTCCACAGCGGTACGCAATGCTTCGGTTTCGCTACAGGGAGGATTCAGCGCGCTCAAATCCAGTATTTTGACTTCATGCCCGGCCCTTTCCAGAACAGCCGCGATCATAGCCAGATTTAGCGGCGGGGTGAAGTTGCGGTATAGAGAAGCCGGGAAAAGGAGTAAGATACGCGCCATGTTCAGTTCAGTACCTGAAACTGCTGCCCCCGACGAACTCCCGCAAAATGGACGTATTGGGCACTTCCGCAGTCGATACTTCCATGAAACAGGATAGGAGATCCATCAGGCGATGCGCTTCGGCGAATTCCGGTTCGGTCCACGGGATCTTTCCCAGAACGGGTTGAGCGAATCCCTTGAGGACGGACTGTTCGTAGACCAGGGAGGAGTTGAACATGACATCGGCTTCCTCCTGGTACGGGAAAATCCACCGGTCTTCCCCTTCCCGGACCAGAGGCCACCGGCGCAGAGTTTCCAGGACCGTGTAAGATCTGAAATGACTGTCTCGAACAATTCTCCGGATCAAACGATTGTCCGTGGTTGAGAACCGGTTGTGATTGTCGATATTGAGATGGGTCAGAGCGCTGACGTAGATTTTGAATTTCAGGTTCTTGGGAATACCGGGTGTCAGCTCCTCATTCAATCCATGAATACCCTCCACAATCAGGACATCATTCGGATTGAGTTTGACAATTCTGCCGGAACGGAGCCGCTGGCCCCTGCTGAAATCATATTTGGGCAGTTCAACCTCCTCCCCTTTCAACAGGCGCCGGATATGCTTGTTGAACAGGTTGATATCGATTGCCCGGATGCTTTCATAATCGAGATTGCCGTCCGGCAGCCGGAGCGTCATGGTTCGGGGCACGAAGTAATCGTCCATTTCGATTGTATGCGGGGTGATCATGTTCACTCTGAGCTGAATACTCAGCCGCTTGGAAAAGGTCGTTTTTCCGGACGATGAAGGGCCCGCGATGAGAATCAGCCGGGCACCGGATTTCCGAAGTGCAATCCGGTCTGCGATATAGGCGATTTTCTTCTCGTGCAGCGCTTCCGATATTTTGATGATATCGGTGATCTGACCGCTGGAAACCGCTTCGTTCAGGTGTCCCGCATCGTTTATTTCCAGGATTTTACCCCATTTTTCGTATTCCTGGAAAATTTCAAAAAGTTTCCGGTATTTCGCAACTTTCGCGACCTTGCGGGGCGTCGAATGACGGGGGAACCGCAGCAGAAATCCCGTCTTGAACCGTTCCAGCGAGAAATGAACCAGGATGCCGCTGCCGGAGACAAGCGGAACGAAGAAATAATCCTTCAATTCACCAAAACTGTATATATGGACGTTTTTTTGTCGGAGCCAGGTCAAAAGCCGTACCTTGTCCTCCCTTCCTTCGGCCCGGAACTCCCGAATGGCATCTTCCCTGTTCATTTTCCGCCGCACGAATGGTTCGTTCTTCTCGACCAGCTCTTTCATCCGCTCCCGGATTTTCTTCAGCATCTCCTCGGTGATCAAGCCTCCATCCGGCTGGCAGAAAAACGCCCGGCCCAGCGAATGTGCCACGATGATCGAAATATCAGGATACAGTTCCTTGAACGCCCGCAACAGCAGGAACACCAGGGACCGGCGATAGGCTTTAATACCCGGTACTGATCCCAGATCGATAAATTGTATCCGGCAGTCCCGGACCGGTTCATACCACAGGTCCACCAACCGGTTGTCAACTGTTGCCAGTACGATCGGATGCGCATGATTATGCTGATATTTATCCACGAAGCGAATCAGGGGTGTGCCGGATTGAATTTCCATTGATTCCGTGTCCTCAATCATGATTTTCATGCATCAGACTAAAGATGAATGCAGTCTAAATGTCAAGTCGGACAGCGATTCACGTTGATACGACCGATTCATTATTCAGCCGCCTTGACTTGACCGCCCGGTTATTCTATTAGCTTGCGGAGGCAGGGAGATCAAACCGTGAATATTCACAGACTGGAACCGATTTTCAATCCGGAGCGGATTGCCTTGATCGGCGTGACGCCGAATCCGAAAAGCGTGGGCGGGTTTGTGCTTCGCAACCTTGTGGGATCCGGGTACCGGGGTGCGGTGTACCCGGTGAATCCCAATGCCGAAGCGGTGCTGGGTATGCCGTGTTATCCCGACCTGGATTCGATTGCCAGGATTCCCGATCTGGCGATTTTGTGTTCACCGGCGGAAGAGGTCCCGGATCGCGTATCGGAATGTGGCGCCGCCGGTGTTCGTGGCATCATCATCATGTCTGCGGGATTCGGGGAAACCGGGAAGGAGGGACGCGAACTCGAGGAACGGATCCGATCCGTATCGGGCAAATATCCGGACATGCGGATAATCGGTCCGAACTGCCTGGGAATCATTTCGCCCCATATCCTTCTCAATGCCAGTTTCGCGGGAGCGATGCCCAGGCCGGGTTCCATCGCCTTCATATCCCAGTCTGGGGCATTATGTACATCCATACTGGATTGGGCATTGGAAGAAAACATCGGATTTTCACATTTTGTATCCATCGGCAATTCCCTGGATGTCGATTTTGCCGATCTGATTGATTATTTCGGGGAAGATGAAAAAACCAAAGCCATTCTGCTGTATATTGAATCAATCCGGAACGCCCGGAAATTTATCTCCGCGGCAAGGGCATTCGCCCGAGGAAAACCAATTGTCGCATACAAAGCCGGCAGATTCCCGGAATCCGCCGAAGCTGCTGCTTCGCACACCGGGGCACTTGCCGGACAGAACAGGGTATATGAAGCGGCATTTCAACGCGCGGGTATCGTTCGGGTATTCGATATCGGCGAAATTTTCGACTGTGCGGAACTGGTCGGAAGACACAGAATCCCCCGAGGACACCGGCTGGGAATCGTGACCAATGCCGGAGGACCCGGGGTGATGGCTACGGATGCTCTGATCGAATTGGGAGGCTCCCTGAGCCGGCTGACCGAATCCAGCATCCAGGCTCTGAACGAATGTCTGCCGCCCATGTGGTCCCATCGGAACCCGGTGGATATCCTGGGGGATGCCAAATCCAGACTTCTGGGCAAAGCCGTCCGAATCGTTCTGAATGATGTGAACACCGATGCCCTGCTGGTCATTCTGACACCTCAGGCCATGACCAACCCCACCGCTGCCGCCAGAACCATATGCGAGTTGTCCCAGAACACCTCCAAACCGATCCTGGCAGCATGGCTGGGCGGACACAGCATGCGGGAAGGCATCCATATTCTGAATCAGGCGGGAATCGCGACATTCCAGACGCCTGAGAAGGCGATCCGTGCTTTTATGACGCTGGTGGTCTATGCCAGGAACCTGGAGGTTCTCTATGAAACGCCCCGTGAAATCCACCTGCAGTTTGCTCTGGATCGAAACAATCTCCGCAGTCAGTTCCTGCAGATGATCCCGGATGACCGGTGCAGCCTGACCGAAACTGAATCGAAATCACTTCTGCAGGCGTACGGCATCCCCGTAACCATGCCGCTTGAGGCCCGGTCGGCTGAAGAAGCCGTTCAACGGGCGGAAGAAATCGGTTATCCAGTTGTTCTGAAAATTCTCTCCGGTGACATCACCCATAAAACCGATACCGGCGGGGTCGCTCTGAATCTCGGATCAGCCGGAAAAATCCGCGATGCCTACCGGAAAATCATCAAATCCGCAGGACTGCATTTTCCCGAAGCCAGAATAACCGGTGTCACGGTTCAGAAAATGATCAACCGAGACGACGGTCTGGAAATGATCCTGGGCATGAAAAAAGATCCGGTGTTCGGCTCGGTTATTTTGGTCGGCCTGGGAGGAACGGCGGCGGAAATTTTTGATGATCATGTCCTGGGATTCCCGCCTCTCAACGAACGACTGGCCCGATGGATGCTCGAATCCCTGAAATTATGGCCGCTCCTGAAAGGGTACCGGGGGCGGAATGCGGTCGATCTGGACCACCTTCTGGAGATCCTGATCCGTTTCTCATATCTGGTCGCCGATTACCCTGAAATCGCCGAAATCGATATCAACCCCCTGTTCGTATCAGCCGGTACAATAACCGCTCTCGATGCGCGTATTATAATCGATCAGGACACCTTGAAGACACCCTTCAGACCGTTCTCCCACCTGGCACTCCGCCCCTATCCGGAAGAACTGGTCCGCCAGACGATCCTCAAGGACGGAACCCGGATCGTTTTGAGACCGATCAAGCCCGAGGACGAACCGCTGTGGCTGGAACTTCTGAGTAGTTGTTCGCGGGAGTCAATCTATGCCCGGTTCAGGTATTTCTTCCATTGGGACAGCCATGAAGTGGCCATCCGGTACTGCTATAACGATTATGACCGGGAGATCGCCATTGTCGCTGAACTGGCCAAGCCAGAAGGCAGGAAACTGCTGGGCGTGGGTCGCCTGATCGCCGATCCCGGTCTGGAAACCGCCGAATATGCGGTACTGGTGACGGACAAATGGCAGGACCGGGGGCTCGGAAGCCTTTTGACCGATTATTGCGAGGAAATCGCCATAAAACGGGGCTTCAAAAAAATCCTGGCTCAGACCACTTCCGATAATATCCGGATGGTGGAGTTATTTCGAAGGCGCGGCTACCGGATGAATTCGGACGGGACCGGAGCGTTGATCGAAGTCGAAAAGGATTTTAGCTGAACTTTTCCTTCACAAGTCCCGTCACAATAACTATAATGGATGTCAGACTCGACGGGGAAGGATTTTCTTATGAAAAGCTGGTTGATCGTCGAAGAGGGAGCTGAACGAGGCGGAACTTACCATCTGAGTTCCAAAATTCTGACGATCGGAAGGGGACCCGCCAACCCGATCCAGATCGTTGATACATCGGTTTCCCGACAGCATGCCCAGCTCAGATTCATGGAAGACCATTACATCATCACCGACATGAACAGCCGGAACGGTACTTTTATCAATACAAAACGTATCCGTCAGCCAACGCCGCTTCAGAATGGTGATACGGTTCAGATAGGTAATGTCGTGATGCTCTACCTGACCGGTGATGGCCCGGAAGACCAACCGGATCTGGTTAAAAGCTGGAAAAAAGCTACGGCGACGACACGTTTCGCCAGCACAATCGTATTGAAAACAGAGGACATCGAAACCGAAGCAGCCATGACGGATGAATTCGAGACTCCCGATGTAGATTCATGATTCACAAGGTTTTTCCCGCGATAACCGGTCGATGGCAACAGCTGTTCCTTCTACTGCTCCTGGCAACCTGGATTTCTCCGATCAGCGCCGGAGATGCCGGTCCGGATCCGGCTCGAACGGTCCTGGCAAAACGCCTGAATGCCATTCTGGCGGATCTTCCGGAAGACACGGACGCCGGAATCGCCATTATCGATCTGAGTACCGGCGAGATCCTTTTCTCCATCGATGCCAACAATCCGATGATACCGGCATCCAACATGAAATTATTCACTACGGCCGCTGCCCTGGATCGTCTGGGGCCGGAATTTCAATTCGAAACAAAACTTCTCTCTCCCGTCGAACCGCTTGACGGAAAACTCGACGGCGACCTGATTCTGAGGGGCTCCGGCGACCCGTCCCTGGTTCAGGAACAACTCTGGAGACTTGCCGACTCCGTCCGGAAACTCGGTATCTCCCGCATTACCGGGAATATCGTGATGGATGACACCTATTTTGACAGCAGAAATTATCCGGATCCCAGCTGGCAGAGGATCGACAACCGGTATTCCTATAATGCTCCCACCAGTGCCGTGGCGTTCAATTTCAACGCGGTTGGAGTAGAGATTACACCTGGAAGAAAAACCGGTGACCGGCCGGCCGCCGTATTCGAACCTTTCTCACCTTATTTCAATCTGGTGAACAACGCGGTGACCGGCGGACCGAACAGCCGGATCACCCTGATTCTCGATGTCAAAGAAACAGGCGGAGCCTGCACGCTTACATTGACCGGTTCCCTGCCGATCAACTGCCGTACACAGACCTACTGGCGCCACTTGAAACAACCGGCCATGTACTGCGGACTGACATTCCATCATTATTTGACCCGGGAAGGCATCCGCATCGACGGCGCTGTGATCAAGGGAACCGCAGCATGTCCGGCCCGGGTTCTGACCTCCCACCTGTCCCATCCTCTGGCTGCACTGCTTCGGGATGCCAACAAGTATTCGAACAATTTCATGCTGGAACAGATTCTCAAGACCCTGGGAGCCGAATGTTCCGGAAAACCCGGATCCACGGAGTCGGGTCTGGGTGTCGTCAGAGATTACCTGATCGGAACCGGGATGCGGCTGGATGGATTCCAGATGTTTGATGGATCCGGCCTGTCCGATCGGAACCGGGCAACTCCGGCACAACTGGTTTACCTTCTCAGGCACATTATCCGGGAAACCACATTCTGTCCGGAATACATCAGCTGCCTACCGGTGGCGGGCACCGACGGAACTCTTAAAAACCGGTTTAAAAACGGTTTAAGGCAGCGTTTGATCCGAGCCAAAACCGGCGTGATCAACGGATCGACCTGTCTGTCCGGTATTGTGGACGGTCGTAAAGGCGAGGGATTGGGGTTCGCCCTGCTTTTCAACACACCGGTCAACCGTCACAACCATAACAAATCGATTCAGGATGATATTCTCGGGGCGCTATTGGATTACCGGTACCCGGTGACATCGCCATGACAACTCTGGAAAAACTGATCGGCCGGCTGATCGACCGTTCCAGCTGGAATCCGGATCGCTGCATCTTTCGATCGATCCCGGCGAAACCAGCCCGGTTTTCCGATCCCGAACAGCCCTTGCCGGATGTCTGCGTGAATGTGCTGAAAAACAAAGGTATCGAACGCTTATACACCCACCAGGCACATGCGCTGGATGAATTGCGCTCCGGCAACAACGTTCTGCTGGCAACCCACACAGCCAGTGGAAAGAGCCTGAGTTACCAGATACCCACCGTCGAAATGATCCAGGCGGACCCTGAAACGACGGTCATGTATCTTTTCCCGTTCAAGGCACTCGCCCAGGACCAAGCAAAATCCGCATCCGACATCGAACGGATTCTGCCAAAATCAAATAGACCTTTCGCAGGGATCTACGACGGAGATACCACTCCAGGCAGGCGGCGTCAGCTCCGGCAGAATCCACCTTCAGTTCTGATCACCAACCCGGACCTGCTTCACTACGGATTTCTTCCCTATCACACCCGATGGAAACATTTCCTGGAACATCTCAAACTCATTGTCGTGGATGAGATTCACGTATACCGGGGTGTATTCGGATCCCACGTGCTCCAGGTGTTCCGGAGGCTGAACCGGATCCTGGACTATTACGGCGCTCATCCCGTATGGATCGCATGTTCCGCCACCATCGGCAACCCGGATGAACTGGCCAGGAAACTGACCGGGCACTCATTCCACGTCATTTCAGATTCCGGAACGCCCACCCGGGAAAAAGGTTTCCTTTCTCATTTTCCAGAAGATCGGGCGGCCGCTTCTGCGGTTCAGATGTTTGAAAGCTGTCTGCTGGAAGGTATGAAGACCATCGTCTTCACCAAGAGCCGCCAGCAGACCGAACGTGTATACCGGATTATGCGACAGCGCAGCCCCGCACTGACCGGCCGGATCGCGATCTACCGGGCGGGATTCCTGGCTCACGAACGTCGGGAGATCGAGCGCAGGCTGTTTCAGAATGAACTGGATGGCGTCGTGTCAACCAGCGCGCTGGAACACGGAATCGATATCGGCGGCCTGGATTGCTGCATCTTGATCGGTTTCCCGGGATCGGTTTCCAGTCTCTGGCAGCGTGCCGGCCGGGTCGGGAGGGCGATGAATCCGTCTTTGGTTGTTTATATCGTCGGGGAGGATGCTCTGGACCGGTACTGGTACGAACACGAGTCACTACTGCACCGGACGCCTGTGGAGTTGGTCGTGGTATACGAAAACAACGACGTGATAACCGACAGTCATCTGGAATGCACGGCGGACGAACTGCCCATTCGGGCCGATGGTGTAATTCGGGAAAACAGCCATGTCCGGAACCGAATCCAGACTCTCCTGGAAAACAACGTTCTCCTGGAAACCGCCGACGGCTCGATGTATGTATGCCGATCCACACAGCCGCAACGCCGGATTCCGATTCGATCAATCGGGGAAAATTTCAAAATTTTCGATGCAAACAACCGGATGATTGGGGATATCGACGGCATCAGAGTATACAAGGAGTGTCATCAGGGAGCCATCTATCTGCACGGCGGATCCATATACCGGGTAACCGGGCTGGATCTGGATAACTTCAAGGTGATTGTCGAGAACGGACCGGAGGAAATATTCACCCAGGCGCTGTCCGAAAAGGAAACCGAGATTTTGTCAACAGATGGTGAATTTGAGATCCCCAATGCCCGGGTTTATAGAGGCAGGCTCCGAGTCAGGGAGCGGGTCGCGGCTTACCGGATCAGGCGAATCTTCACTGGCGAACTGATCTCCACCCATGAACTCGACCTGCCGGAACTGATCTTCGAAACGCGGGGAATCTGGTTGTCTTTCCAACCTGAAATGATTGAAACCGCCAGAGAATCGGGTCTTCACCCCATGGGTGGTCTTCACGCGCTGGAACACGCCGTCATCGGCCTGTTCCCTCTGGTTTCCATCTGTGACTGTTCCGATCTGGCCGGTATTTCCACATGCGCCCACCCTCAGACCGGAGGTCCTGCAGTATTCATCTACGACGCGTTTCCCGGCGGTCTCGGACTGGCCGAAAGCGCTCTGGAACATCTCCACGATCTGCTGGTCACCACCCGGGAAAATGTTCGGAACTGCTCATGCGAATCGGGATGCCCGTTGTGCATCCAATCCCCCAAATGCGGATCGGGAAATGAACCGCTGGACAAACGTGCCTGCATCCGGTTCCTAACCGTTATTACCGATCCGGATGCTTTGGAACCGGACGAGGTCACGCCGGAAACGGTTCCGAAACCTGTGGAGGTTATCATGAACGGAATGGATCCGCCCGAATCCGATCGGGATCAATTCACGATACCCGATCTGCCCGCCGAAAACGACTGTCCCGCCGGATCGGTGATCGTTTTCGATCTTGAAACGCAGTTGTCCGCGGATGAAGTCGGCGGCTGGCACAATGCAGACAAAATGAGAATGGCGATCGGCGTGATCTACGATGTACGTCTGGACCGGTTTGAGTTTTACCGGGAGCCGGATGCCGGACGGCTGATAAAACGGCTTTCCAATGCCCGGGTGGTGATCGGATTCAATATTCTGCGGTTTGATTACAAGGTGCTGGCCGGGTACGATCCCGGTTTTACCGCTCCACCGCACAGCCTGGATATTCTGGTCGAAATCCAGAACCGGCTGGGACACCGGCTGTCGCTTAATCAACTGGCCGACGCCACACTGGATATCCATAAATCTGCGGATGGCCTGCAATCCCTTGCCTGGTGGAAACAGGGATACCTGGACAAAATTGCACGATACTGCAGGCAGGATGTCGAAATAACCTGTCGAATCTATATGTTCGGTGTCCAAAACGGATACATCCTGTATCATCACCGGCGCGGGATCAAGGTTAAGATACCTGTGGAGTGGGAATTGAACCGGTCATGAAAAACTACCGGTCTACATGCCTGATGTGCCTGTTCATGATGTTTTGCCTGCCGGGTGCAAGCTGCATTTTTATCCCGGAAAACCTGACTTTCTGCGGCGAACCGCTCCCCACGGAAGGTACTGATGTCCGCGAACGACTGGAAACCCAGCTTCGTCTTCTGGCCAGAAATACCGGTCAGATCGAATTGTGGATAAAACGGAAACACCGCTATTTCCCGGTGATCGATCCCCTGCTTCGGGAATCCAAAGTTCCTCCGGATTTGAAATATATCCCGGTCATAGAAAGCTCGCTGCGAACCTCTGCCGTTTCTTCGAAATCAGCCGTCGGACCCTGGCAGTTCATAGCTGAAACAGGACGGAACAACGGACTGTGCATCAACCGCTGGATTGACGAGCGCCGGGATATCCGATCCTCCACGGAAGCCGCCGTCCGGTATCTCAAATTTCTCCACGACGAATTCGGATCGTGGCCGACCGCACTGGCTGCATACAACATCGGGGAAAATCGGATGGTAAGGGAGACGTACCAACAGGGCACCGGCTGCTATTATGAAATGATTCTACCCGAAGAAACGGACCGGTACGTATTCAATGCCATTTCGGCGAAAATCATTCTGGAATATCCGGGCGAATTCGGAATCGATCCGGCGGAGACCGTTCCGTTCGACGATCCTGAAACCACGCCCGTCAGCTTAATCCTGTCGGGATCTCTTCCGGTGAAAATCATCGCCCACGCTGCTGGAATCAGCATCCGGGAATTCCGCCTGATCAACCCCTGGTGTATCGGGGATGAGCTGCCTGAAGGCAGGTACAGCGTTCATCTCGATACGTGGAACCGTGCAGGATTCGAAGGCGGTATCGAGAAATACCGCCGGCTGATTCAGAATATGGTGATGTTCCGGAATCGTCTGGAAGTCACCGTCAAAGCCGACCGGGGTGAAATGCGGATCGGACCGGATGCGGACTATCCGGTTTTCCGGATCCTGACCAAAGATACCGCATTCCGTGTCACGGGCAGGACAGCAGACAGGGACAGGGGCGAATATTGGTATCGATTCATCAAATCGGGTGATATGGACGGCTGGATCTGGGGGGGACAGATCAAACACTGAGCATCCGGTAAATCAGAACCGCCTGGTCCCGGGTGTCCTCTTCCGAACCGGAATTGTCAATCACATAATCCGCCCGTTTTATTTTTTCCTCAATAGACAACTGCAGCGCAGCGATCCTGGCAGCCCGTTCGCCGGGAATCCCCAGGCGCAGTTTCAACCGCTCGACTTGGAGTTCAAATGGTGCGTACACCACGATTACCGGACCGTACCGCTGTCGCTTCCCATACTCGAAAAGAAGCGGCGCTTCTACCATGATGCGCTCACCGGGAAATACACCCATCCAGCTGGCAACATGACTGTCAACGGCGGGAAGAATGTGCGGAGCCAGAACCGACAGTTGACGGTCCATGTTTCCGGGGTCCTGCAACAATATCTCCAGCATCGCTTCTCTGTTCAGGCAGCCATCCATCGTCAGAATCGATCGGCCGAATTCAGCCGTAAGGGCTTTCAGGGCAGGTGATCCCGGACTGAGTACCTCAGATGCGACCTTATCGGCCGATATTATCCTGGCTCCCAGCTGGGCGAAAAACCGGGCCGCCATCGATTTCCCGGTGGCGATCCCGCCGGTGAGACCGATCGGTTTCGAGATTGTATCCTGTTTCAATGGATCTCAGCCCAGTTGGATCCAGAGCGGATATCCACCTTCAGGGGTACTCGCAGTTTCCAGGCATTTTCCATTCCGGTCCGGATGATGTTCTTCACGGTCTCCTCCTCCCGGGGCAGGGTATCGAACAGGAGTTCATCGTGGACTTGAAGAACCATGAGCGACTGAATGTTCAATCGTTTGAACTCGTGGTGAATGGCTGTCATGGCGATTTTGATGATGTCGGCCGCCGTACCCTGTATCGGCATGTTGATGGCCTGCCTGAGTGCGGCTTCCCGGACCTGTCTTCTGTCGTCCGATATGGTGTGAATGTATCGCCTGCGACCGGAAAGTGTTTCCACCCATCCATGCGATTCCACGTGTTTTTCGATGCTCCCGATATACGATCGAACTCCCCTGAAATGATCGAGATACTTCGAAATATACAGCCGGGCTTCCGGCATCGGAATACCAAGACGCTCGGACAGTCCGTACGGCGTCATTCCGTAGTCAATCCCGAAATTGACCATTTTTGCCCGTCGCCTTTGTTCGGCAGTGACCGCGTTCTCGGGCACGTTGAAAAGCGTGGAAGCGGTCGCCGCATGAATGTCCCGGTCGGCTTCGAATGCGGCGATCAACGATTCGTCTTCGGTGATATGCGCCAGAATCCGGAGTTCCATCTGGGAGTAATCCGCTGATATCAGGACATTTCCTTCGGCCGGAATGAAAGCGCGACGGATTTCCCGGCCCAGCTCCGTGCGGACCGGGATGTTCTGCAGGTTGGGATTGGACGAACTGAGCCGGCCGGTTTCGGTGACAGTCTGATTGAAACTGGTATGCACTCTCCCGGTCAGCGGATGGATCATGCCGGGAAGAGTATCCAGGTAGGTATTCTTCAGTTTCGTCAGCGTTCGGAACTCGAGAATTTTCGTGGGCAGCTCACTGAACATCCCACCAAGGGAAACAAGTTTCCGGAGTTCATTCTCGGCGGTCGAATACCCGGACTGGATCTTCTTGATCCCCTTGGCCGGGTACTGGAGTTTTCCGAACAGGATGTCGGATAGCTGCCGGGGAGAATTGATATTAAAGGTTTCCCCGGCCAGAATGTGGATTTCCTCCGTGACCCGGCTGATGGAATTCTCCGTTTTTCCGGAAAGAGCTCGCAGCATATCTCCGTCGATCCGTATCCCGCTCATTTCCATATCAACCAGAACCTCGATCAACGGCATTTCGATACGGTTCATCAGATCATCAAAACCTTCCTCCTTGAGCTTCTTCCCCAAAACACCCCACAAACGGAATGTGGTATCGGCATCCTCGCACGCATAGTCGGCGACCTTGTCTATCTCCACAAGATCCATAGTTGGAATCCCGGTTTTTTTCCCGATCAGCGAATCGGTGGGGATTTTCTGAAGATTGAGATATTCCATGCACAGTGAATCCAGATTGTGCTGCCGTCTGCCCGGATTGCGGAGATAGGAAGCGATCATGGTGTCGAATGAGACACCTTTCAAATCCAGGCCGTGACGCCGGGCGACAATCCAGTCGTATTTGATATTCTGCCCGATTTTGGCGATGGAGGGATCAGTCAGAACCGGAAGCAATATCCGGCGCACTTCCTCCATATCCACCTGAGACGCCCCGGTTTGATGGCCGACCGGGATATAAAAGGCTTCATTTGATCTGTTTGAGATCGATATCCCCACCAGTTTCGCCTGAAGGGGATCTTCGGAAGTCGTTTCGACATCGAATGCCATTACTTTTGACGATCTCAAGCGGCGCGATAATTCCAGCAGGCTCGATCGATCGGTCAAAACCTGGTAATCACGGTTTTCCGCATCGATCCGTTCCGGCCCCATCGCCTCGATCATGGAATGAAATTCCAGTTCCTTGAACAACCGGCGCAATTCCACCTCATCCCGGGAACGAATCCGGTACCAGTCAAGCGAATCGGGAACATCCGGTTTGATTTTCAATTCGATCAACTTCTTGGACAGCAGCGCAAACTCGCGGTTTTCCTCGACTTTCTTCCGGACACTGTCGGATTCTATCTCATTTGACCTAGACAGTATTGCCTCAAGCGAATCGAACTGTGATAGCAATTTCGCCGCTCCTTTGGGACCAATGCCGGTGATTCCCGGAACATTATCGGATGTGTCGCCGGCGATGGAGAAGAAATCCACCATTTTTTCTGGGGGCACACCATATTTCCCGATCACCTGTTCCCGACGGAATTCGGTGAAATCCGAGAGTCCTTTCCGGGCAACCAAGACCGTGACATCATCACTGACCAACTGCAGCATATCCTTGTCGCCGGTTACCAGGATCAGTCTGACGCCGGTGTTTCTGAAAGTATGCACCACCGAACCCAGAAAATCATCGGCTTCGTACCCGTCCTGCTCCAGGATATTGATCCCCAGAGCATCGACAATTGTCTTCACGTTCTGAATATTATCGGCGATGGGAGCCGGCATGGGCGGGCGGTTTAATTTGTAGCGGGCGTAGAGTTCATGGCGGAAAGTCGGTGCTTTTCGGTCGAAAGCGATAACCAGATATTCCGGCTTGTGACCTTCCAGCAGTCCCATCAACATGCGGGTGAATCCATAGGTAACCGAGACATCTTTGCCCCTGGTGTTGATCAAAGGCTGCCGGATGAATGCAAAATGCGCTTTGTACAGAAGATTATGACCGTCAATGATATAGATTTCAGGTGTTTCAGACATACAGTTTCCTCCGGCTCAATTCCCGGAAATGGTATCCGTGATGCCGGCGAATCTCAACATTGAATAACAACTGCAAACACCGGGGCGATACTCAGGAAATGTAGTTCTCCAGATCGTCCGAACCACCCTTGCGCCGCAGTTTATCCAGCGCATGCGCCTCGATCTGCCTGATTCGCTCCCGGGTCAAACCCAGAAATCGGCCGATCTCCTCCAGGGTATGCTCGATGCCCGTTCCGATCCCGAATCGAAGCCGTAATACAATCCGCTCCCGTTCACTCAACGGGGTCAGCGCAGCCAGAACCAGCTCCCGCAGTTCGTTCCGTTCAGCCTCCTGAATGGGCGACTCCGCCGATTCATCCGGCAAAAAATCACTCAGCGGCGTCTCCTCATCATCCCCGACCAGAGCCTGAAGCGAATAAGTGTTCTGATTCAACATGACAATCCTGCGGATTTCATCGACGGGACGATGAACCTCCTCGGACAACTCCTCCAGTGTGGGATTTCGGTGTTTTTGCTGGATCAACCGATGGGATATCCGATTCATTTTGTTCAGCATTTCCGACAGATGCACCGGCAGACGGATGGTGCGCGAATGATCGGATATGGCCCGGGTGATGGCCTGTCGGATCCACCAGATGGCGTATGTCGAAAACCGGCATCCCCGCTGCCAATCGAATCGCTCCGCAGCCTTGATCAACCCGATATTGCCCTCCTGTACCAAATCCGCAAACGGGTACCCGCGATTGCTGTATCGCTTCGCAACAGCAATCACAAGACGCAGATTGGCACTCACAAGACGGGAGATCTTCAGATTCAGCTTCTCCATGGCACGGGCAAGCTTGACCTCGTAATCCGGATCGGAGTTTCTCCCTTTCTGGGCATACATCGATTCATATTTGGCCCGGGCATAAGCGATTTCCCTGGCCCATTTCCGCTCCTGGGCAGCCTTGATGGGTCGATAAGATCCCATATCCTGAAAATATAATTTGATCGTATCCTCCGATTCGGACTCGATCCCATCCTTGTTCATTTTTTTTGCGGATATCGACATCCTCACCCCATGCTCGGATAAACCAGGTGTGCTGAAATTATGTCTCAGGAATAGACCACGCGCACAGAAAAGCCCACCCGGCCTTCCCGCTCATCTGCCTGCCTTCAGAAAATCCGCCTTCTTAAGAAATATAATATTTAATTTGCAAATTGTCAACCAAAATATTTTGTGCTGTCATTATACATACGATCTCCAACACGGGCAAAACAAGATTTGCCGGGTTGCCAATCCGGCCTGACGGAGATATTCTGAAGGCATGAACGGCACACGGCCCGATCCGGGAATTCTCTACATTATCTCGACCCCCATTGGTCATCTGGAGGATATTTCCATCCGGGCGCTGAAAACCATGCGTGCAGTGCATCTGATTGCCGCTGAAGATACCCGCAGAACCCGTAAACTGCTTTCCAGATACCGTATCCGGACCCGTCTGATGAGTTACCGGGAGCATACGGAGCGGAAGTCAACCGGACAGGTCCTCAGGATCCTGATGAGCGGCCGGGATGTCGCATTGGTTACCGATGGCGGCACGCCGTGCATTTCCGATCCGGGCTTGATGCTGATTCAAACCGCATCCGAATCCGGTCTGACCGTGATACCGGTCCCGGGTCCATCGGCTGTTTCGACGGCTGTGAGCATATGCGGTCTTTTGGCGGACCGTTTCGTATTCGAGGGATTTTTGCCGAGGGGAAAATCCCGGCGTGCGCTCCGATGGGAAGAACTCACCCGGGAAGAACGAGCCATTGTTTTTTTTGAAGCACCCCATCGCATGAAAACATATCTCGATGAGTTGATTCATTGGATGCCCCGGCGCAGATGCGCGGTATGCCGCGAACTGACCAAACTGCATGAAACGGTTTACCGGGGATATCCCGCGGAAATCCTGCTCAGGTTTCAGGACTTGGACATCCCGGGTGAATACTGCATCGTCGTGGAGCAGGCGGTTATTCCAAAGGCAATCGATACCGAACAACTCACCCGGGAACTGCTGAAGGTCTCCCGGAAACCGGGATCGAACCGGGATATCGCTGAATCTGTCGCCCGCCGGATGGGCTTGCCGTTTCGTCCCGTCTATCGCCGGTTGATCGAAATCAAGAATGATCGGAAGATCGACCGGCCCGGGAATGAATCAGACGGCCCGGGAGCGGCATGACGATCCGTATGGCGGATTCCGGACACGCTTCCTGACAGCAGTAGCACCGGATGCATTTTCGGTACTGATAACTGGGTGCATCGCCTGCTGATTTAATGTGAATTGCCTTGGGATGCACCGGGCATACCGCAACACACTGACCACAGGATATGCAGCGATCTGCGTCGACAACAGGCTTCGGGATGATATAGCGTCTCAGTATCGAAGCCAGGAACGGATGCCGGGATTCCCTGCCGGAATCTGGAACGATGAAGGAATCAGTCCGGAAAGCACCAGGCGGTTCACCCCGGTATTGAATATCCATGAATTTCCCGAGACCGCTCCGGCTCCCCCAGGCGATGACCGGAACATCTTCCGGTCGCAGTCCCATCAGAACCGCGGCAGTCGCATCGATGGCCACCGGATCGGTACCCAGCATGATCAGATTCATCTGCTTGGGTTCACCACCGCCCGGGCCGTTGCCTTCCATGGCGGTTACCGCATCCATCACGTACAGCCGGGGTTTGACGAGACGCGTCAGATCCACCAGCATCCGTGCGAAATCGAAAGGATCCGGCAGCCGGGCGTGAAACTCCGCTTTTCTGAGACCCGGGATACATCCGAACTGGTTTTTCACGGCACCGGTAATGGTCTGAAATCCATGCGTCTTCATCTTGGAAATCGAGACCATACCGGAAGCATCCACAACACCCCGGGCGATCTGATACCTTTTAATCAGCGATCCCGGAGGGGATTCCATTTCCCGGCTGGACATGAAATCCGACATCGGGATTCCGAGTGATTCGGCGATTTCGGTTAGGCCGGCTTTTTCGGCGGCTTTTCCCGGGGTTGAAACAGCCGGGGAATCGCCATATGTCAGCTGAACACCTCGCTCGAACAAGGTCTTTGCCACTGCTCTGAAAACCGATGGATGAGTCGTGACGGCGGCATCCGGAAGCCGGCTGGACAGCAGGTTCGGTTTTAACAGAATTGTCTCATCCTTGTGGAACAGGGTTTCCCAGGTATCCAGCAACCCCACCGCCTTTCGGAATGCCGATTCGACGGTTTCGAAATCGTAGGATTCACACCGCACGAGCACCACGACAGGCGGGTTCAAATCCAATTGCGATCTGAGTAGGCTGTCCGTACGATCAACCATGCATCTTAGCCGAAACAGCAGGAATATCGAACATCGATTCTGGGCTATTTCACAGCTTGAAGAATGGCTGCAAGATACTCGTATGTTTTGGGAACGGATTCAATTTCCAATTCTTCAGACGGTGAATGAACATTGTGCATTTCCGGGCCGATGGAAATCATGTCGACTCCGGGAAGTTTCTCGCTGAACAGCCCGCATTCAAGACCGGCATGAATCGCCTTGACCTGCGGATCATTCCCGTGAAGCATTTTGAAAACATTCCGTGCGATCTGCAGCATTTTTGAACTCATGTTTGGTTTCCATCCCGGATAACCTCTGGGCTCGTCAACCTCTGCCCCGGTCAAGCGGGCAATCGTCCGGATCTGGTTTTTCACCGCTGGAAGATGGGATGTGACCGCGGATCGGGACAACATGGATGCCGTAAACCGGTCGGTTGATGAATCGATCAAGCCCAGGTTGGTGGATGTCTCCACCAGACCCGGAACCTCCGGACTCATGGTAATCACGCCGTGAGGCACCGCAATGATCAGATCGATCACCGCCTGAGTGCTCCCGACAGTCATCGGGTCCGGTCCCCCGGACGGCGAATCCACCCGGGTGATATCCATTTTCAAACCGGGATCAGTCTGCTCAAACTCACCGACAAGGGTCTCGGCCATGTTGTAGCAGTTCCTCTGAAAATCCGTTTCAGAACCCGCCGGGACGCTGATCAATGCTTCCGCTTTCTCGGATATCGAATTGCGTTTGCTGCCGCCCTGGATCGATACAATCCTGAACGCGGCAGCATTTAACGCTGATGCCAGGCATCGCCCCAGGATTTTATTGGCATTAGCCCGGCCGCAGTTGATATCCACGCCGGAATGCCCGCCTTTGAGCCCGCTGACGGAGATTTTCAGGGCGACTTCGGATCCGCCCGACTGCGCCCGTTTCACCGGAAGATTGATAATGGAATCTCCCCCACCGGCACAGGATATGTAAACCTGACCCCATTCTTCTGTATCCAGATTGATCAGCAGTCTTCCTTTGATGAAATCCGATTTCAAGCCGTGGGCACCGTCCATTCCCGATTCCTCGTTGATTGTAAATAAAAGTTCCAGAGGGCCATGATCAAGGGATTGATCCTCCATAGCTCCCAGCATGATCGCAGCGCCGATTCCGTTGTCTGCTCCCAGAGTGGTTCCCCGGGCTCGAACGTAGTTGCCGTCGATATAGGGTCGTATCGGATCTTTTTCGAAATCATGATCGATTCCCGGGGCGGCAACCGGAACCATGTCCAGGTGTCCCTGCAGGACAACGATGGGATCGTTTTCCCGTCCCGGCGACGCCGGAACGGTCACCAGAACATTTCCGACTTCGTCTCTGCGGCTGTCCAAGCCCAGCCTGGATGCTTCATCGATGACATACTGCGCGACCCGTTCTTCATGATAGGACGGATGCGGAATCGAACAGATGTTTTCAAAATGCTTCCATACATGATTCGGATTCAGATGACTTAACTCACCCATTGAAATCCTCCTTTGACGAAAAGGTTGTTCACAAGACCGATCACGATCAGTACGGTCAGGGGAACACCACCATATTTACTTACCTCCTGCCAGTCAACCATCCGGTATCGTATCAGTCTCGCCGGTATGACCGTCATGCGGCACCCCAACTCTTTTTGACAACCGGGCGAGTTCTTCGGGCGGCAACAAAACATAATGCGGGCGATATGTCCGCCGGTAACACTCCGAATGATGAACCGGTTTCCGGGCCGAATCGCGAAGAATAGACAGAATGCATCCCGGCGGAAGACCAAACGGATCGGAAACCAAGATTGTCTGCAGATGGATCATGACCCGGTTGAACGGAATATCCCGCAGCGGAACAAACCGTTTCATCCCGCTCAGACAGGCATCCGAAATGAAATCGGGAGAAATTCCCTCATGCTTCAACCGGGCCAGATTCACGCGGTAAAGCGGTTGATGCAGAGTGATATCGATGAACGCCGGCTGGCCTGGATCCGGAGAAATCCCCGAATACTCTTCCCTGATCCGACTTGCGAGATGGACCGGATCGATCAACCGGTGTTCCATGCCCAGAGCGGACTGAAAAAGCAGTTTATAATAATCTTGAGGCCGTGCGGCCGGGCAGCGGTTGTGCTCCGCCCGGACCAGATCTGCCGCTCGGTGAAACAAATACATCCTTATTCACCTCCCGATATCATCCGGAATTCCCGTGGATTGTCATCCGGGAACCGATCTTCATATTATCAGACTCGAACCGGCCGGCAACCATTATCCGGTACCCTGTCCCGATTGCCCTGACCGGGCAGCTGGATAGTATCGGTCAGGATTCTGGACAAGCCTGATTTGTGTTATTATATGATTGTGACTGATTTAGGAGATTGAAGATGGAATTGCCGGGAATGGTATTGACGGGAGCTTCCGGGTTTCTTGGCCGTCATTTTCTGGATGTGATGAAACGGCATCACAAGATATTTGCCATCGCCCGTCGTTCCCAAGTCCGGTGCAACGCCCCGGTGCATGTCAACATTCACTGGTACCAGGTGGACATCGCCGATCTTGACCACATTGAATCCGTTTTCCGGGAAATCCGCCGGGAAGGGGGAGCGGAATCCGTGGTGCATTTTGCAGCCTACTACGATTTCACGGGCGAAGAGCATCCGGATTATTACCGTTCCAATGTCAACGGACTGCGCAACATCCTTAAGGTAACCAAGATTCTGCATCCCAAACGATTCATTTTTTCAAGCTCGGTAGCAGCCTGCAGTTTCCCGAAAAAGGGTCATTACATCGATGAAACTTCTCCACCGGACGGATCCCACATATATGCTGTCACCAAGGCGCTGGGCGAATCCCTTGTGAGCGAATTTTCAGATTTTGTTCCGACCTCCATCGTCAGACTGCCGGCTCTGTTTTCGGATTGGTGCGAATATCCGCCGCTGTTCATGTTTCTCCAGACCTGGTTATCGGAAGCCTGGAACTCCCGAATCCTCGGCGGAACGGGATTGTCGGCCATTCCCTATCTGCATGTCCGGGATGCCGTGTCTTATTTCAGGACGCTTCTTCTGGATTACATACCTCGCGAACCGTGCGAGATTTTTATCGCCGGCGGCGATGGTGCGACCAGTCATCTGGAGCTTTATAACGCCGCCACATTGAACCGGTACGGCTCGGTCAGAAAACCGCGCCTGATGCCCCGTCCATTGTGTGGATTGGGAATGTGGATGCTGGAGATTCTGGGGCAACTGCGGGGTAAGCCGCCATTCGAACGCAGCTGGATGGCTGCCTATATCGACAAACAGTTGTCAGTCAACGCTTCAAAAAGCCGGACCCGCCTGAGCTGGCAACCACGTCCCCGGCTCGGAATCCTGCGCCGGATGCCGTTTCTGATCGAAAATTTCAAATCGGATCCGATCGAGTGGATGAGCCGGAATCAAGCCGCCATGAAAATGCCCTATCTCCATCCGAACCTGAGAATTTACCGGCTCCTGCAATCCAACGAAGACGCCATCGTCAAGACTGTTATAAACAGAATTTTCGAAACTCCTGAAAATCTTCAGTTCGAACGCTACAGACAACTCGGTGTGGACCAGCAGCAATGGGCATCCCGTCAGGCTTTCAGGGAGCTGATGACGTCGGTCAGAACCCTGGACAAGGGTGTGTTCATGAAATACTGCACCGATATCGCCTGTCACCGGCGCGATCAGGGATATAGACCCACGGAAGTCATCGAAGCCCTGTCGGTTTTTCACGACACCTGCATGAGTGTTCTGCGAGGCGATCCCGATGCGGACGATCTGTCCAGTGAACTGGTCGACAATATCACCATGACCGTCCAGTTCGGAATCGATCAGGTGGAGGAGGTTTTCGAGGAGGTTTCATCTGCCGATACTGCGTGCCGGTGAACCAGCAACACCATCAACCCCATCAAACCATCCGCAATACCGCTCATCCAGACCGCCCACGGCATAACCACAAACAGGCTGACACTCATCAAAAAAACAAAAGCGATCGTTTTGGCTGAAATCAAGAGAGTTACACCGCCGTATCGGGTGTATTCGTTCCAGTAACCAAAAGCCAGAACCAGATGGAAAATTCCGGACTGGCGAACAAAAAAAAGAAGCGTCACTTCGGACCAGCCGCCAAATCGAACGCTCCATCCTGGAAACAGAAATAACATGATTCCCACACCCAGGCTGTGCAGGATGATCAGCAAAACCAGCAGTTTCTCGAACTTGGGGGCGTCAAACCTCATCACGAGCTACAACAATATGCCCGGATTTTCAGGCTGTCAATCCGCTGTGCCCGCTTTCGCGCGACGTATCTTTTCCGGTCCCGTGACGGATGATATGCCCGCTGGCCAGATAGATGACATCCTCGGCGATATTGGTCGCGAGATCGGCGATGCGCTCAAGCTGATGCGATATTTCCAGGATGCGGATGTAATCCTTCATATCAGTGGCTTCGGCGTGAAAATGTGCTTCGATGGTCGAAAACATTTCTGTGTGCAGATCGTCAACCTGGTCATCCTTCTTGCATACTTCGCGTGCGCTGGTTTCATCCATGTTGATCAATGCATCCAAGCATTGTTTGAGCATCGTCTCGGACAATTCCGCCATCTCGAATATTTCCCGGGGCAAATGGATCTGTCTTTTGGCTGCCAGTTTGGCGGAACGCAATGCGATGTTCACCGCCAGATCCCCGATCCGCTCCAGATCATTGTTCATCTTCAATATGGCCACGATAAATCGCAGGTCGATGGCAACCGGTTGGTGCAGCGCCAGGATTTTCAGGCATTCTTCTTCGATATCCACTTCCATCCGGTCGATCTTCAGATCCAGATCCAGAACCGATTTCGCCAGTTCCACATCATGAGTTTTCAATGATTTAATCGCAATCGCAACGATTTTCTCTGCTTCCGCGCCCAGAAGCAGAATTCTATTTTTTAAAATTTCAATTTCTCTACGAAGCTGAAATAGCATCCCGCTGCTCCTTGGCAGTTTTCTATCCAAACCGCCCGGTGATGTAATCCTCCGTCTGTTTCAATTTTGGATTGGTGAATATTTTTTCGGTTTTGTCCACTTCGATGAGTTTTCCCAGATAGAAAAAAGCGGTGATATCGGACACCCGGGCGGCCTGCTGCATGTTATGCGTTACGATGATGATGGTGTATTTTTCCTTGAGCTTGATGATCAAATCTTCAATTTTCTGGGTCGCGATCGGATCCAGTGCGGAGGCGGGTTCATCCATCAGAACGACCTCGGGTTCAATAGCCAGAGCCCTGGCGATGCAAAGTCGCTGCTGCTGGCCGCCGGAAAGACCCAGGGCAGAATCATCCAACCGGTCTTTGACTTCATCCCAGAGTGCTGCGTCTTTCAGTGACTGCTCCACCCGCATATGGACATCGCTTCTATTCTTGTAACCGTTGATCTGCAGACCGTAGGCGATGTTGTTGAATATGGTTTTAGGGAAGGGATTTGGTTTTTGAAACACCATCCCCACCCTGCGTCTTATTTCGACGATATCGGCGTTCCGGTCGTAGATGTCGACTCCATCCAGCACAATCTTACCTTCAACCCGGATTCCGGGAATGATGTCGTTCATCCGATTCAGAATCCTGAGGAACGTGCTTTTTCCGCAACCGGACGGTCCAATCAGCGCAGTGACATGATTGGTTTGAACATCCAGAGAGATGTTCTCCAGGGCTTGTGTATTTCCATAATAAAACGAAACGTCCTGAGCCTGGATTTTGAAACTTGAATCCATCGCGTTCATGGCCATCTCTCCTAACGGTGCTGACGCCTTCGAATACGGGTGCGAATGATGATTGCCAGACCGTTTAACCCGAGAACCAGGATGATCAAAACCAATGCGGTACCATATTGTATGGGACGGGTCTGTTCAATATGGGTTCCGGCTGTCGCAAGAACATAAATGTGGTATGGCAATGCCATAACTTCGTCAAAAATCGATTTGGGAAGCTTTGTTGTAAAGAATGCGGCAGCAGTGAACATGATGGGCGCCGTTTCCCCGGCGGCACGGCCGATTCCGAGAATGGAGCCGGTTAACATGCCCGGAAGTGCCGCCGGCAGAACCACCCTGGAAATGGTCTGCCATTTTGTTGCACCCAGGGCAAGTGAAGCTTCGCGGTAGGTTTGGGGAACCGATTTCAATGCCTCCTCGGCAGCGCCGATCAAGACAGGCAGAATCAAGAATGCCAGAGTGAGCGACCCCGAAAGAATGGAGGATCCGAATTTCATGAACACCACGAACACGGCGAGACCGAACAGGCCGAACACCACCGACGGCACGCCGGCCAGATTGTTCACGCCGAACCGGATTATCCGGACGATCCGGCCTTCCAGCGCATATTCCTGCAGAAAGATGGCCGTTGCCACACCCAGGGGAAACGCGACGATGATGGCACCTGCCGTCAGGTAGAACGTCCCCAGTATCGCCGGAAAGATCCCGCCCTTTGTCATGGCCTCCCGGGGACTTTGCGTCAGGAAATCCCAGGAAATCGCGCCGATTCCGTTGACGGCCAGAAACAGGATGATGATCGCCATGATCAGCGCCAGAAACAGGGCGGAAAACCGGATGGTGTTGACGGCGATTGATTCTTTGAGTCGGCGCGCGAAGGTCATGACTTTGGTTTCCTACAATGTTGCCGTGCCGGTCTGTCGATATTTATGGGATATGTAATCCGCCAGCAGATTGAAACAGAAGGTCATGACGAACAGGACGATTCCGGTGGCGAACAGGGCGTGGTAATGATCGCTGCGGAACGGCGCTTCCGCCATTTCCGCCGCGATGGATGCGGGCAGGGGCCGGCATGAATCGAAAATACTCCGGGGAATGGCCGCCGCGCCCCCGGCAACCATCAGGACCACCATCGTTTCCCCCAGGGCGCGCGACATGCCCAGGATCACGGCGGTGCAGATGCCCGACAGCGCCGCCGGAACCACCACCCGTGAAATGGTCTCCCAACGGTTCGCTCCCAGAGCATACGAAGCCTCCCGTAACTCCCGGGATACCGCATTCAGGGCATCCTCGGACAAACTCGAAATGGTGGGAACCGCCATGACGGCCAGCATGATGGATGCGTTGAAAACATTCAATCCGGTGTACAGATCGAACGTGGACTGCAGAAACGGCGCCATGACCACCATTCCGAAAAACCCGATGACCACGGAAGGAATCGATGCCAGCAGTTCGATGACCGGTTTGGTGATCTCCTTGACCCGCTGGCTGGCCAGTTCCGAAATGTATATAGCGGACAGCAACCCCAGGGGAACCGC
Organism: candidate division CSSED10-310 bacterium; assembly: GCA_016927905.1. Taxonomy (GTDB): domain Bacteria; phylum CSSED10-310; class CSSED10-310; order CSSED10-310; family JAFGJC01; genus JAFGLW01. The sequence goes on along the minus strand of JAFGLW010000018.1, from coordinate 27,709 downwards.
CATCAGCGAAGACAGTAAGGAGACTGCCAGCGAGCCGATGATCATGGGTAGAATACCGAATTCGGGCGGATCATATGTCGGGTACCAGTACCGGCCAAACAAAAACGACCGGATCGATTCGACCTTGAAGATCGGAACGCCTTCCCGGAACAGGAACAGAAAGATCAAACCGATGATGACGATGGAAACGGTGGATACCAGGAACAGGGTCGATTTGATCAGTTTTTCCGCCCGCCGGCTTTTGGAAAGGGCGCGGTTCGAGCGTGTTCCTGCGCGATCTGTTTTAACCGGTACGGGGCCGTTCATAATGATCCGCCTTGAATTCAGCGTTGGGAGATCACCTGTCTATTCTATCGCATAAATCGGGACGAATCCCTCGCGTTGCACCAGCTTCTGCCCTTCCGGGCTGACCACGTAATTCAGGAAAGAGAGCGTATCGCCCGTCGGCCAGCCGTTCGTAAACATGAAAAGCTCCCGGGAAACCGGGAACGAGCCCGTCAGCGCGGTAACCGGCGACGCCACGACGCCGTTGACCGTCAGAGCTTTGAGTTCCGCATTGACATAACCGATACCCAGGTATCCGATGGCGTAGGGATTCTTGGACACGACCTGGGCCACCGCGCCGTTGGACGCCTGAAGCATGGCTTCCGGCAGCACCTTTTCGCCGCCCAGAACCTTCGATTCCCAGACTTCGTAGGTGCCGGAACTGGTGTCACGGGAAACCACAACGATTTTCTTGTCTTTTCCGCCCACTTCCTTCCAGTTCCGAATCTTTCCGGAGTAAATCCCTTTCAACTGGTCGATTGTGATATTTCTCAAAGGATTGTCCGGGTGAACGACGGGAACCACACAATCCAGCGCGACCCGGTGGGGCACCGGAAACCGGTTGTTCTCCACCGCCATCTTGACTTCCTTGTCCTTGATGAATCGCGACGAATCGGCGATATCCGTGCTGCCGTCGATCAACGCTTTCATGCCGTTGCCCGATCCACCGCCCGAAACGGAGATGCTTACGCCCGGATTGGCCTTCATGAAATCTTCCGCCGCCGCCTGCGCGATCGGCAGAACCGTGGTGGATCCCTTGATGACCACAGTGCCGGCACTGGTGATACCCGTCAGACACGCAATCAGCATACCCATCGCAAACAGACTTAAAATTGTTCTTTTCACGTCAGTCTCCTTTATCTTTTTTATTTCAAAAAAGTTAGAATTTAAACGCCAGATCGAGCTGCAGCCGGTCATAATCCAACGCGGAATCATCCGGATGCAGTTCGTTCAGGAAATAGGTCACACCGATGGACGTGTTCTTCACGATTCCGACACCCAAAGAGGCGACATGGCCTTTCGCATCGGTGCCGCCGCCGCCGAAATCGGAGTTGGTCAGAGCCCCCAGCACGGCGTCTTTTTCCAGATGTTTGTAGTGGTATTTGAAAGCCCAGGATCCGGGATCCTTCACTTTGCCGAGACCGAATCCGGCTACCCAGCCGGTGTTGTCTTCATCCGGATCGGTATTGGTCACGAAATCGACGAACGCGCTGAAAGGCAGTTTACCGAATTTGGTGCTGAAATCGATGAATCCCTCGACCAGATCGTAATCGTACATGTAGTTGCCCTCATCGTCGAGGGTGTTGCCGAATCCGTCTTCGGGATCCACGAACGGTTCGTATCCCTTCGCTTCCGTGAACGTGAAATACCCGCCGCCGAATTTCAGTTTCGCGTCGCCGAATTTTGCATCGGCACCGAGTTGCACGCCCAGAAGGTAAGAGTCGTCATCGGAGCTGCGTTCGTTCACCCAGAAACCGCCGAGATTTCCGAAAAATTTGAAATCCCCGCCCGAGCCGAATTTAAACGCAAGACCTTCAGGCGTCATGTCACCGTCCCACAACAACTCCGCTCCCCCCGGAATAACAAAGGGATTCTTCATCTTGCCGCCCATGAAATGGAACGCATCGGTCGGATGCCAGTCGAAGTACGCCAGATCCAGAAAAATACCTTTGCTGCTGAACGAATCGTCCAGGGACTGGTTGGTGGACACGGGGTCGCTCGATCCCGTGGCCAGGCGCAGGCAGAAATCGATCCGATCGTTGACCTGGGCGTCCAGCTGCAGCCGGGCGCGGATCCGGTGCCGGTTGCGCGCCTCATCGGAACCCTCTTTGTCGATCATTTCATGACGGTACCGCAGATCGCCCTTGATCTTTATGGCGTCCGTCCAGGCAGCTTTTACGGCGCTGAGACCCGACACGGCTGCCAGGATCAGTGCTGCCGCCAAAAACCGCGTTTTCACTTGACCTTTCGCTTTTTTCATGTTCCCTCCTTAATTCCTTTTGCGTTATTGAATTGAATGGTTTTCACCTTCCGGCCATTCGCTGGCATGGTTTGCGAATTTAAAGCGTTACGGTTATGGGATGGTGAGTGAAATATTAGAATTCCGTTAGAAAAACGATCCCCTATTTCAGCGGCAGCCGGATGGTAAATACGCTGCCTTTTCCGGGCTCGCTGGAGACTTCGACCGTGCCCCGGTGCGCCTGAACGATATGCTTGACAATGGACAGTCCCAGACCGGTGCCGCCCGATTTGCGGCTCCTGGATTTGTCGACCCGGTAAAACCGCTCGAAAATCCGGTCGAGATGTTCCGCGGCAATCCCTTCGCCCGTATCCCGGATGGCGACGGCCGCTTCCGTTTCCGTCACGGCGCAGGTCAGGGAGATCCGTCCTCCGGAGTGCGTGTATTTGATGGCGTTGTCCAGTAGATTGACCAGGGCGTGCTCGAGCAACTGGAAATTAAAATCGAATTCCAGCGGTATCTGGCAGGATGATTCGACGGTGATGTTTTTTTCACTCGCCCTGAATTTGCATAATGACAATGCGGAATCCACGACATCCCGGATCGATCCTTTCTGCATCGGAATCAGATCCCGCCGCCGGTCCTCCTCGATACGGGACAGATTGAGCAGATCATCGGTGAGCGCATTCAGCTGGTTTGTCCGGTCCAGGATGATGTCGAGAAACCGCAGAGCGTTTTCCCGGTCTTCGATCGCTCCCTCGCGCAGCGTTTCAATGAAACCCTTGATCGAGGTGATCGGTGTCTTGAGTTCGTGGGAAACATTGGCCACGAACTCCCGCCTCAGATTCTCGAGCTGCTGCATCCGGGTGATATCGTGCATGACAATCAGCACGCCGAACAGACCGCCCGATTCATCTTTCAGGGGTGTCCCGTGGACCTGCAGATGCCGATCCGGTTCGTTGTAAATGACCATACTGCTTTCTTTGGAGATCCCGGTTTCGAAGATGGTGCGGACCAGTTCCAGGAGGTCGGAATTGCGGATCACCTCGCCAATCGTTCGGTGTTCCGGTACCGCTTCCCTGATCCCGAAAAGGTCGCGGGCGGCCTGGTTCATGCGGACGATCCGTTCGTTCCGATCCACAACGATCACCGATTCCACCATATTGAAAAGGACCGCTTCCAGCTCGTTGCGCTGGCGGATAACCGTTTGCACGCGTTCGTGAAGATCGGAAGCCATCCGGTTGAGAGCGTCCGCCAGCCGGGTCATCTCCCGGGTTTCAAAACCGGAAAGCCGATACTCAAGGTCTCCATCGGCAAAACGGGCGGTTCCGTCGATGAGCATTCGGATCGGACGGTTCAACCGCCGGACCACCCACATGGCGAACAGGCCCGATACGACCGCAGCGAGCAATCCGGCGCCGGCAATCCGGATGAAGATGGCACCGAGATCCCTGCGGATTTCGTTCAATGGTTTGGAAGTCCGGATCACCGCGATCAGGTTTCCCTGATGCTTGACCGGAAGAGCCAGATACATCATGTCTTCCGACAGGGTCGGACTCGGCCGGATGGATATACCCCGGCTGCCGGTCATGGCGATTCTGACTTCCTCCCGGGTCCGGTGGTTGTCCATACTGGCCGGATCTTCCTCGGAATCACCGATGACCTTTCCCGCCGGCAGGATCACCGTGATCCGCGTCTGGATCTTTCTGCCGATCTGTTTGCTCAGCCGGTCGACCTGCGCATCATCGCGGGACAGGAGCGCATGGTAGAGGACCTCCTGCAAAAGAATCGCCCGTATTTCCAGGGCGTTTTCCGTCTGCCGGTAATACATGTCTTTCAGTGCATGCGACGCAAACAGGCTGACCGATAACAGCGATCCCGCGATGATCAGCAGCAGCCAGGGGAAAAATTTCCAGACCAGGCTTTTTTTCGGTTTCATGCTTCGTCCCGGCACCGGTACCCGACACCCCGTACCGTTTCGATCAACCGTCCCGCTTCGCCCAATTTCCGGCGCAGACCCACGATCTGGACATCGATGGATCGTTCGGTCACCGGGTAATCCTCCCCCTTTACCGCATTGATGATCTGCGACCTGGGAAAGACCCACCCGGGATGACTGCACAGGTAATGCAGGACATCGAATTCCGTCACCGTCAGATCCACCGGATTACCGTCCACCTTAACCTCCCGCCGGATCGGATTGATCGTGATCCCCAGATGGGTGATCAATTCGGTCGCGCCGATCTCCCGGGCAGTGCGCCGCCTTAAAACGGATCGCAACCGAGCCAGAAGTATCCGGGGACTGAACGGTTTCACGATGTAATCGTCCGCTCCCAGTTCCAGACCGGCAACGATATCCGATTCCTCGCTTTTGGCCGTCAGCATGATGATCGGAATCCTTGCCAGAGCTTCATCCTGTTTTATTTTCCGGCAGACCTCCAGGCCGTCCATGCCGGGCAGCATCAGATCCAGGATGATCATATCCGGGATTTCGCTTTTCGCTTTCCGGATCGCCGATTCACCGCTTTCCGCCGTGATCGTGCGGTACCCTTCACGCTCGAAATTATACTTGACGAGTTCCAGAATATCCGGGTCATCGTCGACTATCATTATTTTTTCTTTCGGCATCTTGTATTCCCCTGTCAAAAGACCATACCGGTGATTGTTGTCACAGTAGTGTTAAGAATACATTAAAATCATGATAATATTCCATGAGTTTCCCGGGCCCGGGTTGATCTGGCACTTTCACGTCAGGTATCCGCACCTTCTTGATCCCGAAATCGTTGCGGTTTCAATTGACAAACGGTAGACTTCCGGAACATTTCTCCGCCCAAATGCGGTGTTCCGGAGAAATGCCGTCGAACCGTTGCGGACGCTGAACCCAATCGTGGAGGAAGGAATTATGGATTCGGATAACAGGCAGACAGGCAGAGCCGCCAATCTCATGGATAAACTATCCGCATTGTGCAAGCGTCGCGGTTTTATCTTTCAGTCATCCGAAATATACGGCGGACTGAACGGATTCTGGGACTACGGACCAGCTGGTGCACAACTGAAGCAGAACATCCGGAATGCCTGGTGGCGTGAATACGTCCGGAACGGTCACACCGGACCCGAAAATCAGAAATATGATATCGTCGGTCTGGATGCCGCCATCATCATGCACCCTTCGATCTGGAAAACATCGGGACACACCGAGTCCTTTTCGGACCCCATGGTGGATTGCCGCAAATGCAAACAGCGGTTCCGTGCCGATCAACTTCCAAGTGCCGGCTGCCCGGTTGGCGGAAATCATGACTTTACGGAAGCCCGTGAATTCAATCTCATGTTCAGAACATCCGTCGGTCCGGTTGAAAACGACACATCCATCGCCTATCTGAGACCTGAAACGGCCCAGGCAATTTTCGTTCAGTACCAGAATGTCCTGACCGTCTCAAGGACCAAGATCCCTTTTGGAATCGCCCAGATCGGTAAAGCCTTCCGGAACGAAATCAATCCCCGGAATTACACCTTTCGTTCCAGGGAATTCGAAATGATGGAAATCGAATTCTTCATCCATCCCGGGACCGGCGAGATGTGGCACAAATATTGGCTGGACAACCGCCTGAAATGGTACGAATCCATCGGCCTGCCCCGTGAAAAACTATTTATCGAATGGCATGCCAGCGAAGATCTGGCTCACTATGCTTCGGCCTGCGCGGACGTGACATTCCAGTTTCCGTTCGGAGTGCAGGAACTGGAAGGAATCGCCAACCGGGGGGATTTCGACCTGACTCAACATGCCCGGGCAACCGGAAAAATCCCGCCTTATTTCGATCCGGAGACCAAGGAACGATTCATGCCGCACGTTATTGAACCGTCTGCGGGAGTCGATCGGATCGCACTGGCTCTGCTGACCAATGCATACCACGAGGAGACCGTCAGCGATGGGAAGGGCGGGGAGGAAATCCGGTACGTCATGCGGTTTCACCCCGGCATCGCTCCGGTCACCGTTGCCGTCTTCCCGCTGCTTCGGAACCGCCCGGAACTCGTCGCCAGAGCAGAGGCGATATTTGAAATGCTGCGTTCGGACTATCTGGTTCAATGGGACGACCGGGGCAACATCGGCAAGCGGTACCGTTATCAGGACGAACTGGGCACGCCGTGGTGCATCACCGTGGATTTCGAGACCCTGGGACAGGAGGATGCGAAACTGAAGGACACCGTGACACTGCGAGACCGGGATACCATGATTCAGGAACGCGTCCGGATTGAGGATCTGACCGCGATCATCCGAGACCGGTTGAGTGCATTCTGATACCGGCGACATCAGTCGATTTTCAGATGCGGGCAGGCAAGTTTGCGCTTTCTTTTGACAGGTCCGCAGAAAGATTCTTTAATAATGATTGAGGTGGTTTAATGACCCGACCGACACGACAGGTTTTTGAGATGCTCACCCGGTACCTCAAGAAAGCAGGGGTCAGCCGCATATCAATCCTCGGCGAAGCCGGCCAGACTGTCACCGATTCCGGCGGGGATTTTCTGGTCCTGGTAACATTCAAAACGGCAACCAGCCTTTTGGAACTGGTCAGAATGGAACGTGAGTTGAAAGCGAAACTGGAGACCCGTGTCAGGATCCTCAATGATCGCAACGTGGATCCAATGGCCATTCTGAAGATGCGGGAAAACGAGAATGTTCTATATGAAGAAGCATGAAAAGGACAAGGTGATTCTCCAGACAATCAATTTCTCTATTTACAAGATCCTGAAATATATTTCCAGCACTGAATTCGAAGATTTCTTCGAAAACACCCTGATCCAGGATGCCGTTTTTTATAGACTGGGGATAATCGGGAAAGCCTCCCACAAGCTTTCAGCCCGATTCAAAAATGATAACGCCCATGTTCCCTGGGATGATATCATGGCAATGTGCACTAGGCTGGACCGCGATTTGTGGGATTACGGAATTGATTTCGAAGCGGTCTGGGAAACCCTCAAAAGGGATATACCCGGTTTGAAACGGGAGATCGAGGAGTTGCTCAATATCATGTATTCTGACAACGTACCGGACATTTATCCCAATCAATAGTAATACCAGATGGTGCGGTAATCCCGGATATTCTCGCCCCGTGCCGCCAGTTCCTCCAGATAATCATATATCGGTACATCCACATAGTTATAGGGTGGAAGCGCCGTGATGTTCTTTTCCCAGGGATGAAATTCATACACGCGTGAGCCATCGGGAAGTATCATCACAAGGCGGCGATCCTGCCCCGCCCGAAGATGGTTCTTGCCCAGTTTCGGCACGTTGAAAACCGGTTCGTCGGTTCGGTCCAGCCCCGGAAGAAGCCGTGCTTCCTCTTTCCGCTCCTGGAGTATCCTGGCGATCGGAACCATATATTTGCTGGTCTCTTCCTTGCCTTTCAGGTTGAAGGTGTAATACGGATCGACGCCGATGGATTTCAGGTCTTTGCGGAGTTTGGCCGTTTCGAACCGTCTGGAATTCTCCAGAGTGAACACTTCCTGATTGTATACACTCATTCCCGCTTTCCGGAAGCGCTGGACCGCTTCCATTGATTCGGGAGTGATCTCATAGGAATGTTCGAAATGCGTTACCACGGCGATCTCCCGGCGGGGAAGTTCATGGTACTTCGAAAGCATGGCCATCAATTCCGGATGCATGCGCATGGGAAGAACCACCGGGGTTCTGGTTCCGATCCGGATCCGGTAGATGTGCTTTTTCGAAGCCAACACATCCATGATCCGCTTGATCTGAATGTCCTTCATCACCATCGGGTCGCCACCGGTGATCAGCACGTCCCCGACACTCTTGTGGTCGTCGAACCATGCCAGAGCCCGGTCAATCCGCTCCCGAGACGCCAGGGCTTTTGGTTCGAGCACACTCTCGATCTCCCAGTTGCGCTGGCAGTAAACACAGATCTGCGCACAACTGTTGAACGGTTTCAAAATGGCGATGACCGGATATCGCCGGGTAACCAGATCGACCGGTGAAGTGTCGTGTTCCCCCATGAAATCAAACGACCGGTTCCGGTCTGCCCGGTGCTCAACCATTTTGTCTACATATTCCTTGGGCGGGATCACCTGAGCGCGAATGGCATGATCGTACCCGATGGACCGCTTGGAATCCATCAGGCTCAGATAATACGGGGTGATGCCGAAAGGGATCTTGTTCCGGGAGGCCACATCCACGGCTTCCTTCTGTTCATTGGTCAGTTCAATCAGGTCCAGAAGCGGTTTAGCGGTTTTGATCACATGTTTCAAGTGCCACCGGTAGTCGTTCCAGTCCGCGTCCGTCCCGTTGAAATACCTGAGAATCCTGGCCCGGTTTTCCCGACGCCATCCGATCACCTCCTCCTCAAGTCCGGACGGATATTTCTTGAAATATTTCTGCACACTCGATCCGAAATCGTCCAGGATTTCCGTCCTGGCAACAGCCGCTTCCCGCCCCTTCATCTTCAGAAATTCTGGAATCCCCTTTTTGACCTCCGCATTCTCCAGATATATGTTCGATTTCCCGGTGACTCCCCGGAATAAATTGATGAATTCCATTATGAATCCCACGGAAATCTCGCTCTTGAGCTCTTTCCGGTTGTTCCGGGCCAGTTTCCACAGGCTGTCCAGAGCTGAAAACTCGGTGCGGAATTCGTTGATGGGCCCGATGACGCTCCGGAACACCCGGATGCTTTCCCGAACCGTGGACTTCTCCAGTATGTGAAGATCGTTGGTCAGATCGAAAACTCTGCGTTCCGCCTGCTCCAGATACTCATACATGCCGCTGCGGGCCGTTTCCAGATCTGGAACGTTCTTGAGGATCCGTTGAATTTCCGGATTGGATTCCCACAATCTTTGAAGATAAGCCTCGTAATCCACCTCGAAATGCGGTTTGAACAGGCTGATTTCATCGGTGAACACATCATCCAGAAGCCGTGTGCTGACCCATTTGTACTTGGGTTCCTGTCCGGATTTCGATTTTTTTTTCTTCCGCTGCGGAGCAGGTCTTCCCTTTGAAGTCATCCGAGTCCTCCTTTCGACAGGAAAACCATAACGACTCGCTCCCGGCATGTCCACCCAAAGATCTGGGACCTAGTTGCAGGTGAGCCGGGTAAATGTGAACGGTGTCCGCCACTCGAAGAGCATATGTTCTCCGGCAAGCGCTTCGATCCGGGATGTCACTTCCCCGGAGGATCCGGTGAGAATCACGCCATCCTCGAGGATTTTACCGTTCAGTTTTCCCTCTCCGGTCAGCGTTTTGAACGGTTTAGTATCCGGACAGAATGCCGTCGCCTGGTTCTTCCGGGTCTCCAGTAAAAACCACAAATAGGTGTTTTCATTGTCCTTGGAGATCAGCTCCGGATCCGCCGCTTCCTTCATCAGCATGTTCCCGAAGACCATCGACTGGCCTTTTCGAAGAACCATGTCGAATGATCTCCGGTTGATCTCATCGTTCCGGTCGTTTTCCTCAGGATCCATCAGGGTCACCCGGATGACTCCGTTCGCTGCGTCTTTTACTTTCAGATGCAGATATCCTTCCCCGTCATACCACAACCCGTCCCAGTCCCCGGGATTGACCGGAACCGGCTGCATGCCGATCATGTTTTCGGAAACGACTGCCGTACAACCTGCCAACGCAATCGTCAGCGCGAGGAGCGAGAGCTGTATGATCCTATTCATAAACCAAACCTCCATTTTCTCATCCGGAGTCAATCTGACCCGATTGTCTGGATTGTTCCCCGGATCAAGATAATTCTTCAGATCCTTTTAAAGCTGTAGAACCATATCGATCGATATTAACCTGAAATGGCAATATTGAAAAGGTGAGTTTGCGCATCTGATTTGTTTTTTGGTACCGCATAAGTCTGCTTGTATCAAAAAGAATAAAAAGAAATGAACTGGGGACATGAGTAAGGCGATAAGCTGGAATTATCGGCGTGTGGTACCGTTTCGATCGGTGAGACAATGAATTTAAAGGCAGGGATAAACCACCCGATCTGGAATATTTGACTTGTGTTGAGCTTTTTATGAAACTCTATCTGCATGAAACAATCGAGAACGTTATTGAAACGCCTATTGAAAACAGCCATCGTATTCTCCACTCTTACATCGTCTGTCTGCAGTCTTGCCGCAGCCCCCTTCGAAAGAACACGGGATTTCTTATTGACGACAAGCCTGCTTGCAGAATCCGACACCTCGATGTTTATCCGGGTCCGGATGCCAACCGGTGATATGCCCGTGGAATCCCTGTGGAACACATTTCTTGCGGTTGTGCCGCCGGTTGGCGAAATATCGGTTTCCTGCCGGGACCGGACCGGTTCGGCTGTTCTGGACCGGTTGTTTTGGTTCCGGGGAAACCGGATCGCAGGGATTCGAATCGGGTTGAATCCCTCTGCCGGAGAATCCGGGTCAGATGAACGGATCCGGGAAACAACCGTGGAAATCCGCTTCGCACCCTGGGAAATCGAAAAGCCGGTTCGTGACAGTGAAGCGATGCGGGCCGTGACCTGCGATCTTGTCGTCAATCCGAAAGATGTGGACCGTTGGCGGATCCGGGAGGTACCATCGGAACAGAAAGGCAGACGGCAGCCATTCGATCCGGGCGACCCGATGGTCAAGCTCACCATCTCAAAAGACGGAATCTGCAGAATCATCGATGAAATCGATTTCTCCGGCGTGGATCCCCTGACGATAAGAGTGTTCAATCTGGGAGTTGAACTGCCGGTTTATGTTCACGGAGAAGCCGACGGCGTGTTCGATCCAGGGGATTATGTGGAATTTCTGTGCAGCCGCTACCGGAATGCGGACGGGTCCGACAATAAATATACCGATACAAACGCGTACTGGTTTTCCTGGGGTGAAACACCCGGACTGCGGGTTTCGACACTGGATGGCGGGGTCCCGGGGTCCGGTCCGGCCACGGATTACATTGAAACGATTCCCCTCGAAGAGAACCACCTTTACACTGGCGGCCATTACTATTGGGATTCCGTCCGCGCACGCGAATTAAAATCCTTCGATATTCCCGTCGATCACCTAACAACATCCCTGGATCCGGGGATACTCCGAATGCGCCTGGTGGGCATGACTTCCGTAAAATCGGTCGCGCCCGATCATCATGTAATAATCTACTGGAATGAACATCCCCTTTACGATGAATACTGGGATGGTGTCGAAGAATGTCTGCTTGAATTGACCCTGCCGGTGGAATGGATAAACGAAGGTCAAAATCAACTCCACATCTACTTTCCGGGAGATACGGGAGCCGGTGAAATCGACGGCTGTTTTGTCGACTGGTTTGAACTCGAATATTCACGGCGCTATGCAGCCTTTCAGAACCGTCTCGATTTTTCGGATCCTCTGGTTGAAGTTCCCGGCAGAACGGATTTTGAAGTGTCCGGTTTCGACGGTCCGAATCTGACCCTGTTTCGAACCGATACCAACCAGAAGATTATCAATTGCAGTGTCAGTCCGTCGGGAGACCGATATACGCTGATGTTCTCAGATCAGACCGGCGGATCCGCCCAATATACGGCCACATCGGAATCCGGGCTGGTTCAGCCGGACCGGATCGACATCGGAACACCCGAAGATCTGAAATCCACGGCAAACGAGGCGGATTACCTGATCGTGAGCCATCCGGACTTCCTCACGGAACTGGAAACGTTGACGAAACATCTGCGCGCGAAGGATTTGCGTGTGTTCACGGCATCCATCGAGGACGTGTTCGACACATTCAGTTACGGGATATGGGACCCCGGGGCAATCCGGGATTTCTGCGCCTGTGCATTTCACAACTGGTCGGGAATCCCGCCGTCATATCTGCTGCTGGTCGGAGATTCATCTTGGGATTATAAGGAATATCTCCCCGACAGCCGACCGGTCAACTTTCTCCCCGCATATGGGAAAACCTGGACGGATTCATCCATCGATCCTTTCGACAGAGCGCCATACGACGCCAGCGATCTCCTCTACGGGGAGCCCATGGTGGACGACCAGTTCGTCTGCATCTCCGGTGATGACAACATTCCGGATATCGCCGTCGGGAGAATTGCAGTTCAAACTTCGGAACAGCTCCGGAGCCAGATTCAGAAGATCATCAGCTATGAAACCCAGACCCGGGATCTGTGCTGGCAGAAAAACATGCTCTTCATCAACGGCGGAGTCGGTGACAGCGAACAGGATATGTTCCGGGACCAGTCAGAAACCATAATCGAACGGATCGTCGATCCAACCGGCCGGTACTGGCATGTTTCCCGGATTTACAAGGAAAGCGATCACCGGGAATGGGGCTGGTACGAAGAGGATATCATCCGGGCTTTTAACGATGGCCGTCTCCTGGTCAACTTCCTGGGCCATGCCGGAACATGGAGCTGGGAAGCCATGCTCAATTTCGACGATATCGACTCGCTGGAAAACGCCGGCAAGCTCCCGATGATCACCAGCATGACCTGCAACACCGCCCGGTTCGCCAACCCCGTCATGGACTGTTTCGGTGAGAAGTTCACTGTGGGCACGGGAAACCAAACCGGCGCTGTTGCTTTCTGGGGCGGATGTAATTTCGGCGGTTACTGGTCCGATTATTTCATGGCATATTATTTCTATGAATATCTACTCATCGGCCGCACGGTGATTGTGGGCAATTGTATCCTCAAGGTGAAGATCAAAACCCTGGTGCAGTACCCGGGATACGCTATCATTATTGAACCCTATACACTCCTGGGTAATCCGGATCTGAAGATCAATCTGCCCTCCGATCCAGTGATCAACCTGGCCGGTTTCATGGATACGCACCTCTCCACCGTATCGGGAGGTACACTGCAAATCACGGCCTTTGTGACTGATCCGGACGGTCCGGAACACATCGACCGCGTAGAGCTGCTTTATTCGGGCCTGCCAACCGGAATCCTTCTGGAAGACGACGGAATTCACGGTGACATGGGACCCGGCGATTCAGTATACGGTGTTCAATTGACCGTGGATGTCCGTGTTCTGGATCCATTCGTTCACCTGCTGGGAATCCTGGCCACCGACATCGAGGGCAATCAGAGTAAATCCTTCCCCACACTGGTATCCAGCGAATAAGTCGTTTCAGTTGTTAAACTCATCCCAGACGGCCGGTGAATCGCCCTTTCCGGTTACGACCGTCCGGGACGAACGAACCGCGGGAGATTACCTGAACCGGAATGGATTCAGATCCAGGAAGATGAGTTCGCCGGTGTCTGGATCCCATATGAGCGTTACGATGATGTAATCCCCGGGAGGTTCCTGACCTGTCCATGTATGATTGAAAAGGTTGAAATCCAGGTCGAGATCCGAAGGTATCCCGGTTGTCACCACTGGAACGATATCGGCGATATACTGCATGTTCAGGATGAGACCCATCATCAGTTCGACGGTTTCACCGGGCCCTGAATTCACCAGACGGCCCCGGACTGACATGGGATCGTCCACTTCATAAATCTGCCGGTTGCTCACCGTACACAACCGGACATCCAGCGGACTGAAATGCGGCACACCGGCAATTACATGGGAACGCGTTGTCTCCCCCCACATATCCACCATTTCAAGGTAATAAAAACAGGGTATGCCATTGGCCAGGTTCCCCGGAGTTTCAAAACTGTACTCGTGCCGCGTGAACGATGTTCCAGCGCCCGGTATCATCGTCGGATTGATCCGTTCAAAACCGGAAGTGAAATCACGTGATTGAAAGATATTGAATCCGAGGTTGTTGACTTCCGTTGCCGTGACCCACTTTAACAGAACACTGCCGTTGCGACCCTCCGCTTCAAAGCTGTATAGATTCACCGGAACGATCAGATCCAGCTGTGCGAGCGAGGATCCCGGATCGCACTCTTCCGGCACAACCTCTTCCGCCACAACATAGATCGGATAGGTCATCGGTTCCATCCCGGTCGTATCCCATTGAGTTTCAGCAACTTTATATGTGCCGACCGCAATATCCGTCAGCACAACCCGGTCGATCGGCGCCATATTGGGATCATCCGTGGGATCCAGCGGCGTTCGCTCGTACGAAAAATTGATTTCCATGTAGTCCGCATCCACTTCACCGATGTTGTGAACCGGCGCGCTGATGTTGACTACATCCCCCGGAACCGCCTGGGGCGGATCGAATGTGATTTCCCACGAATAGATCTTGAGTTCCACACAGGCGGTGGGCGTGACTGTGGGATTGGGTGTGGGCGTGGGCGTCGGGATCATCGTGGGTGTATGAGTCGGATCCGCTGTAGGGGTATTGGTGGGAACGGCTGTCCGGGTCATGGTCGGAGTCGGGGTTATCGAGGGTGTACCGGTCGGGGTTTCTGTCGACGTATCAGTGGGGATTTCAGTCGGTGTATCGGTTGCTGTCATCGTCGGTGTTTCCGTCGGCGTCTCCGTGGGGGTCGGTGTCGATTCTTCACGGGTCAGACAGAACGCAGCATCCATTTGAAGCGGATAGTATCCCGATCCGAAATCCATGTACATCAGGCCGTCTCCATACGGACTCGTCACCCACGAAAAAACGCAATATGGTTGCAGGGGATCCTCGTGAGCCTGTATGGATATCCAGCCGTTGACCAGATCGATACATTCATCGAAAACCGCTTCGTAATAGTACAGTTCGACATCGTAATAACCGAAGAAATCATATATGAGACCGGTGGTTGTTTTCGATGGGATCACTGTGCGCCGGGCGAACTCCGTCCCGGGTTCCCCTCCGGAAGTCGTGTAAAACACGATATCGAACGGCACATCTTTGGAGCAGGGTCCGACTTCGATCTCCTGTTCGAATCCCCACCAGTGAACATTGCAGATGGAATCCCCGAGTTCGTAGAAGTTGTCAAATGCATAAATGTCGTACGTTTGATCGCTATCGGCAAAGCTCCATGATTCCCATGGCCCGTGAGGTTCCTGACCGAAGATCGTGTCCGGCGGGCAGGTCGGTAACTCGGGCGTGGGTGTTTCCGTTGGCGTTTCCGTGGGCATGCCGGTGGTGGTGCTTGTGGGGGTGCTGGTCGGGGTAGCGGTCGGTGTGTCGGTCAGTCTGGGAGTCGGGGTTTCGGTCGGAGTATCGGTCGGTCTGGATGTGGGAGTGCCGGTTGGGGTAGCGGTCGGGGTGTCGGTCAGTCTGGGAGTCGGGGTAGCGGTCGGAGTATCGGTCAATCTGGGAGTCGGGGTTTCGGTCGGAGTATCGGTCGGGACCGGGGTCGGTTCGGTGTTGGTCAGGCAGAACGAAAGATCCGCCTCCCATGGAAAATAGCCGCCTCCAACAGTATATTGCATCAACAGATTGTCGCCTTCCGGGCTTGTAATCCAAATGAATTGGCAATCCGGCTGCTGCGGATCGAACTGGGCCTGGATGGATATCCAGCCGGTTGGAAGATCCAGACATTCCGTAAGCGTTACACCATAATAGATGAGTTCATATGGACCGAAGAAAAGTCCGGTCGGAGAACGCGTCGGATAGACGGGGTAGCGCGCCACTTCGGTTCCCGGTTCACCGCCGTTATCCGTGTAAAAAACGATGTCGAACGGGACGGATTTGGGACATGGACCTCCGAAAACCCAATCCCATTCATATCCCCACCAGTGAACGTCGCAGATGACATCATCAAGTCCTTGGAAATTGTCGAACGCATAATTTCCGGTACCCTGGTCGCTGGTAAAATCGTTGTATGGTTCCCATGGAGCATGCACCCGATGGCCGTAGATTGTATCCGGCGGGCAGGTCGGCACTTCCGGCGTGGGTGTCTCGGTCGGGAGGGGCGTTTCAGTCGGAGTGGATGTCGGAGCCAGGATCGTGAAGCAGTTCGTGCTTCCGGAACTGTCGCATTCCGGTGCCTGATCCAGATTGGGATTGTGAATGTCGGTCGCCCAGATCAGGCAGATCTGATCGGTGACGTCCAGAGAAACCCAACTGATGTAAATATCGATATAAGCACCCTCAATCCGATAACCGAGATCCGGATCACTCATACTGGACTGGGGTCCGCCCAAACCGGGAGTTCCACTGCCCAGCACCCGTTTCCAGTGAATGCTGGGACCTCCGGTGTTGGGTGTTCCAGTGAAATATGCCGGGGGATTGCCGCCCCAGCGTGTCGTGAGACCGAGATTCGACAGGTCGTCCATGAGAGTCAGCTCACCCAGTGCATCGCGGTCTTCGATGGGATCGTTGAGATTGTCCGTCATATCCTCGAGAAACAGCAGGAATTCTCCATTAATCACATTCTGTCCTGAAAATGCAATGTCGCCGAAATTGGTATCGATCCACCACTTGTAACGGGCTTTATCGGAGTTTCCCGTGCCCGTACCGGGCCAGCCGGCAAGGTCTTCATTTTCAAACCGGAGATAGATATATTCTGTGTCGACGGCATAAAACGTGGCCACCACATCCCGGTGATTGTCACAGCCGCCGGAAACGGGATCCGTTTCGATCAATGTCCAGGATACCGGGAAAGTCTGAGCATCCATTCCCGACGGGACCGATAAAACCAGACATGCCAGAACTATGACCCGTTGCATGGTCAGAAGGCCGGAGCTTAATTTGCAGCGGATTGGATTCGTCATGAAACCTCCTTTTTCAATTATGAGCACCGGTTTTAAGAATCGACCGGGAAACTGCTCATATCATAATCCCGATATTCATCAGGCAACGATTTATCCGATCACCGCGCGTTCCGGGCGAAACCAACCGAAATGCCCGGAAAAGCGCATGATTAACTCTATTTCAAGCATCCTTCCGCAACCCAACAAGGGATTGCCATGCTCCTTTGATCTCATCTGACTCTTCTGACCAGATTTATAATCATTCGCTGATTATATGTCAACATGTCTTGTCGTGATTTGGAAATTGATTTGATCCAAGATCCTGAATACTGACTGCCCGAGCGTCAACTGACCCAAAATTCCCGAACTTCTCCAGCTGGCTTATGATTTCAATTCAAGCTATAATTTAGTTCGATTGGAACCGACTTATGAAACCGGGGGAATTGTCAGGATGAAAAGCGCGAATCCGGAGTATTGGGATTTTTACAGGAAATTCCGGCGCAGGATGATTGCCTTCGGTGAATCGCCGCAAGGGCGGTCCCACCGGTTCCGTGAAATTCTCATGCTGGGTCCGGATCTCCTCCATCTCTGCATCCACCTGGTCCGGGATCCGGAGGTTCCCGCACGGCACAAGGCCAAATTGGCTGCTGCCATCGCTTATTTCATCTCGCCGCTGGACCTTCTGCCCGAAGCCGTGTTCGGTCCGTTCGGCTATCTCGATGATATCGCGCTGACCGCGTACGTCCTGAATGGATTGCTCAACGAGGTTCCGGAACATGTCATCGACCGACACTGGGCGGGAACGAAGGAACTGATACCCGTTCTCAGGGGTATCGTGATGGGTGTCGACCGGACACTCGGAAAGGGTCTCTGGACCCGGCTGCTGAAAAGCTTCAACCGGAACCGGCTGCCCCCGGTATAATCTTGCGGATCCTATGTTCTTAAAAACTGCATATTCATGAGATCTGTCTGTAATCTCAATTACCTGATGCCGATTTCGGATGGATCCTTAATGCCGGAGATCAGCAGGTATCCGGGTAATTTGTCCGGGTTCACTTTCATAAAATATTCATCTTCCAGCTTCTCACCGAACTCCTTCACATCAACAATCCTGCACTCTGATTCCACAACAGCCTGAATGTGATCGGCAACGGTCCAATGATATTCGAATGTCGGCATTCCTTCATCCGAAACATATCGGTATGGTTTCCGGTTGAAATACCGGTTGGCACGATGCGGATTCACTCATTCACCTTTTTCCGGATAAGCAACGGCTTTTCAACCGTTTGTGTATTCCAGGGATGCCGAATTGGTGTTTCGCCAGATCTCATCCAAACCAACTCGAACGATATTTCCCGTTTCAACCCGCATCGGGTTGCGGATCCAGCTCACGGATTCGTTGGAAAAAATCAATCGGTCCCCGGAATACAAGTGCTGTTCAAAAATTACGGCATTGCATATTCCCGGTTGATCGATTGCAAATGTTACCTGGTCCGGATACCCGTGGAATCCTGTGGCGTAATCAATATCGACCATCGGGCTGACGCAGCTCAGATAACGCGCATCGACTCGGTGCAGATACCCGGTATCCCGACGTTCGGGGAACCATCCGGGATCGGGAACCCGTTTCGCGGCATCGGCCAGGAAACCAAGTGACAGATCGTACCGCTGTTCCATAATCCGGATTCTCCGGTCAATCTCCATGAACCGCGTCCTGATGTCCTGAGTCGGCCATTCCACAGCGTAACCACTGTATCGGACCCGATTGGGTATCTGATGACCTCCCGGATGCAGTATCCGGTCGCGAATTCTACAGGATAATTTTGACTGTGCTTCGTCACGCCTGGGATCGTTGAAATAGATCATGGCCATCAGAACATTGCACCGGTCGGCACCCGGCAGATCAAAATTCTCCAGATCCGTTCGAAGAAATTCAATCCGATCCCCCATCCCATTCTCCCGGGCCAATGCTGTGCCAATTTCAATGTCTGCATGATCCAACGCGAAAACTTTCCGAGCTCCGGCTTTGGCTGCCCACAGGGAAAGAATACCCGTGCCGCATCCTGCATCGACCACGACATCACCCTTTTTAACCACTGCAGATACAGCCGCCTTCAGAGACAATCCCCTGTCGAATCGCCACAGAAGATCAAGGTGGTGACCGGTATACATTTTCATTCTATCCATCGCATCCTCCAAACGGCAAACACCCAGCCGGTCAATTCAGTTACGGTACCGAGATTTCAATCTGGAACTAACGCTTTTCCCCGAGTTATTTCCGGATCTTCCGGTATGGCCCAATTCTATATCGCTGCGAAAACATCTACAACGTCCCGTGATGCTCATTTTGATTCCATGTTTTCCCGATTCAATTAAACACCGTTGTGACGGGAATACGGGTGAAACCACATTTTCGGGACATGAAAAATAGGGTCCCACGCCAACTGGTTCCCGAATCCGTTCTCCTGAAGATTCATTACATTCGATCGGAAGAGCTTTCACGCGCGGTGGCACTTTATCGAAGTATCGTGTTGAACAATACTTCAATTTAATTATTTTCTTTTCAAATATCTTGAGAAATTAACCTGATTTCCCCCACCTTTAAAACTCCTTGACTTGAACCTGATATGAGAGTAGTTTTTTTTCGTCAAAAACGCTCACGGGATGCTTCAATGTTTTACGACGGTATTTTGAAATCAACCGGTTACGAGATACTCGGGGATCTGGGCAGGGGTGGAATGGGTCGTGTTTACCGGGCCCGGTGCCCGGAAACCGGCAGAATCGTGGCTTTGAAAACCGTCACTCTTCATTCCGCCAGGATCCTTTCAGCCATCCGAAGGGAAATCGAAGTGCTCTCCAAACTCAATCATCCGGGAATCATCAGGGTGTTCGACCGGGGAATCATCGAAGGTCGGCCCTGGTATGTCATGGAATATGTGGAGGGTCTGCCCCTGGATGATCATTTCCGCAACCTGGATGAGCATCGGTCGGTACTTGGTGAAAAAAAACCACTGGGAAAAGCGCTGCGACCAGCTCCGGATACCGGGTATCTCCATGATGTGCTCACCGCGTTCCGCCGGATCTGCTCTCCCCTGGCGTTCCTTCACGGTGAAG
The DNA here is from genome assembly GCA_016927905.1 of candidate division CSSED10-310 bacterium. GTDB lineage: Bacteria > CSSED10-310 > CSSED10-310 > CSSED10-310 > JAFGJC01 > JAFGLW01. The sequence continues at coordinate 7,773 of JAFGLW010000018.1, read as the reverse complement.
GCATCGTTCACCGGGATCTCAAACCGGCGAACATCTTCATACGCAAAAACGGTCTTCCGGTGATCATGGATTTCGGTCTCTTTTCCTATTTTGGCGGAACTGACCGCCGGGACAAGCTGGTTTCATGTGAAGCATTCGGGGGAACCCAGCGATACATGGCGCCGGAGCAGTTATCCGGCAAACACCAGGATGCCCGGACGGATATCTATTCCCTGGGATGCATTTTGTATGAATTGATCACAGGTTTCGGCCCCGGGGAAACCGGTCAACTGGATCCCGCCCTGCCGGAAAACAGCAGACGCAGCCTGGTGCCGCCCGTGGAGTTGACGCCCGGAATTCCACCTGCTTTGAATGAACTGATGATCCGGATGCTTGAACCGGAACCTCATGACCGCATCGGATATGCCCTGGATATTGCATCCCGGCTGGAAGCGCTGGGAGCGGATAACGGTTTTTGCGCAAACGCGCCGCGAATCCGGATATATCTGCACCGGTCACGTTTTGCCGGAAGGAATTCCATTTTCAGCGACCTGGACTTCCGTTTGACCCGGTCGACCGCAGGATGCGGCAGCATGAACCTGATCGGCGGAGAAAGCGGCATCGGTAAAACCAGGCTGGCTGCAGAACTCGCCATTTATGCCGGCCGGTATTCCTGTCAGGTCCTGAACGGCGAATGCCGATATTTTGAATCTCTGTTGGAAACAAGCGAGTTTCTCGGAGCTTCACCATTCCAGCCCCTGATATCCATGTTTCAAACCATCGCTGAGATCTGCGTGCAGATCGGTGAACCGGAAGCCAGCTCCCTGCTCGGTCCCGAAGGCAAAATACTGGCGGCCTATTCCGACCACCTGGCAAAACTCCCCTGTGTCGCACGGCAGCCTGAACCCCCTCCGTTGCGGCCGGATCAGCGGAAAAAACGGATTTTAGATGCCGCAACCTCCCTGTTTCAGCGGTTGTCCCGCTATAAACCGCTTCTCGTAATTTTTGATGATCTCCAATGGGCGGATTCACTCACCCAGGACCTCCTGGCACAATGGACTGAAACGCGTTTCTATGAGACCTGCCGGATCTGTATTCTGGGAACTTATCGAACCGAAGAGCTTACAGCTTCGCTGAAACAGCTTCGAACCGGTTTGATGACCGCTCATCATGTTCTGGATCGCCTGGATACCGGCGATGTCGCCACCATCATAACCGACATGCTGGGCGGTCAGTCCATCCATACCGAATACATCCGGAATCTGGCTCGATTATCGGAAGGCAACCCGTTTTACGTTGCGGAATTCCTGATGGCATCCACCGATTCTGGAATCCTTTACAGAAATCCGGACGGACAGTGGCAGGTTAAATCCGGCGACGATTATCAACCGGATATACACGAAGAACTTTCTGCCGTTCTGCCCCGGTCCATTCACAGCCTTATGATGATGCGCCTGGCGCTTCTGGATTCAGACTCCCGACTGCTTGCATGTTACGCATCCGTAATCGGTAGAGAAACGGAATCGGAATTGCTGGAATTGATCGCAAGGGAAAACCGGATCCCTTTCGCCGAATCGGTTCAGGAACTGCTGGCTCGGCAGATCCTGGAAGAAACGGTGCCGGGACGGTTCCGGTTTTACCACGATCAGATCCGGGAAACGGCTTACGGTTCGATCGATATAAACCTTCGCAGAAAGATGCACGGACAGGTAGCGGGTTTCCTGGAAACGCAATTTGAAACACCCGTTCGAACCGCTCCCGGTGAACTGGCCCGTCACTGGGACCTGGCCGGAAACCGCACGAAGGCCGCCCGGTACTGTTATATGGCAACCATTAAAGCGCTGGAAGGATTTGCGCGGAAAGAGGCGGATTACTATTTCAAACGGTATTTATCCCTCCAGCGGCGGGTAAACAGGAAAAAGATCGCCATGCGCAAGCACTGGGCCTCGGAAGTGCTTCTGTTCCTGGGCCAGACGGATCAAGCCGTCATCGAGATCCGGAAAGTGGTTCGGGATGCCCGGAAATACGGGTATCAAGATCTGGAAGCTCAGGCCCTGTGTGAGCTGATCTCGGTGGGAGTGGTCACCAATGATGTTTCGAACTGCCACCGCTATGCTGACCGCGCTCTGCAGATTGCAGAACGCACCAGTGATTATCAGATTCAGGCTCTGGTACATCACCTGCTGGCTCAGGTTCAGATCGGTTCCGGGCAGATGACCGTTCATGCAAAGCACACCCGGAAAGCGCTTCGACTGTACCGGAAAGCCGGGGATCTAAACGGCGAAATGACCTGCCTGGTCGCCCTGGCAGTTGCCCAGATGTATTTCCAGAAAATCGACCAGGCGAAAAAAACCCTCCAGGATGTGATCGATCGGTGCCGGGACGGTGTAAATCCCTATGCCGAAGCACACGCCACGGGAATTCTGGGAACGGTCTACCGGTCTCTGGGAAATCTGAAAAAGGCCGGACAGTATACTCGGAGAGCCATGGAATTATGGATCAAACAGGAACGATTCCTGCTGGCCTGCCAGGAGAAATTCAATCTGGGTATGACCCATTACCTCAACGGATGTCTGGATGACTGCATCACCGCATTCAACGAAGTCATACCGGTGTGCGTGCAGTATAAACACAATATGCTCCTGGCAATGACATACCATAAGATGGGAAACGCATTGTGGATGAAGCTGGAACCGGAAGAATCAATGTCGGCACTTCGCAAGGCGATCGATATCGGCTGCGGGATCCAGATCACCAATGCATGGGCGCTGCCGGCTCTGGCTGAGATTGAGTTGCACCTTGGTAATGTACCGGAATCAAAACGATTGATCAGCAGAGCCATCAAGACCTGTCCGAACAATTTGGAGATGGTCTATTTCTGTCATGCATACGCCGCCAAGATATATGCCGCATCCGGCTGCCTGAAAAAGGCACGGGATTCCTGCGCCCGGGTACCGATCGTGAAACAGTCTCACGAGGATAAAGTCAATCATGCGGAAGTGTATGCCAGGACTGGGGAAGCCTGGATAATTCTCGGAGATTACCGGAAGGCGGAAAAATATCTGAAGGCGGCACTGCGGATTCAAAAGGCCTGCCGGTTCCTGTCACTGGAAGGCGCAACCCTGGTGGAATACGCGAAACTGATGCGGCTGACCGGAAGGGGTGGCGAATCAGTTCGACCGTTGCTGGCACGTTCCGAGAGGCTTGCACGGGAGACTGGTGCTCGGTATTACAGGATTCCGCTGCTGCTTGAAAAAGCACACCTGGCTGCATGCAGTGGGAAATCAGGAAAAAAATACCGGGACCAAGCGGATGATCTGATTGACCGCCTGGAACTCAAATCCGGCAGCTTTTGGTTGCAGAAATCGTCTTGATTTATACTCGATAATTGAAAACGGGTACCGACGACCACACTCCTCGGCTTGAACGCTCTAAATGGATTACACTGATAATATGCTTGCTTTCTTTGCAGCGTATCCGATATAAATGACTTGTTTTTGGGGATATCGCATAAATTTTCCGATCCAAAGAGCACGGGAGGAAATCAATGACGGAATTGAATCGACTGGGACAGAACATCCGGCGGTTGAGAAAACTGAAAGGCATGAACCAGACGGAATTGGCTTTCAAAGCAGACACGCGCCTCGCCACCATATCAGACCTTGAAAACGGCAACAACCGCAACCCGGGCTGGAAACTCCTGACGCGGATCGCCAGTGTTCTGAATACCACATTGCATGACCTGACCCTGCACGATGCCAGCAGCATCACTGATGACGAATACGCCGAACTGGCTCCCGGATTGGCGGACCTGGTGGCGAACCAGGACCGGTATCTGGCTCCCGGTGAACAGCGCATCGCCCTCAGGGAAGTGGAGTGGCTTCGGAAGGCTCCAGGTGAAAACGCCCAGAAAATCAATTGCGACAGCTATCTGCAGGTGCTGAGGCATTACCGGATATTGGATAAGGGAACCGGGCTTCACATTACGAGATAATCGATCGGCCGAACCACTCGATCTGCCGATTCAGCCCAGACCGGTTCACCTGACTCCTTTTTCGATCATGGCAATGGCGACGGCATAATCGCCGTCGTGGGACATGGAAACATGGATATGCATCCGGTCGATATCCCCGATTGCCGATCGGGAGGGTTCGGTGATGGTCACCCGGGGTGCGCCGTTCGGATCGCGGTCGATCCGGATATCCTGAAACCGCAGACCGCCCGACCAGCCGGTTCCCAGCGCTTTCATGACCGCTTCCTTGGCCGCGAACCGGGCCGCAAAATGCCGCTCCGGTCGGGCCATCCGCCGGCAGTATTCAATTTCAGCCGGGGCGAACACCCGCTCCTCGAATTCCCCGGTCCGTTCCATTGCCCGTTTGATCCGGCTGATTCGAATGATATCCGTGCCGATCCCGTCGATCACCGGTTTAAACGCTCCGCCTGTGATTTCAAATCCGGTGCACTCAATCCGATGGTTCCGTGAAATAAAAGAACTTCAGGCAGTCCGGAAACGACCGGGACCGGTAACGAACCGAGCAGTCGCCCAACCGTTTAACTCCCGGATACCAGGCCGCTCTGAACGCATATTCCTCCCTGGAATAGGTCACGTCCATCTCGAAGGGCGGCCGGAATTTCAGCGGCCGGATGGTTTCCCGTTTCCGCAATCCCCGAAGAACACCTGATTTGATCTGCTCCACCGACACATCCGGATGCTGGGTGATGAACGCCCCCCCCAGACCCTCCTTGACTGATACCGTTTCGATGCCGGGAATCAGTTTCCGCGTGTATCTGCAGATGGCCTTGTCGCCGGAAAGAAACACAACGGGCACATCGAACTGCCCGGCGATCAATGCATTGAAACCGGCCTCCGCCAGGGATTCGCCGTTGAGTTTCAGATCGCTGATACGCGTCGTCATGGTATGTTTGAGGGGTGAATCCGGAGTGCCGGCTTTGGCATGGTACCCGATGAAAATTACCGCTCGGAAGGATTGATCCAGACCTTCCATCATGCAGAATGGTGTGTTACCCCAGTTGCGGATCAGCCGAGCATTTTTGTGGAGCATATCCGGCAGGATGTTCAGTGCGGAGCCGTGGGCGTCCCGGACATACACATCCGTCGCGCCCCATTCATAGGCCGCTTCCACCGCCGAATTGGTCTCCGCCGCCATCACCTTCCGGAAAAATCCATAATCTGGTTTGCCGCTTTCGGTTTCGTCCCAGTGCACAACGCCGGTCACCCCTTCGATATCGACTGATATAAATACCTTATTTTTTTTCGTTTCCGCCATTTTCTTATCCCCCCGGTTCAACCGGTTTCATGGACTTCGAGCGATCGATTGACGAGACTCAAGTATGCCACCCGAACGTAAAGGTTCCCATCCTTCCGAACAGCTCCGTCATTTCCGGATCGGTCATTGCGGCATACCACCTGGCACCCACGGCAGCTCCCGCGCCGGCCGGCCAGATGAATGCCGGTAGAACGTTCAGTTCCATCATCCCCGGCGGAATGTGCCGAACGTAACAGCCGAATTCAGTATATCCCGGGGCGAAGAAGTAGCTGCCGAATAAATCCAGAATCGCAAAAATGAGAATATTGTGATAAACGACTCCATCCGGATTACAAACGGTGATGGTGCAATAGCAGACATCGTAAGGCCCGAAATCGTGTGAAGGCATGTACACCGTGCAGCCCAGTTCCCCGCAACCCGGTGTGAATGTGGGATAAGGCGTGTTGGTGGAATCCGGATGGGCGGTGTAGGTCGGATACCCGGGCGGCGCTGTGGGAGTTCGGGTCGGCACCGGTGTTTCGGTGGGCAATGCCGTCGGAGTCGGATACCCGGGCGGCGCCGTGTGGGTCGGAATGGGTGTGTTGGTCGGATGGCCGGGTGGAACCGTTTCGGTAGGAACGGGCGTGACAGTCCGGGTGGGGGACGGCCCTGCAGGCGTGCTGGTCGGGAAGACCGTTCCCGTCGGCGGCGGTGTCGATGGCGTATTACTTGGTATCGGCGTATTCGTCGGCACCGCTGTCCCGGTCGGCGGCGGTGTCGAGGGTGTCTGCGTCGGCGGGCCCGGCGTCGCGGTCGGCCCGCTGCCGAAATACATTCCCTGAACCGTCGTTGCACTGCCCAGCCAGTTCTGGAGATTGCCATCGGTATACGATACGCTGAACCGGCCGTAGGTATCGGGATTGCTCTGCGCGTCGCAGTCGGACGTGCCGCCGTACAGCTGGCCGATGAACAGGTGATTGGAATCGCGGAAAAGTCCGCCACCCGACGAACCGGGCTCGGTCACACCCGGATTGGACGTCCGGTTCCATCGAACATCCCAAAAATCCGGGTAACCGAAATAGTCAATCCTTGATCCATAGGATATCCGTCGGTACGAACCGTCCGGATGATGGATGCTGGTCACAGCCTCATTCATCGCAACACTGCTCCGGTCCCATCCGGCGAAATACACGCCGGTGAATCCGGACGACGTCAGCTCAAGCAGGGAGAAGTCGGATGAATTCGAGAATGTGCCGGTGGCCCGGAGATTTGCACCGTTCTTGGCCGTTCCGAAGCTGGCCGACCCGGAGTTGCATACCGCCGTGTAATAATAAAAATACACCTGAACACTCTCGGCTTCCGACTGATTCCCGATGCAGTGATTCGCCGTCATGAAAAACGGGCGAAAATCGTTCTGCGTATTGTTGAGCATAGTTCCCGAACAGATGTACCAGCCGCCGCTGTAAAACGAAATATAGGCGGATGCGTCCCGCTGGGCCCGGTAACCGGTATCACAGGTGGCATCGTTGTGGCACCACTGCTCGCGTCCCGGATCGCTCTCGGGCGGTTCGGGTATGCCGCGGTAGGCATGGGCGATTTCGGAGATTGTGAACGGGGGATTCCAGGGACCATCACCAATGATATCCGGCTGGTTCCATTCCACGATCACAATTTCCCCTTCTGTCGCCCAGCTCCAAAAATCTCCGCTTGAGAACGGTCCGAGACCCGTATAGACATCCGATATCTCCTGGGATTCATGATAGATGTATAGAGAGCTGTTTCCCTGTAGCGTCATGTCACGGATATGAACTCTCATCTGCCGGGCACCCGGAGACTGGATCCGGAGCCGCCAGATCAGGCCGGCCTCGGGATCGAAGACGGTTTCGCCGGTCTCAAATCCGACGGCGGGGAGTGGGCGGCCGATCCCGATCCGGAGTGGTACGCCTGTTCCGGCATTTTCCTCGTCTTCGCGGATTAATTCTGGGACGTCCACAGGTGGCAGAACGACTGTATGGATTGCCCCTACCGGAGCCAGCCCGACTGCCAGGCTGGGTGGAACCTCATATTCCGCCAAAACCGGCAATGCGATGAATACGATGGTATATATCATTGTCAAACCAAACCGTTTCATGGCCACCAAATCCCCCAAATCGGTTCCGATTTGTTTCCGTTTCGATTCTAGACCGAAACCGTTCGCCTGGCAAGAGCTCCGCTGGCCGACGGGGACATGTTCCCAAAGTCGCGAGGCCGGGATCACCCGGCCTGAGAAGCGGAATATTTACCGGGATTCGTCATTCCGAGCGGAGCGAAGCGAAGACCCGAAATCCATTTAGGAGAAGTTCCTGGTTGTCTGGTAAAACCAGTCACCAGCTTCGCCAGCCACTGGAAATCAGATTAATTTAATGCTTAACGTCAGATTTGTCTGTCATTTCGAACCGAACGGAGCGAGTGTGAGAAATCTTTCACCATTACAATGCACCAACTGTCATTTCGAACCGAGCGCAGCGAGTGTGAGAAATCTTTCACC
>JAFGLW010000017.1 GCA_016927905.1 candidate division CSSED10-310 bacterium | reverse complement strand
GTTCGACATCTTCCCCGTACGGATGATACCGGTGTATCCCGCTCTCGGGCCAGATCCCGTCGCCTCCGGCATCCGTTATGGCCACCGTCGAACCCAAATGGTCCGTGTGATAATATGAAATCTCCGGTATTCCACGATCCGGATCCACCGTCACCTTTGCAAGCCGCCGACCTTCTGCATACACATAGACACCCGCGTCACCACCTGACGTCCACTCCATCAGCGGCCGTTCACCCAAATAGAAATAGAAACAATCTCCGATCCCTCCAGTTCCATCAGAAGCATACACCCGTTTTCCAGTTCCATCATAAGTGTATTCCGCCAACACCGACCGCGTCTGTTGATCCTCTACTTTTTCCAAACGATTCATGACATCATAGTAATATCGATGCGTTCCGTCTTCAAGACGATTACCCCGGGCATCGTACAGGAATCCATCCGGGCGGTTCAAACCGGTAAAACCGGTATAGCAGCCCGCATGATTCTTCCTTAAAAGCGGTGATCCAATCGCAACCTGTGTCCAGGTTTCTGCAAACACCCAGGTGTCCCCCAGCGTCCCGGTATCATCTTCACCGCCATGCATCACAATTTCACCATCCAGTTCATCATAGACTAAAATGTGACCGGATCGCGCCGCAGGGCTCTGTCCCGTCAGCAACGTCCAATCATGTCCATTCCAGAGCCAGGAATCCGCCAGAAATCCTTCGTTAGAATAACCGCCGAAAAGCAGAATGTGGTTGTTGGCGGGATCATATACCATGGCATGTTCATACCTGCCGGGTGGTTCTTCGTTGGCCACGGAAGACCAGTCGGAACCATCCCAGATCAGCGTGTCACTGTAAACAGTCTCCTGGTCACATCCGCCATACATGACGACACAATCCGCAAAACTGTCGTAAACGAGATCGAAACCACTTCGATAAAGCGGAACCGAGTTTTCCGTTATAAGTTTCCATTTGATTCCGTCCCATTCCCAGATATCCGCGCAATACCCAGAATCGTTCTGCCCCCCAAAAAGCAAAACACGGGTTTCCGAAGAGTCATATACCATTTTATGCCCGGTCCTGGCGGATGGACCCGTTTCATGTGATCTCCGTTGCCAGCAGCTCCCATTGAATTCCCACATTTCATCGCTTAACCCGGCGTCCGTCAACCCTCCGAACAGAATCGACCGTTGCCGCATCTTGTCATATAACATTGCATGGCCTGCCCGGGGCTCAGGCGATGGATCCGTTTCGACCGCTTTCCACTTATCTCCGGTCCATTTCCAGGCCTGATTTTTTAGCTCATAACCGTTATCTCCTCCAAATTGCATTACCCAACGGCCCGGACTGAATGTATATCCCTGGTCAAACGTAATTTCCCCATCGTTTCGGCGGATTTGATTTACGATATTTCCATAGCTGTCGATCTGATATTCGTCACTCCATACAGCACCTTCGAATTCCAACTCAGCACCGATTAAACGGTACCAGGAGTCATAGACGTACGTGTACTGATCGGAATAACCGGAATGCGCGGACTGAATTCCGACAATGTTGCTCACATTATCGTATTCGTAGGAAAAATCAGTAATTCCTGAACAGGAAAGCCGGCTCAGCCTGTGCGCATCATCGAATTCAAAGAGCGATTGAATGTTATTTCCACGAATGAAATTTTCTATCGATCCGGAACAGTGATGAATGAAATCCGATCCGATAATCCTGTCCACCTGCCCATCAACACTCAGGATGACGGATTCCAGGGTCGCCGGGGCGCTGTCGGAGGCATGATCTTTATACAGATATATCAATTGCAGAAAAGGATCCAGGTCATTGATCGACCGGAAACATCGGATCCGTTCCACCCGTCCAATTTTATTTTCATATTCGACGGCAATCCGTGCCGTAATGGTGTTAACTCCTCTTTCCAGCAGAAGCGTCTTTTCCAGCGGTTGCCCGGTTTCATCGTATTTCGGCCAGGTCACAACGCTTTCAGTTTCCATCTCCGATCCATTCCATCTCCGAGCCAGAATTCCAGTCAATTTTCCGGTAGAATTCTCGTAGTATTGTGCCGGGTCGTCGTAATCATATTCCGGGACATCTTCTCCATCGTAGAAATACATCAGTCTTTGTGTCAGGATACCTTCCGGCGAATAGTAATCGCGCTGTTTCAACCGATCCAATCCATCATAGTTCTCCGGGGGCGAAACAAACGAGCTTCCATCTGAGAATGTAATCTGCGTCAGGTATCCAGTTGTTTCATCAAAGTCCAGTCGCGTCATCCCAGACTCAGGATCAACCGTTTCCACCAATCTGTCGAAATGGTCATAACGGTATTTCCTGATTTGCGTGTCAGTTTCCGGTTGATGGCTCTGAAGAACTTCCGACAGATTTCCCCTGAGATCGTACCGGTATTCGGTAATGTTCGACAATCCGGTTACGAACGGCAGCATTACTTGCGTCAGTCTGCCCAGCCCGTCGTGTATGTATACCGTTTCATTTCCTTCACCATCGGTCACTGCAGCGGACCCTGGAGAAAACACCGTGGATAGGCTGATCGATTCCGGACCGTTCAATTGGACCAAGCGGTTGAACACGTCGTAAGATTCCATCCGGTAGCCGGGATTTTGAGTGCCCGGGGAAAGCGAGGGCAGCCCTTTGTATCTTATTCGTCCTAAGCCATCCCAGACGGTATCTGCATGATTATACCCTCCAGTCCCCTGGTCCGCCTTCCAGGCAGTTTGAATCGGATAACCCATGGCATCAACGATGGATCGAGCCTGAATTGGTCCCCTGGAAATCGTTGTTGTATTGGGATTCGGATAGTAAATCTGGATTTCCCGCCCCATGGGAAGGTTATATCCTGTTAATCTGCCGATTCCATCATAGTCAAGAGTTGTAACGAACCCGTTTGCATCCTCAAGGGCTGAAATCTCCCCGTTTACCGGATTGAAATCAAATTTTTCGGAAAGAATCCCCCTTGAAACAACCAGATCCCGACCTCCACCCACATCCCACCATATCATCTGGGTTGTGTTCCCGGTCGGGAAAACCACGCGACCGACATTTCCATAATCGTCGTAATGATACTGGGTTTCCAGTGTTCCGTTGATTCGGATCGAGAGGATCCGCCCCGGATGGGAAACGGTATCAAACTCGAGAAGTGTCTCCTTGAAATCAACCGGATTGAAAAAGCTTCTGATTTTTGATGGCAGTCGAAGGATATTGTTTTCTTTGAAAGTGGGAACCCTGAAAGCGGTATTTTCATATTCCATTTTGCCGAGAGTTTTCCAGTCCGCTGAACCGATTTTCTCTTTTATTTCAACCTGAACGGGATTTGCATAAAGGTATTGATCCGGATCGGAGCCGGGCTGATCGTATAAGGTTGCCGTCAGCAGGATCCGCACGGTTTGACTATCCGACACCGGATGTTCCGTATCTTCAATCACAGAAGGTAATGCAACCTGGGGTAAGAAATCGACACATGGATGCATTGGAGCGATCGAAAGCCGGCGGAATTCATAACCATATGACGTTGAAAAAGCCAGTCGGCTGAGATTGTCATGAAGGATGAATCGATCGAGTTCTCCAATCATCGACTCCTCAGCGCCCGTCAGGTAGTGATGAAAATAATACCTTCGATCCTGATCGGCTGGAACCGGCTGTATATCCGGATTGCCATTGAAAATCTGGACTCGGGTGAAATCTCCTTCATCCGCATATTCCGGTATTTCGATCGTATAGACTGCAATCTGATCATCAAAAGGAGGCGGATAATCCGTGCCCGTCTTTTTGATCTTCGAAATCGATATGTCCTGAAATTGAACTGCTTTGTAATCAGGGAAGTCGTTTCCATACAACCTGGTCTGAAAATTCCTGATTGAATACTCAAAATCGAACCGGCCTCCTTCCGGAATCATCACCGATTTCAGCAAACCCCTCCACCGGTCAAAGGTGTCCGCAGATCCGGATCCAGGATAATACTCAAAACACCAGGACAGGTTACTTCCGACACCCGATAGAAACATCAGTTTCTCAAGTAGTTTATGGCCGGAGAAATTCGAGTTGTATATCATTTGGGCATAAGGGAATCCGTTCACCCGGACCATTTCAAGGCATTTCGGTGAATCCAGTTCACCCGGAGTATCGCTGTAATTGGAATGGTCGAACGAGATCAGGAATCCCGTCGGTCCAAATCGGTGATCAATCGAAGAAATCGCCCAGAGTCTACGGATCAGATCATGTTCCTGATTGGGAGCGGTTTTCACTTTTCCATAATAGTCATCATATATGTCATAGTTTATTGTTGTCATGGGCTGCGCATCATCCGGTGGCACAATTTCAGTCACCAGCCAGGTATAAACAAAATTATCACACTCTTCGAAAGGGCATAATCCCAAAGATGTTTCGATCTTAATGCCGCAAACGAATTTCCATCCTTCATCCGTCCAAAAAACGGCTGTAACATTATCGTCATGCAGGTTGACTCCATTGGAAAATTCCAGTCTCCAGAGGTCGGTACTGCGATAGGGTCCGAAGTTAAATTCTTCGTTTTCACAGAACATGGTCCGGGTTGAATTATCCGGTCCGTACACCACGGGGAGCTCTCCTTTCGAGAGAATAATCTTTCCCAGATGCATTTCCCAGCCGACACCCAGATGGCTTTCTTTCACCCATGTCTCGATCGATCCCTCAGATACGTATGGATAGATCGAACTGGAGTAAACTATTTTCAGGTCCAGTGTGTTCCCGCCATCGCCGGGTCTGGAAAGAAGGGGTAATTCGTATAGGAGTTTTCCTGAGAAAAGATCAAATAATCCTGCTCCGGTATCGAAAAACGCATGATGATTCAATCCATCGATACGAAAATGATTTGGAGCGAAAGATTCTTCACCCAAAAAGGCATTATCTCCCGGAGACTCCAGGCAGGATTCAGCGAATGTTTCAAGCGCTACTTCACCGGTTTCGGTGACCTTGACCGGATCTCCCCATTGTTCTTCTGAAATGTAGATATCGTTAATCGTTCCCGGTTCGTCAGGAGATGTACTCCACGGGAGTGCATGGGTAATCCGCCCCTCTGCATCCACTTTATAGGGTTGAACCTGGAAATAACCGAATTGCCCGAGTGTGTCGAATAAAAAATATGCTATCTGGAAATCCGGATCTTCCGGGTCTTGTATCATCCGGCTGAAAGTTTGTCCCAGAAACGAATATTCAACTCCCGGATCCGGCACATGTTTATGGGATACTTTGATGACGGCGCCGGGAATCGGGCACCGACCGCGAGGAGTCGGCAAAGGTGTTTCCTGTTCCAGGCAATAGCTCAAATACCCTTCGAGATAATAGTGAGGGCAATTGATGGATGTGTCATGCAGTTCGATACCGCGACCGGGTCCGTATTCAGGATGATACGTATCGAAATGCCAGTTCAGGAATTCTTCATCGATCTGATAATTCTGGCCGAACAGGATTGTTCCGAGATTCGGTTCAAATCCATTGGTGTCCCAATTCCTGGGATGACAGGTCGGGATTGCCGCCATCGCCGCATCGTTGATGGTCGTGAACTGGCGTGTGATTTGACGGGCGAATGTCCATTTATTCAGATAGTCGCTGCTTGTGGGGAAGGAAAGGGGATTGTTTTTGGCCGCAATAAAGCCGTCACAGTGATTCATTCCGATTGGTTGGGAAGTGGGCGGTTGGGGAGTCGGTGTTGAAGTAAATCCTGGCGTATAGGTATAGGTCGGAGTTCGCGTCGGAATGGGTGTATCCCGGTATTTCTTATTTCTTCTGACGGGTGTTGGGGACGGATCGGGGAAAGGCGTATCGGTCACGGTCGGGGTTGGGGAGGGTGACGGAGTTGGAGTGTTCCACTGGTGCCAGACACGGGGATTAATCGACCGGTAAAGGGTTGAACTGGCAGTGTTGGAGCCTATGAATGCACCCAACCATAGTGTTGAGCTGAAATTGGGCAAACCCAGTTCCCAGTTCCAACTTGGCAGATTGGCTGGAAGTTCGGACCCGGGACGCCATGGATCGTAATCGAACCATTCAATCAGTGTTTCGTTCCCGAGCGATTGCCTGGGTTCAGGACGGGGATAATAAGGATTTTCGAAAGTGGGATCATATTCCTTGTTGAAAAGATTGATGCATTCGATTTCAGAATCGCTTCGGAAAACCGCAACAAGATGATCCGAAATTCCATCCAGGGAACCCTGTCCGTTCCAGATCAGGACCTTGACCCAAAGCCGACCGGCGATGCAGTTTGCGGTCTGGCAGAGCAGCCGGTAATGATGGGTTTTCAAGGTATATGTCCGGAACCGCCACCGGAATTCTTTTGCGATCCCCAAGGTGATCCAATGCTGATACTCATCTTCCCATTGGTACCGAAATGCCGCATATTTCTGGCTTTTGGTCAGATTCGTCTGCTGCATGACGAATGCTTCAAATTCCATCCCGAAGATTTCATCGAAAAACCAAGGTGATCCGGCCAGACCCAATGCGCCTCCCATTTCCCGTCCGCATCCAGTGGGAGCATCGTCCAGAACGCCGAATATCATGAAAGAAGACTCCGTTCCCTTCGCAAGTTGATAACCGGTACCGGTCCAGGAGCTTATTCCAGCTGTGCCGCCAAGAGTATAAAAATGAGATGGAACCATTACTGCGTATCCGTTCCGATTATGGGCATTCAATTGTTGTGACAGCTGTGCCGACAATCCCGGATACCCCGGCGGATCGGTGAACATGGCGGGATTGAACGGGTCGATAAACGGCGGTTCAGTCTGAGCGGGAATATTGTATAGAACATCACCGGCAGCTCCTGCCATTTGAAATATCCTCGATGTCGACACCAAGGCTGTATGATCGATTGTTTCTCTGAAAAAGAGCTCATGTTCTCCTGTGGATGCCGTATAACCGAGATATTCCCAGAAGGCATCAGCCAATGAAGGATCCTCGATCTGTGCTCCAACCAGCCTGTGATCGACGTCACAGAAGGAAGCGGCACCGCTGATCGAAGCCACTTCCCCTCCAATATATACAATTTCACCGAACGTCATTCCGATTCGGGCAATGCTTGTATCCCGGATCATTCTGCCCCGGAACATCCCGGTCATGATCTCCTCGGAATACATCAGCTGTTTGAAATAATGCCGTCCCTGAAGCTGCAAGTATTGTCCGAACAACTCCTCGTTGAGCTGCTTCTCAAAAAGTTTCGGGACCGAATTCCCGGACTGGATCAAACCGATGTTAAATTCATCGACAATATTCAGATCGGTTGCCGAATCGATAGTCCCAGCGGTGACAGCAATGGTAAAAAACTCCCCCGCAGGGATTTTATTTTCGATGGAATACCAATTCCCATATGTGTCCTGAAGACTGAAATAGATCCAATAATCCACTCCCTGAATCACCGGTTCAGGATATCCTGAATCCCAGTCATCGAATCCATCTCCATCAGCATCGAATACGCCGCTCAGGACAAGTTGCGGTCGGACCTCCAATCCGGGAACTTCATAGATATGATGAAATGTCTCGTCTGCCAGGATGAGTTCCCAGTATTCCAGATCATCGGGCACGAATCGGAATGTCAGTCTGTTGGAAGCGAGTTCCGCAAGATCAAAACTCCTGGATACCGGAGCTGCAAAATATTCGTTCGGATTGAATCCCGGCAGATGAACATCGGATACTGAAACCACGAGCTTGGGAAGCTGTTCACCGTTATCGATATAAGCCTGCTCGTTCTCGATATGTTCAAACGTTTCAACTGCAACCGTATAGGGCAGGGTATTCGGGAGATACTCGCAGGTTTCATAACGTGGTTTGGCTCCGATCGTGCAGTCGAACAACGGGGAGGATTCTCCGTCTGATTCTTCAGGCAGATGATTCAGGAATTCATCCAGAAGCAGTTCAACCGGATCGTCAATCCTGATATCGCTTAGAAAATTCAGGTTGAGAATCCCGTTTTCTCCCGTCAATTGAAGGTCATAAAGTGGGTTGTCTGACTCAGCACAATGTGTATCCATGCCTTTCAGGCAGGCATCAAGAGGTATCCATGTGTCACCCTGATAATCCGAAGGCGGATCGTTCGTCTGCGGTTTGGTACTGCTTCCAGAGAGAGGACCTACGGGTGAATTACGAAAACTGGACTGGGCATTCTGTCGGGCACCCCGGGATGGGATGTAATCGATATTCGCCAGGACGAATGCATGATCAGCCAGACGAATCCACCTGGGTGGATCTCCATAATTCTCAACGATGGATTGTGCGAATGCATTTCCCCCGGAAGCCGGGAAAACCGTATTCAAGAATGCAGTCAGATCGTTACATCTGGCGATAATTTCTGCGGGATCTCCATCTTCCGGGTAGTGATATCCCAACCAGGCAAGGGCAAGATCCACCGGTATTATGACAGTGCCATGGGCCAGACGGCAGTCGATTCCGGAAGCCCTTAAAAGGGACATCAGCAGAGCAGCGGTATCCCAGGCATTCGCTGATCCACCGTTGACCAGAGCCGAGGGATGTTTCCGGAATCCAGGATAGGTGTCGACTGAAATTGTGTTTCGGACATAGTTGTAAATGCCCAGCGGATCATACGCCAATTCCGCTGCTTTTTGTGCAATCATTTCATGACCGGATTGGATGTAATCGGAGGGCGTCAACTCTTTTCCCCGGGATTTACCGAATCTCGAAACGGCCTCACTAAAACCGGATGTATCACCATCTTTCCAATCGATTCTGGAAATCGCAGGTCCTTTCATGGATTTATATTTCAATGCGAGAGACGAAGTGCCTGTCATCCGAATGCCCGGGCTTACGAATGATGATATTTTGTTTTTAAGATTCAGAATCGGTTCCGGTGAGATTCCAGTCACCTCCTGCCTCTCAACCCGGATTGCCTGGTAAAACAAATCATCAAAATTGGATTCATTGATATCACAGATAGAACGATTCAGATGATCATACCGTTTTTGCCACTTCGCTGGAATATTCCCCATCTTACGGTAATGATCATTGAGATCTTCGAGATTCATGTCGAATTCGTCCATAGAATTCCAGAATTCGTCCAGTTTCTTCTCAACACGCTCGATGGCGGCTGATTCCAAACGGATTTTCCCGGAATCCGAATCGATTAGATCATCGAGAGCAGAAACAAGCTCTTCGGCTGATTTCAATAAACCATGACAGGACCGGTTGTATTGTTTCAGAGCGGATTTCCCCGAGGTGTTCGATATTGCAGGATGGGATATCGACAGACTCGTAAAGACAACTATTGAAAAGATCAGGATGGGAAAACCTGCATGTCTGCGTTTTATTTTACGGATAGTTGCAGCCGAAAGTGACATAATCCATTTCCCCGATCAGCTCAGAGGTTCCCGGTTTCAACGCGGCAGCATAAATAAATACGCCGGTAAATGAACCGTTGTATTCAGGCCAGATGAACGACAGGATCTCAAGCGGATACCGTTGTGCCGGCGGCAGCGAACTTTCCATCTTATCGATTCCTATACTCCAACTCGGCCAGAACCAGTAACTTCCATATACATCCAGAACGAGATACAAATCCGCCGGTATCGGCAGGTTTGTTTCATTGAGCAGGAACAAGATCAAATCAAAGACGTTACCCTTGGAGTATGAGTTTCCATCTTTATTTAACCAAAGATCGATGCCGGTGCCCTTCCACTCGGGCGTTGGTGACGAAGTCGGAATTCCTGGTGCCGAGGAAGTCGGTGATGGGGAAGCCTGAGGTGCTGAAGTCGGCGTGGGTGTTTCGGGTACAGGAATCGTCGCGGAGGGTTCAACGGCTGTCGGGGTTTGGGAGGGTATTGGGGAATTCGTGCAGGTTGCCGGTACGGTTGCCGTTAATCCGGGTGTCTGTGAAGCGGTATAAGCATGTGTCTGAGTTGGCGATGCAGCCGGAGATGATGTCGATTCTGATGCGGTTGGTGAACTCGTCGGGGTTTCTGTATGTTCAGCCGGCGTCGGAGAGGATGTCTGGGAAGGCAAGGGTGAAGATGAGGGGGTTGGGATGGGAGTGGGTGTAAGGATCGTAAAAAACGACAGAGCCAAAGCGCTGGATCCAATTTCCGGAATTTCCGCCCAGAGCTGAAACCCATATTCGCCTTCCGGTCGGCTTGTCGTTTCGAAAAATTCAGACCCTGAAACACTTTGTGATCCCGCCGGTAAACTGATTGCCCGGTGCGGAACCGGAACTTCGCCGATCTTCTCCCAATCCTCCAAACTGAATATCTCGAACCAGATATAAACCATTGGCAGATCTTCGTACCATTGGCTCTGGATATCAAAATTCAGATTGATCGGATCGCCCGACACAACGGTTTCAGGCACCGGATAACAACTCCCGACCAGGTATCCCATTGGATTCCATACGATCGAAAACTGCGAACTGCAATAGGTCAATTCAACTTCATCCTGTTTAACGGATTGATTCAGGAAACATATTCCCGGCGGATGATCCCCTGTAAACCACTGATAAACCCTGTAAAAGGATTCGCCTGCTTCCAGAACTGAAACATGATAAGTAAATTCAGCAAGAGGGTCGTTCTCGCCATTCAAAATTTCGATCGTAATCTCGAGATTTTCCAAAGGCACGTTGCCGCCGGCGTTTTCGGTACGGGAAACGATCGAAATCCATTCCCGGCAATTGTATCGATCTGAACCGGATGAAATCTCACAGGCCGCATCTGAATCCGGCGTAATTTCAAATATATAAGCGCTTTGATCACATACAAGTCCCGATGCCGTGACTTCCGCTTCCATTCGATATGATCCGGGAGGATTTCTGTCTGTGAACCAGTCCCAATGACATGGTTCGATCTCGCTTGGATCCAATGCGTGCAAATCATGATAAATTCCCGCTGTTGATCGATCCCAATCCGCAAGACCATTCTGGGTATAAAACGCCATAGCCAGTATTGGTTTGTCAATGATTGTCAGTGCGTCGGGATCGATTTCCAGCCGGATCCATTCATCGGTATTTGGAACGGGTCCCGCTGCAACAACGACATCCTGATATTCCGTAATGTTTTCCTGTCCCCAATAAACAACCGAGGTCCCGGAATCTGTGGAGATTGTCAAGGCTACCGTATCAGGTGCTGCATCGGGATTCAGCCAGACGTACTGGACCAGACGCTCGTCCGAAGAAAGTTGAAATACCGAGGTTGATTCGGTGAATCCGTGATATTCGACTCCGAAACCCTGCGCTTCTGATGTTCGATGATATTTACTGCCGGAAATAGCGTGAACCGGGTCTTCGACCCATTCCCAAAACGAATCTTCGATTCCGGGACAACCGTCTTCGATCCAGGGTAATCTTTCGATTTCGTGAGTCGGCAGACCCGATCCGTCACGGTTCAAGATGACTCCAGCCGGATCGAACAGCTTCAGCATGATATCAACCGGGTTTGCCATTCCCGAAGTCCGAAGATCCATCAATTCCGCTTCAAAACTCATCACAGATAAAGGATCGGATTGGACCATTCCGGGAACTATCGTAAGATCCAAAAGATCAAATGTGACGGTTATAGGTTGACACCCGTTGCTTTCCAATCCGCATTCGTCTATCTGAACAACCAATATTTGGGTTTCACAATCCGACAGTGATAGGGACGTTTCGAAATGACCTTCAGGTGCAAATAGATCAATTGCCTCTTCATTGAGATAGATACGAATATTTTCATAGAAGGCAATTCCGGCGACGGTTATATCACGTTCTGTAACCGTTATTGCGGACCCGGCGGGAGCAGGTTCGGTTACCTGGGGGCAATCCGGTGGATGGTTTATGTAGATAGCTCGAGAGGCAATGGTTGTATTCCCGGCAGTATCATGAGTCTCTGCCCTCAGAATCGCATTGCCCTCCGGGATTGAAGATGTATCCCATTCCGCAAGTTGACCATCGATTACGGGTTGATTCAATCGGGCAATCAACCGGGATGAACCGTTCTGATCGAATGTTATTTCTGCATAATCGAAGTTTGTGTTCTCTCCGAGATAATTCAGATCGGTAACCGTTCCGACAACAGGAATGATCCCACCGACGCACTCATTCTCCTGAGGAGAAATCAGTTCTGAAATCGGCACAATATTATCGACCTCCACCGATCCATATGTAGAAGTTCCAGTCAGTATTGTCGATATCTCTATTCCATAGAGTTCTGAAAGTTGAACAATATATCCCAACGTATCGCAACCATCCCAGATCACGGCATTTTCACCGCTCGAGAGTGGTTCGGTAACGATAATCCGGTCGATTTCAGGTTCTGGATCAAATATCGGGTGATAAATCGTTATGGTTACGGCGGAGTTCGAATTCATATAAAAAAGAAACTCCGTGATGTCTTTGTTTGGATGTGAAACTGCAGGTGAAAAAGGGTCGGGTGCCCCGGCGATCCATTCGATGGTTTCGCTGCAAATTTGAATATCGCTGCACTCTTTGTTGTTCGATTCGTCGCTTTCTTCCAAGATGTTCTGGGGGTCGACAACAGCGCAGATCTCCATCCATCCCGGATCATCTGGAGCTGTCCAGTCAATCGAGACCCAGACTGTATCTCCTGGTGCAGTCGGAGGAACTTCAACCGATCCCAGAATCCTTGAATATCCACCCGGTATCCCGGGATCGCCGTCGTACAGGCATGCTTCCGAGACCGGTACAGGGCTTGGACCCGTACAGGTGATTTGAATTTCGGTCGTGACAGATTCTCCGGCAACAAAATATTCCGAAGAACATTGAATCTGAGTCAACGCCAGATCTCTTGACAGCAAATCCTTGTCGATAACGAAGAATTTATCGATATCAACGCACATCCATTCAATGTGTCCGAAAGCACCGATGTGGTAGGCTTCAATGATCGTTGTATATAGACCGGCGGGAGCATCCATTGGTAAAAGGTATTCCGCTGTAAAATGTGTGTTTTCCGGAGCTATGATATATTCGGAGATAACGATGGGTTCTTCCTCGTCCCAATCCGGGTAGGCGATTTGATAATGAAGGACATCGCTATATGTTTTCGGGTATTCAGGGGTAATCGACTGATCGATGAAAAGATCAAGCAATACGGTATCTCCGGAAACAAACCGCCATGTATGATCAGAATAAGGCGGATCGCCCCCTCCGATTTCCACCTGGATGATGCAGTCCGATTCCCAATCCGCTGAATTCAGCGCCCAGGTAGCGATTGCTGTTGACAAAGTGTCCGCAGCTTTGGCGTCCATTCGCAATCCCCAACCGCCGGTTTCATCTTCGGAAAGTGGATCTTCGTTGGAAATCTGAGCAGCTATCAACCAAGCCACACCCTGGCTTACGGCAAATTTAAAATCATTGTTATCCGCCCAGCCAGGTTCATCAATATATTTCCCCATTGCCAGTAACGCCCAGGCGGTATCAATTGTTGTGGAAGGTTCAGGATTTGTTGCGCCGGCCTCGATATTCCATCCACCATCATAAAGCCGCTGATGGGCTTCTCCAAGGAATTCCAGTGCGGAAACCTCGGTGAAATCGGTCCAGGAGGGTTTGTTTTCGTTAAGAAGCGGCACGAGTTGGATTGCATCGCCTGCGCTCCAGACATTGAACTGATATTCCGGCGGTTGCCAGAATTCGATTTCCAGAAGCGCCAAAGCGTTGTCAAAAATCGGATCACCACAATTATAGGTATTGGTACTGGCAAACGCAATCAACGCCAGTGAGGTTGCGGATTCCAGCGATGTATTGCCACCCGACCACCATCTGGGTGAACTGCCCCATCCGCCATCCATATTTGGTGATGTATCCATATGAAGATCATTGATTAATTTCGCAAAAAGTGTATAAGCGGGGAAATTACCCGGGCCTGCAGGATAGAAACAATCTTTGATTTCTCTCAAAGACCATATCATCATCGCCGATTCAGGTATTCCCGGGAAGTTGTTCCCGATTACCGAACTGATCGGGCACATTTCCATCATGCCAGTGAAATTCAGACCTGGAACCGCTTCAAAGATGGACTGTTCAATCTGTCCGATGAGTGAAGGATCATCCTGAAGTCTGACATAACCAGTATTCAATGCTTGAAAAGCATAGGCGGTTGATTCGTAGGATTCATAGGAATGCGCACCGACTGGAACACCTGATAGGGATGTTTCCCATGTATTTCTCAGGCCCGAGACAAGCCGGTGGATGATGGCATCTATCTGATCCGTGTGTACCGGCGGAAAGCGGTCTTCATGATGCAGGTCACATCGATAGGTCTCGCATCCGGCATCGTAAATCCAGTTTCGGATTTCGAGCAGCGCGAGAATTGCCAGACAGCCCCAGTCATCGGCAGGTCCGCCGTTAATCCGAATTGGATTGAAATAATAACCATTTTCAGGGAAACCCCAGACATATTGGAAGGCATCACTCAACGAAAAAGCATTGGATGGCAGTTCACGCGGGAGGATGCGGTGCAGAAAAGCACAGATATCAGCATCGGTTGCACCGAGAGATTTCAACCAATAAAGATTGTGTGCGTGGGTGATCGATGGATAATGGAGACCGAAAACCTGAAGACCGGGAACGTATTTCCAGTGTCTGTCACGCAACCAGATAATGTAATTTCCTGCCTTTTCAAGTTCCGGGAAAGCAGTTTCCTGCCCGAAAGCCATGATTGCCGAAACCGGAGAAAAAAACAGCCAGGGTGCTGCGGGATCACCCGGCCATTTACCCCAATACCGGCAACACACGGGATCTCCGCATCCCATATCCGAGTCACATGCCGGATCGATCGATTCCAAGTACATTTCGGCAAAATATGCCAGGGCACATTGGATCATGTTTCTGGATTCCGGATTGTTATCCAACTTTGACGGAATATAGTTGCTCCAGAAGTCGGAATCAGCGTCATCGTTCAATTCCGCCATTGCCACGAGTATTAATGCATCTTCCTCGGTCGTGCCCCATGTTCCAGTTCCGGCTGCGGGAATATCCTCATGAGACCACAATATTCGATTGAAATACGCCAATGTTCTTCCTATCGCGCCGGAATAGCCGGAAATTGGATCCGGATGGCCGATCAAATCATCCATGTCTTCGTTCTGTGCATCAAGCGCTAGAATCCCGTCATCCAGAAGTATCCGTGTTCTGGTCAGCGCCCAAAAACAGATTCCCGTATCGAGCAAGGAGTGAGAACCCCAGCTGCCGCCGGGAGATTGCGTATCGAGAATATACCGGAGCACTGAAATGTATTCGTCCAGAATCAACGGCGGCTCCGGCATGCCTGGAGTCGAATACAGCCTATGTATCCCTGCGTCCGTAACCGCTGCGATGCCCGTACGGAAGAGATCCGTCTGGGTATCCCACAGTCCATGAGAAAATCCCGTTCCCGAGTGAAGCCAGGGTGACTGAAGATCAATGAAATCACTCCCCTCGGAACAGTTATACCGGAAGACGGCAGATGGTGCTTCTATGCACTCCGGATCAAAATGAATAAATGCTGCTTGAAACCAGTGCATCCCCTCGCTCAGATTGTTCATTCTGGGCACATCAGCCTGTGAAAGTTGAAGGCTGTATGGTGTCATGATGCGGTTGTTGATCCAGATCCAGCCACGGGAATGTTCAGATTCGGTACAATAGAATTCAAATTTTGGAGTTAAACAATCAAGTTGATTTCCAGGGTTATTATTTCCAATATCGATGTAGCCCTCCCAGATTATGGCAAAATGATCGATGTCGACACCCTGAGCTGATAAAAAATCCAGATCATCGGGGGACATGAAATAGATATCATCGGAATAACCGATTTGCCTTGTATAAACCGGTTCGATATCATCAGTCAGAGAATTGGAATCCGATAAATATGCATGTCCAAAACTATCCGGTATCCCTGATTCTTCGTATATCGACATAAGATTCGTATCCAAATTGAAATAATAAGCTGTGAGGCATTCAGTTCCGATTTCCTGATGACATTGATGATCCAGCAGCCATATAATACCGCTCCGACGGGCAGAATCGACAGTTCCTCCATCCGGATGAATCGTGATGAACTCCCAAGCTAGGTTTTCCGTATGCTCGATGATTTCGTCGACTTCCGCATAGAAAGCGTCGCCCTGAACATAGTCCGCATCAGCAGCGAGATACAAATATCCGGAACCTTTCGTTCCGGAGGTGTCCCATTCAAGAGGTGTCTCATCAATAGTCAGCGTCTCTCCCGCACTTAATCCGGATGCGAGGATCTCGGTTCCGACCGGTTCGACCAATCCATTTCTCAGGTTTTCCAGAAATACTTCGGGTGAGAACTGTGAGAAAAATGCCCGTATCTTGAAGGGTCCCGCATCCGCTCCACCGGTGCCATAGTCATCAGTATTTTCAATGATACCCCGGAGTTCTATTCTGTCACCTTCGCGTATCAAGTTCGATGCGAATCCGGAAATTTCATAGTTTATGACCGCCAGATCCGGTTTGTCAGGTGCCGACAGGATCAAATCTGCGATAATTGAATTATCGTTTTCAGATTCGATGCCTTCATCAATCTCGTCGTAAGGATCGACAACAAAAAGCAGATGCATCGTTCCGGGATCAGCCGGTGTCCAGGATCCCAATACCTGCACATAGGTTTCCGAGGGTTCGATCCGATTAATTCTGGAGACAAGGGGTTGGAAATCGATATTGTCCGGTGAGACAACGGTGACTGAAACTGAAGTAATGGGAGTCAATCCGTCATTCGTGACTTCCACAGCGATATCGATGGATCGGGCAATATCGAAAATACAGATTTCATCATCCGGAGCGGCACAAGCGTAGCCTGTTGAAGGCTGATTCAGCAATAGACTTTCTGCAATCAGGTTGACGGAATCTCCTACCGTTATACAGGTTGATGCAAAATTATTCGCACCGTTGGCCGGTGGATCTTCTGGATCTCCCAGTTCCAGGTGTTCATTTCCGTAATCTGCTTCGGTGGTAAGAATGTAATTTCCTGCTGGCCATATTGTTTCGATGTTGAATTCGCGATTTTGGTAGCGTCCGATCCATAAGGAACCAAATTCAATTTCATCGATCGATGGATCCGAACATGTACCATACAGGG
The DNA here is from genome assembly GCA_016927905.1 of candidate division CSSED10-310 bacterium. Taxonomy (GTDB): domain Bacteria; phylum CSSED10-310; class CSSED10-310; order CSSED10-310; family JAFGJC01; genus JAFGLW01. The sequence continues at coordinate 21,008 of JAFGLW010000017.1, read as the reverse complement.
AAACGGTTTGATCGGGATCAAGGCCCAGACTTCCCAGGTTGGTCACTGTAACGGATAATTGAAAGTTCTGACCTTGAACCGGTTGATCGGGAATTGTTCGAATGCCATAACTGTTCACCATGAAATCCATTGCGAGAAGCTCAATCGCTGCCGGCCAGATACGGATGTTGTTGGATGGATCCTGGTCTGTAAAGAGCCCGTTCGAATCAAACGGTTGGGCAATAACTTTTATGGGGAACTTGTCTATGACGCCGGTTGCTGAGGGCATCCATGAAAATGATACCGGATGATAATATTTTCGGGGGCCAAGGTATTCCCAGCCGGTGGACCCCCCCGGTCCCAGCAGAATCTGGAATTGACCGATCAGGTGGGATGGATCCGATTCGTCGTAATAATAACAACATACATCGATGTATTGAATATCACAATTATCACATTCGAAATATGTGCCGTAGTTCAGAAGCCGAGTCATGATGATATGTGTGGTGATATCGGTGGATTCGCCGACATGTGGCTGTGGATCGGAGATGTTCAAGCAAGGTGAAACCTTGACATCCGGGTCGAGACATAGCCTGTCGAGTTCGATTTCAGCAGTGGAATTATTGGAATAATTGCTCTCCGGGATTGTTTGATCCGGGTTTACCTCGGCTCGATACATGGCCTGACCGCAATCCAAACCTGCAGGACCAAAAAAATGAAATCTGGTTTCACCCGGAGGAGGAGCTTCAATCATTTCAGACAAGATTTCAATCCATTGAGAAGCTGTTTCCTGTTGATAGAGAGATACTGGAAGAAGACTGCCCGGAGGATACACTGCATTCAAAGAAACATTTTGGAGAGAGAATAGAAGCCGTGCTGTTTCAAGCCCGTTTTCGACGGCTTCGATATCAGACTGGAAGTCCGGCAAATTGAGAATAACCGTATAGTTATAAATATTATTGTTTTCATCGGATTCTTGGATGTTCTCATTCGTGTCGACAGCGATCCAGATTGTGTTTTCAAGAATCATGAATCCGCCCTGCAGCGGGCCCAACAACAGGGATTCACAATGACCTGGAATCACTTCATATAGATAAAGAAATCCCCAATCCTCTCGGTTGGCGTAATTCCAATAATCACCGGTTCCGTACACAATTTTTGCACCAGATGGACCCGGTTTCGCCTGCCCGTCCCCCAGGTTTTCAATGACGATATTGAGAAAATACTGACCGTTTTCGAGCCATACACATGTATCTTCCGGTGGTGGACAGCCGGTCAGTTCGGAACGGCAGGCATCTTTCACCGCCAGATCCGGCATTCCCGTGATTTCCAGAGGTATCTCGGCGATGTTGTCCATTTCTCCGAACTCATGACATTCGATATATTTGTTGCTTCCATCCAGAATCAAGCTGATGTAATACAAACCCGGTTCCAGAGACATCCCCCCATCAGCAATGGCAGTATCGAAACATAAATATCCGGGATCTTCACATGAGGTCGATCCGTCTGGGTTGGGCGGAATGCTGCATATAGGTTGAGACCCACATGGTGTATCTCCCGCACCCTCGGAGGGAATATGCATGATCAGGTTATAGGGATGGTGAGTCCCCGGTGCTTCGGTAGATCGTCGCCATCCAAAACCAAGAGGAATATCGGGAATGATTACTCCCGGATATGTTTCCTGGCAAATTTCCAAATCACATGTATCGTTCGTATATTGCATTCCAACCAAAAAAACAGGTTCACCGGATTGAATCTGAGGGATACCCGAAGGTTCAGGCAGTTGCGATCCATAACGGTCGAAATAATATACATCAGGGGGATCATCATCCCAGTGGAGATTCATGGAGGGAAGGACTTCAATCATTCCGGCAACAATCTCTTCCCATGGAGACGAGTCGTGTTCGGCCAGAATAATAATTTGATAGTTGCCCGGGATCAGATGCAGTTCGCTTTCGAACAATTGCGATCCGTCTATGCCGATGGAAGATTGCATGATCGTATTTCCGGGCAGTTCGACTGGAGTTTCAATGTGCTTGAGAACTCTGAGTTGTTCTCCGTCATCAGCGGAAATCTGAATGGTCAACATTGCTGTCGCAGAGCCTTCTGCATTTGTCAGATTGAAATCAAGATCGAATGAATCACTTTCCATGACCGATTCAGGCAGTACGATTTCTGAAAAGGACAAAATGGGGAGATTGAAGATGAAAAAGTCATAAGCTGTATGTTCGATATTATCCGTTTCATCGGTTTCATCAATCATCTCCTGTGGATCGATTGCAATCCCCAGCCTGAATGTCCCGGAGTATGGTGCAAAACCTGATATTGTCTGGGACGATAAGATTTGACCTGGATCAAGATAGGGCAGGTGTTTCGTGGCGATAACGATCTGCTCCGTATCGGATTTCAGGAAAAGATCGATCATCGTCGGGGGAGCCGGCCGAGCGCCCTGATTCTCTACAACAAATATGACAGACAGATTCTGATCAATCGTGATCTCGATGCCCGGTTCCTGAGGATCCGGTTGAATGGCTTCCAGGCAGACAGACAGATTCGGCCTGCAGGCATCCAAAGCAAGAAGAACCTCAGCCGTCAAAAAGACATCGTTCTCCCAACTGCCGTTTGGCAATTGCTGATTTTCAAGGAAAAGTCGACATCGATGCCATAGATTGGACGAGTTGTTTCCCGTTACAAGGCATGCCCGCAAGGCTGCTGCCGTCAACAGAATTTTATAACGGTTATCGATGTTCCCCGGCCAGTTAAAATAGGATTCATTTCCTGATTCATTTCGGCACGATAGAACATATGTGATTCCCAGAACGATTGCTCCCTCAACAAGCATCGGCAGGTCATAATCGGCCGGGTATCCCTGAACCTGTTCGATTGCTACCATATGGTCCGGAGGAATCGACGCAAGAGCGTCAATACCCAGAGCCGTGACGTAAGGATCCGCTGATCGGGGTCCGCCTTCCGGCGAGGAAAATGACCACTCGGATGGCCAGCCGGCCATTCCGGTTCCGGCAGAAATCTGTTCATTGATTAGAAATACCGCCATACCCAGAATGGGATCCCAAGTCGCCGGATGGGTGGCCGGAAGATTGATCAGTTCCCGGAGCGGATCTTCTGTCAAAACGGCACGCAATGCCGCCGCCGTGTCCCAGGCATCCGGGCTGAAATGCCGCTGGAAGCCAAATCCACTCGTTTCAAAAAACAATCCCGGCTCGACCTCCACCGGGGTCAGGTCCTGGAATGTGTAGAGCGATTCCAGAAGCACCTGGTACATCTGGAGCGATTCCGGATCGTGGATCATCTCCGATGCTAGGGCGATTCGGTCGGAACGAATTTCCACCTCCCCCCGATCCGCACCGCAAAGCCACCCGGCCGCCTTCTCGATCCGGTTCCCGTAAACCGGCAGACCCTGTTCGTCCCATCGCGCCAGAGCTGCAGCCGCTCGCGCCGTGGTCAGTGCTGGAGATCTGACCGGAAGCTCCGATACCGGCCAGGACCCGTCCGTCGCCTGCCGGTCCACAAGATACCGCAAACCCGCATCAATTCCGGCACAAGCCGGATCGATCGCTGTCAAACCAATAACAACCGTTAGGACGATCCAACCCACCAATCGCCTCTCAACAGGAAAAACCATTCTCCATGACAATCCGTCCACGCCGGATCCCTCTCCCCGCCAAAACTCATTTTTGTTTCACTTCAGACAGAAAGATCGACAAAAACGCTCCGACGGGAAAGCACTGCTGAATTGAACAACTCTATATTACAAAGGCATCCTGTGCTTGTCAAGAACGGCGAGAAAGCCTGTTTTTAAAGGACGGAATCGAAATGCATCCCGACTGCCAGCCGGATTCCGAAGAGCAAGAGGGGGTCTGACCCCATTTTTGTTTGTTACATGCACGATCCCAATTTAATCAAAATGAAAATAATGATTATGGCTATAAGAAAACCCAAACAACCACTTGCTTTCCCCTTTTTGCTTGGTTCCACTATCCTACGCTCCGGGCATCTCGTGATTTATGTTCGTCAATGCAGGCTCACCAATGATTTCAGCTTCTTGATCCATCCTCTCTGCAGCGGCAAACATCAATATCTTCATGACCCATCTTCAGTTCAACCAAATTACCGACCGTCTCTTAGATTACCGTCAACAATGTTCAACATCAAATTTTCGACATTCCGTTCAATACGTCCAAGCATTGCATCGTTGTTCTTTTATTTGACCTTATTTAAGATTAAGAATATCTGAAGCTTGATCCGGTAATGCCACTATGCGTCGCGATTGTCCAGCTTGTGCTGGTGGAGATTCACCGATGGCCATGACATCCAAGGCACGTAATGTTCTTTTCATTCTCACGGGGATTGCAGCGCTGGTCCTCAAAAGGCATTACTCCGGACCCTTTGCGGCGACTGTCCACAGCTTCGGCGGCAACGTCTCGGCCTCGTTCGCCGTGTACTTTGTCATCCGGATTGTGACCTCCGGCTGGCGTTGTGGAAGGTCGGCGACCACAGGCATTGCGTTCCTTGTCGTCGAACTTTTCGAGGCTACGGATGGATTCGGTGTCATGACGAATGTGTACGATCCGGCAGACTTTGCGGCCAATGCGGTCGGGGTGGGGCTTGCATTGACGCTCGACACGTTGACACGGAGCCGGGTGAATGAAACGGACCCTCCCAGACCGGATCCGGAAAAAAGAGCAAGAGGGGGTTTGACCCATTCCATCGATTGTTGAAACTCCGCTTGACAGAAAACCCGGTTTTTGCCAGATATATTGTTAAGGACGGACAGTACACTCGACTGACGGGGGGAAGGGTCATGAAAACAAAAGTAATGTGGCTGGTGGCGGTTTCGCTGTTTATTGGGGGAGCGTGTTCCGCGCAGGGCGTTCAACCGCAGGACCAGGTCGTGATCCGGATCGAAATGCCGTCCGATCACTTCGGTCCGGGCGATCTGTTTTACACCAATGTGCACACACAAAGCATCTCGGGCGAGCCGGTCGACTGCCGGTTGTTCTTCCTTCTGGAAATCAATGACACGTTCTTCATGTATCCCGGCTGGGCGCAGTCAATCCCGCCCGAATACAATCTGGACTGGGAAAACATCACCGTGCGGGATGAAGTCCGGGTCATCCTGCCCAAAAGGTGCCTTCCTGAGGATATGAAATTCAGCATTGACGGATTCCGGTTCGCTGCCGTATGCACCGAGCCGGACGGGTACGAAATCATCAGTAACCTGGATAATGTTTACTGGAGTTACGGTCCATAAGATTCGGTCGTAACATCTTATATGCACTTAATCCGGATCGAGGCGTTTTTCAACCCGGGAGCAGGAGGGGATCTGACTCCCGTTCCAGGACCATAACCGAACTCCTTCATATCGTAATTGCCGATGACGGCGGTCATGTCCGGTTCAACCATAGCGCCCCAGAACCGCAGTCCGCTTGCTGAAGACGATCCGGTATCCGGCCAATCGAACTCCGGCAGCACAATAATTTTCGTCGTTCCCTGCGGAACATCCCGGGTATCGAAATCCATCGTCCCGCCGTTTCCCGGTGAATAATGGGACCAGGAATCCCAGAACCAGTAATCGCCTGCGATGTCCAGAAAAAAGAACACGAGAACTCCGGGAATGCTTTCCTCCGGATTGTCCAGGTACCCGTGGATGTAAAATTTCTGTCCGGGATGAATCTGTTGCGGCAAATCGACCCGAACGCCCAGTTCGATCTGAGGCGTGAAGGTCGGTGCGGGAGAGTATGACGGGATCGGGGTCAGGGTCGGCGGTTGCGTGGGGATCTCCGTCGGATAGATGGTCGGAATCTGCGTCGGTGTGCCGGTCGGATCCGGGGTTGATGTGACCGGGGGGGGCGTCGTGGGCGTGGGGCCGGGGATATGGAAGACGTACAGGCCGGTGTTGGCTATATCGCGGCGGAGTTTGGGCCATTCCGCCCGGGTCACACCCGGCATATGAACACTCCCTTCAAGCTCGAATACCCACAGATAGGGCATGAACCCGGAGGAACAGGCGGTCAGATCCCAGGCCCCGTCGCCGTTCATGTCCGCCAGGTGACAGGAACTCTGGGCTTCGAACTCGGAAACGCCCAGCACCTTCGGGAACCCGTCGACGGTTGAACCGTCCAGGCGCCAGCCGGCCACGATCTGCTGGTTGCCTTCACAGATATTCAGAAATATCTCCCCGATATTGTCGCCGTCCAGGTCCACGACAGCCGGGGAGGTCAGGATCCGGTCGCAGACGGTTTTCGGATAACCGTCTAAATAAGTGCCGTCCGGTTTGAATATGTGCAGGATGCCGTTGCCCATGCACGAGATGATCTCCGGGATCCCGTCGTTGTCGATATCCGAAACGGCGGGATTGGACGGTGACCCCTCCCATTCCGCTCCCAGCTGCTTCGGCCAGCCGTCCGCCGGCTCACCGTCATGATGCCAGACATACAGCCATCCGCCGGTGAAATATGTGTCCCCAGGCCACCCGTCCTGGACGATGATTTCCAGATCGTCATCCCTGTCCAGATCGGCCAGGGCGCAGGATGCAAACACGCCCCCGGTATTCTGCGGCCAACCCGGCATGGCGGATCCGTCCGCTCTGATCACATGAAACTGGGGGTTATTGAAGTTGTTGTTTCCCACCGCGACTTCCATCATGCCGTCACCGTCGATGTCTGCAACGGAGGGTCCCGCCCATACGATGTTCTGGTCCGGTATCCAGGTATATGGCCAGCCGGGCAGTGCCTGACCTTGACCGTTGAAAAAACTGATCCCGAGATCGCTCTGGATCCCGACATCGAATTCTCCGTCACCGTCCAGATCCGCGATCACCGGACAGCTCACGTTCAGGAAACTGTTCCGGGGCAGACTCACCGGGAATCCGGGAACCAGCGAGCCGTCCGATTCGAACACGATCAGCCTGGGTGTGACATCGACCAGTCCGAAAGCAATCTCGACGGCGCCGTCACCGTCGATATCGCCGACGGCGCCGTGATTGAAGATGTAACCACTGACATGCTTCGGCCAGCCGGGCAGAAGATTTCCAGCGATGTCGTAAACATAAGCATCGGAGCGATCACCCGCGATAATCTCCATAATGCCATCCCCGGTTACATCGGCAAAAAACGGGGAGCTGTAGGTTTCATCCAGAATTGCCGGCCAACTACTACCGGGTGACCCGGACCCGGTGCCGCCGTTTCGAACTGCTCGGGTGTTTGAATTCCCGGGTGAATGGGCGTTGGTCCATTGTTCCGGAGTGATACCGGAAAACAGGGAAAGATCTCCATATCCGCCGGCATGGCAGATCGCAACAAAACCCATGCAGGCAAGGCCGACCCATATCCGGAGGTCGACGTAATTTCTGAACGTGCTTTTCATAACGCTTTATCCTGCGATTTCAAACCGTCAAGGAGCAATTGTCGTGCCAGACGCGCTTCAAGTTGCATTCGACCGGACCGGAAAGTAAACTCACCGGAAATTCTGCAATGGTTAAAGGAGGGTGACGGGATGAAACGAATTTTTCTGTTGGCGGTCCCCATGCTGGTTTTGAATCCCCTTGTCCGGGCGGACAAGGTTCTCATTCCGGAATCGATCGGTCTGCCCACGGCGGACAAGCAGGCTGAAGCGCGCAATATTCTGGAACTCCGGGCATTCGACGGCCGGCTGTATATCGGGCACGGCGACGCTTCCGTGAATACGGGACCGACCGATGTCATCGCATGGGATCCTGAAACCGGCGAATTCTCGACTGAGTTTACGGTCGATGACGAGGGGATCTACCAGTACAACATTATCGACGGCAAGCTGGCCATCCCCGGAGTGGATTCAACCGAAGACTGGGATTTCGGTAACATTTACGTGCGCGAACCGGACGGCTGGGTCAAGCACCGTACCATTCCCCACGGGCTGCATGTATTCGATCTCGTTCAGTTGGAAGATGCCTGGTACGTCGGCACAGGCTGTATTTTCTACCTGGGAAAAGAAAACGAAAATGCCATGGCGTTCGGCGGGATATTCCGATCGGCGGACAAGGGCATGTCGTGGCATCTGGCATATGCGACGCCCGGCGATGAATCCACCGTGTACCGAATCCGGTCGGTTGTCCCGTTCAAAGATAAGCTGTACGCGTTCATCTATGCCTATTCCGGCATGACGCTGGAGGAGATTCCGGAAGCGTTCCATGCCGGTCTGGGACAACCGTATGGGAAGGGTTACCTTGTGTTTTCGCCCGATCCGATCGGTCCGGCCGATGCCGTCGTGTTCGACGGCAAACGCTGGACATACCGGGATCTCATTCCCGATAAAAACATCTGTTCGATTTATCCGATCGCGTTCGGAGAATCCCTGCTGCTGTCTGTCCTGTCGGGTGAGTATGTGAGTATGGGAGAAGGTGCGGACCGGTCGCTTACGGAACGCGCACTATACCGTTTCGACGGCAAGACGGCGGAGAAGCTTACCTTCGCTTTCGACGGCGTTCTGGATAGCACCGTTTCGGAGGATACCCTTTTCCTTCTGGCGACGATGAATGATAAAACGGTGATCGCCGCCACGCGGGATCTCGAAAGCTGGGACATCACCCGGATTCCGCCATGTCTTGAGAAACCGGTCTGCCTGGAAATGGTTAATGATGAACTATATTTAGGTGTGGCGGACGGGAACATTTTCCGGGCGGAAGAGATCCGGGAGATGACAGATCCGGCGGAAATCGATGCACTCAGCCCCCGCCGTTTCCATGCGGTCGCGGACCTGCCGAGGGAAGGGCTGTCGTACTGGGCTGCGATCACCGGATGGGAGAATTGGGGAACCCAGGCACTCCTGGCCTGCACCGTCGAACCTGGAAATCTGGTGGATATCCACCCGGAAAATATCTCTCAACTGATCCTGTTTCCGCCGGTGGGCCGGATCGATCCGGAAAAACCTCTGGCGGTCCGGATCGACGCCCGTACCTACCGTATCAAACCGCTCAAGCGCCATGATTCCGTCGAATGCACAAAAGATCGAAACGGAGACTGGTGCTTCAAGGCGGGGAAGACCGCCCGGGCGGAGTTCGAACCGCGGCGTCATGAACTGGGGAAAACCCACCGGTCCATATCCGGGGAACATGCCGGACCGGTCACCCGGGCGTGGATGGCGGATATCATGATACATGCAACCGGGGCCGATGCGGCGGTCTTCATCGGTACGGAGGCCCGGAAGAATCTGCCCGTCGGGACGATTCACCTGGAGGATGTGTTCGATATGACCTATGACAACCGGCTGGTGACGACGGAACTGAAGGGTGCGGACATCGAAGCCATGCTGCGGCATCATTTCGAGACCGGCGAAGCCGGGCTCACACAGGCGGCGGGATTCGAGCTCGAATTGCACAAAGATCCGGAAACCGGGAAAATCACCGTGATCCGAACGACCCTGGATCCGGAGCGCCGGTACCGGGTGGCCCTGTCCGATTACACCGCTTCGCATTCCGGGGAGATATTCGGTGTTAAGCTGGATTATCGGCTGAGCGATCTGAGCTGGCAGCGTGCGATCATCGAATGGTTCGATTCGAACCGGGTTGTGCCGAACCTGGAAACTCGAATCCGATTGGGCGAATAGTGTGAACGAATTCGATGGGATCACACCGCAATACCGGGAAGTCCAGCAGTTCCGGCAGATCTGGATCTGGGTGTTGATCGGCGGCGTGTCGATATTATTGATCTCTCTGTTCGTATATTCCATGTACCGGCAACTGCTTCTGGGGCAGCCGGTGGGAAATCAGCCGATGCCCGACGGGGTTCTGGCGGCAGTCGGACCGCTCATGATCCTTCTGGGTGCCGCCCTGCCGGTGCTGTTTTACAAGATGGCGCTCGTCACGGAAGTCCTGCCGGACGGGATCGATGTCCGGTTTATCCCACTGGCGCGTCAATTCATCCCGTTCGGGAACATCGCGCTGTGTGAGGTGCGGGAGTACCGGCCGATCCTGGAATACGGAGGTTGGGGCATCCGGTACGGTTTTTCGGGCAAGGCCTATAATGTGAGCGGCAACCGCGGGGTTCAATTGACCTTTACGACCGGCAAGCGGTTCCTGATCGGATCGCAGCAGCCGGAACAGCTTGCCGCGGCGATTCTCGAGGGGATGCGGGCATCGTGCGAGTCGCCGGCGAGCTCCGGGGACATGTCCGGAAGTCGCAGGGCCGGGTTTTTCCGGCCCGGGAAGCGGTCCGTGTCCCCGGACCCCGGGAATTAAGTAAGGTATCCCCAAGATTAAAACCGCCTGTCATCCTGAGGAGATCCGAAGGATCGACGAAGGATCTGCTGCCCGGGAACTCCTGAATCCCGGGTACGGGAGATGAACTGAAATGAGCATTGTATTCCGATCGCCACGCCATGCGATCGATCTGGCTGTGGAGAGGTTGAAGACGGACGGGATTGTCCATCCCGACGCTGCATTCAATCCGGATGCTCCCGGAGATCTGCGGCGGGAAGTGGCCTATTACGACCGGGATTTCCTGTTCCGCCTGGGCCGCTGTGGGTTGGAGGAGGAGATTGTGGATGACGCCCTGAGAATGCTGCAGACGCGGGGGCTGGTAACATCCGGGGCTTCCTATGATAAACCGGTTTTCCTAAAATACCGAAACCTGGTCCGGGAACAATTCACGGTGGACTGGACCAGCCTGAGCCCGGTCATGGAGCAACTCCTGTATATGCTGACCAGTGTGCGCCGGCCGGATCATCTCGTCGAACTGGGCAGCTTCTGCGGGTACACTCTGTCCATGTTCGCCGGACCCTGCACCGGTCCCCATGCATCGTACCGGGCCGAAAGGATAATCGGAATCGACATCGATCCGGAAGCGACCCGTACCGCAACCGCCAACTTCGCGAAACTCGGTCAAACGGACAATGTCAACCTGATCGCCGAAGACGCCCGGACGGCGCTTCAGCGGATTCCCGGCCCGTTCGATTTCGTTTATATCGAAGCCAAATCCGATACGGAAGCCGGCATGTATCTCACCCTGCTGAAACAGTTCTATGACCGGCTGGCGCCCGGAGCCTGGGTGATCGCCCACGACAGCCTGGACTGGACTTTCATGGGGGAAATTGCCGAATATCTTGCATTTGTGCGGGATTCGGCTCACTTTTCGCAAAGCATCTCGTTCGAAATCGACCCATGCGGGCTGGAGCTGTCGATCCGGTAGATCATGTTCTTTCGAATTGCAACCGACATCGTTGTGATGTTTCACCTTGTATACATATTGCTCGTTGTTTTGGGCGGTTTTCTGGTTCTTCGCCGGCCGGTCTGGGCCTGGGTGCATGTCCCGGCGGGTTCATCGAACATTATCTCATGCCGGTCATCTACCCCGAGGGTCTGGATCGGGTGATCCAGATTGCGCTGGGAACTGCTGTGGTTTTGGTCAACGGTGTCCTGTATGCCCGACTGATTCACCGGATGAGACAAGCCGTGGAAGTTTGACAAAGCGTACTTAAAAGCGTACCATTTTATCCGGAGGATGAATCATGACCATCAATGTTACCCGGGCCAGAAAAGAACTTTACAAGCTGATTCGCGTTGTCAATGAAACGCACGAGCCGATTGAGATATCCGGAAAAGACTCGAGTGCCGTGCTGATATCCGAATCGGACTGGCGGGCGATTCAGGAAACCCTGTATCTGGTTTCCATACCCGGAATGCGTGACTCAATCGTGAAGGGATTGAAGACACCGGTCGAAGAATGCGGCACAGATCCCGGCTGGTAGGCATGTGGCAGATCCGTTTCACCCGGCAGGCGCAGAAAGACGCTCGCAAAATTTATGAGGCCGGACTTCAGAAACGGGTCGAATCAATTCTTGAGATTTTACGTGAAAATCCCTGGCAGCCACCCTTTGAAAAGCTGATCGGTGACCTGAGCGGTGCGTGTTCCCGGCGCATCAACATCCATCACCGCCTCGTCTGCCAGGTCATGGAACCTGAAAAAATCGTCAAGATCATCCGGATGTGGACGCATTATCAGTAGTCCGGAGGGAGCGGGTACAGGGCACGCGCGGTGGTACGGCGCGCTGCTCACGCCGAACCAATCCCGGCTTTTCGGTGAACTGGGCACCATATCCTTTGCGTGGATGGAGTAACAACTAAATCGCCCGGACGCCGGCTATTACGTCCAGCCGAAACGCCAGGTGTCCATAGTTCCATATATGACCGTGATATCTGGGTCGGTCAGGGCCGCGTACCACAATATATCCCGAGCCGATCCGGCATTTTCCGGCCAGATGAAGAGAGGAATCACATCCAGCGACGTTTCACCCGGGTGGAAATTGACGGAATAAAAATCGAGCGCGTTGAATCCGGGTGCAAAAAAATACGATCCATAGACATCCAGTATCACGAACAAAGGATAACCGGTCAAGAGCGTGTCTTCAGCGTTACAAACAATCGCCCGGCATCCGCAGAGGTCGCCGGGGTGGAATTCGTGTGCCGGCATCCAGAGCCGCACCCCGGTGGTTTCGCATTCCGGCGGCGTCGCGGATGGGCTCGGTATCCCCGTCCCCGTGGGCGGTACCGTGGGTGTCGCGGTCGAAGGCGGGACGGGGGTCGGTGTCGGCGTGCCCGGATGTGTCGAACTCCATCCAGCGTCCCCCTCGCTCAGAGATCCCTCCCCGCATCGATTGCGGGACAGAACCTGGTAGAAATAGATTTCATCCGGTATCACACCGGCATCCAAATAGGTGGTGCCGGTCTGCCACTCACCGCCCGGTGCCGGAGCGCCGTCCCGGTAGAGAAGATATTCGCTGTCCGGCGCATCACCATCCCAGGCGACTGTTACCCTGTCCGGATACAGGCCGTCTGAGGCTTCAACCCCGGTTGCGGGTTCTGGAACATTTTTTCTGGTTCCGTCATCTCCTTCGCTGAAATCGCTCTCACCCCAGGAATTTCTCGCTTTAACCCGGTATCGGTAAGGTTCGAATCCGAGGGGGTAATCATCGTAAACCAGTTCGGTCTGCCAGCCGCTCACCGCCAGGTCGAACCGGTAAACCAAATATTCGTCGGCTCCAGGTGACTCATTCCAGGTCACCCGGACCAGGTTGCATTCGTATCCGTCTGTTGCCTGAATGTTCTCAGGCGGCGGGGGCGGTTCCTGGACCGGGGAGAGTGTGAAATTTCTCTGACTGCCGTCCTCGCTGTACATATTGAACGGTCCCTGCCAGCTTTCGATCCGGATCCGGACCCGTTCCGAATCGAGTCCGGGTGGAATCTGCCACTCGTATTGATTCGTTCCGGGAGAACTCGCCAGGCCGCTTTCCAATACACTGAAATCCAGTCCGCCGTTCCGGGAATAGGAAAGATGGACGGTGTCGATCAGACTGCCTTCATATTGGTGCCATTCGATGGTTCCGGTTGTTCCGCAGATCCAGATTTCATCCCCGTCGGGATAGATGAGTTCGACATCTTCATATTCCTGGGATGGGTTCTGGGGGGATATGGTGGCAATGGATCTGCCCAGGTCCTTGTCGACGTCCCGCCTGAGGGGCATGTTGGAATCGTAGGTTATCACAACCGGATCGACCGTTTCCGAATCATATCCCCAGGCACAGAGCGCGTGGTTTTCAATAACCCATACGCAGGGCCGGTTCCCGCCGATTTCGACGATCACCCGTTCAAACACGTCATTGAAGAAGAATTCCGACCAGTTTCTGTCGTAACCTTTCGAAAGCGTCACGGCATTGATTCCGTCGTCCATCCGGGTTGAGATGGTCGATCCCCCGGGATTCATCCCGCCGGTTGTTCCCATGTTGATCGCCAGATCGACGATTAAAAACGGTCTTTCGAAATTACGCCAGCTGTGGTGCCAGACATAATAAACGCCATCGGAACCCTGATACGATTCCAGCGCTTCCTTATCGACGTAGTAATCGATCAACCGCCCCCATTGGGTATATTTCCCCCATTCACCCCCCCCGATGGGTCCCAGATTGTCCCAGTAGGCCATGGCGGTGGCGGCAGCCGTCGGAGCGCACCCGCAGCTCCAGGCGTACGTCGGGATCAGCTTTTTGGTATAATTCCCGTTTTCGTCCTCGTCGTTATACAAAACGAACACCGGCGACCGCTGCGATGCGGGGGACCGGGATGCCGCCAGGACCGCCCGCCATTTCACCCCTGCTGTTTCAGGCGGCAGTTCAAGCGGGTTGCGGTCCTGCATGGCCCGAATCAATTTGCTTAAAGTCAGGACTTGTTCCGAGTTTGCATCGACAATGACGTGTTTTGTTTGGTCATTCACAAATTCATACCACATGTCCAATGGACCGGACATATAGATCCGATTCAATTTGATATCCCCGCCGATTTCATTTTCCGCCAGAGTTTCGATGATATCCCCGCGGACGTACAGGTGGGGCAATCCGTAGGAGATTATGGGGACGGGGATGCAGTTGCTTCGTGCCGAAACCAGAATCGTGCCGAAATCTTCCGTTCCCCACAGCTTCTTATGCAGGGCGTTCATTTTTTCATGTGATTTTTGGAACTGTTCGGATCCGTCCATTTTTTGAGGATTGAGCGGGAGGGTCGATGCGTTCGATCTGCGGGTTTTCTGCCGATCCTGAGCAGCGATTATCGCCTGTTTCCCGCGCTCGAGTGATTCCCGGGCGGCATGGTCGCGTTCTCTCAGTGCTTTCCTGGAATGAATAATCCGGTCAACGGGAACCGGTTCCTCGGTATTCTTCTGGAAAACGAATTGGTACGCGATGACATCGCCCCTCAGGTCGCAGCAGGGGAATACGGAGTGTATGAAGGCGGAACCCCATGCTTCCGCCGCCTTGTAAACGGCAATCTGCCGGATGACGCCAAACGGAACTCCGCCGGGAATATTCCGGTTGACCGAATTGAAATCGGCGTCGGAAATTCCGGAACCCAGAACGCCGGTTGCGAAACAAAACAGAGGGATGCCGGCAGCAATCACGGAGATTATGATCCGGTTTCCGGATTGAAAAACGCCCGACTTCCGACACAGCATCGACAATACCCCCATTCCCTTTATAATTTAAAACCGGTTGATTTTCCATTGTATATCGGTCCGGGTGAGCTGGAAAACGGGATATCCGGGATTTAAACAGGGTGCGCAGGCGTCAAGAGACTCGATCCTTTTTTTTGGATGGATATTGAAGTAAAATCAAACTATTGGAGGACATGGACATGGGGGTCAAGAAAACCGGGGGTCGGAGTATTTTGATGCGGATCTTTGCGATCGGGATTTTCGCGGTTGCGCCGCCCGTTCTGGGGGAGACATTTTATCCGGACACCGAAGCGGAGTTGCAGGAAGCGTTCCACGAAGCGGAGCACAACACGGAAGATGACATCATTTATATTCAGCCGCATCATTACGGATTGACGGGTGTGCTGCAGTACCAGCCTGCCGCCGGCGGGTATGCGCGCCGGTCACTGTCGGTGATCGGCGTTTCGGGAACGAGCGGTCCGCCCCGGCTGGACGGCAACTCGCTGCACGGGGTTCTGGACATCAACACCTATTACAGCGCGGATGACTGGGGTGCGGAGATCGTGATCGAAAATCTCGTGATCCAGAATGCCGGGGATGTCAACTACGGAGCCGGGCTGCAACTTTATTGTCAAGAGGCTGCAATCTCGGTGTCGGATTGCTATTTCACCAACAATCAGTGCAATTTCTGCGGCGGTGGCATCCACGCCATCACCCTGTCAAACATTACCGTCGTGAACTGCGTTTTCCAGGAAAATTCAGCCACCGGGCACGGGGGCGATTCAAGGGGTGGCGGTCTGTATGTCCGGCAGTACGGCGATCTCGGGAATTTCATCAACAATACGTTTATCGACAACGAAGCGGACGGGTCGCCGGATCAGGCTTATTTTTCTATTATCAACTGCACTTCGAACGTATACAACAATGTATTCTGGCCCGGTGACATCGGTGGTTATCTGTATAATGATTCGGCGTTGAACCTGTACCATAACGTATATGAAACCGCACTGTTTGACGGAATCGGAACGTTCAGCGAGGGGGACAATTTCATGATGAATCCAGACCTGGACGCCTCTTTCTCGCCTCATGCGGAATCGATCTGCATTGACAACGGCGGTTCGTATCATGGCGTACCGCCGGAGGATTTTTACGGGAATGCCCGGCCGAATCCGAACACGGGGATCGTGGACATCGGTGCGGTGGAGTATTATGGGTCCGGACCGCCGCCGACGGCGACACCGCCTTCGGGGGAAATCGGGATCGAGTTGACCCTGCCGGCCTGGGTCCGCCCGTTTCAGGATTTCTGGGTTGCGGGCATCATTTACAACGGCGGACCGGCGGTTGCGGGCATTCCGGTGGTGGTCGTTCTGGATGTTCTGTCGAGCTATTGGTTCTGGCCGTGCTGGGAGCCGCCCGGGTCGGGATCCCCGCCGTTTTGTTACGGGGTCATGGACATTCCGACCGGCAACACGAACATGGACGTGCTCCCGCTGTTCGAATGGCCGGACACCGGAAGTCAGACGATGTCCGGCCTGTACTTTTACGGTGCCCTCATGGTCCCCGATTTTTCGGCGATTCTGGGCACCTGGGATGCGCGGGAATTCGGTTTCGGCCCCTAACGCTCCGGATCCATTCTCAAATCCGGGCAGTCCCGATCGTCGCGGTGGTCATTTCGGTTGCTGGGAAGATCGCCATCGATCTGAGGCTGCACCGCGGGAGCACCGGTGATGCCCTTTCATTTCCTGCCGTCGAGTGATTCCGGTGTCAGTCGGTTTGGAATTCCGGCAGTTTGCGGTTGAGCAGCCGGAGGAACTCGATCAGGCTGACCACCGGCACGCCGCTTCCGAAAGCATTGGGTCCATAGAGAGGATCGTTGCGGTCCGGGGTCAGGATGCCGCCGATATCGAGATGGAGCCACGGCAGGTTTTCCCGGATGAACAATTCCAGAAACAGCGCGGCGCTGATCGTTTTAGGATCTCCGCCTTCGTTGCTGACATCCGCCAGGTCGCTCCGGATCAGTTCCAGGTAGTCGTGTTCGAGCGGCAGCCGCCAGAATTTCTCCCGGGAACGGATCTGGGTTTCCCGAATCAGCGCATCAAGGCGTTCGTCGTTTGTGAAGTAGGCTGCTACGCGGTTTCCAAGCGCTCGGTAGGCGGCCCCGGTCAGGGTGGCCACATCGAGCATGGCGTTCAGGGAGCAGGTATCCTGGAGATACATGAATGCATCAGCGAGCAGCAGGCGGCCTTCGCAATCGGTGTTGACAATCTCCACGGATTTGCCCCACCGGGTCAGAATGACATCTGCAGGCCGGTAGGCTTTGGAATCGACCAGGTTTTCCGCGACGGGGATGGCGGCCACCACATTGTAGTCCAGGTCCAGCCATTTCAAGGCGGACACGGCGCCGATCACGGCGCCGGCGCCTGCCATGTCGTCCCGCATGTGGGGCAGGGATTCCCGGGCTTTCAGCATCAGCCCGCCGGAGTCGAAGGTCACGGCCTTGCCGACGATGCCGAGGCAGAACGGACGGTCGTCCCGGATGTGTTCGATGATGAGCATGCGGGGCGGGTCGCTGCCGGCCTGTCCGACGGCCTGGATCATGTGCAATTTTTCCCGCTCCAGATCGTCGGCCTGCAGGATGCGGACATTCAGGCCGGATCCTTCCAGGTTTTCGAGCACAAGCGCTTCGAATTTGGCAGGTGTCTTGAAGTTGGCGGCTTCGGTTGTGAGATGCCGGGAGATGTTGGAAGCCTGGATATTATGCGCCGCATCGGTCACGGCGTCGTAAACCTCATCCCGGGACATGTCATCCGAGATGACGAGGGTCATGCGGCCGAGTGGAAAGGGTTTTCTGTCCTTGAAATACTTCGTGAATGTATAAGCGCCGATCCCGATGCCTTCCAAAAAGGGTTTGATGATCCGGCGGGGATCCGGTTTCACCGGAAGCGCCAGATCCAGCAATGCGCTGTGAACGGTTCGTTTCGACATTTTCCTCGCCAGGACGGCGCCGGCGCTCTGGACGGTCCGGCTATCCATGGTTTTGCGGGATCCCAGCCCGAGGAAAATGTGAATGTTTTCCGATCCGTCGTCCGGATAGCGGATCAGATAGTCACCCGCGGCGCCTGTGAAATCGCCGGAGTGTTTCGCCCGTTCGAGCATCCGGCAGTGATGGGGTGCGAACCGGTCATGATTCACCAGCGCTTCTTCAAGACCCTCGACGGTAACCATATTAATGACGGTGTCCCGGGGCTGGATCTGAATGCGGCTTTTGATTTGTACATCGATGGTCAGAACATCTTCCATGGCCTTCCCTCCCGCCAGACACGGCAATGTAAAATAGATTTCTCACTTTTACAAGCGGCCGCCCGGGATCGAATCTCCACTCTTTCATATCCATTTCCCCGAGCATCCCGGACCGGTCCGGTATTGCGCCGGCACCCGTTGTAACCATCCTGCAGGCTTCACTGTCGAGCAGGTGGATGGCGTCAAAAAGGCGTTCGAAACCCAGGATTGACTTCGGCTGAGGATTGAATCCCGTCCAAAACACGTTTAAAATAATCCATATTGAGCGGTTTGTATCGAGATTCTGAATTTTCTGATGGAGACGCGGCAGTGGGGGTGAATTTCCAGCGGTACGGGGAATCCGGTGAGTGAGTTGCGGTATGTATTCGATCCCGCTCCATTTGGTGAAATCGGTATTGTATGGTGCCGGAGGGCGTCGAGAGTCGAAGTGCGGAGAATTCTGCTTCCGGATCGAACGGTGGAAACGAAACGGACCATTCTCGAAGCGAACGGTGGGAGCGCGTTTGCCATCCACGGAGACATCGATCGGTTGCGGCGGATGATCGGGCGATTCTGGGCGGGGATCCCGGTGACCTTCAATCTGGATCGGCTGGCGATGGATGCCTGTCCGCCGTTTCAGCGGCGCGTGTTGCTGGCGGAATTCGCGGTTCCGAGGGGTTCTGTCAGCACCTACGGGCGAATCGCCCGGCATATCGGATCTCCCGGAAGCGCCCGGGCGGTGGGCCGTGCGCTGGCCTCGAATCCGTTCCCCATCTTGATTCCATGCCACCGGACCATTCACGAAGACGGAAAGCTCGGCGGGTTTCAGGGCGGGTCTGCCATGAAAAGGGCGTTGCTGGAGATGGAAGGTGTGGCGATGGATGATCGAGAAAAGGCGGTCATGGACAAAGTATTCTATTAAACGGGAGGACATTGAAATGAGCATGATGAAAGAATTCAAAACGTTCGCAATGCGGGGGAATGTAATTGACATGGCGGTCGGCATCGTGATCGGGGGCGCGTTCGGAAAGATCGTTTCATCTTTTGTTGCGGACGTGATCATGCCCCCGGTCGGCCTGTTTCTGGGAGGGGTCGATTTTTCCGAACTGGCGATCACCCTGAAGCAGGCGGTTGGTGAAACGGCCGCGGTTACCCTGAACTATGGGAAATTCACCCAGACGATCATCGATTTCGTGATCATTGCGTTCGCCATATTCCTGGTGGTCAAGACCATGAATTCCCTCAAGAAGAAAGAGGAGGCGGCACCGGCTGCACCGCCGCCGCCGTCCAAAGAGGAAGCGCTGCTGTCGGAGATCCGGGATATATTGAAACAAAAATAAACAGCCGCATCGCGGGTCGAATTTGAATTTGTAATTTGACAGATTGACGCCGGACGATTATTTTATTTGTATATTTGGAAATTCAAACTCTGGTGGTTGATTTTAAATCGCTGGAAGGTGGTTTGCTGTGAATGAAAAAGACGAGAGTGAACTGTTATTTGAAGCGTTGAAATCCGCCGCGTTCCGGGTTGACGAAGGGCAGAAGCGGAAGGAAACGGTTTTCAAGTTCATCAAGAAACAGAAACCGGAAAAGATGGCCGGACTGATTTTCGAGATCACCGGCCAGTCCCTGGAAAGTGAAGCGTCCACCGGCCTTTTTTCCATTCTCCTGGACGTCCACATGTTCATGAGTTATCTGAGCAAGAACCAGATTAAAAGCCTTGGATCCGCGATGAAGAAGTCCATTCGGATGAACGAGGTGTTCAACCTGTTGAGCGATCTGGAGAAGATGGATTATGACGAGACGATGATTCTGCAGACCCGGTTCAACATCTTCCTGCAGATCAACCTGCTGCTCGATTACAAATTGACCGAAAAGGGATATCCAACGCTCGACCGGAGTTTGATGGATATCGTTAAATTCACACGGGAAAATCAAGAAGCCAACGACATGCGGGCGGTGCTGTTCCGGCGGGATTTTCCCGACCGGTGCTGGACGTTCCTGGATGCGATTCTGCAGGAAGCGGATTTCATCCAGGCCGATGACGGCAGCTATGAGTTGAGTCTTTCGGAATCCAACATCGAGCATTCGGCATCCGGGCAGAGTATTGCTGCATCGAAGGAATACCAGGCTGTATCCCCGAAAATCACCGACACCATGATCGTCAGGCAGTCCGAAAACCTGATCAAACGCCTGGCCATGGTGATCCGGGGTTCGACCATGTATCCCTCGGGGCACCCCAACCTGAAAGCGATGATGGACGGTTGTATTTCCAGCCTGGAGACGCTGCTATCCGTGAGCGAGATGATCGTCGTAACACACCTGGGCGGAGAACTCATGGTGAACGATATCCGGGTGAAACTGGAAACCCGTTTCCAGAAGGATTTCATGCTGGGGATGGAAGAACGGAACATATCCAGCCTGACCTTCATCCGGGGAGTTACGGTCGAGGAAATCAATCAACTGACCAATCTTTTTCTCCAGAGCGTCGCCTGGTTGAAGGACCAGGGCAGTGCCCGACTCTTTTTGGCGGCTCAGGGTGTCGTTCACATCGCCGTGGACATGTACCATTACGGTATTATCAGCGAAGACGGTCAATCGGCGGAGGAAACCGGTGCCGGCGGGCCCGGAAGACCGGGTGAAGGAATCGGCGGTCCGGGAGAAGGTACCGGAGGGCCATCCGATGGTCCCGGAGGTCCGGGAGGCGGCGGATATGGTTCCGGCCCCGGTGTGGGCGCCGGTGCGGGCGGAGCGGGCGCGGGCGTCGGTGTTGCCGGTGCG
>JAFGLW010000016.1 GCA_016927905.1 candidate division CSSED10-310 bacterium | reverse complement strand
CTGGAAAACAAGAGTCAAGAACAGACTTGACCCCAATTTGCCTCTTGGAAACTTGAGCTGATTCTGTTGCATCAGCCGATCGAAGAACCCTTTGACAACTCGCATCGCGCAACGCGAAAGAAAGCAGAGATGCCCAATCTCACCATCCATAACTTCCGACATACCTTTGCAAATCTGGCTTTGCAGTCAGGTTCGGATGTCGGCGCGGTATCCAAACTCTTGGGCCACAGCTCCATTCGGGTGACGATGGAGATCTACCATCACCTGAATCCTGATCACGCCAGAAATGTGATCGAGAATCTTCCGATTAAATTGTCCAAATCAATAGTGGAGGAGGAGGGTGATACTGAAGAAAAACACGTGTAAAAATCCGAAAGTGGTATCTGAGTGGTATCTGAGACGGAAACGCCCACTTTTCTCAAGTGGGCGTAAGTTGTTATAAAAAAATGGCGGGGACGACGAGACTCGAACTCGCGACCTTCGGCGTGACAGGCCGACGTTCTAACCAATCTGAACTACGTCCCCGCTCAAAGCATACCGTCAAATAGCGATCACTTCATGGGCGGAACAGGGTTCGAACCTGCGACCCCCGGCTTGTAAGGCCGATGCTCTCCCGCTGAGCTACCCGCCCAGCGTGATCCGGAGATTCCGCAATCGCACTCGGCGAAATGCACCCGGAACCTAGCAGGACTTTTACACCCTGTCAAGAGGATTCTTGAATGAAGCATCAGCCAGCATGTTTGTGCCTATAAAGGTCAAATACCAGTGGCTATATCCAAGGAGATGTCTGAAATCAGCCATTCCATAACTCAGTCTACCAGTTTATTTTTGATATTGTCGCAAAACCTCCCCAACCAAAACCTCCCCGGCGAAAGCATCCGCTTTCATGGGGAGGGTTATCAGTTGTCTTTCCATGTTAAGAACGGTTCATAAAGGGCAATATCATGATGGTTTCCCCCATTGCCCGAATTGTTTATCTCTGTGAAAAAGTCTCTTATATATTGTGTGCCATACAAAGGTGCTGATCAAATTATGGATGATGTATGGCAAAGATTATATTGGGTGATTTTCGTGATATGCTATCTCAAGAGTGTGCAGGGAGGAAAGCAATGGATATTCAAGCGATTCAAAAGGCGATACGGTCCGAGAATTTCGACGGGTGGCTGCTCACAGACTGCCACAATACCAATCCCCACGCCCGCGATCTTTTGGAAATAAACCCCGATCAACACGCCAGCCGCAGATGGTACTACCTGATCCCCGCCACAGGCGATCCCATCCGCGTCGTACACCCCGTCGAATCCGCCGCCCTGGATCACCTGCCCGGCACCAAAACCGTCTATAAAAGCCGGGAACATTTAATTGAAATCCTGAAAACCACCCTGAAAGCATTCAAATCAATCGCCATGGAATACTCCCCCCTGGGCCGCATCCCCGCCGTCTCACGCGTCGACGCCGGCACAATCGATCTCGTCCGGTCTGCCGGGTGTATCGTCACATCTTCCGCCAACCTTCTTCAATACCTGACCGCCCGATGGGGGAGATCCGGGTATGAAAGCCATACCACCGCCGCCGGATTCCTGCGGGCCATCGTCGATCAAACCTGGTCATTCGTCCGGGACCGCATCGATTCATCCGGATTGACCGAATGGGATGTGGTCCGGTTCATCCTGGACCGCTTCGACCGGGTCGGATTGACCACCGACCACCCGCCCATCTGCGCGGTTGCTGAAAATTCCGCGGATCCCCATTACGCCGCTACGGTTGAATCTGCTCGCGGGATTCAACCGAACCAGGTAATCCTGATCGATCTCTGGGCCCGGATGAAACCATACGGATCGGTGTACGCTGACATCACCTGGACCGCCTTCACCGGTCCCGATCCGGATCCGGAAATTCTCCGGGTTTTCAACGTGGTCAAAACCGCGCGGGATGCCGCCGTGGAGACCGTACGCGCAGCCTTCCGGGGCAGCTGCTCCATTACCGGTGCCGAAGTCGACCGGGCCTGCCGCGGGATGATCGAGGACACCGGATACGGCCGGTATTTCATTCACCGGACCGGCCATTCCCTCGCCGGGAACGTCCACGGTCCGGGAGCCAATATCGACAGCCTGGAATCCGAAGATGACCGGCAATTGATTACGGATACGGGTTTTACCATCGAACCGGGCATCTACCTGCCGGGGAAATTCGGTATCCGGTCGGAACTCGACGTAGCCATCCGACAAGACGGATCCGTTACGGTCACCGGAGAACCGGTCCAGACCGATCTGATCCTGATTTAACCCATTTTCAAGCGCTTCGCAGACTTTTATGAATGCCGCCGACCAGATTGCGGGTACCCATTACCAGAAAGAAGATATAGACAGCCGAATACAGATAGATCGAGCCGGGAAAGATCATCCGGAAAACAACCTGGATGCAGTGCAGGAAGATGGGCGGAACCAAAGCAGTCGCCGCCAGGGACAGACGAAGCCCATGGTTTAACTTGATCCGGCGGATTTCCGATATGATTCCGACCAGAGCGGCACCGACGAACACCTGGAAAGTCTTGGCGATGAACCAGCCGATCATCCGCAAGCCCGCCGAAAGAACCAGAACCAGCCACGCGCTGATCATGCGGGAATCCAGGATGGTCCGGGCATCCAGCGACCAGTCCCCGATACCCAGACTCCGGTATGAGAACGATTGAGATGCGCCGCCGGGCAGGTGGATGGCCAGCCGGTCCGACAACAGCACCAGCCCGCTGGAAAACAGGGGATCCAGGCTCCGGTGTTCCGCTCCGGGATCTACGATGATCTGGAAATCCTGACGGGCATAGTCGATGGGCACCGGTCCCAGCACCTTGAGTTGACCGTCGGTGAATTCCATCGGAGAAAAATGTTCCCGGAAAACCATCGCAACCGTTCCCAATATCTGGTAGGAATAAAATGCAATCGCAATGGAACTCACCGTCACGGCAACCACGATTGTCCAGATGAAGTACAATCGGATGACGCTCGGTTTCACCCGCAGGAGTTTTGCATAGAAGCGTCCGTCCACGCTTTGCAGAAGCCATTCCGTATAGGTGACTTCATTCCTGTCGAGTTGCCGTGCGTCCTGGTTCATGGCGTCATTGTAATCCAATTTCGGGAATCGTTAAACCGGTGAATGCCCATAAAAAAACCTCGGACAGGCTATTTGACCCGTCGAACCGGCTGAATTAAACTCATTTCAGCCGGCCCGACCGGCCGTTTGCGAACTTCGGGGACACTCCAGATGAAGGTGATGCTGATCGTTCCGCCCTGGACAATCCGGGATATCCGGGCGCATGATACTCAGGGGATCGCCGGCATGTGGCCGCCTATCGGCACTCTGTACATCGCGTCCGTGCTGCGCGAAAACGGTCATCAGGTCGTTTTCAAGGACGGAGCATTCACCACGCCAGCCGAGATGGTTGAGCTGGTCAGGCGGGAGCGGCCGGATTTGCTGGGCGCTTTCGTAATCGCCATGTTCTGGGAGCGGACAAAAAGCCTCTACCGTGAGATCAAGAAGCAGTTGCCGGGTATCTTTCTGGTTGCAGGCGGACACGGACCCTCCGCACTGGCTGAACAATGCCTTCGGGAATCCCCGGAGCTGGATGCCGTGGTACACTCGGAAGCGGAATACACCATGCGTGACCTGGCGAACCGGCTCCGGCAGGGAGAATCCCTGGATGATTTGCCGGGAACGACGATCCGGGTAAACGGTGAAATCACCTGCAATCCACCTCACCCTTTCATCGAAAATCTGGATGATCTTCCGTTTCCGGCAATGGATCTGGCGGAATTGGATCGGTACTGTCCCTCCTACGGGCAGATTCGTCGCCGCCCGTCGTTTCAGGTCATTTCCAGCCGTGGCTGCAAAAACAACTGCTTGTACTGCTACCGGTTGATGGGCCGCCATGTACTGCGGTTCCGATCACCCGGGAACGTCGTGGATGAAATCCAGCATTACGTGAACCGGTATGGAGCGAGAGACATCAAGTTCTGGGATGAATCCTTCACCTACGACCGCGACAGGGTGATCGGCATCTGCGAAGAACTCATGCGGCGAAACATCCGTGTGACCTGGTGGATTTCAGCCCGTGCCGATGCCGTCGACCGGGAAATGCTGAGATGGATGAAACGGGCCGGCTGCTGGTGCATCAATTTCGGGGTCGAATCGGGAGTGCAGAAGAACCTGGATACACTCCGCAAGAACCTCACCCTGGAGCAGATCGAATCGGCGGTGCGAATGACACACGAATCCGGAATTAAAACTTTTACAACCTATATCTTCGGTATTCCGGGTGAAACGTTCGAGGAAGGTCTGGAAACCATCCGGTTCGCCAAACGCCTGAACTCGTATATCACGGAATTCTTCCCGATATCACCCTTTCCGGGAACAGACCTTTGGGATATGGCCTGCCGCCAGAAAAATTTCTCCAAGGACATCAATAATATCGGGCTGTTGAAAGAGGAGATCGTTTATGCGCCGGAGACCATGACCCATGAACAGGTGTCCGAGCTGCGTCGCCGGGCTTTCCGGGAATATTACATTCGTCCCGGATATATCTGGAATTACCTGACCGGTATGCGGTCGTGGTTCGAGTTAAAGGGATTGTTCCTGGGAGCTTCGGCACTGCTGAAATTCACCCGGCGAAAAAATAGTGCGGCATGCTGACACCGGCGAATACCAGAAGTGCGGCAATCAACGGCGCCGTCGTCCATCCGATGAATATATGCATCGACTGGGTCCGGTTATACGCCCGGATTCCTTTCACCAGTCCGATTGCGACGATGACTCCCACAACCACCTGCGAGGATGAAACCGGGATTCCGATCTGCGTGTAAATATGCAATGTGATGGGAAATGCAATTAAGTTCTTTCCGCCGTATTCGATCGAACCGTCTTGAAATGCGACCGGATCAGCTCCATTACCCGCAGAATGTCCGGATTCATTTTCAATGCGGTGCGGAATATGATGTAAAACCGGCGGGTGATCGGGGTCAGCCCGCGAATGTGAATCTGCTTCAACCCGCCGGCAGCCTCCCCGGAAATGAAACCAACACCCAGATTCCGATCGATGGCTTCGAAGACCGATTGTGAACTTCCCAGTTCCAGCATGGGACAATCCCGGGGCAATTCCATCGCGGCCCGCTCCATCTTAGTTTCAAGCGCCATGCGGGTTCCCGATCCAGGCTCACGCAGTACGATCGAATGACCCGAAAGTTCCCGAAACGATATCGGGCCGGCCCGCGTGGCCAGTGGATGACCGCTCCCAACCACGAACACAATGTCATCCCGGGCAAACTCGATCGCAGTCAGATCCGGGCGGGAAGGTTTGAGTCCGCAAAAGCCGATCAGAACCTCCGCATCCGCCACCAGCCTGACTACCCGTTCCGAATCGGTGATCCGCATCCGAACCCTGACCCCTGGCAGCCGCCGGGAGATTTCGGCGAGAATCTCCGGGAGAAGGCGTTCCCCCGGTATGGTGGACGCAGCCGCCGGAATCTCGTAAGGTTCCGTTTCAATCTTCAGGTCGCGCAGAAGCCTTCCGGTCATGTCCAGTATTTCCTCGGCGTAACGGGAAAAAATGAGACCGGCTTCCGTTAATTGACCGGACTTCCGCCCCCGGCGTTTCCACAGCCGAATTCCAATGGCAGTCTCCATCTGTTTCAGCTTCTGCGTGACGGCAGGCTGGGTCAAACCCATCCTGCCGGCGGTTTCCGACAGGCTCCCGGTTTGAGACAGAACGCAGAACATTCTTATATGATTCAGGGTCCATTGAATCGATTCATTCGGAAGTTTCATGTATTCCCCGTTCCCCCTATTGACTTTTGCCAATCATGCATTTATATCTTAACCGAAATACTTGCTCTCTTATCATAAGAGAATCTTATAATAACGCAAGTGGTGCCGAATGCGCAAATTGAAATGAGGTCGACATGAACGAGCAGGAACTGGATGTCCGGGGACTGCCCTGTCCCCAACCGGTTTTACGGACCCGAAAAGCCATGGAAGATACGAACCGGCTGAAGGTTCTGGTTTCCGATCTCAATCAGGCTGAAAACGTGTCGAGGATGGCCTTGCGCAACGGGTGGAAGACCTCCGTCATGTCGGGTGACGGGGATTACGCCGTATTTCTTGTCCGGTCGGTTCCGGTCGGTGCGGAATCCGTGAAACCCCGGATTGACGCTAAGGTAACAATTCCCGTTTTGCCGGAGCGGGACTGTGTTGTGGTTTTTTCCTCGGACGAGATGGGCAGCGGTGCAGCGCCGTTGGGGAAGATTCTCATGAAGGCATTCGTCAATACCCTGAGAAACATGGAATCGCGACCGGCTGCAATCATCTTTTATAATTCGGGAGTCAAACTGGCCGTGGCTGGATCGCCGGTTCTGGAGGATCTGGCGTCTTTGGCGGCCGGGGGACTTGATATGTTGGTATGCGGTACATGCCTGGAGTATTATGGTTTGAAAGAACAAGTGAAGGTGGGATCCGTGTCGAACATGTTTGAAATCGCTTCCCGGCTGGTGTCGGGAGGCCGGGTGGTGCGGATCTGATCCTTTCCGGGAGGACATTCGATTGGGAAGCTGCGGTTTCAATCCGTCGCCGGAGATACCCCGGAGACTGACGGAAATGAGCAAGGCCGCGGGGTGAGCTGGCAAGAGAGGCTTTGAAGCCCTGGCTCGCGTGACGGGCCATTTGAGAGAGCTTTTTCTGCCGGCTGATTTCCCTGCAATCCGGTCCGGTCTGTCCGAATCGGATGATGCAGCGGTGTATCGATTATCGGACGACACCGCGATCATATTCACGACCGATTTTTTCACTCCCATAGTCGACGATCCGTTCGACTATGGATCAATCGCCGCCGCGAATGCCATGAGCGACGTGTATGCGATGGGTGGAGAAGTGGTCATGGCGCTGAACATCGCCTGTTTCCCGAAAGACATGGATGATGCGGTCATCCGGGAGATCCTGCGGGGGGGCGCTTTGAAGGTTCGGGAAGCAGGGGGTGCAATTGTTGGAGGGCACACAATCGATGACGACGAACCCAAGTACGGTCTGGCTGTGATGGGGATGGCTCACCCGGACAGGCTGGTGGACAAATCAGGAGGGCGTCCCGGTGATTTGCTAGTTCTGACCAAACCGCTCGGTTCCGGGCTGATAACTACCGCATTGAAAGGAGAGGCTGCCGAGCCGGAACATGTGGTATCCGCCGTTGAATCCATGATTACTCTAAACCGGTCGGCGGCCCGGTGCATGCGCGATGCCGGTTGCGTCAGTGCAACGGATGTCACCGGGTTTGGATTGATCGGTCACGCTTTGGAGATCGCCACGCACAGCCGGGTCCGGTTGCGTATCCGAACGGATAATCTGCCGTTGCTTCCGGGCACCCTGGACTATGCCGGAATGTGGCTTTTTCCAGCGGGGGCGAATCACAATCGGAGTGCCTTTGAGTGCCGGGTCAGGTTTGCTGAAAACTTGCCCGAGGAATTCAGGATGATGCTGTTTACTCCGGAAACTTCGGGCGGATTGCTGATCTGTGTTGCTTCCGATCGGTTGAACCTGCTGCAGCGGCTCATGAATGAAACCGACCGGGAAATCTGGGTGATCGGCGAAATCCGGACCGGTGAGGGGCTGGAGTTCGTTACCGGCTGAAAAAGGCGGTATAGATCCGGCCGTTTTATCTGATCAATTCGAAAACGAACTCCGGCAGCCCGCTCAGTTTGAATGCCATGGCCGTGACGGCCACAACCAGAATCCGCTTGATCCAGGTCTCGCCTCCGGCCACGCTGGCCATACTGCCCATCCAGCCTCCGGCGGCGTTGCCGGCTGACAGAATCAATGCCGCGGACCATATTATTTTGCCGTATAGTATGAATACCAGAACCGCGATCCAGGTGCAGATTCCGATTACCGCAACCTTGTGCGAATTGATCCGGATCAGGTCCAATCCGGTTGTCAGAGTGAGTGCTGCCATGACCAGGAATCCGACACCCGCCTGGATAAATCCGGAATAAAATCCGATTCCCAGAAACAGGATCATGGCACAGAGTTTCTGGGTCCAGGTCAGATCAGTCTCAGTAATCGTTTCCATGCGTTCGTGTTGTGAGCTTTTTACCAGAATCAGAACCAGAACGAGAATCATGACCAGTGACAGAATTTTCCTGAACAGGGCATCTGTGATCGTGCTGGCAACAACAGCGCCCATTATGGTTCCGGGCAGGGCAGGGAAAACCAGGAGAAACGTGAATTTCCAGTTGCCGAACCCTTTGTGACGGAATCCTGCAACGGCAAATATGTTCTGGATGGCGATGGCCACCCGGTTGGTTCCGTTGGCGGTTCCGGCATCCAGTCCCATGAAAATCAAGACGGGTATGGTGACCAGCGAGCCGCCACCTGCCAGAACGTTGCAAACACCGGCAAACAAACCGATTCCGAACAGAACCGGAATATTCCACCAGTTTGCGAAAACAACCGCTACATCCATGGAGCGCCATTATAACTTCAGCCTGTAGCTCAACGCAATCGACCTGAACAGGCGGTCCGGAGGGCAAAACCTTCATACATGCAACCGATGCATTTCTGATTTGGACGATTCACCGGGCACATCCCCGAAAACATGCCGGTTCTGTTTGGGAATGCCTTCATCCATGAGGATGTTCAGGAGCCCGTCCGGAATGACAAACGCTTCGTCGATTGGTTCCGGAACCTGAAACTGCCTGGTTTCAAGATCGAACCGGACCGTGATGACGGTGAATCCCGGTACCGGTCGATCCGATTCCAACCTGGGCAGATATTTCCAGTTGAGCACCCATTCGGCAATGAATGCGTTCAGTGCATCGAAACCATTGGACTGAATCAAGGCGGCGTTGATTACCCTGCCGGAAGAGTCAATAGCAGCACGGATCACCACGGTTCCTTTGGATTTGGATTTCAGCATGGATCTCGGAAAATCCGGCGGATCCGGTTGTTCAAACAATACCGGAATGCTCCAGTCGACAGCCAGACAACCTGTGTGGATTGCACATCCGATAATTATAAACACCGTCCAGCGGCAGCAGCGAAAATTCAACCCATTCATGACACACTCCTTCCACATGGAAAACCCGCTGCGGGCCATCCATTCAAATATCCCCGAATGAAACCATTCCGGGTTGAGGTTGGATCAGATGGAAATTTGAATTCGTCCGGCGATTTCGCTCCGCAGGAACTGCACATCCTGTGCCAATGCGTAGATCGATTTTAAAAACGGTATGTGTAATCTGCCGGAGATTTCAAATCGACGAATCATTGCAGATCAAACAAGCGGAATACTGATTTTCCGCTTTGTAATGCGAAGGTTTTCCAAGGTGATGTCTTGGGTTCATTCCCGTCCGAGGCGTCAACAGATGTTTACAGCTACACCCATGCGGGGGAATGGGCAGGTATGGCTGCGTATTCGAATGTATTTGTAATAATCCGTGCCGCTGGAGCGGTGCGACGAGTCAACCGGTATTTCGAAGCTCCGATTTATCGTTCAACATACTATCATTAAATTATTTCCCTTAAGTTCGACGATCGATGATCCGGCAACTCCGGTTGACGGCAGCATGAATCTCCCGGCAGGACAACCCGATTGTCCAAGCAAAGATTATTCAATGAAAACAATGAAATAACCCAATTACCTCTTTCATGGCATGCCCTTTGCCCTGTCATAAGCCGGAATCATACGACGGGAGGTTTCGGGTATGCAGAAATTCAGGATTGGGATTTCATCATGTTCACTGATGATGAAGGCCATTCTTGCAGCGGCTGTGCTCACGATGATCGCCGCCGGCGGGAAGCCCAGGATTGATTTGAACCATGCCTCTGTTCAGGAACTGCAGAGCATTCCCGGGATCGGTCCGGCCTATGCCGTCCGGATTGTTCACGAACGGGAGCGGCGCTGCGGTTTCAGATCGGTAACGGATTTACTGAAAGTGCGCGGGATCGGTCGCAAAAAACTGGCTCGAATGCGGCCTTACGTAACGGTCACCCCCTATGAGGGAGGTTATCGAATCCGTCCCGCAAAATGACAATCGGGCCAGAAGTGATGATGAAAGGAGACATATGATGATCAACAATGTCACAATCATTGGAAGACTGGGAGCGGATCCCGAGCTGAAATCGAGTGAAACGGGCACCAGCGTGGTTTCGTTCCCCCTGGCGTTCAACGAATACCGCAAGATCGACGGGGAGCGCAAGTCGATCACCCATTGGTTTACCTGCTGTGCTTTTGGTCCCCTGGCGGAATTGTGCTCCGAGTTCACACATAAGGGTGCGAGAGTCGGAATCAGCGGTCAGCTGCGGCATCATACCTGGGAGACCAAGGAGGGTGAAAAGCGGGGAAATGTGGAGATTCAGATCCGGGACATCGAGTTCCTGTCGACGAACGGCAATCCGGAAAAATAAACACCGAGTCTGCAGCGGCAGACATCGCATGCAATGGTTCGATTGGTGGTAACAGACCGGTATGCGATCTGCCGCTGCCTTGTACGTTGAATCAGGCCGTCTTGGAACGCCAGAGCAGGTTATTCATCCGACGTCGGGATTTTGAAAATGGTGCTGTTCTCGGAATCCAGTGTATGGGCTTGCCAGGCCCGGACCAGTTGCATGTATTCCCCGGAAGATATTGTGTTGGCGCTGAATGTCAATTCCTTGTTCAGGGTGATTGTCTGTTCCAGTTGTTTCACCGATCGGGTGAAGTGAACGGTATTTGTCCGGATGCCGGTTGTCGCAGGCATGACAACCGGTTTCCATTTTTCCGGACAGGTGATGGATATTCGAACGGATTCGCTGCAGGGATAATCTATGCGGACCGGATTGAATCGTTTTTCGGTCATGGGAAGATGCAGGTCGAAATCCTGGATTCCCCCGGGGCAGTTTATCCAGTTGATCCGGATCAGATTTTCCTCGATTTCATCATGAACCAGTTTGCCGGTGAATTCGCAGATGGCATGGGTGGTGCCGTCTGGCGGTTCGGCCAGGGACAGAATGCTGGTCCGGATTATCTCCGGTTTTTCCAGCAATTCTTCCAGAAGGCCGTCGATCCATTTATCCGTATTTATCCGGATCGAATCGTATGGATTCAAGCACCCCGCGTACCGCACTTCGATCGATCCGGAAACTTCCAGGTCGTCGGTAACGGTCAGGTTCAGATCCATCCGGCTGGTATTGGATGCGGTTCTCCACGGAGACATATCGATCCAGGAAAAACCTTCCGGCCCGACTGCCAGGACAAGGTGATCCCATTTGTCCCGGATCGAAAAGACGGATTCATCCAGGGAAACATAGGCGGTTTCAGTCCCGATCCGTATCCGGGCGAACAGGTCGGTAAGGGCGGTCAGGCAGGGGATGTCCCCGGATCCTGATTGCTCCGGCCCGGAAAAACATAACTCGAAACTTCCACTGGCGGCTTGCACCAATGCCGCCAGCAGTTTCATGCGATCCATCGGATAGCCGTATCCCGATTCCAGGATCCGTTCGACCGGGCGGGTCCGGAAATGGAACCGTCTCGGTTCGATATCAACTCCGATGATATTGTTCGCTACGAAATCCCGCAATGCCGAAATCCGGAATGCCGGACCGTGAACATCTTTCAGAATCATGTCGCACCGGTTCCGGATGGATTCGGGAACGGGCTCGAATGAAAAGAAATCCGTCCGGAGGGGATCGATCCTGTTTTCCCAGTTTCCAGCGGCAGCGGTTGAGAAAATCAGCACCGGGAGATTCCGGATGTAGGATCCAGTGTCATATTCCGGCACAACCGGTTGGAGATCTGTGAAGGTCCAGACATATCGTGTCACACCCGATTCGGTCATGACATGGGGAGTGGTATCCAGTCCGCATAACCGGTAGGACAGGGTATGGGATTCGGGCAGTTCCACGGTGATCGTTTGGCGGGCAACCGGGACACTCCGCCCAACCGTCACCCGACGTTCAACTGGATTTTCGATGCCGGGTTTTGTGGTCCGGCGGACGCGTGTTTTCAGAACGGATCCGGTTTCGATTCCCACCAGCGATACCGATCCGTTGCGGATATTCCGGTAATCCGGTGCATGAAGCGCTTCGTCGTCGATGGTCATGTTGACAGCGGTCCCGGGAGCGGTGTGAACGGTTCCGCCGGGAGTCGTCGTGGTACATTCCAGAACTTCCAGATTCTGGGTTTCATCGTTTACAATAAACCGGTGATCGGCGAAATTGTCCCGACCGTTTTCATTGTAAACCCTGGCTTCGGTATAAAATGACTCGATGATTTTCCCATCCGGTTCAAGCGTCAGTGAAAACGCTTCGGATTCAACCTCTGCGCCGTAAGACGGAAGGGAACGGGCCCCGCCCAGATCCCGGACCCGGGGAGCTTGTGATCGGGGGTTTTTCGTTCGATTACCGGTCTTCCGGGCGGTTATCCGGACATCCCGGATTTCTCCCAGTTTTTTAATGCTTTCAGCCAGGATCGGGTAATCCTCCGGTGGTGTGACCCGGCGCTTGATCCGGATGGTCTGATCGAAGGAATAACCGGTTCTGGAATCGGCGGAGGCATTGAAATCGAGATCCAGAGTGGGTCCCTCCATTTTAACGGGATCCGGCAGCGTTTCGATATGGTATCCATCGGGGATTTGAAGTTTTTCGTGGAATTTTATCAGACGGGTGCAGGCCAGTTCCACCGCATGTTTTCTCTCCTTGATTCCCGTTGGAAGATGCAGGTAATCACTCTGATAGCGTTCGCTGAAAATATGGCGGGTAAGCAGGGGTGTGAACAGGAGATCGTCCCCGATTTTCAGGGCGGCATCGGGGATGTCCGCTGCGATTTCGATCTGCATGGGGGTGTGGAAATCCTGGGGAGCCGTAAACGAATAATCTGTCAGGACAGCTCTGGGACTCAGGTCTTCGATAATGTCCCAGAATATCCGGGACCGCATATCGCGGGAAAAATAATCGAGTGATGAGCGTAGACGGCCGTCGGGGTATCCATCGCACTGAATCCGCATGAAGACGGATGCCGAACCATCCAGATTCAACGATGACTTGGCGTCGACGACAAATGGACTCTGCTCCGGCGGTGAATAGGGAACATGCATCAATACACACCCTTCCGGAGCGGCAATAAGAACCGGTTGTTCCTGTTCCAGATAATTGAACAGCGGCCGGTTCTGAGGCGCCCAGGTGGGGTCCAGGAACACCCATTTTTCGTCCGGTTTGCGCACCGCTACAACGCCGTGGTTGAACCGGTCATCCGCGGGAATATCCAGAGTCTGTTCCATGGCCAGGGTCATAACGAAATATGCGTCGAATCCGGCGGCCCGGAGCATGCTGACCAGAACCGCGGCCTTGTCCTTGCAGACACCCACCCGGTCCTTGAATATCTCGTCCGTCCGATGAACCTTGTGCCCCTCGCCTTCGCCCATATCCAGTCCCAGATACCGGATTTCCTCGGCAACCCAGTGCAGCAGGCGGAACATCTTATCGTCGTCATCTTCGGCCGGAGCCGTGATTTCATCCACTTTCCGCTGCATCTCTTCGCTGATGACGAACTGGGGTTCGTTGTGATGATAGGACCACTGAGATTTAATCTCCCAGCTGGGATGACTGGCCATGGCCAGCTTCAAAGCCTGATCGTTGAATCCCACATCGAACGGTTCCCGATGATAACCTTCCTGATTTTTAACCTGGAAGAAATATACGAGTTTGTCGCCATCCAGTTTCAGGCTGACATCCATGGTGCCGTTGGCCATAGCGAATTGAAGCGGTTTGGATCGGGGGCCGGAGATGCGGTAGGATTTTTCGATGATGGGAAGCTCGCTCTGGAAATAAACCGTATCCATGAAATACCCTGGCTGGGGCGGGATGAAATTCCGGTCCCAGGCCGCTTCCTCCTCCTTATTCAAATAAGCCAGATTCAATCCTCTGCGTTCGATCTTGTAATAAAGAGCGTCGTTTTCCCGCAGATAGGGAACCGGGCACACGGTCACGTCGAAATTCCAGAAGATCAGGTCTGCCGGCGCCTTGTCGATGAAGACGGTATCCAGAGGCACCGGATCGACGGTTTTTCCGTCCGACCGGTAGATCCTGACTTCCAAGAACCGGATGAGAGATGTGCGCGGGTTGTAATCATAATTGATCGTCCGGTACTCGCCTGCTGCGGATTCCTTCCGGAAATGAATCAGAATTTCCTCCCGGGTAACTGCCGACCCGTCATCTTGGTATTCGGAACATATCCGGTCGAACGCAATAACGGCAAGATCGTCCTTGAATTCTTTTTTGGAGGATTTGATGGCATCCCATATTTCGGAATCATCCGAAAATGCGGCAATCGGAAACAGCATCAAGACAATCAGAATCCATCCGGCCAGTCTCTTCATTTTCCATTCCTTGAACAATTTGTCAGTGTGACGCCCGGTGTGGGGACCGGGCGGGATCAAGATTCTGAAATGTAGTGGCAAAGCGGGCAAAAATCAAATTATAATCTGGATCTGAACAATCGAATCCGTTTTGCGTTCGGGAGAGGATCCGATGCTGGCGAAAACTCCGGATATCCGGCGAATAAAGATCCTGATGTGCTGGGCTGCAATCCTGGTGTTCGGAATCGGATTCGCAGTCCGCCCGCTCTGGGAAGATGAGATCGAACATCTGCACTGTGCGTACCTGACGCATCTCGGTCAGAAACCTCATATCGATTTCTTTCAGAATCATCCGCCTGCTCTGCATCTTCTGCTGAGCGGTCTCATGATGTTCGCACCGATGGGAATCGCCGCCGTGTTCTGCTCCAGACTTCTGGTTTTGACCGTGCTGACCGCATCTGCGATCATTCTCGCCGGGATGCTCGACAAAATCCACCGGCTGGATTTCTGGTTTCTGTGTATTTCCCTTCCGGTGTACTGGGTTCTGTATCACCTCCGTCCGGATCCATTCATGATTTTCATGGTAGCGCTTCATATCGTCTGCATCAAAAAATGGACAGACAGCGGGAAACGGAGCGCATTGATTGCTTCGGGTATTTTTCTGGGGGCATCCGCGTGTTTTACTCCCAAGACGGCCATTTTGTGGATCGGTGTGCCGATCGTGTTGATGATGCGGGCGTCGAAACGAAGGGAACTTCAGTCTCCGGCTTTATTTCTGGCAGGTGTATCTCTGATGCCTCTGGCACTGGCAATCTATCTGGTGATGAACAATTTGGGGAGCACATTTGTGGGGGATGTGCTGGCTTTGAATCGGCAACCGATACTGGGTTCGGTCGAGTATTCCAAGCTGCCGGCACTCTCCTGGAACGGCATGGTCATGCTGGTCTGGATATTGGGTAATCTCCGGAACGTTAAATCCGGGTCCTTTCCGGTCCGTTCACTTTTTGACAAGCTGATTGCCATTTATTCACTCCTGGCTTTCGCAGCCTTCTTCATCGCCCCGTTCGGATGGCAATACAACCTGGCTCTCTGGATTGTATTTGTTGCCATGCAGGGTCCGCGGCTGTGGTCGGTCATCCTCGAGTCGGTCCGGCCAGCGCACCGGTTATGGATCCAACTGGTGCTGGTATTCGGACTCACAGCCCCCCCCCTGATCGCATTCATCTCCGATTGCGCTTCCGTCCACGAATCGGCCTGGCGGATCGGGCAATTCCGTTTTATTTGTTCCAGGGTGCATCGAGGTCAATCCGTGGTCGCCGTCGCACCGCTTCACCCGGTGTTCGTCCGGGATGCAGCCGGAATTTACCATCCCTGGCAGTTCTTCTTCGCCCGTTCATCACAGCGGGTCCGGACCCGCTGGTTCAGCGGCTGGTTCGACGATTTTTCAACCGAACCGCCGGACCTGATCGATGCGGGATATTTGACGGCGATCCTGGATCTCACTCCGGAGAACCGGAATGTGATGTCCGAGGTCAACGAACTGCTTCTGGAACATGGCTATCTCGAATACCGGCATCAGGGTCGGATCTACTTTGTGAAACCTTGACCGACCCTAAAACAGCACTCGATGGATGTTCATTTTTCTGAAAATTTCCAGCAGGAACAGGCAGATCAGGATTGCCGCCGTTCCGGACAGGGGGATCGCCCATGCACTCCGGATTCCAGCCGACAGGGCGGTCCATTTCATTATGGGAAACAGCAGCAGCGGTTCGTGAAGAATATAAATTTGCCAGGTCCGGCGGCCGATCCATTTGAAGATATTCAGGAGCGGCCGGTTGTTCAAAAGGTTGAACAGGGTGAACAATACCACCGGAACACTCAGCATCAGGCCTTTATCGGCCAGGCTGTCGGCAGGGCGGATGAATTTGATGAAGATCAGGAGCGGAAGCGCAACGATGGCAGACACCCGGATCCAGCCGGTCTGAAGTGTCCGGTTCCGGATGTGTGTCGATTCGGAAAACATGGAGCCCAGATGGTAGAGCAGGAGATATTCGATATAGGAAAAGGGCATTTTCAGATTCAAACGGATGGAGATGCCGAAAACACCTGCAGTCAGCACGAGCAGCGTCCAGGGATGCCGAAGCAGCCGGCGAATCGGCGGGTAGGCGATATTGACCGTAATCAGCATGGGAATGAACCACAACTGGAAACCGGGATGCCGGGCACCACTGAGCATGGTGGCGATCCGGCCGAAATCAGGGACGGGGAAATGACGGTAAAGCGGATCCTGCTGCAAGACTTCCGGAAACAGCAGACCTTTGCCCAGGTAATAAATCCATGTCCATATCAGGAAAGGAACAGCCAGGCGCAGGATTCTGGATAAACAGTATGCAGGGTAGGAGCGGTCGGGGTGGCGTTCGATCGACAGCTGGTATTTATATCCTGCCAACAGGACGAAAACCGGGACGTTGAAACGCAGGCAGATGTCCATGATCTGGGCCCAGACCGGAAAATTGTGGAAGTATGGCGGCATGTTCCAGACCACGGCGGAATAGTCGGAAACAGCATGGATGAACACGACCCGCAGGATGGCGAAACCAGTCAATGCATCCAGGAAATTCAGCCGGGACCGCTCAGAATCCGCGTTCAATCCGGACACGCCGGGCGATCCGCTCAGTCGTCACCTCCGAGCAGTCCCATTCTGAATACCCAGTAGAGGAGCTGCAATATTGCGGTTACGGCAGCCGCGACGTAAGTCATGGCGGCTGCGTTCAGAACAGCTGAGACGCCCTGGCGTTCATTTACGGAAATGATGCCGGTTTCTGCCAAAACGGCTTTGGCTCTGGACGATGCGTTGAATTCAACCGGCAGTGTGATTATGGAAAACAGAACGGCGACGGCGAACAGCAGGATCCCCAGCTTGGCGATACCCAGACCCAGCGCTGATCCGGCATACGCCAGAAACAGGCCGATCATGATTAGAATCCACGCAAAATTAGACCCGAAACTGGCCACCGGGACCATCAGATTGCGAAGCTGAAGCGGTGCGTATCCGGTCTTGTGCTGCAGGGCATGCCCCGTTTCATGTGCGGCGATTCCAAGGGCGGCGATTGAAGCGGAGCGGTAAACCTGCTCGGACAAGCGCAGGACGCGTTTGCGGGGATCATAGTGATCGGAAAGGTGGCCGCCCGTCATCTCGATTTCCACGTTCGAAAGTCCGTTGCGATCCAGTATCAGACGGGCCACCTGAGCGCCCGACAGACCGGATGTCGATCCGATTCTGGAAAAACGGTTGTACGCCGTCTTGACTTTAAATGACGCCCAGACTGCCAGTAGAAGGCCGGGAATCAGAAAAATGAAGTACATGGGATCAAATATCATAATGTCAATCTCCCGTTTCCATCCCGCCGGATCCGGGTGCACGCGGTTCTGTTTCGGGGGACGGTGGTTGTTGCGAGGATACGATCACCTTGGCCGGACGAAGCACACGATTCTTGAATCTGTACCCGGTGGTGATCACCTGGATGACGTGATCCGG
The DNA here is from genome assembly GCA_016927905.1 of candidate division CSSED10-310 bacterium. Lineage (GTDB taxonomy): Bacteria > CSSED10-310 > CSSED10-310 > CSSED10-310 > JAFGJC01 > JAFGLW01. The sequence continues at coordinate 138,477 of JAFGLW010000016.1, read as the reverse complement.
GGGAAGTTCAACCGATGGAACGACTGCCATGGCTTCAGCGATTTCAGGATCGAATGGGTGCCCGGCCGGGTTCAGTTTTTCAAGGCCGAGTTTTTGCAGAACATCCACCAGGCCGTCGTATACCAACCGGATGCCGGACCGGAAAGAATCATCGAGGATATCCGCTTTCCCGGGGATGTCCGATTTGGCTTTGAAAGCTTCATCAAAGGCATCCAGGGTGGGAAGCAGATCACTTAGCACAGACGCCTGGTAGATCTCCGCCAGCCGCTGGCGGTCCTTATCCATCCGTTTCCGGTAGTTGTCGAATTCTGCTTTCAGGCGTTGAAGGGCATCCAGGTATTCCGATGCCTGCTGCCGGGCTTCCTTCAAGGGATCCGGCTCGGTCTCAGTCCGGGATACTGAATCACCGGGAACGGTTTCAGTGGGAAGAAGCTGTTCGGGCGGGTCGGTTGATTTGGGTTTGTGTTTTGTTACTTTCATTGTTCCCTCCAAACCTTACGGAATAATTACGATTCGAAAGCGGCAAAGGTTCCACAGATCTCCGCCGGATATACTGCTCCCCGAATTATAATATTTTAGCCGATTCTTGTCAACAATATTTATTTAACCACTATAATACCCTGAGTCAAAGGTTCGGGATGCCGGGTCATGGGCCAGCGGAAAACCCGCCAGAACCAGCGGTCGCCGTCCAGTCTGGCCATCAATGATCCCGGAATAATGATGGAATTTCGATGGACCCTGGCGGCGAACTTGTCATAGAACACCGGCTGATTGCTCCATTCAAACAGATAATCTTCTTCCCCGGCTGCGGGCCAGGTCATGGTGATATCGCTTGGCGGATTTCCCGGGTGATATGAAACCGATGAGAATTCACTGCCGGGTGATCGGAAGGGTGATTCCAGACATTTGGCACAGGCCAAGGTCACGCAGCTCAAGTATCCGTGGTGTTTTTTCAGATAGCGTGACGGAGCCTGGTGCCAGGAGTAGGTTGCCTTACGTGGGGAGCCGGGCAGTTGTTTGGACTGGCCGAACAGGTGAATGATCTTGCATCCGGGGTCCAGGTACACCGAGTATCCAAGCGATTTCAGCCGGGCGGCCAGATCGGTATCTTCGTAGCCCATGAAGAAGCGTTCATCCAGACCTCCCATCGATCTGAGCAGGTCCCGGGACATCATGATCGCGGCACCGCCGATCCCTTCAACGGGGGTGGGATTCCGAGCTTCCCAGTGCCGGCCGTCGATCTGCCAGACTGATTGCAGGATCCGGTTTCGCCCGGGGAAAGGCAGACGGGAAAACAGGAGCAGGCTTCGACCGGGTGTCAGAAGTTTCAGGGAGCAGACCTCAAAGGTGAAGGTTTGGTCCAGATAGGTTCTGGGCCCGACCGCTCCGATGCCGGAATCACCGGCAAGTGTTTTCCGGAGGCGTTGAATCGTGCCAGGGCATATTTCCGTATCCGGATTCAGCAAGAAAACAAATTCACCGGATGCCTTCTCCAGACCCTGATTGTTTGCCCTCGCAAACCCCCGGTTCTCCGGGTTGGGGATCAGGACTGCGGATGGAAATTCCCGGCGGACCATATCGGGAGTTCCGTCGCGGGAGTTGTTGTCGACGACGATGGTTTGGATTGCCAGGTTACTGCTGTGAATCCGGAGGGCATTCAAGCAGTTTCTGAGTAGTCCGGCAGTGTTGAAGCTGACGATTATGACCGAAACGTCGACATTCATGCGTTTTATGCTAAACTTAACCTGCCGGGGTTGTCCAGTGGATTTGTTTTCTTCATGCCGGTGATGGAATATGGCTGATTCATGAGTACACACATCGATGGATACGCCGTAGAAAAAAAACTGGGTGAGGGTGCATCCGGGGAGGTTTTCCTGGTGCGTCTGCCGGGCCGCCAGCGATTTGCAGCCTTAAAGCTTCTTCGGGGGGGGGCCGGTTCCGGGGAGGTCATCCGTTTCAAGCGGGAATTCACTGCAATCATACGGTGCCAGCATCCGAACATCGTATCGGTGTATGGAACAGGGGAGTTTCAGGGAGTGCCGTATTATCTGATGGAATACCTGAAAGGCCTGAATCTACTGGAACACCTCCGGCAGGGTCTGCGTCCGATGGAAGTGCTGCCAGATGATCGAATGAAGGAGCTGGTGGAGATCAGCCGGCAGGCTCTGAACGCATTGAGTTATCTGCATGGCCGGAAGATGATACACCGGGACTTGAAACCGGCTAACATCGTCATAACTGAAAATCGGACGGTCAAACTGCTCGATTTCGGACTTGTATGGAATCCGGGTTCCGGATCGGACCGTGAGGGTGGGGGAACCGCAGGCTATCTTTCACCCGAACAGATCCGGGGAACCCGCATCGATCCCAGAAGCGATCTGTATGCGCTGGGCATCTGTCTGTACGAATCTCTTTGCGGATTGCATCCGTTTGGATCGCAGGGCGACTGGAAGACAATGATCGAGCGGCAGTTATCGGGGGAGGTCACCCCACCCAGCCGCTTGCATCCCGAAATACCGGAGACCTGGGATCACTTCTTTGCGCGTCTTCTGGCAGTCGATACCCTGAGCCGGTTCCAGACCGCCGGTCAAGCGCTCGGTGATCTTCACCGGATTCAACCGGCTCCCGCTCGGAAAAACCTGGAAATGGATGAAACGGGATGGGGTCTTCTGGAGACGGAATGGCTGGATCCGTATGGAGATCTGAAGACAGCATCCGGATGGCTCGATTCCGGGGAAGCCGCGATTCTGGCCGTTATCGGATCTCCCCGTTCCGGACGGAGTCGGTTCCTGGAGGAACTTGAGCGGCAGGTTCCGGAGGGATGCCGCACATTCCGGCTGGATTTCAACATCGAGAGCAATCTTGTGCCGGTTGCCGGCAGCCTGAACCGGTTTTTCCATGAAAGTCTGTCCGGCAGCAAAAAATATTCCGGAACCGAGCACAAATTCATCCGGGATTATCTGGAGGCTGCGGAAGGCATTGACCGGATTTCCCCCCAGAAACGCCGGGAGATCTTCATCGGGTCATTCTCGGATTTTCCGGGATATTTCAGCAGTCAAAACCGTGCGGTGCTGTTTTTCGACAATGTTGATCGATGCAGCGGACTGGCGGGGGAGATTGTGCACATCCTGGCCGGGCATGCCACCCGGTGGTGCAGGATCGTGTTTTCGTGCCGACCGGACACGCCGATGCCCTCAGGCAAAATCAAACGGATTGACCTTAAATCCCACCGATCTCAGGATTGTTCCCAGTATCTGAAACTGGTCCTGGGTGTGGACAAGATCCCCCGGAAAACAGCGGCCCGGATGTCCGCACTGACAGACGGCCGGTTCGGACTCATACGGGATATTTTGAACGCCTGGATCCGAAACGGAACCCTGCGCTACCGGGAAGGATCCTGGCAGATCGGACCACCTCTATTGCCGGAATACTCGGAGTTTCTGGCCATTAGTGATCCGGATATTCTCAGAGCGCCCAAATCGATAATTCCGTCGCTGCCGCTGGTGGAGAGGCTGGACCGGGAAGTTCTCAGGACGCTGGCGGCTTACAAAAGAGGGTGCCCGTTTACATTCCTGGCGGGTATTTTCGCCGCCAGGGAGGAATTGCTTCTGGAAGTGCTGGATCGCCTGATCCGAACCGGCTGGATCGTCGAAAAAATGGACGAGAAGGAAATGTTCTTTCACTTCACAAATCCCGAACTGGGCACCGCGATATATGAGGGGATATCACCCTTTCACCGGGCATATCTGCATCATCGCATCGCCGAAGTCTCCGCAAAAAAATCTGATTATCCGGAGGACCGTGATGAATTTCTGGCGGAGCATTACAGCCGGAGTGAAACTCCGTTTCAGGCGGTGGAATTTCTCAAGACCGCCGGATTGAATGCTCAGCGCCGATTCGATCATCAGAATGCAATCCGGTATTTCGATCTGATCCAGGAAATCTCCGAACGGGCGAAACAGCACCGGATCCAACCGCTTCCATGCCCGCCCGGCATGATGATCGGATTTGACCATTACAGCCCTGGAGACATGATGACGGCATATTACAACACGCGCGATATGATGGCGCGGTCTTTCGACGAACTCTGGATATGGTCAGCCGGTGAAAAGGGACAGGTTTACAGCACTCGGGGAGAATATGGTCTGGCATTCGAGGAATTTCACAAAATGGCGGACAGGGCCAGGGAACTGTCGTTTGAAAGGGAGGAAAGCAAAGCGCTTCGATTCATCGGTCAGGTGCTGTTTTATCAGAAGCAGTTCGACGAATCTGCGAAATATTTCAATCAATCGCTGGCGATCCGGGAGAAGCTGGGTGACGACAGGGGAATCGCCGATTGCCTGAATGCGCTGGGTGCGATCTCCCAGCGCACGGGTAAACTCGTGATGGCGGGGGAATATTTTCAACGCGCCCTGACAGTGATCCGCATATTGAAAGACAACCGGGGATATGCATACATGCTCAACAACCTCGGGAATATCCAGTTTATGAAAAAAGAATATCCCGAAGCTCTGAAAAACTTTGAAAAAAGCTACCGTATGTTAAAAGAACTCGACGACTCCGTCGGCATGTCCTACAGCAGCTTCAACGCAGGTGAGGCCTACCGGGCTCAGGGTGATTTCCCCAGGGCCCTGGAACGCCTGCAGACCGCCCTGGATCTCCGGTTGAAAATGGATGATCTGCGGGGCGCAGCTGTCTGTTATCGGAATCTGGGAGAAACGAAATTGCAGATGGGTGACGCGAAATCCGGAGCGCAGATTTTGCAGAAAGCTGCAGAATTGTACCGGGAAATGGGGTGTGAAGACGAGGCAGGGGAATGTGAGCGATCGGTTCGAGGGGAGTCAATCTGAAGATTTTTTTCAGCCGCTGGAAAATACTCTTGAGTTTTCCGCTGATATCGGTAAAATATAGCGTGATGGTCAAACAAATTCTCCACGGCAAAAAATCTCCGCGTTTAGTGTATTTGGAATGCTGTACGGGCACAAATATTGCAGCATCCGATATGGGGAGATTTCAATTGTGAAGACAAAATCGAAATTGAAATTGATGAAGACTTGGTCCGTTTGGGTTTGCATCGGCCTGTTCCTGGCATCAATGCCAGCGGCGGCGATTGAAGATACGAGTCCACCCTATCTGGTCAGCCCGGTTCCCGAACCGGGGGCCATCGGTGTCCCGCAGTGTATCACCATTAAGGTTGGAATCGGTGATGATCTGAGCGGCGTGGATGAAGGCAGTATCACCATGACCGTCAACGGAGCGCCGCCTGAGGTAGAGCCGATCATCGAACCGTTTTATTCCGAAAATGGGTACAATCTCTATTATATTTTGCATGAAATGGAACCTGGAACTCTGGTAACGATCGAAATCCGAGCTGTGGATCTGTCACCCAACCAGAATGTGATGGTTGATTCCTGGCAGTTCATGCTGGCGGAAATGCGTTTTGACAATCGTGTGGTTCCGGTTCTGCCCGATGATCATGCCTGGCTGGATTACGACAGGGAATACAATAAAGTTCGGTTCAGCTGGACCCAGGGATTTTTCTCCGAAGGGTACCGCTTGAAATTGACTCTTCCCGGCAACAGCACCGGAACGATCGATTTTAAGGAAGGGCAGTTCGATGTTGACCTGGTTGGAGTCATTTCGGTTGAATTCAGGATTTTCAACCGGAGTGACTGGGGGGTATTGAGTTCGGTGGGTGAAATTGGCTGGCAGGTGGCTCCCATCGATACCTACGGGAACCAGATGAACGATTACACGCCTTCCAGAATTGTCCGTTACGCATCCGGATATATGCCCATGCCCCTGACTCCGGAACACGGAGCGCTCCTGAATCAAATGACACCCCCCTATTTCACATGGGAAACACTCGGTGATGCCCTGGAGTATTATATTGTCCTGATTCGAAAAGATGAATTCGGGCAATTCACAAGTGAGATCATCATCAATTATGTTCCAGCTTTCTGCAAGGAGATGGAGGTGTTGCCGGGTCATTGGGAAACCTATGGAAACGGCACCTGGACCTGGACGGTCATAGCGATGATGCCCACCGGTCATTACAGCGACTATTTCCTGTATGAATTTGAGAAGTTAGAGGAATAGGGGATTGAAACGGGGAATTGGAGGATGCTGGCTGGCGGCTGTCTTCATCTATCCCGTTCTTTTCTGCTGCATCAATCCCCCGGGACATGCTTTCGGTGACAACCAACCCCCGGCTGTCGAATATACCTCACCGTTCAACTTCGAAATCCAGGTCAATCCACAACGGCCCATCGAAGTCTACCTGAATGATCTCAGTCCCCAGATGGCTATTCCGGTTTCGGGTATCAACATTGCGACCATCAAAGTGCGAATTCAGGAAAATGAAATCCCCGTATTTGTGGACATTCTTGAGGGTGAGCGGGTATTTGTCCACTCCAACCTTCCCACTCCGATGCCCCCTGACGCCTGGATCAATGTCGAGATTGATGCCGTCGACCATGCCGGAAACATCATGCCCACCTATCGCTGGTCGTTCAGAACGGATGGAATACCGGATGAAGATCCACCGACAATTTTCGGCGAATCCCCGCCCGACGGAAGCATGAATGTTGTCCGGACTGCCCAGATTTCCTGCAAGATCTATGATGGATTATCGGGTATTGACCTGAATTCAATTAAAATGGAGGTCGAACAGGCCGCGGTCGAATTCACGCTCACCGGTACAACGGAAACGGCAAAGCTGATCTATCAGCCGCCGACCCCATTTGAATATGGAGAATGGGTGACGGTCACGGTATCGACAGCGGATCGGGCAGGCAACACCAGTGAATCGACTTGGGATTTTCAAACGGAAAGCATTCCGATTCTTCCACCGGAACCGGTTTTGCCCGAAGATGGCGCGTTGCTGAATTACCACGCGACCCGGGGGAAGATTGTTTTCAGTTGGACTTCAGATAATCCGATGGAGTATTACCGGATGGTGCTTGTCCTGGTAAATTATCCCGCTATGGAAGTGATTGATTTCGGACCCCTCGATTACACCCGCAAACCGGGGAATCTGGTTGAGGTGACGTATGAACTGGCCCGGATTGATTGGGATCACATGGCATCATTGGGTCAGATCAAGTGGTTCGTTTTGAAAATCAGCGGTTATAACGGACATCCGATCAGCGGCAAATCCGAGGATTCTTTCTTCAGTCTGGCCGCGTCCGATGTCGTTGTTTTAAGAAGTCCCCAAAAATACTGGGTTTTTTTCTCAAACGACGCGCCTCCGATTTTTATGTGGGATTCATTCGAAGGAGTCGAATCCTACATGCTGGGTGTTGCCAGGCTGGGGGAGAGCGGTCAGATGGTGACCGATATCTTTGAATATGATCTCGGTGCTCAGTTCACGTCATTTTTCCTGAATTACGAGCAATGGAAATCCTATCCCAACGGCAAATACATCTGGTCTGTCATCGGAACATTTCCGGATGGATCCAAGACGGATTTCATGAACTTATACTTTTATAAATCCGGCCAGCGGATTCTTCAATTTCTGTTGCCTCCGATGTAATCTCCCTAATCCATAACAATACTATCTTCCTGAAGATCAATCTTTCATAAGCTGTTGTTTTGCATTAAGATGAGGTGCAGTCGGGAGGAGATCACGTATTGGACACATTCGAAACCGTGATGGATGAAATCAATGAACATCTGCTGGCGGGCAATCACCGGCAGGTTGAAATCCTGCTCAATTCCATCGCGGATAAAAAACTCAAAACCAAGCAGTTCCAGCAGCTCGATCGGAAATGGATCCGGTTGTTGTTCAGCCGGGGTGAGTTTGAAAACGCTCTGAGACGGATCAAGGCATATCAGAAAAAGTACAAACTGGCACAGGAGTCCGAGCAATGGTTCGAAGCGCGCTGCATGGAAGCCTTTCTCAACATTTCCACCGGCAGGCTGAAAGCCGCTGAACAAGCGCTCGAAACGCTTGAAAAAGCGACCAAGCATATACCGGAGTGGGAGCTGTATATCCGGGTGAATGTCGGATGTCTGCTCAGGGACAGCGGGAAATGGAATGATGCGTTCCAGATCCTGACCGATGTTTACAAGCGGGTCGGAGAAGACAGCGAACTGTCGATTCATATTGCGCTGATCATTGCCGAAATGTTTTCGGATCTTCAGCGAAATGAAGCTTTAAAATGGTGTGAAACCGTTATTCTGTCAGCGCCCAGATGGGCTGGATGGGAGTTTCTGAAGACGGCTGAAATACTGAAATCACTGGAACTTTTCCGATCAAACTACCATGCGGATGCCATTCAGGATCTCCATCGACACCTCAGTGAAGCGGATCAGATGGGCCGGATACCACCGCGATTGAGAGGGCGGATGGCGCTTGCGGAGGTCCTGCTGGCTGTGGGTGATATCGAGAGTTCCCGGGAATATCTCCAGCAGGTCAAGACCATCCTCGAATATGGGGGTGAAAGCGTTTCGAGGTTTTACCAGCCGATGGCTGAGCTGCTCTGGTTGAGCGGGAAGTGTACCGATGGTACCCAGACGGAAGTTCTGGAAGTGCTGGACAGGCTTGAGATCCTGCTGGCGGTTATCGCTAAATATTCGCGGCCACCGGGCCCCGCTCGATTCTGGCTCCAGATCGCCCATGCACAGGTCAGGCTGGATAATCCCGAAAATGCGCTGCGGGCATTCAGGCGGGCTCAGGCTGAAGCGGCAGCAGCCGGATCATATCGACTGGAAAGCCAGGCCATCCTGGATTCTGCCGGATTCGAATGGTCCCGGTTGCCCGAGACAAAGTTGGTTCAGAGTCCGGAGAAGAACCGTATATTTGCAGCAACCGGAACCGCGCTGGAACGATCAATACAATCCGGATCCAAAGAGCTGGAGTGGCAGGTCCACAATCTGAGGGGAAAGATGTTTCTCGCTTCAGGGGAGCAGTATCCTGCGGACAGCGAGATGCACATGGCGGCGGTGGGCGTATCGGATATATTGAAATCCATTCGGGATCCCGGATTACGGCGCATGTATCGTGAGCATGCTTCCAGAAGCGAATCGATACAAAGCCTTCAAAAATATCTGGATGAGATCGTGATCCCGCAGGAACCGTCTGATTCCGGAACCGTGGAAATCCGGTCGTCCGGCGATGCTGAAGAAACGGGAAACATCAGGGATCTCCAGTTGATGCTGGATGCGCTGTTCGACCTGTATTCCTCCAGCTCCATCGAAGAACTTCTGATCCGGAGTCTGCGGCACATCCTGCTTATTCTGAATGCCGACCGGGTCCAGATTCAAATGGATCAAAAGCTGGGCTTGAACCAGTTCAAATATACGGGCGTCAAATCCCAGCAGGAGGATTCGGAAGCGTTCTCCGTTCCCCCGAAATGGATTCGAAACACACGGAATATCAATCGGTCTATGATATATATCCGGGATCCGGACGAGGAAGATCTAAACCGCAGGTCCGCGATCTGCGCTCCCATAACCTACGGCGGTGTTTACTATGGCATGGTATATGCCGATCGCGTCGGTACCGACAATTCCATGGGCAAAACAGAAATCGAGTTTGTCGACACCATGCTTCGAGCCGCATCCGCATCGTTATCCATTCTGCTGATGCGGTCCCGTCTCAACGAACTGACAGATCAGTTCAGGAAAGATATTGTTCCGCAATATCCTGACATCATCGGCAGCAGCGAAGCGATGAAAGAAGTTTTTGTTCTGATCGAAAAAGTCGCGTCTGCGGAGGTTCCGGTGCTTATACATGGTGAAACGGGAACCGGCAAAGATCTTGTGGCTAAAACCATTCATTCCGTCAGCCCCAGGAAAGCTTCTCATTATGTTCACCTTGATTGTTCGGCCATCCCGTCGACCCTTATCGAATCGGAGCTTTTCGGTATCGAAAAGGGCACCGCAACCGGTGTCGAACCTCGAGTCGGCCTGCTGGAATATGCCAATGGGGGAACGGTCCTTCTGGATGAAGTGGCTGATATTCCCCTGGATGTGCAGGCAAAGTTGCTGAGAGTTCTGCAGGAGCGGGAGTTTGAGCCGGTCGGATCCGACCGGGTCATCACCGTGGATATCCGCATTCTCTCGACCACTTCGAAAGACATCAAGAGTATGATCGAGAACCGAACAGTCCGTGAAGATTTCTACTACAGGATAAGCGGGTTGACCATTCGGATTCCCCCGCTCAGGGAACGAATCGGGGATGTCGTCATTCTGGCCCGTTCATTTCTGGAGCGGTATAATGCGGAGTTTGGAAAGGAAATCAGCGGTTTTACCAGACAGGCGCTGGATGCAATGGATGCCTATGACTGGCCCGGTAATGTCAGGGAGCTGGATCACATCGTGCGGAAAGCGACCCTGTTTGCTCAGGGTAAACGGATCACAATCGCTGATCTGGGTATTCCGGGAATCGAGAAGCATTTACAGGGGTTGAAAGCAGCCGTAAGGGATTTCCAGAGAAAAACCGCCCGGGAAGTGTTCGCTTCAACCGGAAAAACTATCGAAAAGACGGCTGAATTACTGGGAACCAGCCCGGAAAGCCTGCGAAAGTTGCTGAAGTGATGAAAACGGTGACCGTTCCGGATAGAATCAAAATGCTGATCCGTATCATTGAGGAATTATCCTCGATCCAGTCCAAAAAGGATCTCATCCGTTTTCTTATAAGAAATGCGGTGGAATTCACTCAGGCTGAACGCGGGTTTTTCATTGAACAATCACAGGAACGGGATCTGGTCTTTTACGATGTAGACGGCCAGATCGCGACGGATCCAGAGGTGTCGAGAAGCACGATTCGGGCGGTGTTTGCCAATCACCGTCCGGTGTGTCTTGTGGAGGATTCGGATGGCCATTCCATACCGCCTACGGCCAGTATACTCGCGCTGGACCTCAAAACCATCATGTGTGCACCATTGAGCGGCGATCAGGAGGGTGACCGGCGGATCGAACCGGCGGTTTTGTATGTGGACAGCCAGATTTACACCCGTCCGTTTGACCGGCTGGATCTGGAGTTCTTCACGATTCTGGCCCGGCATGCAGTGGTTGTTCTGGACAACCTTGTTTTGACCCAGGCTTTGCAGAATGATTTCAAGTTGCTGCATCAGGAAGTCAAATCCCGGTTCGGTTACCATCGTATCGTTGGTGAATGCGAGGAGATGAAGCGGGTGTACGACACTCTTGAAATGATCCGTAACACCGATCTGGATGTCATGATTGTCGGCGATACCGGCACGGGAAAGGAACTCATCGCCAAGGCCATTCATTATTCAAGCCGCCGGTCCGAAGCCCCCCTGAAGCAAATCAACTGCGCGGCGTTGCCGGAGGGTCTGGTGGAAGCGGAGCTTTTTGGCCTGGAACGGAGTGTCGCCACGGAGGTTCGCAAGCGGACCGGAAAAATGGAGCAAGCGGACGGCGGGACCCTGTTTCTGGATGAGATCGGCGACATGGCTTTCCGGGTCCAGAACAGACTCCTGCGATTTCTCGAAAACCGTCAGTTCAGACGAATCGGAGGTCGTGAAGAAATCTCGGTTGATGTGAGGGTTCTGGCGGCGACGAACAAGGATCTGGAGAAGGAAATCCGGGAGGGACGGTTCAGAGATGCCCTGCGATTTCGCCTGGATATCGTCACCATCCGGTTGCCCAGACTCAGGGATCGCGGGGAAGATCTGCACATTCTGGCGGAATATTTCCTGGAAGAAGTCGTGCAGGCGCATCACCTGGAAATCAGCGGCTTCACGACTGCAGCATGGGATTTGATGCGGCGGTATTCCTGGCCGGGGAATGTCCGGGAGTTAAAACACCGGATTCATTCCGCAGCGTTCCTGGCGCGCGGACCCCTTATCGACGTGCAGGATCTGGGCCTGCACCACCCGCCCGACAGGGCACGGGCAAGGTCGCTGAAGGAGCGGACGGAGGAGTTCGAGAGAAACTTCATTACCCGGATTCTGGTCCGTCATGTGTGGGACCGGAAGCAGACCGCCAAAGCTCTGGGAATTTCCGAGAATGTGCTCAATCGGAAAATGAAATCTCTGGATATCAATCCGTGATATTTGGTGTCTCGGAATCCCGGCTGGCGATTTTTTGAGACCGGTGCATGACAATTCTAACCCCTGTTCCCAGAAGACAACCGACCAGAGCGAACAGCAACAGGTTGATAAGCAGTCCCTTGACGGAGTCAATCCCGTAATGATCCAAGATGGCGTTATAAATCCACCACATCACGGAAATCAAGGTCGCGCCGAATCCCCAGATCAGACCGGAACGGATACAGACCCACAGGCGGCGTTTCGTCAAACCGGCAATGATGCCCAGGACCAGACCCCCAGAGGGACCGATCCAGGCAAGATGCAGGAAGAACCACTCGAGACGTTGTTCCACCAGTATATAGTCCAGCATTGTCTTCAGCATTTTCCGCTCCCGGACATATCCCCCCTCCGAAACAACTTGAATTTGGCGCGGATCCGTCCGAAAATATGGTTCGAGATGTGAAACGGCCACAACTATGATAGCATGCTTCCGTTTAATTTTCATCCGGAATGAAGCTGCCTTGGATTGGAAGGAGAAATGACCTATGGGAGCATTGACAAACGCGCTGGTATCGATCCTTGAGAAATTTCCGGAAGCGATTATCTGGCGGTTCGCGCGAAGATATATCGCCGGATCGCAGATATCCGACGGGATCCAGGTTTTAAAACAACTGGACAACCGGAAAATACTTTCGACAATGGATGTTCTGGGTGAGGATACATTCAAGGAAGCGGATGCCGATGAAGCTGTTACTCAGTATCTGAATCTGATAGAGGAAATCTCCAAAACAGGGATTTCCGCCAACATCTCCATCAAACCGACTCAGATGGGGTTAAACCTGGATAAAGTCAAGGCCGGACAGCGAATCGAAAAACTCGCCCGCGCCGCCAACGACAAAGGATTTCTTCTCCGGCTGGATATCGAGGATTCATCTACGACCGACAACACCTATGAAATCTACAACCGTCTCCGGACCGGATTCCCCCGGACCGGTGCCGCAATCCAGGCATATTTGAAACGTTCCTGCGACGATATCAGGAAGTTGTCTGAAAGCGGTCCGATTGATATCCGCATCTGCAAAGGAATTTACAAGGAGCCGGAGCAGATCGCGTATAAGAATAAACAGCAGATCCGGTCTAACTTCATGGAATTGATCCGGATGGTTTGGGATCGGGATGGATATCCTGCCATAGCGACGCACGACAAATGGGTGATCACGGAATCTATCAGAGAAATCAAAAAACGGGGATTGTCATCGGAAAAGTACGAATTCCAGATGCTTTATGGCGTCGGTCAGAGCATGTGGAGCAGTTTACGTGAAGCCGGTCACACGGTTCGGATTTATGTTCCGTTCGGTGTTGCCTGGCGGGCATATTCTTTCAGGCGGTTCCGTGAGAATCCGGTGATGGCGTACTATGTGATAAAAAACATCGTCACCCCGCGGTAACATGCGATGAGCGGTGACAAGGCGGCATTCGGGCTGCTGAAGAATCTGTCGGAGGCTTTCGGGCCGTCCACATTGGAAGATGAAGTTATCCGTTTGATCCGGAAGGAATTGGAACCGGATTATCATTGCCTCCGGACCCCTCACAAAAATCTGCTCGTTTACCGCGATCAGAAGGATCCAGAACGGACCATCGTTTTTCAGGCTCACACCGATGAACTGGGTGTCCGGCCCTACCGTTATGATCCGGACGGATTTATCAAGTTGACGCCCATGGGTGGAATACCGAAGGATGTGGCCAATCACATGATCCGTTTTTATCCCACTCATGTCAGAGGCGTTTTAGTGGTCAGGCGGGAACGGAATCAGACGGCGTTTTTCGCGGATGTCGGTGCCAAAAACGACGCAGAAGCCATGAAAATGGTACCCTACCATTCGAATGGCGCTTATGCGGATGTCGAAATGCAGGAGAGTCCCACCCAGCTGATGGGTAAAAGCCTGGATGATCGAGCCGGTTGCGCAGCGATTGTTTCAGTCATGAAAACCTGGCCACGAGAAAGCCGGAACCGGATTATCGGAGTGTTCACAGCCCGGGAGGAGACCGGGAACTGGCCGGTCACGGAATTATACCGGAACATGCTGGAAATCAATCTTCTGCCCGATTTGATCGTAAATGTTGAATGCTGTCCCGGAGGTCCGACGCCAGGCGATCCCAACCCGCTGGCCGAAGTGGGGAAAGGGATCGTACTGGTTAATATGGATGCATCCTATGAGCCGGATTCGGAAATCTGCCGGTTTATGGAGATGCTGGCGCGCAAATGGCGGATTCCGAGTCAGCATATGGCAGTTCGGGAAGGATCCGGTGAATTGGGAAGGCTGGCACTGGGGTTCGGTGTCGCGGGATATCCCATTACCATACCGGCCCGGTACATGCACTGCCCACATTCGGTCATATCCAAACACGATTTTATGGCCTGTATCCGGATGATCAGAAAAATAGCCGAGGATTACAACTGATCCTGAGCGGGGAAACTCTTCAGATCATTGAAGAATCGAGTCTTCCTGCTTTAAAACATGATATCTGTTTTTGTTGGGAGGTGAGATGAAACTGGAAGGATTAACCGGCTTTTTATCCGTTAGTTTTGCGGGGATCCATCTTTATAAAATCGGACTGGCGTTTTTGGTCATTCTGCTGGCACTTGTGGTCCGGAAAGTGTTTGAACGATATGTCGTCAACCTTTGCAAGCGGATTGCCCGGAAAACCAAATCACAATACGATGATCTTCTCCTGAATGCCCTCTCTGCACCCGTCAGTGCGCTGATTTACATTACGGGTATCTACTGGGCGCTGATTCTGCTGGAGTTGCCTCTGGAACCATACAACATTCCGGCTTTTCTGGGTAATGCCTTCCGTATTTCGATTTCCCTGGTAGTCGTATGGGCCATTTATCGGCTCAGCAACCTGCTGGCGATTTTCCTGAAGCAGATCATATCCCAGACGGATCCAGAGATGGCCGAGCAATTTTCACCTCTGGTCACCCAAGCGCTGAGGTTCACGGTTCTGGTACTGGGAATTCTGTTAATTATCCAGAATCTCGGGTATTCCGTGGGCAGTCTGCTGGCCGGGTTAGGCATCGGCGGTCTGGCGATCGCCCTTGCCGCGCAGGATACGCTGTCCAATCTGTTCGGGACCCTGGTCATGATTACAGACAAACCCTTCAAAATCGGCGATTGGGTCCAGTTCAAGGATGTGGATGGGGATGTGGAATCAATCGGATTTCGATCGACGAAAGTTCGAACCTGGTCGAAATCACTGAAAATAGTGCCCAATAAACTGCTGACATCCGAAATAATCGAGAACTGGTCCGCCATGCCCAAACGCAGGGTGAAGATGACCATCGGCGTAACATACAGCACACCTCCCGACAAGATGGCTGTTCTGCGGGATCGTATGGAGGGGATATTGAAATCGGATCCGGGCGTAAACCAGGAATATTTCCTGGTGTATTTTACCGGTTTCGGTGCATCTGCGCTGGAAATCTTCGTCTATTATTTCACCAAAACAACGGTCTGGAAGGAATATCTGGAAGTTCGTCAGCGCATCAACTTGAAGTTCATGCAGCTTGTGGAAGAAATGAACCTGGAATTCGCCTTCCCAAGCCAGACTTTGTATTTCGGGGATTCTCTGAGTGTTGCCGGGCGAAGTGTAGATTTCGGGATGAAACAACCCGGCAATTCGCAAACCGTCTGATGTGAATTCCGGAATGATCCGCTTATTTGATTTGCAGTTTTCCGGATTTCGGAACCGATTTCCCGGGAGGTGCCGGTCTGGCTCTGGAGGGATCTGTCATCTGCCCCGGTCGGATCACCTGATCTTCTGAAGCCTGATCGATAGTTTCTTTTTTTGTTCCCTTCAGAGTAGCTCCGGTGGCTGTCAGCGTATAGTATTTCAGTCCCTCCGGGTAATCCGAGACCTTCATTTTTCCGTCGTGTTCCCTGTTCAGGTGGTCGATGTGAGCTTTCAATTCATCTCCGGTGAGTATTTTGGACTTCAGAGTTCCCGAAACGGAAGCGATCATGCCTTTGTGTTCGGTTGGAAATTTCCAGTCGCTTCCTGAATAGACGTCGAGAGTCACGCCTTCGTGGCTGATGCGGATCCACATGCCCGAGTGATGGCATCCTTCCACGACGGTACCTTTTGTTGTGAGATCTTTTCCAACAAACTGATCAGGGTTCGCCATGAGTTCCTGGAGGGTAAAAATATTTTTGGAGCGTTCTGCAGAACCAAACTGGATTGTGACCTGGTCGCCTTCACCTGGGGCAACGGCCGGTTTTTCCTGGGGTTTATCTCCTGCGAACGCTATAGATCCAAACATCAATGCGATCATGAGTGTTGAAAGGATTTTTTTCATCGGTTACCTCCTTGTTGTTCAATCGCGGTCACGCGGAAAGAAATTATCCCGAAATTCAATAGGAAATGCAACCGGTATTTGATTTCATTTCGAAATCAAAATCAGGACGAACGGGGGAAATGATCGTACCCGATTCGGTCGGTTTGAATCCGCCGCTCTTTGATGTGGGCGGTAATCGTCTGTTCGGCCGTGATTTGGCCGATGGTTGCCGCCTGGTGTGCACCGCTGTCGAATGCTGCACGGAGAGCTTCCTGTTCATGATCGGGGTGGACGGTCCAGCAGAGTTCGTAATCTTCACCGCCCGAAAGCATCCAGTCCGTCGGATCCAGGTCAAGGGACCGGCAGAATTCCGGCAAATCCACGGGTAACGGGATCCTGGAAATATCGATGGATGCGCCGACTCCGCCGGCCCGGCAGATGTGTCCCAGGTCCTGGAGCAGACCGTCGGATATGTCGATCATGGCCGTAATTCCGGAGATGCCGGCAAGCATCTGACCGGTCGCAAGGCGAAGCGGTGGTTCTTCATGAGTGCTGAGGAGTGCCGGAGCGATATCTCGGGGGATGCCGGTCCGGAGCATATACAAGCCGGCTGCGGATCCTCCCAGCGGTCCGGATACCTGAACGCAATCCCCCACCTGAGCTCCCTTTCGAAGTAAAAATTTTCCCTTTTCCGCCCGGCCCAGAAGGGTGATGCTGATGGTCAGATCAGTTTCAGATCCGGTTGTGTCGCCGCCCAGCAACACAATGCCGGCAGTAACGGCAAGTTCGCGGAATCCGCTGTAAATTTCATCGATATATTCCACATCAAAACCGGGCGGGATTGCGATACTTACAAAAAAACTATGCGCAAATCCTCCCATGGCCGCGATATCACTCAGATTGACGATCATGGATTTCCGCCCGAGCTGTCGGGGGGAGATCAAAGCGCTGATGAAATGTTTCCGGTCGATCAAAAGATCGGTTGTGACCAGAAGGACGGAATCGTCCGGGAGACGGATTACAGCACAATCATCGCCGATGCCTTCCAAGACATCTTCCGGCGGCTTTGGGAAATTGGCGGTGATCCGCCGGATCAGTTCGAATTCGCCTAACTCCGATAATTTCACCGGGTCACACGTGCCGATCGAATGGCCAGTTTAAGGGAACGGACCGCCGCAGCCGGATCCACGGCGGAAGTCACACTTGAAATGACCGCCACACCACTGCCTCCACTCTGAATGACCGTTCCGGCATTCGCAACGCTGATGCCGCCGATGCCGACAACCGGAATAGTGGATACCGAACATATCTGTTTGATCCGTTCTACTCCGAGCGGTTTCCCCACGTCGAGTTTGGTTGTGGAGGGGAAGACACCCGATACCGCCAGGTAATCAGCGCCTTCCGAGATCGCCTGCAAAGCCTCCTCGACACTCCGAACGGAAACTCCGATTATCTTTTCATCGTTCAGGTATTTCCGGGCTGTGGGAATGGGCAGATCTTCCTGGCCCAGATGGATTCCTTCCGCGTCCATGGCCAGGGCGATATCCAGCCGGTCATTGATTATCAGCGGGAGCCCTGCTGTTCTGGTGATATTCAAGATGGCGGCTGCTTCTTCGATCATGCTTCTCGTGGATAATCCCCGCTTGTCCCGGTATTGCACAATGGTTGCTCCACCTGCCACTGCCATCTGAATGATCCGTTCGGATGATCTTCCCCGAGATCGGAACGGGTCGGTGATGACATAGATCGAATAATCGATGGAATTTTTATCGGGCCTCATATCAATTTCCGTACCTTGATCGAGGATTTGAGTGTCTGGGAGTCCACCAGGGCAAGGGCATCCAGCAGAGCGACCTGGAAACTTCCGGGACCCCTGACCCGCTGGGCGGCCTCTTTTCCCGCGACTCCATAATAGGCCAGAGCCTGGACGGATGCATTCAGATGATCGGGATCAACAGCCACAAAACAGGCACACACCGCCGATGCGGCGCAACCGGTTCCGGTGACCCTGCGGAACATCTCGTCACCACCGCTGATTTCAAGGCATGTCCGGCCATCGCAAACAAGATCTTCAACGCCGGTAACGGCAATGACCGTCTTCAGCTGCCGGGCAATGGTCAGAATGTCTGATGTCAGGCCATCCACCTCCATCAGGGAATCGACCCCGCGGATTTTAGCTTTCATTCCGGCCAGCGAAAGAATTTCGGATGCATTTCCGCGTATCACGTCACATTTAACCTCCTCAAGAATTCGGGATGCCGCTCGGGAACGATAGATCGTAGCGCCCACACCGACCGGATCGAAAATGACAGGTATATTCAATCGATTGGCCGCTTTACCGGCCAGCACCATGGAGTCGATCCATTCTGGTTCGAGTGTGCCGATATTCAAGACGACAGCTCCGGCATATCCGGCCATTTCCTCCACCTCTTCACGGGCATGCGCCATTACCGGAGATGCTCCCACAGCCAGAATCACATTCGCTGTGGAGTTCATGACGACAAAATTGGTTATGTTATGAATTAAGGGTTTTTTCTGACGTATTGCATTCAGAGTGTTGACGGTTCGTTCTCCCCAGTTTTCCATGCCACCTCACCTCGATCGATGATGATTGCGCCGCCGCATCGACGACCTGAACCACCTTTTGTTCATTGGATTGGCTATACCCGGATTGACCTTTGAATTTAAGGAAGGCAATCCCTTCTCCGACCGGCTGTTCATTCACCTTCTGATTTCATTATAACATGGCATGGGGAGAATGTTAAACTGGAAGATAAATCCGGAAAAGTGGATTTTAAAGGAACAAATGGAATAAAATATGATATATATGGGTAGACCGACCCGGGAAGGGGATGAAGATGGAAATGCCGAAACCGATTACGTTTTATGATACCATGACGGGATCCAAGCGTCTGTTCGAACCCCTGATACCGGGGACTGCCAAGGTCTATTCCTGTGGACCGACCGTATATGATTATGCGCATATCGGCAATTTCCGGAATTTCGTTTTTGTCGATATTCTCAGACGGACACTCCAATCATTCGGCTACCGCATGGTTCATGTCATGAATATCACCGACATCGACGACAAGATCATCCGAGATGCCGCCGGTGAAGGTATTCCGACGACGGAACTGACACGGCGATATGAGAAGGCGTTTTTTGAAGATTGCAGGTTTCTGAAGCTGGAACCAGCGGAATATTTTCCCCGTGCCACCGAACACATCGAAGAAATGGTGGATCTGGTTGTTCGTCTGCAGGACAAGGGTCTGACATACCGGGCTGAGGGTTCGATATATTTCCGGATTGCGGGCTACCGGGATTATGGGAAATTGTCCCGTATCGATCTGAGCGGCATCAAATCAGGTGCACGGGTCGATTCCGACGAATACGACAAGGAAAGCCTGCGGGATTTCGTGCT
Organism: candidate division CSSED10-310 bacterium; assembly: GCA_016927905.1. Lineage (GTDB taxonomy): Bacteria > CSSED10-310 > CSSED10-310 > CSSED10-310 > JAFGJC01 > JAFGLW01. Next base: position 118,718 of record JAFGLW010000016.1, on the reverse strand, counting down.
TTGGAAGGGTCACCGGGAAGGCGAGCCGTCATGGGATACCCGGATCGGTAAAGGCCGACCTGGTTGGCACCTGGAATGCTCGGCGATGAGTCATAAATATCTGGGCGACACGTTCGATATTCATACCGGTGCCGAAGATCTGATTTTTCCCCACCATGAAAACGAAATCGCTCAGAGCCGCGCGGCGTACGGGGGTGAATTTGTCCGGTACTGGCTTCATTGTGCTTTTCTGAACATGAAGGCCCAGAAAATGTCCAAGTCGTTGGGCAACATCGTCACCATACATGAGCTGGCTGAATCCGGTATCAATCCCAGAGCGATCCGTTATTTTCTTCTGTCCTCACACTACCGCAAACCCCTGGTTTTCGCCGAAGAATCCATCGAAGCCTCCCGGTCCGCGGTGGAACGGCTGGAAGGACTGGTTCGACGTATCCGGGATATCCATAAATCGGGCGTGATCAAAAGTGGCCCCCATGCCGGTCGGATCACCGAGAAGGCCCGGGAAACATTTTACCAGGGAATGCAGGATGACCTGAACACTTCCAAAGCGATGGGCGGTATTTTCGAGATGGTGCGCGAAATCAATCCATTAGTGGAATCGCAGGATCTTGGGGCTGCGGATGCCGAAGCCGTCCTGGTTCTTTTGAAAGAAGTCAACCGGATCATCGATGTGCTGGATTTTTCGGATGAAATACTGCCGGGTGAAATTGAAAAACTTATCGAAAAGCGCCAGGAAGCCAGGCGAAACCGGGATTTCAAGATGGCGGATCAAATCAGGGATGATCTGCGGTCTGATGGGATCATTCTGGAGGACACATCGGAAGGTGTCCGGTGGCGGCGAATATGAAACTCCGGCGATGTCTGATTCTTGTTATCAGCCTGGTTCTCCCGGTTGTGTCATGGAGTTTCATTGGTGCGGAAAGCGCTGAATCCACTGAATCGACTGTATGGATCTGCCCGGTTCAGGATACCATCAATCCCATGGTTTCAGAATATCTCAACCAGATGATAACCCAGGCGGAGCTTCAGGCGATTGACTGCCTGATTATCGAACTCGACACCCCGGGTGGCGTCCTGGATTCGACTCACGCAATCGTGCAGAAAGAAATGAACGCGCGGATACCCATTGTGGTCTACGTATCGCCCCAGGGAGCACGGGCCGCATCCGCCGGCATGTTTATTACCATTGCTTCTCATATCGCAGCAATGGCGACGGCTACCAACATCGGCGCGGCGCATCCGGTCAGTCTGGGACCGATGTCTCCCGGTCCCCCAGAGCTTCCGGAGTCGGTTCCTCTGGAGAAAGAACCGGTCGACCGGTCCGTACCCGGAAAAATGACCGACGGAAGCGCCATGGAACAGAAAATCATGAACGATACGCTTGCCTGGGCCAGAACAATTGCTCAGAACCGGAACCGGAACATGGATTGGGTTGAATCGGCGATTGTTGAGAGCATCTCCTCGACTGAGCAGGAAGCATTGGAAGCGGGGGTTATTGATCTGGTATGCCGGGACAGAAACGATCTGATCAAAGCACTTCATGGCAGGCACATCATGCTTCCTCAGGGTGAAATCAAGTTGAATGTGGCCACAGCCCGGATCATCGAGAAACCCATGACCTTCCGTCAGAGGCTGCTGTCGGTCATCATCAATCCCACGATCGCCATTTATCTGCTTTTCGGGGGATTGATCGGTCTGTACATCGAATTGACCCATCCCGGGTTCATATTGCCGGGTGTTTTCGGAGCGATCAGTTTGATCCTGGCGTTGTTTGCCATGCACACGCTCCCCATCAACTATGCCGGATTGTTTCTGTTGCTTCTGTCGTTTGCTTTTTTCATCGCTGAGGTTAAAGTGCAGAGTTATGGTATTCTCAGTATCGGCGGAATCGTGGCACTTCTTCTCGGTGCGTCCATGCTGATTGATTCGGAAATATCCGGATTGGAGGTATCCATGGGAGCCATTTTGCCATTGGCAATCGCGGTGGCGGGGATCACCGTTTTTCTGGTGTCTCTGGTTGTGAAATCCCATACTCGTAAGACAATCACAGGCAATATCGGTATGATCGGATTGACCGGTACGGTCAAAGCACCGTTGGATCCGGAAGGCCAGGTTTTTGTTCACGGCGAAATCTGGCGGGCCAAATCGGCCGATGGCCGGACGATCCCGGCAGGATCATCCGTCGAAATCGTCTCCAGCCGGGACCTGACCCTGTTCGTTCGCAGGAAGGACAATGAACCCAAGGAGGACAACAAGTGAGCCCGATATCTTTTCCAACGATCATTATTCTGGCGGTTGTACTGTATTTTTTCAGCTGCATCAAGATTCTGAGAGAATATGAAAGAGGCGTGATCTTCCGGCTTGGACGTGTACTGGCGGAACCGAAAGGACCCGGCTTGATCTTTGTGTTCGCTCCCATTGACCGGATTGTGCGAATCAGCACCCGGCTGGTGGCCATGGACGTCCCGCCGCAGGATATCATCACCCGCGACAACGTTTCGGTAAAAGTGAACGCGGTCATATATTTTCGGGTGATGGCCCCCATCAATGCCGTCGTCGAAGTGGAAAATTTCCTGTATGCCACATCACAACTCGCCCAGACAACTCTGCGGAGCGTCCTGGGGCAGCACGAACTGGATGATCTGCTGTCCAACCGGGAGAAAATCAATCACGATCTCCAGTCGATTCTCGACAGCCACACCGATCCCTGGGGTATCAAGGTGTCCAATGTGGAAATCAAACATGTCGATCTGCCAAGCGAGATGCAGAGAGCAATGGCCAAACAGGCGGAAGCGGAACGGGAACGACGGGCGAAAGTGATTGCTGCGGAGGGCGAATTCCAGGCTGCAGACAAACTGAATCAGGCTGCGGTAATTATCGCCCGCGAACCGATTGCACTTCAGATGCGCTATCTGCAGACATTGACCGAGATCGCGACCGAGAACAATTCCACGACCATTTTCCCGATACCGCTGGACCTGTTCAATATATTCATAAAACCTAAATCAGGTGACGCCGAATAAGCTGAATGGCCGAATCATACGAGATAACCAAGCGGCAGCTCTACCTTCTGGTCGCCATTGCCCTTTTCCTGGCGATCTTGTTTCTGGTTCTGGGATTCACGGCGGCATTAAATTTCACCGGTGTCGATTTCTCTGGAATCAGGGGCGCGAATCCGCCAGTCCAGACGGATGTTGAAAGTATGACGCCCGTTCCGGCAGGCGGAGCCGGCCCATCTGATGCGAAATCATTTGTGCCGGATGGATCCGGCGATACCGGGATTGAGTCCGGGGCACAAGTCGGGTTCTTACCCACTCAAGACCCGTCACCACCCGAGACGATACGTTCGGGAACGGGTTATACAATCCAGATCACATCGGTCGGGATACGGGGAAATGCCATCCGGCTTCAGAAAGATCTTCAAACGCGGGGATACCCGGCTTATCTGTCGATCGTGGAATATACCAACGGCAAAGTGAATTACAGGATCCGGGTGGGACCATATGCTGACCGGGCGGAAGCGGAGATTATCAAAATGCGCCTGGAAAAGGAGTTGAAAAGCACACTTTTAATTCTTCAGGTTGACATGAGCCGGGAAAATCGGTGAGAATTGTTTCAGGAGGCCGATTGTCGTCTAAGATAAACGCTTCAGAAGAGTCGTTCACAGGCGCAGTTACCTTATCGCTCATCAAAGATCTCCAGAAATTCTACGGATGTTTTGATGAGCATCTCGGGCTACTGGAACAAGCATTCGATATATCGATATCCGCTCAGGGTCCGGAAATCAGACTCAAGGGTTCCCGGGAAAACGTCCTTCAGGCCACTAAAGTTCTGGCGGGGCTGGAAAAGATGGCTTCGGAGGGATTCGATCTCACCCGGGAAGAATTCCAGCTGGCCATACGGAATGCCCAGGGTGATTCCGAATCGAAATCGATCCGGGATCTGCTTTTATCCGGGAGTATTCTGACCACCCGCACCAAGAAGATTTATCCCAAAACCCCCAACCAGAAACAATACATCGACACGATTCTGCAGCATGACCTTGTATTTTCCATCGGACCGGCCGGCACGGGGAAAACATATCTCGCGGTAGCGGTGGCCATCACCTATCTGCTGTCCAGAAAAGTCAGCCGCATTCTTCTGGTCAGACCGGCTGTGGAAGCGGGAGAAAGCCTTGGATTTCTCCCGGGAGACATGTATCAGAAGGTCAATCCGTATCTCCGGCCTCTATACGATGCGCTCTATGATATGCTGGAGGTTGATCGGGCCAATCGGATGGTGGAGCGCGGAGTTATCGAGGTGGCTCCGATAGCCTACATGAGGGGCCGGACATTGAATGATTCGTTCATCATCATGGATGAAGCACAGAACACAACACCCGAACAGATGAAGATGTTTCTGACCCGTCTCGGTTTCAATGCAAAGACGGTGGTCACCGGCGATATCACCCAGATCGATCTACCAACCAGCAAACAGTCCGGTCTCATACAGGTCCAGAAAATACTGAAAGGAATCCCGTCGATCCGGTTCATTTATTTTGACCGGTCGGATGTGGTTCGGTGCCGGTTGGTACAAGAGATTGTTGAAGCTTATGAACGGATGGATCGGCAGGAGAAATGATACCGAAACGGATCTGTAATATGACATGAGACCGATATTGAGCCGCTTCATGCCCAAGTTTTTCAAGTCCGGATGGAAAACGCCCAGATGGCTGATCCTTCTCAGCAGCGCATTGTTTCTGCTTATTATCGCTTTTCTGATGACACCTCCCCAGATACCATCGTATGCCGATCTGAGTGTGGGTGAAAAAGTCTGGGAAGATATCCGGTCCAATTTCGGTTTTACGGTAGTCGACGAGTCGACGACCGAGAGACGTCGTCAGGATGCGGAAAAGCTGGCTCTTCCGGTATACGATTTCGACAGCGCGATGAGTGGCAAGCTTGAACAGCGCGTTACCGGCATTTTCGGAATGTGGCGCCAGTATCTGCGTGAAGCCAGAATACAGGCGGGATTGGATGATCAGATTGGACCGCCCACATGGGAGGAATATGAACTTGTTATTCAAAATCCGGAGAAAACTCCGGAAGTTGAAAGCGGATACAGCGAATTCATAACCCAGACGGGACTGAAAATATCCACCGGAACGTTCCAGATGCTGAAATCATTTAACTTTTCGGTGGAGATTGAAGAAGCTGTCCGGTGGATCATTGAACGGGTGTGTCAATATTCCATCATCAATGACCGGAATAATCTCCTGGATGATTCGTTCGCGGGACTGATTAAGAAGGATCTGGTTTCCGGTGAGGAGAAAAAACTGTACAACTTGGATCTTGTTCTGTCCATCGAGGATTCAAAACGGGAAATCGATATTCTCTCATCCCGGTACTTTCCTGATAATCAGATTCTGCAAGACATTTCGGCGGAGCTGACCCGGCAGTTGATTCGACCCAATCTCACCTTGAACATGCTGGAGACGCAGAATCGCCGGCGTTCAGCCCGTGAGTCCGTTAAACCGGTTTATTTCAGGGTTTCAACCGGGGAAATCATTGCCAGGTCGGGGGATACGATCACGCCGGAAATCAAACTCAAAATCGACCAGCTCAACCGGCTGGGGCGCGAACAGCGTCGGAGCCTGCTGTTTTTCGGAAATCTGGTACTGTCGGGTCTGTTGTTTTTACTTGTCGTCGTACATATCCAGCGATTTGATCCGGAACTGCTCCGGGACAGGAACCGGCTGGTTTTGCTGGGACTGATATCCCTGATCCAGGTTATCCTGATCAAATCGTTCATGAAACTGACCGCCTTTATCCCGGAAATGATGTCACGATCTCCGTTCAATCTGTCCGATCCTTATCTGTACGCCATTCCATTTGCCGTCGGATCGATGATGGTGGCCCTGTTGGTTCATGCACGCCTGGCGATCCTGATCAGCTTCATATTCGGAATTGTGGCATCCATATCTTCCGGTTGGAATTTCTGGATCGGCCTGTATGCCATGACATCATCCTGCGCATCGGTATTTGCGGTGACGCAGTATAAACAGCGAACCATGGTTATTCAGGCCGGATTTTTCGTAAGCATCGCCAATCTCATTTTAGTTTTAACGCTGTGGAGTTTGAAGGGGGATCCCGGTTCCCTCCCGATCGTGTTCTCGGGACTGATGGCGGTTGTGAATGGAGTGCTGGTGGCGGTGATCGTTACGGTTCTGCTCCCCGTCCTCGAATGGTTGTTCCAGATCCCGACCGATATCCGCCTTCTGGAACTGTCCAATTTCAATCAACCGCTGCTTCGCAGGCTTGCCCTGGAAGCTCCCGGAACCCACCATCACTCGCTCATCGTCGGAGATCTTGCGGAAGTGGCTGCCGAAGCCATCGGCGCCAACGCGCTCCTGGCTCGCGTGGGAGCTTACTATCATGACATCGGCAAGATCTCCAAACCGCATTATTTCATCGAAAACATCCGGGGAAAAAATCCTCATGAGGACCTGACTCCCAGCATGAGTGCCATGATCCTGAGAAATCACCTGAAATACGGGATCGATCTGGCCCGGAAATCGGGATTGGGGCAGGATATCATCAATATCATTGCGCAGCATCACGGAAATTCGATAATGAGTTATTTCTATGAAAAGGCCAGGGCAAAGGGAAATGCAGATGTTCAGGCGATCTGGGAGGATGATTTTCGGTATCCCGGGCCTCGCCCCAGAAGCAAGGAGGCGGCCATCGTTTTAATTGCCGATTCCGTTGAAGCTGCAGCTCGAAGCATCAAAACACCGTCGGCATCTATTTTAAAGAATCTGGTCAACAGGATCACCTTGTCAAAATTTCAGGATCACCAGTTTGACGACTGTGATCTGACCTTCCGTGAATTGACTGTCATCGCTGAAAAACTCTATCAATGTCTTCTCAGAAATTATCACAGCAGGATTGATTATCCCGGTTTCAGTTTCAATGTACCCGCAGACACATCCGAACCGGGAACGGACGGAACCGTGACGGAGGAACCGCTGAGTCGTGAGTCTACAACTGAATGATATGAGAAAGACGCAGGATCCTGAAATTGACCTGGGGAAACTGGATCACCTGTTGACCCGGATTGTCACCGAGTTGAATCTCCCCCCGGGTGATATCGAAGTGAATTTAGTCGATCCGGAAACAGTCCAAGATCTCAATAAACGTTATCGGGGGGTCGACCGGCCGACCAACGTAATCGCCTTCCCACATTTCGAGTGGCGGGAAGCCGGCGGTAAAATGGAGTCGACCGGCGTGAAGGGCCTCGACACACCCCCTCTGTTGCTGGGTGAAGTGATCGTATCGGTCGGAACCGTTTTTAAAGATTCAGGGAAATCCGGTGAATCCTGGTGGTCGGAACTCGCGCGCATCTGTATTCACGGGATTCTGCATGTTTACGGTTACGATCATCAGGATGATTCCGGGTTTTCGATTATGGAATCTATGGAAAACCGGGCCCGGACGGTTTTCATGCGGTTGGGGGAGAGGATGGAGTCGCGAGATGGAAAGCGGGATAATGATTAAACTGATTACGGTTCTGGCGGGATTGGCAGCCATCGTATCGGGGTATTATGAAGTTTCGCTGACCCGCCTGAATTCTGCTCAGTTGGAACGGATATTGCGGATCAGGCCGGAAACGGATTCCTTTCATGGAATCCGTCTGTCTGTCGTACTTCTGGCCATGCAGACCGCCGCAGTTTTCGCCGACCTTGTGTTCCTGCTACTTCTGGCTATTCTGCTGATCGTGCCAGGCTGGAATCCGACCCATTATTTGATTTTCCTGCTGATCGGATTCGCTGTGCAGATTGTCGGGAGATCTTTCCTGCCCATGGTGATCCTGTTCAGGGAACGGACATCGCTCAAATCGATTGAATCCACGCTGTTTATCGCATGCAGTTATGCTTTCTATCCTGTTGTCGCTCTGATTGAATTGATTTCCGTTCAGATCAACCGGCTGTTGTATTCCAAAACGGATGAAGATCGGATCACCTATGCTGAGGAGACGATCAAATCGATTATTAATGTGGGGGAGAAGGAGGGGATATTCAAGGAGGATGACGGTGAAATGCTGCAATCCATCGTCGAATTCTCCGAAACCCTGGTCAGGGAAGTCATGACACCGCGAATCGATATGCAGTGTATTGAAATCGAGGACACTCTGTTGGATCTGGTCAATCTGGTCATCACCTCAGGGTATTCAAAAATTCCGGTGTACCGGGAAAGAATCGATGAAATCGTGGGGATTCTTTACGCCAAGGACATACTGCAATTCTGGGATAATCCCCGGGAGAGCGTCAAGATCGGCGAATTCATGCGGAGTCCTTACTTTATTCCCGAAACGAAAAAGGTCCGGGATCTTTTACGGGAGTTTCAGAAGGAAAAAATGCATATGGCCGTCGTTGTGGATGAATACGGGGGAGTGGCCGGGCTGGTGACCATCGAGGATTTACTGGAAGAGATCGTGGGCGAGATACATGATGAATACGATGTGGAGCAAAGGATGATCCAGTCCGTCAGCCAGGATGTATGGACGGTCGATGCCAAAATCGATCTGGATGAGCTGGAGGAAATTCTGGATATTGAATTTCCCAGGGACGGTTATGAAACCCTGGGTGGTTTTCTGTTCGATCAGCTTGGAAGAATTCCGGCGCTCGGTGAAATCGTACATTTCAGAAATTTTACGATCGAGATACTTGAAGCGGATGAACGGCGGATATTGAAAGTCAGCATATATAAGAACCCTGCGGGGGATGAAGTGCCCGGCGATCGGGAGTCCAACGCTGAAAGCGGTTGATTCCGCAATCCGGTGCGGATTTGCAGCGCTGATCGGATGGACGAATGTCGGTAAATCAAGCCTGATCAATCTGCTGGTCCGGCACCGGATCGCCATAACATCGAACACCCCGCAAACAACCCGCAACCGGATTATCGGCATCTTGCACGGACCGGATTACCAGATCGTCCTGGCGGATACACCGGGATTTCATAAACCCGGCACCGAACTTTCACGCCGGATGCTGAGGATTGCCCGGCTGACTGCCGAGAGTGCCGATGCCCTGATCTGGATGGTGTTCTGTGATCGTGATCCGGTTCCACAGATCAAACTGCTCAAGGACAAACAGGAATTTTTCAGGTTGCCGTGGATTCTGGCCATCAACAAGATTGACACAATAAGATATGAGAATCTACTGCCGTTCATTCAGACCTGTGCAGAGCAGTTGCAGCCTGCAGCGATCGTTCCCATATCCGCCAGAACCGGAGAAAACGTCGACAGATTGATTTCAGAACTTGTGGCGCTTTTGCCGGAATCGCTGCCGATGTATCCGGCCGGGACGATAACGGACCGTACCGAAAAATTCATGGCATCTGAAATCGTCCGTCAGCATCTGATCGAGCAGACCTATCACGAGCTGCCTCACGCCAGTGCGGTACTCGTCGAAGAATTCATCGATGTGGGTGAGGGGGGAAAAATCAGGATCGATGCTGTGATATATATTGAAAAGCAAAGTCAGAAAGGTATCGTGATTGGGAAACAGGGATCCCGCCTGAAAACGATCGGCCAAAACGCCCGCAGGGACCTGGCCGGTTATTTTGAAAAACCCGTGGATCTTTATCTCCGGGTGAAAACAGATCAGAACTGGCGCAACAAAACACCCAGTCTGAAACGGTTCGGACTGATGGATTTCTGACCGGCTCGCACCGGGCGGGCACATTGACTTTTTTTCATAATTTCCTGTAATTTAAGTTATTAAGAAAATGTCAGAACGAACCAGCGGCGCAGGCCGGAACCGGAGTGGCATTCAGGGAAAGCGAGGTCAAGTGGCAAAACTCACCGTAGAACTCGACGGCCGGCCGGCTCAAATCATCCGGATCGAGGATGTGGTTACCATCGGGCGGGATTCGAACAACGATATCCAGTTGATCGACGCGAAAGTATCCCGGCGGCACTCCATCATCGAACGCAGAAAAGGGTATCATGTCATTCGGGATCTGGGAAGCCGGAACGGTACTTATCTGAACGGTGTTCAGATCTCGGAGAGTGAGCTGGCGTCTGGAGATCGCATCCGGATCGGTGAAGCGGATATTGTATTCGAGAGTGAACCTTTTCTGGATGCGGTTCCCGGCAGGGAAATATCCAGGGATCCAGCGGATTCATCCAGTATGATCAGGATTCTGGATCACAGTTTTGAGCTTAAAAATCTGGTGGACGTGGAAATCACGAGAGAAGGCAAGCAGGATCTGAAGAATGTTCTGGCCAAGTTAACCACATTGTTCGAGGTGGGCAATATCATCAATGTCGCTCGAGATTCAAAGACACTGATGAATGAAATCCTGGATCAGATCACCCGGGTTATCATGGCGGACAGATGTTATCTCCTGCTTCGCGATGAGAATTCGGGGGAATTCGTACCGGCGGCAGTCCGGACCGAGGAAACCCAGAACAACATTCCGAAACTTTCAAATACCATACTCAATCAGGTATTCGAAAACGGAATATCCATTCTGTCTCCGGATGCATTTCAGGATGAGCGGTTCCGTGGATCGGAAAGTATTTTCGTTCATTCCATCCGATCGGCAATGTGTGTTCCACTGAAGTGTCGAAACAAGATCCTGGGAGTGATTCATGTCGATACCAAGGGTTCGCACGATACATTCACCGAATCGGACTTGAAACTTCTGACGGCGATCGGCATCAGTGCCGGTATCGCCATTGAAAACATGCGGTTGTTCGAAAATCTGAAAAGGCTGTTTCGATCGACGGTTCGGACCATCGTGGCAACGATCGAAGCCAGTGATCCGTATACGGGGGGGCATTCGATCAGGGTTGCCGAATTCTCGAAACAGCTCGCCAGCTGCATGGGATTACATGAAGACGAAGTGGAGCGGTTGGAAATGGCGGCCTTGCTGCACGACGTGGGGAAAGTGGGAATCCCCAACGAGATCCTGAACAAACCGGGGCAGTTTGACACTTCGGAAATCAACATCATGCAGCTGCATCCTGTAACCGGTGCGGATATTCTGGTAAATATTGAAGGTATGGAGGATATTGCCAGGATCGTCAGGCATCATCATGAACGGTTTGACGGAACCGGTTACCCGGACAAGCTGAAGGGTGAGCGAATACCGCTTGGGAGCCGCATTCTGTGTATCGCCGATACTCTGGATGCAATCACAACCGACAGAGCCTACCGGCCGAAAAACTCGTTGGATCATGCACTCCGGGAGATCGAGGGTTCTTCCGAGTCTCAATTTGATCCGGATATCGTCAGGGTGCTGAAAAAATGCATCGCATCGGATAATATCCGGTTGACGGAACCGTGAAAAGTTATCGAGCTGCGGCAACCGATTGAGGAGGAAATATCATTGAAACGGGAGTCTATTCTTGTTACCGGCGGAGCCGGATTTGTCGGGTCGCACCTGGTCGACCGACTGGTTGAAATGGGTCATGATGTCACGATTTTTGATAACCTCGAATATCAGGTGCATCAAGGTCGTCTACCGGATTATCTCAACAGGGGAGCCCGGTTTATCTGTGGGGATGTGCGGGATGCAGATGTTCTGACCCGGGCCATGGAGGGGAAGGATGTCATTTTTCATCAGGGTGCGGCGGTCGGTGTCGGTCAATCGATGTACATGATCCGGAAATATGTCGATTATAATTCCACCGGTGGTGCAACACTTCTCGATATCCTGATCAACAACAGAAAAATCCGTGACCGGGTGCGCAAGGTTGTCGTGGCGTCTTCAATGTCCATTTATGGGGAGGGTTTGTACACCTGCGACAACTGCGGCGATTTCACCCCGAAACTCCGGCCAAATCGTCAGTTGGAAGCGAAACAATGGGATATCATGTGCCCGGAATGCAAAGCTCCCAGCCGGCACAAGGGGACCCCCGAGTCGAAACCGCTGTTTCCCACATCGATCTATGCGATCACCAAGCGGGATCATGAGGAGATGTTCCTGGTCACGGGGAAAAGCTACCGGATTCCCACGGTGGCCCTGAGATATTTCAATATTTACGGTACCCGGCAGGCTTTATCGAATCCTTACACCGGTGTTGCGGCGATATTTTCCTCCCGCGTCTTGAATAAAAAACCGCCTGTCATCTTTGAGGATGGCCTGCAAAGTCGGGATTTCGTTCATGTGTCGGATATCGTTCAGGCCAATATCCTCGCCATGGAAAACCAGGCGGCCGATTATACTGCATTCAATGTCGGTACCGGTCGAAACATCACGATAAAACATGTCGCCGAGATTCTGATCCGGAGGTTGGGAGCGGGCCATCCAATGACACCCCGGATAGAAAACACTTTCAGGGAGGGGGACATCAGGCATTGCTATGCAGATATTGCGAAAATCCGGGATATGCTGGGATATGAGCCGTCGGTCCAGTTTGAAGATGGTATCGATGAGCTGACGGAGTGGGTGGCGAACCAGGTCGCTGAAGACGGTTTCGAGCGGGCGCGGGCCGAACTGGAGCAGTACGGGCTGACTCAATAAGATCGGGTGAGTGAAACATGGAACAATTCCAGATCCACAGTGATTATCGGGATATTCCGATTCCGCTGGACCGGCAGTTGGATTACCAGGCTCAGCGGATTGGCGGGAAGACGGCAATTATCTACAAGGATCGCCGCATCCGGTATATCGATCTGAAGCGGATGGTGGACAATCTGGCTTTTGAACTGCATCGCAGGGGAATCAAACCGGGTGATCGTGTTTTTATTGCCATGCAGCGGCGCCCGGAATTGATAGCAGCCTTCCTGGCGGTGGCCCGTGTCGGAGCATTGGCAGTGCCTTTGAATTTCAAGGCGTCCGATACGGAAATAGCCGGGATGCGGTTCCTGATCAAACCGGCAGCCACCCTGTTTCACACCGATCTCGAGAATCAGATCGGCCGATCGGATCCGGGTGAATGGATCCTGGCGGTATCGATGGATATGCTGTCAACGGACACATCCGGTGAGAATGCTGTAGCGGCCGCGAGCGAACCGGACGATCCGGTCTATCTGAATTTCACTTCGGGGAGCACGGGTCAAGTCAAGGCGGCTGTGGCCTCGCATCGGAATCTGTTTTACAATACGATGGCTTCCGCTCTGGCGCTGAACATCGATTCGACCGACATCCATCTCCCCCTGTTTGCCGTCATGCTTCACCCTCACGAGATATTCTGCCGGGCCTTGATGCTGGGTGGAACCGTCGTTTTGATCGAGCAGCTCTATCCCCGATCGATTGCCAGGGCGATTCATGAACACCGGGTGACATGTGTGATGGCCGTATCGCCGGTTTATGAACTTCTCCTGCCATTCGGCCAATGCGAAACCTTTGATTTCAGTTCTCTGAGAATACCGGAAAGCGGCGGCATGGCAACACCCCAATGGCTGCAGGAGAGATTCCAGGCGGAAATGGGTGCAGCCATTGTTCCGGTGTGGGGCAGCACCGAGACGATGGGGATAGCTTTCGCGTCGAAATCAGGCGGGAATACCCCTCCGGGATCGGTCGGTCAGGTGATTCCCTATTATGAAACGAAATTGACGGATGCCGCAGGGGAACCGGTTCCTGATGGGGAAGTTGGAGAATTATGGATCCGCAGCCCGGGTATAATGCTTTCCTACTGGCGTGCGGACGAAGAGACCGCCCGGGTTATGAAGGATGGATGGCTGTGTACAGGCGATTTGTTCCGCCGCGATGCGCATGGCAACTATACCTGTGTCGGGCGCACGGATGCCATGATCAAAGTCGGGGGGATAAAAGTGTATCCTGCCGAGATTGAGGCTGTTCTTTTTTCACATCCTCTGGTCCGGGACGCCGTGGTGATCCCGTACGAAGATCGATTGAGAGGTGTCGTGCCGATGGCAGCCGTTGTCATTGAACCGGGAGAAACACTGACCGAACCGCAGCTCCGGCAGTATCTGGGAAGCAAGCTTTCCCGCGCACGCCAGCCCCGGATCATCCGATTCATGTCGGATCTGCCGCGAACTTCAGGCGGCAAGGTTGACCGGAAGATCCTGACCGGGACATCGTTGTCGGACAAATCCGACTTGGCTGCCTCAATGCAACGCAGAATCGAGTCGATCGACCTGAAGATTCTGCACCTTCTCAATGAACGGTTTAAAGTCGTCATGGATCTTCACCGCAGAACGAACGAGAAGACATTTCATCCCGAGCAGATTCAGGAAACCCTGCAGCGTCTTCTGGAGTTCAATCCGGGACCGCTTCATGATTCCATCATTGAAGAGATTTTTCATGCCATTCTATCCATCGAACAGTACCTGTAGGGGAGATGAATATTGAAATCGGCGATGAAACCCATTCTGAAACTTCCGGACATAACTGTTACACGGGAAGATTTACTGCTCATCGCCGGCCCGTGCAGCGTGGAAAGTGAGGAGCAGCTTTTTGCGGCTGCGGGTGAAGTGCGCCGGGCGGGGTATCGGTTTTTAAGAGGGGGAGCGTTTAAACCCAGGACCAGTCCATACAGTTTTCAAGGATTGCAGGAAGAGGGTATCCGGCTCCTGGGAATGGCCAAGAAGGAGTTTGGTCTTAAGATTGTCACGGAGATCGTGGATATCGCCCATCTCGATTTGTATGCCGATACGGTGGATATTCTCCAGATCGGCGCTCGGAACATGAGCAATTTCCAGTTTCTCAAACAGCTGGCGAAAGCGGGAAAACCGATCCTTCTCAAACGCGGGATTGCCGCAACCATCGAAGAGCTGCTGCTGGCAGCCGAATATCTGACATCCGGTGGCAACCCGCACGTCATTTTATGCGAACGGGGTATCCGGACGTTCGAAAAGTACACACGCAGCACCCTGGACCTGTCCGCCGTGCCCATCGTCAAAAAATTATCACCGCTTCCGATCATCGTCGATCCGAGCCATTCATGTGGAAGAAGTGATATCATCATTCCAATGGCTCTGGCTGCCTTGATGGCGGGAGCCGATGGATTGATCGTGGAGATTCATCCCAATCCGCAGAAAGCCCTGTGTGATGGTCTGCAATCGCTTGATTTCGAACAATACCGTGAAATGGTTTTAAAAATCAACCGGTTGAGACCTTACCTCCGGGATGTGAAACAGGGAAAGGAGGCGGATGATGAACAGCGTATACCTGAATAAGGTTTCCAACCTGACAGGTTCACCCCTCAACTGCCCCGAATCCGATATCAGCAGGATCAAGGAGGAAATTGCCGGGAGCTTGGAAGCGATTTCATATCAGACCGCAGATATCCGGGGATCGACAGTGATTCTGAAACCCAACCTGGTCCGTCCCAATCCCCGGTTGATCCCAGCCAGTTCCACCGATCCCCGGGTGGTGATTGCGATAGCGGAGTTATGCAGCGATTTCGGCGCGCGCGAAGTGGGTGTTGGAGAGAATCCGGGATTTGAATACCCGGCCCGGGAGGCTTTCGAGATCTCGGGTTTGACGGCTCTGCTTAAAAAACGCGGATTCAAAACGTTTTTTTTCGACGATGGAGAATGGGTGGATATACCGAATCCCGCAGGCCGGCTGTACCGGAACATTCGAGTGGCAAAACCGGTAATGGAGGCGGGTGTTTTCATCAATCTGCCCAAATGGAAAACCCATATGCTCACCTGCATATCCCTGTCCATCAAGAATCTTTTGGGTATCATTCACGATGATCAGCGGATGCTGTTTCACCGCAATGATATCGCTGAGAAAATAGTGGATCTGGCGCAGGTGAGGGTACCTGATTTGAACATCATCGATGGGCTATGGGCCATGGAGGGGCAGGCACCGTTTCATGGTGTTTCAATCCGGGATTACAATGGCCTGGCGGTCAGCACGGATATGATCGCCCTCGACAGCACGGTCGCTGAGTGGATGGGTTTTTCCATCAGCGAAATTCCCCATCTCATGATCGCACGGGAACGCATCTGGAACGGTGTCGACCATCCCGTCAATGTCATCGGTCCTGAAAAGGATCTTTTAAAGCGCCGGTTCAAACGACCCGTTTTGTCCAGTGCCGGCCAGTTTCCGGGATTTCGATGCATCGAATGCGGAGTTTGCAATGGATGCCTTTCGGCCATCCGCCATAGCCTTGACAAGCTGGCTTTTGAATCGGATTTAAAACTATATCCAGTCTCCACTATCGTATCCGGAAGACCGATGTGCAACGAACAGACGCTCGATGAATGGGAAGGGAATTTGATCCTGTTCGGTAATTGTGCCAGCGAATTCCAGTTTTACGACCGGGCGAAACGCCGGAAAGGCTGCTGGATTCCCGGATGCCCGCCTCATGTGCTGGACCTTTTCAATCTGCTGGAGAAACTGCGCGACTGAAAATATGACACTGCGGGTTCAGAGCATTTTTTCATCCATCCAGGGAGAATCAACCTACCAGGGCCTTCCGTTCACGTTTATCCGATTGAGCGGATGCAATCTACGGTGCCGCTGGTGCGATACGCCGGAAGCCTGGGAACCGGACAGCGGAACGGATATCGGTATTCATCGGATAATCGAGAGAGTGAACGAAGAAGGACTGAGGCATGTGTGCGTCACCGGAGGTGAACCGTTGCTGCAGGCGGGCACCCGAGAGCTGCTGAGGATTCTGCTCGAAACCGGTCATGTCGTCACATTGGAAACCAACGGAAGCATCGATATTTCCATGATTCCGGCGTCGGTTGTCCGGGTGATGGATATCAAATGCCCTTCGAGCGGCATGACCGATCGAACCCTGTGGGAAAACATCCCGATTCTGAACGCCTGGGATGAAATCAAATTCGTTATTTCCAATCGGGAAGATTATCGGTACGCATGCGAGGTCATCCGTTCCCGGTTGGCATGTTTCCCGGGTTCAGTGTTGATGTCACCGGCATGGCGCTGCTGTTCACCCTCCGATCTTGCCTCCTGGATTTTATCTGATAAAATGCCTGCCAGACTGCAGCTCCAGCTGCATAAATTCCTCTCCTTCCCGTGAGATCAACCTCGCGAAAGGACCACGCCGATATGAATCACGCGGATTTGCTCGAAAGAACGCACTATTGCACCGAAATCACCCATCTGGAACCGGGCACAACAATCCGGGTTGCCGGATGGGTACGGAAACGGCGGGATCTGGGGAATCTGGTGTTTATCGATCTGTACGACCGATCCGGCATTCTTCAGGTTGTTTTCGACCCGGTCCGGAATCCGGATCTGGTTGTGTTGGCTCAGGAAATGAAACGTGAAAGTGTTTTGACTGTCGAAGGTACGATATCGATGCGTCCCGATGAGGCTGTCAATCAGTCCATGAAGACGGGCAGGATTGAACTGATCGCATCCCGGGTCAAACTGCATAGCACTTCCAGGGTGCCACCGTTTCATCTGATCGGCGATCAGGAAGTGAATGAGGAACTTCGACTGAAGTATCGTTATCTGGATCTAAGGCGTTCGGAGATGTTCCGTATTCTGTCCGTACGCCACCAGACTTACCAGGTGGTTCGGAAATTCTATTCGGATAATGGGTTCATCGAAGTGACGACACCCCACCTCATCCGGTCCACACCCGAGGGTGCCCGGGATTTTCTTGTTCCGAGCCGTCTGTATCCCGGCAGATGCTATGCCCTTCCGCAATCACCTCAAATTCTCAAACAGATTTTGATGATCGGCGGGGTTGACCGGTATTTCCAGATCGTCAAGTGTTTCCGGGATGAGGATTCCCGGGCGGACCGTCAGCCGGAATTCAGCCAGATTGACGTAGAGATGTCGTTCGTCACCCGGGATACACTGTTCCGGATTCACGAGGAATTGATGGCCGTGGTGTACCGCGAGGTGTTGGGTATCGAAATACAGACACCATTCCCCCGGATGACCTATTCCGATGCCCTGGTGGATTATGGTTCCGACAAACCGGACATTCGGTTCGATCTGAAGCTACGCGATGCAACGGATGTTCTCGCCGGTTCCGGATACCAGCTGACCGAGGACGCGATCCGGAACGGCGGAGGTGTTCGCGGGGTGGTCTATCCGGGCGGAGCTGGACTTTCCCGGAAACAGATTGGGGATCTGGAGCGGATTGTGAGGTCCCGGGGACCGGGGGGATTGATCACGTTTAAGACGGGGGATGGCGGCGAACTGACGGGATCACCGCTCGGCAAGCATCTTGAACCGGAACGACGCCTGCAGCTTGTGCAGCGGTTTGATGCCCGGCCTGGTGATTTGATTTGTTTGGCTGCGGGCGGTTTCGAGGAAACAGCCTGGGCGCTGGGTGATCTGAGACTCGAAATTGCACGTCGGGGAAATATGACGGGAGATTCCCTGAAATTTCTGTGGGTGATCGATTTTCCTCTTTTTGAATATGTTCCCCAAGAGAGTAGATACCAGGCGATGCATCACCCGTTTACCGCTCCGCTCGCCCAGGATGAAAATCTTCTGGATTCAAACCCGGCATTGTGCAGAGCACAGGCTTACGATTTGGTTTTGAATGGAGTGGAACTCGGAGGTGGAAGCGTTCGGATATTCAGGGAGGATCTGCAGTGCCGGATATTCAAAGCCCTGGGTTTAACCAAGCAGGAAGCTGAAAACCGATTCGGATTTTTTCTGGAAGCGCTCAGATATGGAACGCCGCCTCACTGCGGGATTGCATTCGGGATGGACAGGCTGATCATGATGCTGGCCGGTACCGACAATCTCAGAGATGTCATCGCGTTTCCAAAGACCCTTCAGGCCGCCTGTCTTTTGACCAATGCACCATCTCCCGCGACTTCCGAGCAAATGAAGATGCTGGGGCTGAAATCACTGATTGAGAATTCGGGGAAAAAGGAAACAACCTGACAGGTTGACAATAAGATCTGGTCCTGGTAAGTTGCTATTATCCTATCGGTAAGGTGATGCTGTGCCGTTTGTGCCGATTAGAGTGAATCTCTGCCATATATCAACCCAGCCATCCTGATCAGAATCGATTCAATTAAAGCGAAACAAGAACGGGAGACAGGTCACAGCCAAATATCCGGCATCCGGATTAATCAAAAGGAGTGAAACATGATCATGAACATTACGGAGTTAAAGGAAAAATCGATCGGTGAATTATATCAACTGGCATCGGACTTCGGATTGACCTTGCCGTCGGCGCTGCGGAAACAGGAAATGATTTTCAGAATTTTACAGGCACAGGCTGAAAAAGACGGCCTGATTTTTGCCGAGGGTGTTTTGGAAACCTTGCCGGATGGATTCGGATTCTTGAGGTCACCCGACTACAATTATCTTCCCGGTCCGGATGATGTCTACATCTCCCCTTCACAAATCAGAAGATTTGAACTGAGGACGGGGGATACCGTTTCCGGTCAGATACGTCCGCCGAAGGAGAATGAGCGGTATTTCGCATTGCTCAAGGTTGAAGCCATAAATTTTGAGAGCCCGGAGGTTTCGAGGAACAAGTCATTTTTTGACAATTTGACGCCGCTGTATCCCTTGAAGGCGTTCAAGCTCGAACGGGGTCCGGAGGACATCTCCACCCGGGTCATGGCTCTTCTGACGCCGGTCGGCATGGGTCAGAGAGGTTTGATCGTATCGCCGCCCAGAACCGGTAAAACAATGCTGCTCCAGTCGATTGCGCATTCCGTCACCACGAATCATCCGAATGTATATCTGATTGTTCTGCTCATCGATGAAAGACCGGAAGAGGTCACGGACATGGAACGGAATGTCAAGGGTGAGATTATCAGTTCAACATTCGACGAACCGGCCCAGCGGCACGTACAGGTTGCGGAAATGGTTATCGAAAAAGCGAAACGCCTGGTGGAACATAAGCGGAACGTGGTGATCCTGCTGGATTCGATCACCCGCCTTGCCCGTGCTTATAATGCGGTCGTTCCTCCCTCGGGAAAAATTCTTTCCGGTGGCGTGGATTCAAATGCTCTGCACCGTCCCAAGCGGTTTTTCGGAGCGGCACGGAATACCGAGGAGGGCGGCAGTCTGACCATCATCGCGACCGCCCTGATCGATACGGGAAGCCGGATGGATGATGTCATCTTCGAGGAATTCAAAGGAACGGGCAATCTGGAAATACATCTGGACCGGCGCCTGGTCGACCGGCGGGTATTCCCTGCAATCGATATCAAGCGATCGGGAACGCGAAAAGAAGAACTGCTGCTCGACAGCGATATTTTGAAACGTATCTGGATACTCAGGAAACTGCTCAATCCCATGGGTGTGGTGGAAAGCATGGAGTTTCTTCTCGAAAAACTGGGTCAGACCAAGACAAACGAGGAATTCCTCGCGATTATGAATTCCTAAAAACAGTTGCACTCTGAACAGCAAGATGTTTATACTCCACATCCAGATTTTCCTCATCTGGAGATATTGGAGGGTGTTGAAGTGAAAAAAGATATTCATCCCAAATACGGCCCATCGAAGATCACCTGTGCCTGCGGGAATGTGATCGAAACCCGATCCACGAAGCCGGAGATGAAGATTGAGGTTTGTTCGGTTTGTCATCCATTTTTTACCGGCAAACAGCGCGTGGTGGACACCACGGGACGCGTGGAAAAATTCAGGAAACGTTACGGGCTGGACACAGAAAAAAACAAACCGGCTGAATAGACCTGTTGCGAATAGCTCATACCATGGGGAAGGTTTCCGTTGGAGGACAGGCTGTTCTCGAAGGTATCATGATGAGAGCGCCCGGTATCATGACGGTTGCAGTGCGGCGCCAGGACGGTTCCATCGCGGTGCATACCGACAGGATTAATGTTCCGCGCCGATGGTTATGGATGCGCAAACCCTTTCTTCGCGGTGTGCTGGCGCTGGTTCAGTCCCTCGTGCTTGGATTCAAAGCCCTGAACTATTCATCGGCAGTCGCCGTTGCAGATATCGATTCCGATGCCACCCGGCCGAATGGATCGGGCGAGGGGGAGTCAAGACTGGAGGAGCGGGGTGGATTGTCGGGCTGGTCGGTGGCGGGAATACTGGGATTAACCCTGATACTGGGTATCGGGTTTTTCTTCATGCTCCCTCTGTTTCTGACGGAGATTCTGGCTGGCAGCTTTTCTTTGATCGCCGAGAATACCGTTTTCTACAACATTATCGATGGGATTATTCGTGTGTTTATTTTCCTTTTATATATTGCCGGGATAACACTTCTGCCCGATATCAGGCGCTTGTTTCAGTATCATGGAGCGGAGCACAAATCAATTTTTACTTATGAAGCCGGACTGCCGTTGACCGTCGAAAACGCGCGTGGATTTTCGACCCTGCATCCCCGCTGCGGCACCGCGTTTCTTCTGGTGGTCATGGTAGTGGCGGTGTTCGTGTTTTCATTGGTGCCATCCGGCATGCCCGTCTGGATCAAGGTCGCTTCACGGATTGTTTTGCTTCCGGTGATTGCCGGTGTGTCATTTGAATTGATCCGGAAAGCGGGTGAATCCGGGAACCGGTTCTTCCGGCTTGTTATATTGCCCGGAATATGGTTGCAGCGGATAACGACGAGAGAACCGGACGAGAGTCAGCTGGAAGTCGGCCTGAAGGCACTAGAGACCGCACTCACCAAAACTCAGGATTCCGCAGCCGATATCATCATCTGATTATGAACAACAAGAGCATTGCATTGTTGGACAAATTGCAGGAATTGTCCAGACGGCATCAAGAACTTGCCGAACAACTCGCCGACCCGGTTGTTCTCAAGAATAAAAACAAGTACATTACATTGAACCGGGAATATTCGGAACTGAGCGGTGTGGTCGAGCTTTACAACCAATTGAAGAAAAAACTGAATGAACTGGCAGGCGCTCGGGAACTGGCGGGAACGGAATCAGATCCGGATCTTCAGCGTATGGCTGAGAACGAAATTGAGGAGCTAAAGCGTGAGATTGCGGATTTGAAGGCCGGTATCAAACAGGTCCTTGATCCTCCCGATCCGTTCGATGCCAAAAATGCAATTCTGGAAATCCGTGCGGGAACAGGTGGCGCTGAAGCCGGTCTGTTTGCAGCGGATTTATTCAGGATGTATTCACGATATGCGGAGACCCAGGGTTGGAAAGTTGAAATTCTGAGCCGGTCGCTGGGTGAGCTGGATGGATTGAAAGAAGTCATCGCATTGATTTCCGGGCGGCAGGTATACGGTAAACTGCGGTACGAGAGCGGCGTTCACCGGGTTCAGCGCATTCCCGTGACAGAGGCCGGGGGACGGATTCACACTTCAGCGGTTACGGTCGCCGTTCTGCCGGAAGCGGAGGATGTCGAGATCGAAATCGATCCAGCCGATATCCGGATCGATGTTTACCGTTCGAGCGGGCCCGGAGGACAGAGTGTCAACACGACCGATTCCGCGGTTCGGATCACCCACCTGGAAACCGGTCTTGTCGTGACCTGCCAGGATGAAAAGAGCCAGCATAAAAACAAATCAAAGGCCCTGAAGATCCTGAAATCCAGATTGCTTGACCGGGCTTTGCAGAAACAGCAGGAAAAGATCGCCATGGAACGGCGTCAGATGGTATCAACGGGAGATCGAAGTGCTAAAATCAGGACGTATAATTATCCCCAGAACCGCGTGAGTGATCATCGGATCAACCTGACCCTTCACAAATTAAACCAGATTCTGGAAGGGAATCTGGATGAGTTTATCAGTGCGCTCCAAACCCATTGTGCTGCAGCAAAAATCTCGATGAAATCAAAAAACTCATCCAATCATGTCCCGTGACGTGGACAATCCGCGAACTTCTGGCCTGGACAACGCAATACTTCGCATCCCTGAAAATCTCCTCGCCCCGACTTGATGCCGAAATACTCCTGGCCCATTCCCTGAAATTGGAACGTCTCCAGTTGTACCTCGACGCCGACCGGCCGGTCACGGAACCGGAACGTTCCCGATTCAGAGAATTGATACGGAAACGGGCTGGCAGGATACCGGTGGCCTATCTGACCGGCACTCGGGAATTCTGGTCTCTGCCGGTGCGGGTCACCCGGGCCGTGATGATTCCCCGACCGGAAACAGAATCGCTGGTCAGAGTCGTCCTGGAAGCACATGCCGGAGAATCCCGGAATATTGCGGTATGTGACATGGGTACAGGTTCGGGCTGTATCACGATGGCGCTTGCCGGAGAACTTGCCGAGGCGGTTTTCTGGTGCAGCGACATCTCCAGGGACGCGCTTGCCGTGGCGAGGAGCAATTTCAGAAGCCTGGGAATTCTTCACCGGACCCATCTGGAACATGGAGATTGGTTTCAGCCAATGGATACGCTTCGGGATCCGGTCCGATTCGATGTCATTTGTTCCAATCCGCCTTACATTCCCAGCAGGGATCTTCTATATAATGTTGAACCGGAGATCGGGAGATATGAACCCAACATTGCTCTCGACGGCGGTGCAGACGGGTTGAAATATTATCCCGTTCTGGCGGAAGGCGCGATGAAATACCTGAATGAAGGCGGTATGATCGCTGTTGAAATCGGCAACGGTCAGGCGGACGACGTGATGGGGATCTTCAAAGAATCGGGTCTTGTCCGCGAGCGGGTGGTCCAGGATGATTTTCATACAGACCGGATCGTAGTCGGGTGCAAGCCCTGACCTGAAAGGTTAAAACGATGGATGAGATCGTGATTAACGGTGGCGAAATACTGAACGGCAGGATTCTCATTTCGGGTGCCAAGAACGCAGCGCTGCCGGCACTTGCAGCAGCCATCATGGCTCCCGGTGTCACCGCTTTGACAAATATCCCTGACGTCAAAGACGTGCGGGTGATGTCCGAATTGCTGACTCAGCTGGGAGCGGAGATTGACCGGGTAACCGACACCTTCCGGGTGAACGCTTCAGATATTACATCATTTGAAGCCCCGTATAATCTTGTCAGAACAATGCGGGCTTCCGTATTGCTTCTCGGACCCTTGTTATCCCGTCTTGGGAAAGCGCGGGTTTCCCTGCCGGGCGGATGTGCCATCGGCAACAGGCCGATCGATATTCATCTCAAGGCTTTTTCGAAAATGGGTGCCGAAGTGGAACTCCGGCACGGCATGATCGACATCCGTGCCGATAAATTGACCGGGGGTATTCTGGTTCTGGATTTTCCAACGGTTACCGGGACGGAGAACATCATGATGGCGGCTGTCAAGGCTGATGATGTCACGGAGATTCACAATGCAGCCATGGAGCCGGAGATTGTCAATCTGGCCGATATGTTGAATTCCATGGGTGCGGAGATTGAGGGCGCGGGAACCGATCGGATTGTCGTGCATCCTGTGAAATCGCTGAATGCCTGCGAACACCGGATCATTCCGGACCGTATTGAGGCGGGAACTTTTGCTGCGGCTGCCGCCATCACCGCCGGATGCATCCAGATCTGCAACGTGATACCCGGCCACCTGACGTCGCTGCTGTCCAAGCTGGACCAAGCCGGTGTCTCCATTGCCGTCGAGAAGGATCGAATTCTGGTTCAGGGCGTTCCTGGACCGAAGGCTGTCGACATCCAGACAGCGGTATATCCAGGTTATCCGACCGATCTGCAGGCTCAATTCATGGCCTTGATGTGTCTCGCCGACGGGGAGAGTGTCATTACTGAAACAATTTTCGAAAACCGATTCATGCATGTTGCGGAACTTATACGGATGGGTGCCGATATCACCATTCGGGGACGGGCGGCCATTGTCAGGGGTGTCGATAATCTACTGGGATCCGAAGTCATGGCGACCGATTTACGGGCCAGCGCATCTCTGGTGCTCGCCGGTCTGGCGGCGCAGGGGAGAACCCGGGTATTGCGTGTTTACCATCTTGACCGGGGTTATGAAAATCTGGTGGGAAAAATGCAATCAATGGGTGCGGATATACAAAGAATTCCCGGGAGAAAACCTTGAACGAGCATGCATTAAAAGTGCTGGAATTCCCTGTCCTGCTGAAGTATTTCAGTCAGTTTACCGATTCGGAACCGACTAAAAGGAAAATCCGCGAACTCCGGCCTTCAAACCGGTACACAGATGTGGTCGAAAGGCTGGAGGAAGTTACTGAATGTATCCGGCTCATGCGGGAAAAGGATCTGAACGTATCGATCATCCCGGAGGATTTATCCGAGAGTATCGCAAACTCGCGAATTCAGGGATGGATGCTCCCGCCATTGAAAATAGCCGAAATAGGGATACTCATCAAACATTCCGGTGCCGTCAGGAAAACTGTTATGACATTCGATGGAGCGCCGAGAATCAGGGCCATGATCGAGGTCATGAGTTCCTGTGAGGATCTTGGCAGGATGATCGACAATACGGTCAATGAAGCGGGTGATATCCTGGATCAGGCATCTTCCGAACTCTCAGTCATAAGACGGAAGATCCGCAAAACACTGGATTCCATCCGATCGAGAATGCAAACACTCGCAATGGAGCTGTACCAACGGAATATCCTGCAGGAACCCATTGTCACATTGCGAAACGAACGGTATGTGCTGCCGGTGAAAGCCGAACAGAGCCGTTTGGTGCCGGGAATCGTTCACGATCGTTCCGCTTCGGGGGTTACAACCTTCGTCGAACCCCAGGCGATCATCAAGATGAACAATTCCGTCTCCGAACTGCATATCGCCGAGCGGCGTGAGATCCAGAGGGTCTTGAAAGAAATCACAAAGCAGATCGGGAACAGGGCTGACCGGCTCGAATACAACTATCGAACATTGATCGAGTTCGATTTGATAGTGGCGAAAGCACGATTTGCACAGGAAACCGGTGCGAATCAGGTGCAGATCAGCCGGGATCCGATTATGAAACTGGTTTCCTGCCGAAATCCGCTTTTGGTTTTGCACAAGCAGCACAGTGAAACCAGACTCGGTGATGATTCACCCGTAGTGCCGATCGACATCGAGATCGGTGACGGCAATCGCATCCTGGTTATCACCGGACCCAATACCGGCGGTAAAACGGTTGCGTTGAAATCCGCCGGATTGACTCAACTCATGATCCAGTCCGGGCTCTATCCGACCTGCTCCCCGGATTCCACTGTGGGCGTATTCGCGGATATTTTTGCCGACATCGGCGATGAGCAGTCTCTGGAGCAGTCATTATCTACTTTTTCGGCACATCTGAAGCAGATTGTTCCAATTCTGGATCAGGCGGACAAGCATTCTCTGGTTCTGCTTGACGAATTAGGCGCCGGAACCGATCCGACGGAGGGATCCGCGCTGGGTATTGCAATCCTCGCCGAGCTTCTGAAGCGGGATGTCACGGTGCTGGCGACGACGCATCACAATACGATCAAGGCTTTCGCATATACGACATCGGGTATTGCCAATGCCGCTGTTGAATTCGATGGTCGAACCCTTCGTCCCACCTACCGGATAATAATGAATCAAATCGGGCAGTCCAATGCGCTTTCCATCGCCGCCAGACTGGGAATTCCAGAACCTGTTCTGAAGGCTGCGAATGCCAATCTTGAGGGGAAACCGGCCGACCTGGAAAAAATGCTGAAAATCGTTGAAGATCAAAAGAGAACGGTAACCCGCATTCGAGCCAGAGCGGATGCCGAAGCCAGCCGGGCCAGGGAACTTCGCCGGGCCAGAGAAGACGTCCTGCAGAAAGCCCGGGAAGATGCCCGGATCATCCTGGAAAATGCCTACAAAAATGCCAGAACCATACTGGACGAGATCGACTTGGAGAGAAAGAATGCGCAAAGATCGACGGAACACGGAAAACGGTTGCGGCGCAAGGCGGAACGGGACGTTGCGGATCATGATATTGCCGGCGATGCAACGGGAGATCAACCTGATCCGATGGCTGATTTGATCGAACGATTCAGGCATGTGTTCGCTTCGGATCCCGGATCAGCGGAACCGGATTTCGTTCCCGTACCGGGGGATATCGTCCGGATCGATGCGATGGGAATAGATGCAGAAGTGCTTAGAATCCAAAACAACGGTAAAATCACCATCGATCTTCGGGGAAAGAAAATCAAGGTGCCCCTCTCCGCCGTTTCAGCGGTCGCGCCGGACGAATCGAGCGGAAACAAAGGGGAACCGAAGAGAGTGGAGGTTTCTTACGAGGAGGCCATGCCGGATCCGGACACGGTGGGTATCCGGTTGAATCTGATCGGCAGGACAACGGATGATGCAGTAAATGAACTGGAGAAGTATATTGATCGGGCTTACCGTTTGGGTATGCCGGTTTTTACGGTTGTACATGGATTCGGTACCGGAAAACTTCAGGAAGCCGTTGAAAAGACCTTGCGGAAACACCCCCTGGTAAGGCATATCCGCCCGGGTCGGGAAATGGAAGGCGGTGCGGGGGTTACCGTTGCAGAAATGGAGCCGAAGCGTTGAGCGGTCGAATACCGGACAGCATCATCGATGAAATCAAGGAAAAGATCGATGCCGTCAGATTAATCGGCGAATATGTACCGTTAAAGCGTGCCGGGCGCCTTTACCGGGGTTTCTGTCCTTTTCACAAGGAGAAGACCCCGTCGTTTTTTGTCAATCCGGAATGGAAGATATTCAAATGCTATGGTTGCGGGGAAAATGGAAATATATTCACATTTCTGATGAAGTATGAAGGATTGACTTTCCTGCAGTCCGTTGAGCGGCTGGCGCGAATTGCCGGTGTTCTGCTGCCGGATCCCGATCCTCGGTCCCAGCAACAAGACAAAAACCGCGATACGCTCCACAAAATAATGACCGCAGCCCACCGTATTTTCAAATCACAACTTATGGACCAGCAGACGGGTCGTCCGGCAAGGGAATATCTCAAGAAACGGGGATTCGATACCAGGGCGGTTCAGAAGTTCGGGATTGGTTTCGCCTGTAATGCATGGGATGCGTTATCCACTCATCCCGGCATGAAGGGTTTTTCGATCGAGGATATGGAAACGGCGGGTCTGCTGGTGGTCAATCCCCAGAAAAATTCCCATTATGACCGATTCAGAAACAGGATTATTTTTCCCATCAAGGAACACCGCGAAGGACGCCTGATTGCATTCGGCGGGAGAACGCTGGGTGATGATCCGGCCAAATACATAAACACACCGGAAACTCCGCTGTATCACAAGAGCCGAACGCTTTACGGTCTGCTGGAAGCGATCCAGAGCATCCGGAAACGCCGTGAAGTGATTGTTGTGGAGGGATACTTCGATCAGATCGCCATGGTCCGGGCGGGAATATTACATACCGTGGCAACATGCGGAACGGCGTTGAGTCAGGATCATGTGCGTCTTTTGAAACAATCCGCAGATAAAATATTTCTTCTGTTTGATCCCGATACTGCCGGTGTTGCGGCAGCATGCCGGGCTTTGGAACAGTGCCTGGCTGCGGGTGTAGATGCGGTCGCCGTCCAGCTGCCCGAAAAAAAGGATCCGGATGATATTATCCGGGATCACGGAAGATCATTCATGGAGGAACTCCTTGACAGGGGATTGCCGGCGCTCGATTTTCTGATCCGATCGTCCCGGGACCGGCATGATATGAACACCGGAAGGGGAAGGCGCAACACGGTTCAGGACATGGTTCCGTTTTTGGCTGCCGTTGAGAATTCGATCGACCGGGGGATTTACATGTCCCGCATTGCGGAATTAATCGGTATTCCGGACACTTCGGTAGTCGAATTGTATCGACGTTCAACCCGGCGGCAAGCAGCTCCCGGCAGAACGGGCGGTCCCGGGGCTGCACTCCCCGGTCCGGTATCTCTTGATTCCCGGGAGAAAGATCTTTTCTGTCTTTTGTTGCTCCACCCCGAAATCATCGAGCAGGTTGGCGTGGCAATTCCGCTCGATTCCATGATCACTGAAACCGGGAAAGCTTTGTACCATGCCGTTCTTAACCGGATACGGGAGGAAACATCGACCGGCAAGAAGCACCTGATGTCGGTGTTGACCGGCCTGGAAGATCCGAATATTCGCTCGGTTATCGCCGAGATACTGACGGATTCTGCGGCGGAACGGAAACTCAGGGGGAAACCCCAGGAAGCGGTGAATATGCTTTCCAGGGATTTCAAGAAAAACCGGTTGAAAATGCTCTTGACGGAAAACAGACGGAAAATCCGGGAGACCGGGCCGGGGGATGCCGCTTTGTCAAAGCTTCTGGCGGAACAGCTGCAGCTGGTTAAAGATCTCCGCAAGCTGAACGCCGGCACCGAAGAGCTGGAATAACAGCAGCAAGTTGGACTTGACCCCCCGCCGTTCCTAATGATATTAGTCTAACTGGTTCGGGCCCATAGCTCAGTTTGGCAGAGCTACCGGCTCATAACCGGTTGGTCGTAGGTTCGAGTCCTACTGGGCCCAAGAACTTTTCGTTTATACGGAGAGGTCCTTTGATATTACTGATACGAATCTTGTCCGGGAAGGAATCAAAAGGGTGTATCGGGAACGATACACCCTTTTTTTTGTGGGGGGGAGGATAAACGAATTGGAAAATGTTATCGACAGATTGATTGAGTTGCATAAACTGGACATGGATATAGCCCGGTTACGGAAACAGTGCTGTGAAATACCCGCACAGATCAAGCTCCTGGATGGTGAATTATCCCGGGCCGGACAGAAAGTCGCCGGGAAACAGGTTGAAATCAGGGAAAACGAGAAGAAAATACGGAGCCGGGAACAGGCGATCGAAGGGCATCGTGAACAGCAGGGAAAATATCGTGTTCAGCTGTTCAAGCTGAAATCAAATCGAGAATATCAGGCTTTGAACAACGAAATTTTGCTTTTGAACGACAAGATCTCGGAAATTGAGACTGACATTCTGGAATATTTCGAGCGGATCGATGCCGCCAGAAAGGATTTGAATCGATTGGAGATGGAGCTTCGGGAGCTGGAGCGTAAAATTGTCGAGAAACAAAAAGTCTTGAAGGAACAATACCGGGGTGAGGAGAAACTGCTGGTACAGAAGGAAGCGGAGCGGAAGGAGTTAATAAAAGCCATTGATGCCGAGTATCTGGAGCGATATCAGAGGTTGGTCCGGAAACACGGATCGGCCGTAGCGGAGATCGTATCCGGCAGTTGCGGCGGGTGTTATGTCAGAATCCGCCCGCAACTGGCTGCCCTGGCCCGGTCCAACGATGTGCTCGTCAACTGTGAAAAATGCGGCCGGTTTCTTTACTGGTCGGATGTCTCCGAATCCTGATCGGTTCGTTTTTCAGGTTGAAATGAGTGTGATATAATCATGTGTGCGGGGCGGAGTTGTGCGGGCGATCGCCGGCATGAATATGCGGGAGGAAAGTCCGGGCTCCACAGGGCAGGATGCTGGGTAATACCCAGGGGGAGTGATCCCACGGAAAGTGCAACAGAGAGCAGACCGCCCACGGTCCTTCAACCCGCACCAATGTGCGGATTGACCGGGACCAGGCAAGGGTGAAACGGTGAGGTAAGAGCTCACCAGCGACCGGGGCAACCCGGTCGGCTCGGCAAACCCCATCCGGAGCAAGACCAAGTAGAGGAACGATTGAGAATGGCCCGTTCGATGTTCCAGGGTAGGTCGCTTGAGGTGCCGGGTAACCGGTATCCTAGATGAATGATCGCACCCGGGGCGGCTCGGGGACAGAACCCGGCTTACAGGCAGCTCCGTTCCGCATTTCATATCCACGGGCACGCCCGGTGCGGTGATCCGGTCAATATTCCGGTTGTTGTCCGAAGTGACCTCAGATACAATGGCCCGAGTTCATTTGGACGACTTGGAAAAGGAGATAAAACCTATGATCAATCCCAAAGCAGTCCTGGTTATGACCATAGCCGTAGCGCTGAGTGCCCTGGCGCCCGGATCTTTTTCCGCGGATGACGGTCTGTTTCTCAATATCGATCTGCTCCATGTCAACCCAGGCACAGGATTGGATCACCGCTACGGCAGTGAATTCGGTGTGGGACTGTCAGTCGAATACATGTATAATGAATACTTCGGAATGAACGCATCGGGACGCTATTTCGCACTGACCCGGGATAACCGGGAAGATGCTGATTTCCGCATCGGATCGATCTCTTTGAATGGATTGGCAGCCTACCCGTTCCTGGAAAAATGGCGGGTGTTTTGCATCGCGGGAATGGGGCTCCATATCTGGCAGGCGGAAAACTCCTGGTGGATTGACGGTTTAGCCGAAGAATCGGTCGATATGGGATGGAACATCGGAGGCGGCATGAGCTATGCCCTGTGGAGCAATATCGAAATAATTTCAAAAATCAGCCGGAATCATGTGCGGTTTGAAGGACGGGACTGCACCAGCGGATGGCTCGAAATCACCCTGGGAGCCCGTTTCTCTCTGTGATTTTATCGGGGATTAAATACCGGTTTCAAATCGGTTGACTGAAATCGATCCTGTTTGTTTTTTCACTCAGAATCGAATCGAACTGCTCCGCGCTGATCAAGCCGCCGTGGCGAATCGCAAAAGAGGACCGCGGAAAAACAATGTCGACCACACAGGGCACCGTAAATTCAAAAGTCAGATTCGGTGTCAGGCATTCCGGTTCATCGAGGTTCATACGGATTGATTTTCCGCAGCCGATATAGACATCCCGGCGTCGCGTGAACCCTTCACCTGTTATTTCTTTCAGATATAACGGAGTCTGACTGTCATTGACAACAGATATAACGGAATCCTCCCGGACGATCCGGACGGATTTTTCAGAAACAATCTGGGATTGCTCGTCCAACAGGATCCGGAGAGATTGATTGATGGAGACATTGAGGATTTCGATGAAACGGTCCGTATATTCCTTGAGGATTCCACATTTTTCCTCCCGTGAATCGTCTTTGTAAGACTCGATGACCACGAAATGGCCGATATATTTTTCCAGTATCGGATCGTACGCCTTGGACAGACTCCCGAGGACTTCACCACCCAGCCCGGTGATATCCTTTTGTTTCTGGGAGAAAGCGCTGTGGGGGCGGTTCAGAGTTAAATTGCCCACAATCAGATGAAAAGTCTGGTTGATGCCGTCGCGGAATGTGTTGAAAAAATTGTTCGTTTTCCGTTTGAACGCCTGCCATGGATTGGGATTATAGCTTCGCCTGATCTCCGCAAGGCGGCGTTTCTTATTCGCCTCGGTCAGCTGATCATGATACCGGTAAATCGCCCGGATCCGGTCGAACTCGGAATTATACAGGATGTAGGTGTTTTCGAAATGCCCGTCCAGATCCCGGTGTTTCTGCTGGTATTCGAGTTCGATTCCCGATCCGTAGACTTTCAAAATTCCCCAGATTATTCTGCCGTCGGTTTTCTCCAGGGTCACCCGGAATCCGTCGAAGTTGCGCAGGCAGCGGTCGCGGGCGCGCATCCGGATGAACAACCCGATGATGGAAGATACGACGATCAGCAGCATCGAGAATGTAAACATGTTGTTCAGAACAAAGGAGATGATCTTCATGACACCGGTCATGTTACCCCAAAGGGGAAAACAAAATCACGGTAAATTTTCAATTCATACATCAACACCGGTGATCTCCCCGTTCGAATGATCTTCTGTGACTGGGCATGGTGCGGTTTTTTGTGGTATAAGATTCGAAATCGGACCGACGGAAATCCGCCGGATTGAAGCTGAGAACCGGATCACTGGAGAAGAGGCGATGCTGGGATCCCTGATTGAGACCATGCGGCCAAGGCAATGGACCAAAAATTCGCTGGTGTTTGCGGGCATCCTGTTCTCACTCAAGATATTCCATCCGGAAGCATTGATCAGAACATTGGGAGCATTTCTCCTGTTCTGCTTGATTTCCGGTTCGGTTTACATTCTCAACGACATACTGGATAGGGGACGGGACCGGTTGCATCCTGAAAAAAGACACAGACCCATCGCTTCCGGCCGCCTTTCGATCCGGGCGGCTTCCGTGGCGGGATTCTGGTTCGCCGCTTGTTCACTCGGACTCGGATTCACGTTATCTTCGTCTCTGGGCTGGATTCTGTTCCTGTATATGATTCTCAATATCGCCTATTCCCTGGTGTTGAAGAATATTGTCATTCTTGATGTTTTGATCATAGCTCTGGGATTTGTACTTCGCGCGGTTGCCGGTGCGGTCGTGATCGAAGTCGAGATATCGGAATGGCTTCTGATATGCACGTTCCTGCTGGCCCTGTTTCTGGCGCTTTGCAAGCGGCGGTATGAACTCATTGTCATGGCGGCGGATCGGGCATCCAATCATCGGGCCGTTCTGGCCCATTATTCATCGACGCTGGTCGATCAGATGATAGCGGTGGTGACCGCCAGCGCTCTGATGGCGTATGCGCTCTATACAATTTCCGATAATGTCGTCCAGAAATTTCATACCCAGAATCTGATTTTCACCGTCCCCTTCGTTCTGTTCGCGATATTCCGTTATCTGTTTCTGGTGCTGACACAGAACAAAGGCGGCAGTCCGGAGCGGGTGCTGATCCAGGACAAGGCCATGGTGATCGATATTCTGTTATGGGTTTTAGCGGTGATCGGGATCCTGTATTTCGCTTAGTATCTCAGGTAGCCCATACCCCAGGAAACACGGCCCGGGCTGACTTCCGGAAGAAGGCTGTCTTTGGTTGGCTGGTAGGAAAGCTGGGTGACTTCCTTGTTGAGGGTAGCCGTGTAGAGATGGAATTGATCGTCGGTCTTTTTCTTGCCGATGAAAATGATATTGTATCCGGTGGGCGCGACATCGACCGACCGGAACTCCATTCCATCGAGATTTTCTGCCAAAAGGAAATCCTGCCGGTTTTCACCGTCCGGGGAAATGGTGTGGAGGCCGTTTTGGGTTACATAGACGATTCTCAGGTCGTCCAGGGACCATGCGGCGTCCAGGATGGAATTATTTTCAGTCGTGGTCAATTCGATATATTCCTCAAAATTTTCGGTGACGCACAGGCGGGATATTCTGCCTTTCGGATTCTGCAGGAATGCCACCACCTTTTTACCGGATGGATTATAACTGCCGATCGTGTCGAAATCCTTGATGTCGAAATAAGCTTCGATGGTC
The DNA here is from genome assembly GCA_016927905.1 of candidate division CSSED10-310 bacterium. Lineage (GTDB taxonomy): Bacteria > CSSED10-310 > CSSED10-310 > CSSED10-310 > JAFGJC01 > JAFGLW01. The sequence goes on along the minus strand of JAFGLW010000016.1, from coordinate 84,884 downwards.
TTCCCGGTCAAATCGACTGTCTGAAACGCATCTCCCTTGGTAATCAGAATGTGGCTGCCGTCGGGTGAAAAAGTGGGTTCGGATGCGATCGGTTTATCGAGCAGGCGTTTCGCTTTTCTCCCGTCAATATTCGAAATAAAAAGATATCCGGATCGATCCGTCGGTTTTTGGATTTTGATATATGCGATCCGGGTGCCGTCTGGGGATATGGACGGGTCGATCGACGATTCAGCCACTTTTCGGAGTTTGGTGCCGTCCGCATTCATCACGTATATATCGGTCCCGGAATTGAATGCGATGATACCGATATTTTTGCGCAGTTCGCGCCCCTGCTGGGCAAATCCGGAGGCAGGAAAGTTCAGGATCAATCTTTTGAGAATCTTGAGTGATTCCAGGAAATTGCCATCATGCGATTGCTGGACCGCATATTCCAGCAGGTATTCCGGCAGCGCATCTTCCACCTTTGTTGCGGTGAGTGTATCGGGATAGTCGTTCAGTATTGTCTGCATCAACTCGATCCCGCTTTCCCATCGTTTCAGCTGCTTTTCACTTTCAGCCCATTCGAAATAAGTATCCGCTAAAATTTCTTCCACTTTCTCCCTTTTTTGGGTCTGTGGATTGTCCTTCAGAAACTGCTTCAGATGTGCAACCGCCTGATTAAAATTTTCACGATTATTTTCAGCCGTTGATTTCAGGTGCAGGCCCTTCCGCAGATTTTCGTTGTTATCACAGCCGGTAAGTGCACCCATCAGGATGATAAAAAACAAAAGTACCGGGAGACGGCGGGTTCTGAACATCATCGGTTCCTCCTTGGGAAAGAAACAAACCGGGAATGTTGATTAACGACCAGACTTTCATGACGAGCCGGTTAGTCAATCAATATCGTTTCCGGGGTGATTAGTCAAGCTGAAGTTCGCTTCCGGATTTTGAAAATGGGTGAACTGGCAGCCCGGATATGATACATTGGCCGGACTATGAAACAGGTTATTCGGGGTGATCGGTCAGTATGGTTTGTTTTGTGGTGCCTGGCAGTGGTTCTGCGGGCCTTGCATCCCCTGGCGGATCCGCCGCCGGATTTATCCTGGAGCGGTGGATACTGTGCGGATGAAGGGTTCTGGACGCATGACGCCCGAAACTTGATTCTGTTTGGAAGTTACGGGAAAGACGACTGGCATGACCGCTTCGTTGCGCCACTGGTGCATTGGTCCGTGTACGGTGTATTTCGAGTCTTGTCCCCGTCACTGGCCGGAGTCCGCATTTGGGCTCAGTTGGTGTCGTTTTTTGCGTTGATTTGCCTGGCAGTTCTTCTACGGCGGTATCGGTGGGGGGTGCTGGCATTTCTGATGCTGGCGATATGCTCCCTGCTGGTTGCATACCAGCGTCTGGCTCTTCTGGAAACGGCCGCGATTCTGGGTTGTTCCGCCGCTCTGCTGTTCTGGGACACGGCGATTCAACGCAGATACATCCTGTTGGATCTGGGAGTGGGGGCTCTTGCCGCTTCAACGCTCATAACGAAAAGCACCCAGGTACATTTCGTCGCAGCTATTTTTCTCGCCGGTTTGATCCTGTCCGAAAAATCCGGGCGTCTCAGGCGGATGGTGATGCAGGGTATCGGATTCATGGCTGTCATATCGGTCTGGTACGTGCGGATTCGCATTCCGAACCGCATGCTTCTGGATCAATATCAAAGTTATTATGCGTTTCAGCAGGGGGAAACCGTTTTCGAGCTTATCAAAAATATTCTCTTGCAGCCGGTTTTCATATACTTGAACCGCATGCCGCTCATTTTCATGACGGCATGGCTGGTCATTGCGGAACGTATCGTGCTCCGAAAGCGGAGTTCCGGAATTCCGCCTGTAATCGATTTCTGCATTATCTGGCTGGTATCGGGACTTATGTTTTTCGCGCCGTTCGGATACCGGCCCCTGCGGTATTATGTGCCGTTGATCGTACCAGCGATACTGGTCGCCGCCTGGCGGTTGGACCGGTTCATTCATGACTCTGTAAAAGCAGGCGGTTCAGCAGCCGGAGTGAATTTCCGGCATCTGGCCGCTGTTGCCTTTTGGATTCTGATTCCGGTCGGTATCAACGGTGCTGTTTTATTGGACGCCCTGGTTTTTTCGGGGCGATACCTGAAGTTTCAGAATGTGCCGGGTCTGTCCCTGGTTGGGTGCGCGATGGTTGTGATTACGGGACTGGTTCTGACTGCTGTGGTTTTAGGAAAAATGCGCTTGAAACCTGTGCATTTGCTTCTGGCTGTGAGTTTTTTTATGGCATTGCATGCCGGCAGGTTGACCCTGTGGCAGATCGAGCGGACTTATTCCGTTCTGGAAGCGTCCAGATACATCGGCCGGATGGTGCCCGAGGATTCCGTCATTGCCGGCCAGTGGGCTCCCGAACTCTGCCTGGAAAACCGGTGCACGGCGGTTCCCATGTGGAAAGATTTCGTCAATTACCGGGATCCGTTTCATCGGCTGGGAATCACTCATGTTCTTTCCTGGCAGTACCCGCCAGGGGATGAACTGCAACTTCAAAGAATCTGGTTTCCGGAAGAGATGCGGCAGTTACAGAGACTGACCGTATTCAACATCAAAAAATCTCCGGTCGTTTTCTGGGAAGTGAGTGCGGAATAAAAAACACCGCAGCCGACGCCGCGGTGTTACGGATTCGCGCAATGGAATGATTACATCACCACGGTTCCCAATCCCCCATACCACAAGACTCCGTTATTTATGTTCCCGTTGGGATCGGCCACGCTGTTCAACGAAAAATCAAACCGCGATGTCCCCTCGGCAATTCCGTCGAATGTCAGCAGGCAGACCGTTCCGCTCCCGCTCACTCCGGCTGCGTCAGCCTGCCTGGTAATGCCTACGACCACTGTCGAAGTTTTTCCGGTTGCGAAGAAAAAGGTCGATCCGTTTTGATTCAGGAAGGATCCCTCGGTTGCGTTGATATAGGAAAATATGTTGCCGTCGAAATTCAAATTGAACCAGATGCCGTAGACATTTGACAGATCTTCTGCCTTGACGGCAAGAGTGATTGTGTTGTTGTCATGGCTGTTCAGCTCGAGATATATGGAATTGCCCGGGGGGTCGGACGTATCCGGAACGAACATGCCGGATCCGTCATCGTCGTCTTCTACATCTCCACAGGCGACGAGACCGAATGCGAGAATTGTCAAAAATGGAACCAAGACCCAGGTCATGAAATCAGGTTTTTTCATCATATTATCCTCCAGCCCCGGCTCATCCCCGGCCGAAATTCCCGCCGAAAATTGCCAGGTCGTTGCCATCGATCACTCCGTTTTCATCCAGATCTGCATTTTCATTCCATCGCGGGTGACCGGGTCCCGATCCGAACGCAAGGCTCAATCTCAAGAGATCTTCCCCATTCACCCGGCCGTCTCCATTGATGTCACCCTGAACCGGACCCGGCGGATCCTGTGGGTTACCCCAGGACACATAAAGTCCGCCGCGCTGGTCTTCGAAAATGAAAAATCCGGAATCTTCATTCCCGCAGGATCCGTGATAATACTGCCGGGATTCATTGGTCAGGTATTGATCCGGAACGGGCCAGGAGTTGTCTGTGGAATCGTGAATGGCATAGTGAATCCGGTCGGCGGCAGCCCAGCTGAAATAGGTTCGGCCCAGGTTATCGGTGGCGATGGACGGAGTGGCCGGTGCGAATCCCTCTGAGATGTAGCCGCCGTCGGAGATTTTTCCGTAATGGTGCCAACCGTTGGTATCCCGCCAGCTGTACATGATTCCATAGACGAACCAACCCCCGTCGTTGCGGTATTCAGCCCAGGCGATCCGGGGAAATCCTTCCGGAGTTCCGGAGATGTAAACATCACCCGATCCTCCGGAGTTCGACATGACCGCATGATCCGTCCAGTTGCCGGATACGGTATCAAACCGGGCGTAGTGGGGGAAAGTTCCCCCCCCCTCCTGTTTCCATCCCGCATGGCAGTTGCCGGCGGGGTCTGAGGTGATCGACGGAGCCCCGATCTGGGCATGGGTAAAACGGTCGGAAACCGCCCGGACACCTTCCCAGGAATCTCCCGGTTTTCTGGCATGTCCGATAAACCATTGACCGTCGTTTACCATGGCTGCAATGTGGGGCACATTGTTTACATCGACGGCGATATCCGGTTCGACGACCGTATTGGTGCGGATTGCGATTTCCTTGGGGCCGAAAGTCGATCCGTCGAACAATTCATGAAATGCGGAGTTGGATCCGTTGGACCAGGTGATATGGGCACCGCCCAAATCGTTCCCCGCCACGGCCGGGCGTCCGGTTTTGTTATGTGCATCCGCCGCACTGGGCACTCCCAAGGGACCCTCCCATGTGGATCCTTCGGTGCTGGAACGCATGTAATACACCCCGCCTCCCGCACCCATGAATACCAGATGGATCATACCGGCCCGGTAATCCGCATTCGGGTAGTAACCCTCCACCCCCAGGCTCCGTTCACCGCTCCAGGCCGGAGCCGCCAACCACATAAGCAACACCCCAATGAAACTCGTTCTGATGCAGTAAGAACCCATGTTCATCCCTCCCATTTGCCAGCCAAACCATGCTTTCAAATAAAACCATCACCCATTGCAGCAGATCTTGTACCATGTTCCATGCATGCTGTCAATAAAATATTGTAGATGAAAACATTTCGAACACAACATGTTGTCTCTGGCCGGATGGGATATCGGTTGCGAAACGACTGAAATCAGGTTAAATTTAGTTATCTATGCCGCAAAACCGCCTGCAGGATATATCTGTCATCGTTGTTTCCTACAACGCGCACGACCATCTGAATGTATTGATACCGCACTTGATCGAGATGCGTAGAGAGCTGGCGATCGAGATCATCGTTGTCGACAATGCCTCTTCGGATGAAAGCGTACGTTTTCTGCGGGAGATCGAAACCGAAATCGTTCTTCGGGTCAATTCGGAAAATGCAGGGTTTGCAAGGGCGGTCAACCAGGCTATATCGGTTTCACAGGGGTCGTTCATTCTGTTGATCAATCCGGATGCCCGGATCGAATCCGGTGTTATTGAAGAATTGCATGCGTTCCTGATGGGCAATCCCCGGGTTGCGGCGGCAGCTCCCCGGCTTCTTTATCCCGACGGGAGGATGCAGTCGTCCAGGGGAACTTTTCCCGGGATGATCGTCATTAGCACTCATCTTCTCGGTTTGAAAAAACTGATGCCTCGCGATGAAACCGTTTTTTCCGGACCGCTGCGGATATTGGGTGGTTTTTTCAAGCAATATGCCAAGCCGGAACCGGTCCAGACGGTGGATTACACGACCGGTGCATGCGTCTTGCTGCGAAAAGATGTTCTCGAGGAACTGGGTGGATTCGACGAGCAGTTTTTCCTTTATTATGAAGAGATCGATCTGGGATTCAGGATGCAGAAAGCGGGATACCGGTGGGTTTATCTGGATGGGATCCAGGCGATACATGAAGTTGCCGCATCCTCCCGCAGAGCGCCTTTGCGGCCATATTTCGAGCGGTACCGGAGCATGGTGTTGTATTTCCGGAAGCATCATCCCGGATGGCGCACCGTTCTCGTGCTGTATCTGACAGCACTCAGCGCTTTGTTCCGCCTTGCTTTGCGAGGATCCATCCGGATGTTCCGGATTGACCCCGGAGGATCCTGGAGGAGCGAAAAGGAAATGCTGAAGCGGTTAGTCCGGCTGAGACGGGAAATTTAAATCCGGGGTCCAGCGAAGGATGGGATTCCGAGCTGCAAGCGTTTCATCCAATCGTTTTCGTTTGGTGCGGATCGGAGCCTGGTGGAGAAGATCAGGTTGAGATTTGGTTTCCCTGTCGATTTCAATCATCGCCCGGATAAACTGGTCGATCGTTTCGATCGATTCCGTCTCGGTGGGTTCGATCATGAGGGCACCCTTGACGATCAGAGGGAAATATATGGTGGGCGGATGAAATCCATAGTCCATTAGGCGTTTGGCAATATCCAGAGTCGACACGCCGAATTTCTGTTGATTCAAGTCGTTAAAGATACATTCATGCATGCAAATCCGGTCATAGGCGATTTGGTAGTGTTCCCGAAGTTTGACCCGGATGTAATTTGCGTTGATAACTGCGGTTTCAGCAGCTTCCCGCAGCCCGGCTGCGCCCATTGATCGGATATAGGTATAAGCTCTGACGAGGACGCCGAAATTGCCATAGAAATTGTGCATCTGGCCGATGGACATCGGCTTGTCGTAATCCCAGGCGAACGTATCGTCGGTGCGGATCACGCGGGGTATCGGGAGAAACGGTTCAAGGGCTGCATTGACCGCCACGGGTCCCGAACCGGGGCCCCCGCCCCCGTGGGGTGTGGAGAATGTTTTATGGAGATTGATGTGCAGGATGTCTGCTCCCAGCTGTCCCGGCTTGACGATTCCCATCAGGGCATTCAGGTTCGCGCCATCCATGTAAATCAGGCCGCCGGCATCGTGAACCATTCGAGCGATCCGGCAGGCGTTTTTTTCAAAAATACCCAGAGTGTTTGGATTGGTCAGCATGATTGCGGCGACATGGTCGTTAAGCTGCGACTGCAGTTCTTCCAGGTCGATGCAGCCGTCATTCCCGCTGGTGAGTGTCTTGGTGGTGAATCCGGCCACGGTGCAGCTTGCGGGATTGGTGCCGTGCGCCGAATCCGGGATCAAGACGATCGAGCGGTCCCGGTCTCCCCGGGATTCATGATAAGCCTTGATCATCAGCATTCCGGTAAGTTCCCCCTGAGCTCCTGCGGATGGCTGGAGGGTAATGGCATCCAGACCGCTGATTTCCTTGAGGTATTCACCGAGTTCGTGCATCAGCCGGAGTGCGCCCTGAGCATGTTTTGGGGGGACCAATGGATGCAGGTTGGCGAATCCGGGAAGCGAGACCGTGCGGTCATTGACCTTGGGATTGTATTTCATTGTGCATGAACCGAGCGGGTAGAATCCGTGGTCGATCGAATAATTCCATGTGGAAAGCCTGGTGTAATGACGGACAATGTCCACTTCACTCACCTCGGGCATGCCCGGAATATCGTCACGCATCAGATTCCCGGAAGGCATGACGGATTCCGGCAGGTCGGGGAGGTCATCTTCCGGAATGGAATACCCGGTTCTGCCGGGCACGGAAAGTTCGAAAATCAGGGGTTCCTCAAGGATCAGTCCCTGTGCACCCGGGAAGAATCCAGCGTTTTTGTTCGTTCTCATGATACCCTCCCCAGATCTTCCAGAATAGAGATCAGGTTATCGATATGTTCCCTGGTCGTCAGTTCGGTCGCACATAGAAGAACCGTGTCCGGGTATTCCGGGTAATCCGGGCTCAGGTCATACCCGCCGATGATCCCCTTTTCGGTCAGCTTCCGGTTGATCCGTTCAACCGGTTCATTCAAAGTGACCGCAAATTCATTAAATGTGGGTCCGGTAAATGTCAGCCTGCAATTCTTTAAAGACCCGATCCGCTGCTTCAGATAGGCGGATTTCTTCATGTTCAGGAATGCGAGTTCCCGCAAACCCTTCCGACCCAAGGTGGCCATGAATATACCTGCAACGGTTGCGCATAATGCCTGATTAGTACAGATGTTGGAAGTGGCTTTTTCCCGTCGGATGTGCTGTTCACGAGTGGAAAGCGTGTTGACGAAACCGGTTCTGCGGTCTTTGTCGACCGTCATGCCGACCACCCGACCCGGGATCTGCCGGAGAAATTTCTCCTTGACCGTCATGAAGCCAAGGTAGGGACCGCCGTAAGAGATCGGGAGGCCCATTGAATGAGCGTCGCCGCAGACGATGTCCGCCCCGGTATCTCCAGGGGATTTCAGTATTCCCAGTGAAACCGCCTCATTGACCACCGTGATCAGCATCGAACCGGTGTTGTTGATATGGGACGAAAGCAGCGAAAGATCTTCGATCACGCCGAAAAAATTCGGCGACTGAATCAGAATCGCGGCAGGGTTTTCCTTCAGAACCGATTGCACCGCTTCCGGATCGGTTCTGCCTTCGGGCGTCACCGGCAGTTCCCGGATGGTTATCTCTTGATGTCTGGTATAGGTTTCGAGTGTTTTACGATATCCGGGGGCAAGCGCTCTGGATACGGCCAGAAGCGATTTTTTAGTTGTCCGGAAAGCAAGCAGTGCCGCTTCTGCAGTAGCCATGGCACCGTCATACATCGAGGCGTTCGACACAGGTAACCCGGTCAGTTGGGTCATCATGGTCTGATATTCGAACAATGCCTGCAGTGTACCCTGGCTGACTTCCGGCTGGTATGGCGTGTACGCCGTGACAAACTCCTGGCGGTTGCCGAGGGAGGATACAACAGCTGGAATATAATGCCGGTAAGCTCCGGCGCCCAGAAAACACGGTGATTTATCTGAATCTGCGTTGGATTCGGCGAGTCCGGTCAGAAGACGTTGAACCGCCCATTCGCTCAGCGATGGCGGCAGATCGAGAGGTTGGTTCAGCCTGAGATTTGAAGGAATCGACTCGAACAGCTCCTCAACACTGGATACGCCGATTTCCTTCAAGATCTGCCGGCGCTGATCTTGAGTTAACGGTATGTAGCGCATGACTATTCGAGTTCTTCGAGAAAGGCAAGATAGGCGGCTTTATCCATTAAGTCGCTGCCTTCATCGGGATTGTCGATGCGAACCTTGATCATCCAACCCTCGCCGTGGGGATCGCTGTTCAGGATGTCAGCCTGTTTTTCTATCAGCTCGTTGATCGCAATAATTTCGCCGGACAACGGCATGTAACAGTCCACGGCCGCCTTCACCGATTCAACCACACCAAACACGTCGTTCTTCTCAAGCTTCTTCCCGATCTCCGGAAGCTCGACAAAAACAACATCCCCCAGTTGATCCTGTGCGTAATGGGTAATTCCGATGGCTCCGGTTGAATCATCAATCATCTTAAACCATTCATGATCTTTGGAATATCTGAAATCAGCTGGATAATTCACTCTTTCTACCTCCTTAAAAAATCACCTGTTCACCCAATTCCCGGAGAATTGGCCAATCATTCAGTTTCCTCTCGTTCGAGAATAAAAAGGCAATGCAACGACCCGTCCCGGGAATTTTTTCCCGCGGACCATTATTTCGATATTTGTACCGAGCGATTCAAAACCATGCCGGACATATCCCATCCCAACCGGTTTGCCCAGAGTGATCGACAGGGTTCCACTGGTTACTTCACCGATTGGTTCGTTCCCGGAGAAAATTTCATATCCTTTCCTGGGAATCGCTCTCTCGGTCAGCTCGAAGCCGATCAGGTGCCGGGTCAATCCTTTTTGAAGCTGCTCCACCAGTGCGCTTTTCCCGATGAAATCATCCTTGGACAGTTTGACGATCCAATCCAATCCCGCTTCCAGGGGTGTATGCTGATCGTCGATGTCGTTACCGTACAACGCCATGCCGGCCTCCAGCCGCAGTGTATCCCGGCAGCCCAGACCGGCCGGCTTCAGGCCGAAGTTGTTACCGGTTTCCAGCACCGCATCCCAGACCTTGTCCGAGAAGGTCGCGTCAAAGTACAGCTCGAATCCGGGTTCACCGGTATAGCCTGTTCTGGAGATTATGGAATCCACGCCGGCCACAGAGTCCCGCTCGAATCGGTAATACCGTATGGATGCCAGATCTACCGGAGTCAGTTTTTTAAGAATCTCAATTGAATTTGGGCCCTGAACAGCGATCTGCGTGTATTGATCTGTCACGTTTTCGCACACGAGATTTCCGCGAATGTTATCCCGCATCCATTCGTAGTCTTTGAGTGTGTTGGCGGCATTGATCACCAGAAGAAATGTGTCCTCGGAAAGCCTGTAAACCAAAAGATCATCCACGAACGTTCCCCCGGGATACAGCATTCCTGTATATACAGCCCGGTTCGGTTTCAATTTGGAGATATCATTGGAGACCAGCATCTGGATGTTGGCCAGGGCATCCGGTCCGGAAAACAGAACCTCACCCATGTGACTGACATCGAACATCCCGGCCGCTGTCCGGACGGTTTGATGCTCATCAATAATGGAACTGTACTGGACTGGCATTTTCCATCCGGCAAACGCCACGATTTTTCCGCCGGACCGGAGATGTGCATCGTAAAGACCGGTTCGTTTCAAGCTTGTCATGATATCGCATATCTCCTCTCGTGTTTACCTCAACTTTTCCAAACCCGGATCGGCCCAGCGACCTTTCCGGTATCTCAAATCAGATCCGACAGCACGTCGCCATTCGAAATCCGACTCAGGATAATTCTCATTGAAATTCCTGCAGACCGAGAAACGAAGTCTGATTGCAGACGTTTACTTGTCAATGGCAAGCTTCAGGGTTTTGCCGGCCTTGAACTTGATGGTTTTGCCCTCCCTGATCGCCGCTTTTTCACCGGTCCGGGGATTTCGGCCGGTCCGGGCTTTCCGCCGGCGGACCTCGAACACGCCGAATCCGCCGATTTTCAGCTTTTCACCGCTCTTCAACGTGTCTTTCAGGCAATCGATGAGCGTTTCGACGATATCGCCGGATTGTTTCTTGGTATAGTCCAAGTTTTCCCAGATACGATTGATGATGTCTTCCTTCGTCACCGTTTGAGTCTCCTCGCTGCAAATCAAACCGACCACTTGAGAAATTTGTTTTCTCTACAGGGAAAACCTTAATTCCAAACCAAAATGTTGTCAAGAATATTTCACAATGAAAAATCGCTAAATTTAGATGTTTTAAGATTAAAACCGGTTTCCCCGAACATAATCGATTCCACCGGCTGCCAGGGCAGTGAATATTGTCAGCTGATCGATCCAGGTCAGCAGGATGAAGGCGGGAATCAGGCGGATCGGTTCGCGGCGGGTCAGGTAGCTCCAGAATGGGATGTTGCAGAGCGTATACACTGCCGCAACTGTGAATCCGGGCAGCCAACCGATAATCCAGGACGGGATCAGAAACGGGGCCAGGAAGATTCCACCCAGCACCGGCCGGGAATGGTGGGTCCGGTTCCGTTTGGATACGAACACCGGCGGTCTGGTGCCGCGAAGAAGGCTCTTTATCTGATTGAACGCCATTCGGAACTTGCGGGTCAGGAAGGAACGGAGTGTATATCGAGCCTGGTGTCGGACCTGAAGGCACGGATTCAGAAGAATTGAATGTCCTGAACCAGCCAGCCAGTATCCGAATATTTCGTCCTCGACTGTGGGTTTGGCAATTCGGATGTCGAAGCCGCCCGATTCCTTGAAGATTGACCGGCGTATTGCAAAACAGAAAGTCGCGCAGATTGCCGTGTCGGATGTGCCCGGACCGGAGAAAGAGAAATGATAGTAGTAATTCTGGTACCGGGTGACAATTCCATTCTCGGGGCTGAGCGGATCATAGACTCCCTGTACAGCTGCGATGTCCGGGTCGCGAGAAAAAACGGTCGCCAGCCTGTCGATGCTGTCCGGAGATATCGTGACATCGGAATCTACAAACCAAACAACATCGCCTGATGCTCGATCGGCGCCATAGTTTCGGGCATAAGCCGGCCCCCTTCCCGGATCCAACCGGTAATAAGCAGCACCGTAACTCTCGGCAAGTTCGCGGAATGGTTTCTTCGAGCCGTCATCGATCACGAGTGTTTCGAGTGGTTTTGTCGTGAGATTATCGATACTCGAAAGGGTCTGTTCCAGAGAGTCGGTGGAATCCCGGCACGGGATGATGATGGAGATAGATGGAGAATCAGAGATCTGCAGGTTCATGTCGGTAATCTTCGAACAATGGCACCGGATCAATGTCCGCTCTCAGTCGAGCTTCCGTCATCAGCATGCAGTAGTGATCCGGATGGCTTTGCAGTTTCCGGCCGGCGACCGCACCGAATTGCCCTGCTGCGGATTCGATCCATCGGTCGGCATCCGGTTCCGGAGAGACATTCAACGCGGTTTCGATCTCAAGCTGGATCATTCCGTCATCCAGCCGGACTGGAAACATGGGCACGATCGGCGAATTCATCCGGTGGGCGATGCGGAAGGGACCGGCGGACAGATTCATGATTCGATTCAGTACTTTCGCTTTCACGAACCGGGATCCGGCACGGCCGTCGGCAGCCATGATCAGGATCCCATTGGACTTCAAGCTGTCATAAATGGGTTTCATGGTCTTGTCAATGTAGATGAAATTGGCCGGTAAATGCTTCTCCAGGATCAGTCTGAGATCAAAAATACGTTTTTGAATTCGGGTGGGAGCGATCCCGGAAATTCGGTTCCAGTCATCCGGACGACTCCCCAACTGATTAATCTGATACCCCCGGTGACCCAGAGCGGGCATGACCATCTGGTTGGGTCCGAAATGGAGCAGAATGATCAGAGCGCCCCGCTCCTCACACAGCGAAGCCTCCAGGTTTTCGACTCCATGCAGCCGGATCCACTTCCCGATGTTTTCCGCCGAAATGCAGGGGAAACAGAACGTTTCCAGCAGAGCGGTAAACTCCAGCTGGAAGCCCCGGTTGACCGCCCGGGATACCTCTCGTCCGGTCAGTTCATCCGCCAGGAGCAGTCTGATTTCGCCGTGTGCGATTTTTCTTCGGTTCCGCCGCATCAGACAGGCTATTCGACCTCCAGTCCTGCCGATGGCCATCACATGGGACCTGGGGAGGTGCTGGATCAGAGTCCGGAATGGGAAATAAAATAGCCAGCGGGCGGCATCCTGGATGATTCGTTTCACGGTTGGTATCTGAACCCGAACCGGTTTTTAAAAAATCGGTAACTCTTCCGGAGAAGCGCTTTCCGGTCTGTTCGAAGAAGCTGCCCGATTTCCGGCAATGCCCGTCTGCAGAGTGCGGGTTTGCTGGTGTTGTATGAAAAAATATAGCGTGAGATCATTTCGATGCGTTCGCTGAATTCATCCCGTTCGATATTGGCCGCATAATGGGCATCAGGCCAGAGCAGCATGCGTGCGAAATCCGGGTTGGGGGGCAGGAGTCCGAGTTCGATCGTCCGTTCATATTGCTCGGATCCGGGCATGGGATCGAATACATTCAAGACGATTTCCGCGGGTTTGATTGCTCGGATCAACCGGTCGGTTTTCAACAGATCCTCCCCGGTTTCATCGGGGAAGCCGGCCATGAAGAAGACGCCGCAGGCGATTTTGTGTTTGTGAACCCGCGCGATGGTCTGCGGGACCATGTCCAGGTCGATATCCTTCCGTATTTTCTCCAGCATTTCGGGACTGCCCGTTTCGATGCCCAGTTCAATCTGAAAACAACCGGCCCGTTTCAGCAGCTCCAGCATATCGTTGTCCAGCACATCAACCCGGGTGGCTGTTCGCCAGCCCACCTTCGTGTTGAGACGGATAATCGCTTCGCAAATGCGTTCTGTTACGGTCCGGTTGATTGTGAAGGTATCATCCCAGAAGGTGAAAGTCCGGATTCCATAATCCGTAATTAATCTCCGGATTTCCGCCGTCACGGCCTCCGGGTCACGGAAACGGACTTTTTCCCGCCAGAATCGGCGGGAAGAACAGAAACCGCAACGCCAGGGGCATCCGCGGCTGTACATGATACTGCCCATGGCAACGGGTGAGTATCTTCCGGGGAAAATGGTTTTGTCCCTTGCAGGCAGAGGGATTTCGTCCAGGGATTGTATCAAGGGCCGGGGTATGCAGGATGAATTCGTGGAACGGGTCACTACTCCCGGTACACTCCCCGGATCCGTGTCGTTTTTCATGCACTCGATCAGGTCCCGGATGGTCGATTCACCCTCCCCGGAAACGATGTAATCCACAAAAGGATATTCCAGGATTGATCCGGCGCAGAATGTGGGATGAACACCTCCCCATACAACCCGGGTTCCCGGCAGGAGAGATTTGACCATTCTGGAGATCTTCAGTGCGGAACCGACTTCAGGCGTCAGGACACCCAGACCGACCGCATCGGGCCGGTAGGAGGTCAGTACCGATTCGATTTCGTTCCACACCGGATGCCGGTCATTGTCCAGAGCGGAGAAATAATTTTTCTGGGCCTGGGATCGGGACTGGAAAACACTCTGCTTGTCCACCACCGGATCCCGCTCCCCCCCCGCCTGATTTTCGGCATGGTACATTCGTGCTTCTACATCGGGGATCGAGTCGGTCACGGCGGTCAGATACCCGATTCCAAGCGGGAAATACGACGCCTGACCCAATCCCTTCAACCGGGTGTAAGGCGGCCGGATGTACAGAACACGGAATGGTTTACCGTTCTTCATGATACAGCCGTTTTCCACCTGTTCCCGGCAAAAACTGCCGGATTCTTTCCAGGATGACCGAAGGTTTTGTGAACAGGTATGATGCTTCGCGCCAGCAGGAAAATATGCAGCCGTCACAGGCATCCCGAATTTTTCTGGCCTGGTCCCGGAAAGCCTTTTTCCGGAAATCCCCGGGGGATAGTTCCAGGATATTGGCGATAGCGGGCGTATCGCTGCACGGTGAGATGGATCCGTTCGGAAAAACAGTCAGATATCGTTCCCCGGCATGACACTTCCACCGGTATCGACCTGATTTCAAATAGCTGCGGGATTCTTCGAGAAAGCGGTTGGATACCAGTATCCGATATCCCGATCGTTTCATGGTCCGCAATGTGTCGAATACCCGGTCCACCTGCCGGGGGGGCAGGGGAAAGGTTAGATCCGGGCTGCCGGCGGACAGTATGGAATGACCGGGGGAGGGGATGTTGACGGGATTGATCACTGCCCAGGCTTTCAGATCCCGGACAACGAATTCGACGATATCCGGGATGGCGGTCAGATTCCGGGAAGTCACGGTAGTCAGAACCTCCACAATTCCAGGATGAAAGATATCAACAGATTCCCGGATGGTCGAGACGGCTTTTTCCCAGACGCCTTTCCTGCCGCAGATGTCATCCTGTGTTTCCGGATCACAGGAATCCAGCGATATTCCGATATCGTTCAGTCCCGCGCGTTTCAGTGCAAGCAGGCGTTCACGATCGGCCAGTGTGCCGTTGGTCAGGAGTGTTGTGGAGAAGCCCCGACGTGCGAATGCGGCCGTGATTTCAACGATATCAGTTCTCAGAAGCGGTTCTCCGCCGGTTAGAACGATTCTGGCAGCACCCATCTTTTTCAGTTTATCCGCTGCGGTTATATAATTTTGCAGATACATTTCCCGGCTGCCGCCGCGTCGCCACAGACCGCAGAATCCGCATCTCAGATTGCAGCGTAAAGTCACCTTTATATTGCAGGTATAAAGGCTGCCGAACAGAAACGATGCGGGCCAACGGAGCAGCATGCGGGAGTATTTCATGGCGCGATGACATCCCAGAAACGATGAAAGAGAATTTTGATCTGATCAGCGGACCGGATCTGTCGAATCATGCGCCCGATAATCCTGGGCCGGGCATAGAAGCTGATGAACGCCCATCGGAACAGCCATCGGAATCTGCCGGCTGATATGCCGTCCGGAACGAACGGGCTGCGGTATTCGCTCATTCTTTTCAAATCGCGGTCCGGGTTCCAACCCATGGCCTGAGCCGCCTGGGCTGCTTCCGTTCCCGGCAGCGGCATCAGGATGCCAAAATTGGCCTTGTCTAATGGCAGCCTGCGGGCCAGGCGGATTGTTTTGATCATCTCGGAGACGGTTTCGCCCGGATAGCCGAGAATGAAAAAACCGGTTATATGCCAGGAGGTTGTTTTCCGGATGAGTTTAACCTGGTTGATCATTCGGTCGAGACCGGTTTGTTTCTTCATCAGATTCAGCACACGCTGGGATCCGGATTCGATGCCCACGGCAACGGAGTAGCAACCGGAGGATTCCATCGATTTCAACATGACCGCATCCAGAGTATCCAGCCGGATGCCGTTGGGGCAGGCCCAGGAAAGATTCAGATTTTCATTTTTCAATCTTTCGCAAAACTCCAAAACATATTCACGGTTAAAAGTGAAATTGTCGTCCTGAACGTGAAATTCCCGGATGCCGAACCGTTCAACGAGATATTTCAATTCGGAAATGACATGATCCACAGTTCGGGTTCGGATCTTCCTGCCGCTGACCAGTTTACCGGCACAGAACGTGCAGGAATATGGGCAACCCCGTGTGATGATGATCGGTGCATAGGGAAGATGGCGGGTGAAAGTGCCCTGGGGCGCGACCGGATAGGAAAGGGGGGATATCTGATCCCAGTCCGGCCATCCAAGGGAATCGAGATCATCCACGAACTCGGGTGGCGATCCTTCAACAGCATCTCCTGTGCGGAAAACCAATCCGGGGATTGCGCGGAGGTGGTCGGGAGAAGGGGAAGGGTTTCGGGCGAGAAGATCCAGAAGGCGGGGCAGGGAATGTTCGGCTTCACCCCTCACCAGGTAATCCACCTCTGGACAGTCGTGCATGAATTCGAACGGTGCCGCGGAAGGATGCGGCCCGCCGGTAATGACGGTCAGGCCTTTCTGTTTCAGAGGGCCGAGATATTCACAAAGCATTTCAAGATCGAATGTATAGACCTGTATCCCGACAACGCGAATATCATTTTGTGTGATCAGGTCGAGCAGCCGGCCCGGACGGATGCCGTCCCGGATGCAATCCACTATTAAAGGCTGGTGTCCAGATTTTTTCAGAGCGGTCGCAAGATAGCCCAGCCCATGGTTGGGGATCAGCATGGAAGTCCGGTTCCATGGTCGTGTCAGAATCAGTTTCATGGAATGCTTCCGATGAATCGGCTGCGGGTGGCTGCATCCTCCAATGCTTACCCGCGGCTAATCAACTGTAAAATGCCTTGAGCCTGTCTCTTCGGCTGGGATGGCGAAGTTTCCGCAATGCCTTGGCCTCGATCTGGCGGATCCGCTCCCGGGTGACATCGAAATACTCCCCCACTTCCTCCAGAGTATGTTCATATCCCGTTCCGATTCCGAATCGCATCCGCAGAACCATTTTTTCTCTGGGAGTCAGTGAGGACAGCGTCGACTGGACCTGTTCTTTCAGGCTGTTGCTGACAACGGCTTCCGTGGGAGACACCACGGTTTTGTCCTCGATGAAATCACCCAGCTGACTGTCTTCCTCCTCACCGATCGGTGTTTCGAGCGAAATGGGTTCCTGGGCCATTTTCATCACCAGTCGCACTTTTTCGACCGGCATGTCCATCTTCTCGGCGATTTCTTCACAGGTCGGTTCGGTGCCCCGTTCCTGGACCAGCATCCTGGATGTCCTGATCAATTTGTTGATTGTTTCGATCATGTGGACGGGGATCCGGATGGTTCGGCCCTGATCGGCGATGGCGCGCGTGATCGCCTGTCGGATCCACCATGTCGCATACGTTGAGAACTTATAGCCGCGCTGATACTCGAACTTATCCACAGCCCGCATCAGGCCGACATTGCCCTCCTGAATGAGATCGGAAAACTGCAGCCCGCGGTTCGTGTATTTTTTGGCAATGGACACCACGAGTCTCAGATTGGCCTCGGTAAGTTGTTTCTTTGCGGCGCGCTCCTTTGCACGGCCCAGACTGATGGCCTGCATGATCCGCTTCAGATGTTCGACCGGCGCATGGGATTCTTTCTCTACGTACTCGATCGTCCGCTCGCTGTCCTTGATCTGGCAGGCAACATTTTTCAGTTCAGCCACGGTTGTTCCCTGGACATTCAATTCCACCATGCTGTCGTCCGGCAGATGGCCGTACCGCTTCATCGCTTCGTTCAGTTCATCCCTGTCCATACCGATGGAGCGCAGAAAGCGGTCGATTTCCCTCTGGTACCCGATGACTCTCAGGACCATGTCTTCGATCTTGTCGCAGAAATCTTCTATGAATGAATAGTTGAGATCCAGAGCCATGATTTCCGAAACGAGTTTTTCTTCGTTACGGGCGCGGCTTTCCAGAAGATAATCACGGGTTTTCTGGGCGATTTTTCTGGAGATGAGTTTTTTCTCGATGCGCCGGAGATTCTGACGGATATGGCCGATTTTCTTGATCTGGTTCAGCACGTTCTGGGTCAGTTTTTCCTTGTCCAGATTTTCATCATCGCTGACATTGATCAGTCGGCTCAGCATTGTCGTGCCGTTTTTCAGTTCCTCCTTGAACAGCAGGATTTCCTTGGCCAGAAGGGGGGCCTTCGAAGCGGCGTTAATAACATCGATCTTTCCCGCTTCGATTTTCCGGGCGATCCGGATTTCGCCTTCACGGTCGAGCAGAGAAACCGAGCCCATTTCCTTGAAATATAGACGCAACGGGTCGTCCGATCCGTCCAGAAGTGTGTCGCTGGTCCGGCCGGATTCCGGCCGCCGCTCCAGTTCTTTTTTCTCCTCGATTTTCGCCTGGCAATAATCTTCCACTTTCGAATCTTCGATGATATCGATGTTCATGGAATCCAGTTGATTGAAAATCCCATCGATCTGTTTCGGCGAAACAAGATTGTCCGGAAGAAATCCGTTCAGATCGGAAAAAGTTAAAAATCCCTTTTCCTTTCCCAGGTTGATCAGTAAGGTTAAATCAACGGCAATCTTTTTTGACATTAAATAATCATCCTCCTAATCAGCATCGGCTGAATACCTCCGGGGTGAACCGCCGGAGGAAACTCCAACAACCGTATTTGGGAAGATCCTGAAATTTAGGCAGGTAAATGCCAGAGTGTCCAACCCTTTCCAGCAATTTGGCAGCCAACTCAAAGCCCAAACGATAAATATAATAAGAATATATGTTTTTGTCAACCAGGAAAATGAAATACTGCTTGGGAATAAAGGTATTTTCGCCCGGATGATGTTGACTTGACGGATCGGCCTGGAGTAAATTGACGGTCAATCGGGGATGACCGAAAGGAGACGGGACCGGCGCATGAATAAACTCTTCAGGATATGGATTTGCACGTTTGCCTGCGCCGTCGTCTGGCTGAGTGGTTGCGCGACCGAGAAAGAGCTTCAGGAACGGTCGGTCAATCGGTTCGTCAAAGACGATGTTTACCGGAACACGCTGAAAGGATATGCATTCACCTGGCCATCTAAAACCGCTTGGAGATATCAGAGTTTTCCGGAGTTCGATGTATGTTTCAACCATGTGGACGGCCTTTCCCAAGTGTTTGTGACGGGAGTTCGGGGACTGATCCGGCGGGAATACCCGGACGGATTCGTCGATTGGATTCTGGACAGGCTTCAGGCTCGGGACATCTCGGTCGTCTCCCGCAATTTACTTACCGACGGACCGGATGAGATGTTCCAGATATTTCTGGACTGCCGGTTTACCATCCTGAGTGGGCAGCAGTACGGGGTGGAGCGCAAGGTGGCAGTCACGGGGTGGCGGCGCGGTTCAACCTGGCTGGCCGCCATCTATCTCGCGCCGGAAAAACACTTCAGCACCTATCAACCAGCCGCCTGGAAGATTGTCGACAGTATCCGATTCATTCAGGAATAGGACGCGGGTGGAAGGCAGAATCAGAGCGTTTCTGAGTGATGCCGGAGATTTGTCAAGGGCCATTGACCGGTTCGAGTTCCGGCCCCAGCAGCGTGATATGGCTCTGGATATCTGGCGGACTCTTGAAACCGGTGGGATCCTGTTTGCGGAGGCCGGCACCGGAACCGGAAAAAGTTTGGCCTACCTGATCCCCGCTGCGTTGTGGGGAAGCCCCGTTCTCATTTCAACCGGCACCCGGAACCTTCAGGAACAGCTCTACTGGCAGGATATCCCGGTTTTACGCAAGATTCTGGACAGTCCCCTGGATGCGGTGATCGTGAAGGGACGCAACAATTACCTTTGCAGAAAGCGTTGGGATGACGTACAAAGCCAGGGAATACTGAACACTGGATTCAAACGGGACGATTGGAATCGTTTGTCCGAATGGGTGAGCACTACACGAACGGGAGATCGTGCTGAGATGGAATTTCTCCCGGATACCTCCCGACTCTGGCAGAATGTGTGTTCAAGATCCGAAACCTGCCTGGGTCCGCGCTGCAGGCACTATAATGACTGTTTCGTGGTCAGGTTGAAGATCAAAGCTCAACAGGCCGATATCGTGATTGCAAATCATCATCTTTTTTTTGCCGATGCCGTACTCAGATCCCGAAAACGCATCTCCGCCCTGCCGTCAGTGGGTGCCGTCATTTTCGACGAGGCGCATCTTGTGGACGACATTGCCACCGGATTTCTGGGCATCCGGATCAATCACAGGGATATTCTGGATTTCCTGTCCCTGATCCAGCTTTTTGCACGGAACGGGTCGAATCGAAAGAAATGGAAGCTGGACAAGCCGATTCAGAAATTGAGGGAAGCATCGGCGGTTTATTTCGGATTATTCGGGTTGGGGGAGGGGCGGTTTTCCCTGGAATCCAGATATGGTGAGGAATTGAACCGTCAGGCATCGATTCTTGCCGGTTCGGCGGAAAACCTGTTGCAGACAATGACACGGGAACGGGCCATTCCGGATGAAAGCCGCAACGAGCTGGAATTCAGGCTTCGGGATATCGCGGACAGCATAGCTTTTCTGGATCAGATGAGCGATCCGGATTATGTTTTCTGGGGCGAACATACACAGGCCGGTCCGATCTTGCACGCCAATCCCATCGAAATCGCACGGGATCTGCCCGGACTCATCCGGCAATCGCTCCGTCCCCTGGTTTTCACTTCCGCCACACTCACCGTTCGAAATTCCTTCGAATACATAATTTCCCGTCTGGGTTTCGATGTATCCGAAACGAGATGTTACCCGTCACCGTTCGATTATCCGCAACAAGCCGTCCTGTACCTCCCGGATCACCTGCCGGGTCCGGACGATCCGGATTTTTACCGGCAGATATCAGGGGAAATCAAGCGGATCCTGGATGTTTCCAGGGGCAGGGCATTCATATTATGCACCAGTTACCGCGGGATGGATATCATCCGGGAAGAAATCAAAAGCGATCTGGATTACCCGTTGTGTGTTCAGGGAGAATCGCCCAAACACGTTCTGCTGGAACGATTCCGGAGCGATGGCCATAGTGTTCTCATCGGTACAGCCAGTTTCTGGCAGGGAGTGGATGTTCCCGGTCCGGCACTTTCGTGTGTCATCATCGATAAACTGCCGTTCTCCATACCGACTGATCCGGTGATCAAGGCGCGGATCGAAAAAATCAGAATGATGGGCGGCGATGCATTTAACGACTTCCAGATCCCGGAAGCGGTCATGATCCTGAAACAGGGGCTGGGCCGCCTGATCCGGTCCCGTTCCGATCGGGGCATCGCCGCCATTCTGGACCATCGGGTATTCACCAAGAGCTACGGCAGGGCATTTCTGGACAGCATCCCGGAATTCACCCGAACACACGATTTCAATGAACTGAGTGCATTCCTGGAATAAGAGAAATCCGGATCTGTCTTCGATTCGCAGCGGTTATTTCAACAGGAACAGAGACAACCCGGGTATATAGGTTATCAGAATCAGCGAAATAAACATAATAACCAAAAAAGGTATCGTTGCCCAGTACAGAGTGATAACCGGTTTTTTGAACCGGATACTGGAGATGAACAGGTTCAGTCCGACCGGGGGTGTCATATAACCGATATTCAGGTTCGCCAGGAAAATGATTCCAAGGTGAACCAGGTTCACATCGTAACTCCTGGCGATCGGCACGATCAACGGAATCACCACGATCAGGGCCGAGAATATGTCCAGCATGCATCCGACGATCAATAGAAAGACGTTCAGAGCGATCAGAAACGCCAGCCGGCTGTGCATGTGGACTTTGATCGCATCGAGTATCCTGACGGGAACTTCCGCATCCAGCAGGATGTTGGTGTATCCCATGGCACATCCCATGATAATCAGGATACTGCCCACCAAAACCATGCTCTTGCGCATGATAACCGGCAGATTGCGCCATTCGATCTCGTGGTACAGCACCATCTCGACGAACAGAACAGCGAAAGCGGTCAATGCCGCCGCTTCGGAAATGGCGAATTTTCCGGAGTAGATTCCGAACAGGATCAGAAAGGGGAGTGGAATCTCATATCGGGCTTCCCACAGTGCCTTTGCGATCTGAGACCGGGAAAAAGCCGGTCGGGCCACTCCTTTGCGAACAGCAGTGATGGAGCTGTAAGCCGCCAGGAGGGTCACCATGATCAATCCGGGAAAGATACCGGCAAGAAACAGATCATCGATGGAAACGCCAGCGACTACGCCGTATAGAATCAACGGCAGGCTGGGCGGAAACAGAAGTCCCAGACTGCCGGAAGTGGTGATGAGACCCAGCGAAAATGTTTCACCGTATTTCTCTTGAATGAGTGCCGGAAAAAGCAAACCACCCAGGGCGATGATGGTCACACCCGATGCCCCGGTGAAGGCGGTGAACAGGGCACATGCCGTGATACAAACCACCGCCAGACCGCCGGGCATCCATCCCAGTGCCGCCTGGGACAGTTTCAGCAGGCGTTTGGGAGCGCCGCTTTCCGCCAGGATGTACCCGGCAAACGTGAACAGTGGGATGGGCAGCAGCATGGGCATACCGGATATCCGGTAGAATTCGATCGAGGTCAATGAAAAGTCGAAACCGGCTAAATAAAGATGCATGAAGGTGTTTGCAGCAATGATAACGAACAGAGGCGTACCGAGGAGTGCCAGGATGACGGTGACGAGACCCATGAGAATCAAGGGTTTTCATCCTTGTGAAAGATTGAAATAGCGCCATCCAAAGCATGCAGGCAGAATCGTGCTGTAATGACCGCGAATGAAAGCGGCAGGATGATCTGAAAGGTCCAAGCCGGCATGTTCCCGAGCAGAACATTCCCTAAGGTGAATTCATCCCGGACAAACCGGACTGCAGACCATGTCAACAGGCCACAGACAAAGGTCGAAAATGAATCTGTAATCACCCGGATGATTCGCTGATGCTGCGGCCGCAATGCGCGGCTGACCACATCGATGGTAATGTGCTGATGCTCACGGGTCGATACGGCCGCTCCCGCCAGGCTGACCCATAAAACCAGATGATAGATAACCGGATCAGCCCATGAAAAACCAATCTTCAGAAAAAGCCGGCCGGATATCTGAAGGAATGCCAGGAGAATCATGGTTGACAGCAGGAGACACAGAACGAAATTCTCGATCCGATGGATCCTGCGAATCCATTGACGGGGTTCCGGGCGATTGTCGTGCATCAGTTATTCGATTGGTCGGTACGGAATACCGCCAGGATATCCTGCAGTCTGTTAAACGATTCCGGGGGCACGTATGGTCCGACCAGGCTGAGCCGGACACTTTTCGAAATGCGTTCGAAATCCATCCGGAGTTCCGGTGTGGGTTTTTGGATTTCCACACCCCGTTGTGAAATGATGGACAGGGCCCGTTCATCTTCCTTCCTCCCGTTGGCCGTTATCTGTTCCAAATGAGTGGAAACCCTTTCCTGGACAATTCTTTGGTTTCCTTCCGGGATTTTATTCCACGATTTACTGCTGACCAGAAAGCCCCCGATTGAATAGGTCAAGGGAATGTCGGTCATGATATTCACCTTTGTGAACCATTGCAGCGCGAGCACACCGCTGGGAGTGTTGAAAACGCAGTCCAGCAGCCCGGTTTGCAGCGCGGTCATGACATCCCCAATGCCCACGGACACCGGCGTTACCCCAGCCACCTGATAAATAGCTTTCATGACAGGATCGTTTTCAAGGAGCCATGCTTTGGCTTTTTTCAATGCGGAGGCGTTGGGCATGGGTTGCCGTGTGAACATGTAGGTGAAACCGATCCCGGCGAATCCAAGGGGTTCGTATCCGGCTTTTCTGAATTCGGTTGCCAGGTCCGGGCGGAGCTTCTGGAGAGCGTGATCGACTTCCACGATGTCGAAAAACATCCGGGGAAGCGCGAATGCTCGAAAACCATCGTAAATACTGCTCAAACCTCCACCGGTGAGCATGGCGCCGTCCAGCTGACCGACCCGGATCTTTCGGATGACAACATCGTCATCACCCAGGATACCACCCGGATATATCTTGAATTTCACCTGTCCACCGGTCAGATCCCGGACCTCTTCTGCCATCTTCTGGAATTCCTTGATCCAGGGGCTGCCATCCGGAGCGATTGTGGCGATCTTCAAGGTGATATCGTTTGTTGAAACGGGAGGCGCCGTGGATAGAATAGTGAGGGCCATTCCGATCCCGATCGTCATATTTTTGCAGATCATAACCGTTCCCCTGTCAGAAAAAATCATCCTTTTGAATGAGCAGATCTGCGGCGCGTTTCTTGGCGATTGCATTCATCAGATTGAGATCCGCATTTTCGGGCGGAGGTGCTTTTAGAACCGATTGAAGCGTTTCAACGAAAAGATCCTCATTCAGAGTCAGCCGGGCGTAATAGCGCGCATAGAGCACTCTGGGCATCAGGGCTTCCGGCCCCGCGATTTCCATCAGCTCTTCGAAATGCCGTTTCGATTTTTCCAGGTTTCCCCCCATTGCCGGAGGTCGGGAAGCATAATAGAGGGCGAAAAACATGTGGGGTCCGCCGGATTGATAGACGGGATCCAGCTCAAGCGTTTTTCCCATTATGGTTACAACCAGCGATAGATCTGCGATTCCCAGCATCTGATCCGGATTGGTGATGATCCACCCGGACCAGGCGGTTGCCGTCCAGTACAGCGCCGGAACCGCGCACGAGTCAAGATTCTGCAGAAACCCGGCAAGTTCCGTTGCAGACCGTTTGCGCAGTGAATCGATTCCCCAATTCAGTTCACAGAGTCTGAAACCGTAATTCAATGCGCGGTCATATAGGATATAGGCACGGGAGGGATCCGAGTCCAGCAAAAATGCCGATGCATAGGCGGTATACGCCTGCACTCCGGCCAAAAGATATCGGGTATCCCGGGGATCTTTCTGGATCATACTGTCGATCACCAGCAGAAATGTCGCTCCGCCTTCCCGGGCCAGTGCGGGGTCCGGCTGTCTGAGCATGGCTGTGGACAGATTGTCCGAAAAATCCATCATGGATCGCCGGGTGATCCGGCGGATGGAACAACCGTCGTTCAAGAATCCGACTGCCAGAAGAAAAATGATGATCGGATAACGGCGATGCATGCCAGTCAGGCTCCCGACAAAAATCAGTGCAACCGGATCAAGCTGTCCATATCCGGGATTGCGTTCGATTGAACCGTTTTCAGGCTGGTCATCAGACCGGAAAGCAGGTTCTCCATATCCGGATCACTCAATCCGGAGCTCCCGTTGACCACCCGGTTCAGTTTCACCGCGGCTCGCTCCACCGTCTCCAGAACAAACAGGCGGCTGATGATTTTCAACCGGGCGGCAGTCGACGCTCCGGACCGGCTCAGGCTGGCGGTCTTCCGGATCAGTGCAGCGCCCACTTCGACCCAGGTCATGATCTGGGCCAGTTCGAACATGATATACTGCTGACGGGTCAGCTTGGCTTTATGAACCGCCAGAACAACCGCATTGAGCGTGCGGATCAGCCCGGCCAGCGAATGAGCCTTAAGTTCGGGAATACTGTCTTGTATCCGGTTCATTTCGTCCGCGATGTCGTTGTAGTATCCCCCTTTGGATCGGACGGTGGAACGCCACCGGTAGGTGCCGATAATCATCTGCTGGATCTGGCTGGTTCCTTCATAGATAGTGGTGATCTTGACGTCCCGCTTGATCTTCTCGACTTCATATTCCTTGATGTAACCATATCCGCCCAGTGCCTGGATGGCATCTTCAGCACACGCATTGCCCGCTTCCGTCGCGAAATATTTGGCAATGGCTCCTTCCGTCTGCAGATCCTCTTCACCGGAATCCAGGCGTTCGGCAGTTTCCTCGATATAAGCCCGGGCGGCTTCCAGATTCACGATATGGGGCACGATGAGCGTATGGGTGTAACCTTGTTTTTCAATCAGCGGGCTGCCGAATTGCACGCGCTGCTTGGCATACGGGATCACTTTCTCCAGCGCCGCCGTTCCCGCGCCAAGGCCGAACGCTGCGACCATCAGGCGGGTGTAACCGAATACCGCATTGGCCTGCTGAAGACCGGCTCCCGGAACCTCTCCAATGAGGTTGTCAGACGGGATGAAGACATTGTCGAACGTCAGCGCGGTTGTATTAGCACAACGTATCCCATGTTTGACTTCCGGTTTCCCGTATCTGAAACCGTCCATGCCTTTTTCAACAATGAAAAACGACGGTCCGTCCGGCGTGTTCGCCAGAACGGTCAGCACATCGGCGTACAATCCGTTCGAAATAAATTGCTTGTTGCCGTTAAGGCGGTAGCCGGTCAAAGATCCGGCGTCGTCATATATGGGATCCGCAAAGGTTTTCAGGCTGGCCAGGTTGCTTCCAGCCTCCGGTTCGGTCACGGCATAGGCCACGATTGCCTTACCTTCGGCAATACGGCCAAGCCATTTTTTCTTCTGATCGAGGGTTCCCCCCACTATGATCGGGTCGGTACCCAGATGGATGGCCAAAAACGCAGTGGAAAGACCCAGGCAGATCTTCGCCATGGCTTCCGATACGGCCGCGATGTCCCTGGCACCTCCGCCCATCCCGTCGTATTCTTCGGGAATGAAAAGCAGTTGCAGCCCGATGTTGGGTCCCAGAAGTTCCTGTATTACCTTATCCGGAAATTCCTCGGTTTCATCCAGATGACGAATGGTTTCCGGTTTAAGCATCCGCTCGTGGATCTTCTCGATCAGATCCAGAATCATTTCTCTTTCTTCGATGGGCAAACCAGCCAGCGCCACAATTTCACCTCCCTGCCAATAGGCTGAAATTCATTCCCGAAATCATGAAAACATCAGGAGAAAAAGCATATCTCAATGGGACCCGGGATTCAATCCCGTATTCCGTCACCGGCATCAGTGAACCCATCGTTCCGGTTCCGCTTTTTCTTTCCTGCCTGCCGGGAAAACCCGCAGGGTGGGCAGATTGACTCCGATCAACGCAAATCTTTTGCCCTTGATTCGCCGGCTCACAATATCAATGCCGGAGATGGACCGAGGAGAATGGGAACGGAATGGATTAACGTGATCCGTTCAAGGATAAAGCGGTCAGGCAGACGAGCTGTGTGATCGCTCTGAAAACAGATGGATTCAGGGTTTCCGCCGTGTCGGATATCATGTGCAGGTGCCGGTATGGATTGTCCGCCACAATAAACATATTCGGAACTCCAGCCCGTTCGAATGCTTCGGCATCCGCACCTCCCGCGGGATGATCCGCCATCGTATCGGAGATCTTAACGTACCGGTCGTTCATACGGTCGAAGATATCGAACAGTGCGGGATGCGATTTTCTGCCGCGGGTGTCCAGCCCGATTCCCGCACCCATGCAGTCCAGGTTCAACATCGCCAGCGTTCGATGCATGGGCCATGCGGGGTGTTCGCCGTAAAACCGCGATCCTACGATTCCCGTTTCTTCAGCTCCGAACAGGATGAACACCACAGAATACGCAGGCCGTTTGGACATCGACATCACCCGGGCGATCTCCAAAACTCCCGACACCCCGGACGCATTGTCCTGAGCGCCGGGGAACACCAAGGATTCACCCTGGATCCCGACATGATCCATGTGGGCACCCAGAACAACCGCATTTTCCATGCATTCCGGATCCCGGCCTTTCAGACAGCCGATCACATTCCAACATCGCCCGTTCCGTTCAAGGTCGGTTTCGATCTCGACGGACATTCCGCCCGGAATAATCTGGGTAGCGGATCGCCGGTGGATATCGATCTGATACTGGCGTGACGACAGGGTCTGTTCGCCGAAGTCCATCATCCGGGTAGCGATTTCCTCTGACAGGACGATCATGGGGAAGTCGGGGAGCGGGTCCATCGATTCCATCAGGCTGGCCGACATCCGGTCCGGTTTCTCCAGGTTCGGATTGGGAATAATGGCCAGACCGACTGCTCCCCGTTTTTTCAGGCGGTGCGCTTTTTCCCGGGGCAGATCTCCATGGCGATTTCCGGCCCAGGGGGGCGGGTGTTTGAAAGTGACTGCGATCTTGCCATGAAGATCGATACCGGACAATTCATCGACAGGATCTGATTCCCCGGAATATCCGGTGAATACCAGAGGGCCGTGAATCGAACCCGAGCCGGTCAGTCCCCGGCAGATGAAATCGCGTCCCAATTCCAGAGGAATCGAACCGCCATCCGGAGCGTGGAACGTGACACGGGCGGATCGAACCCGGTTGACCTCCAGGGGGAAAACCTGCCGATAGGTTTTCGAATCTCCCATCGGTTCGATACCCAGTCCGGCGAGAATTTTTTCCACGTAAACCGATGCAAGCTCATACCCGGAATCACCGGGCATCCTTCCACGCATTGCGGGTGAGGACAGCGCGCGGATGTGGTTCATCAGCTGGGTGGCCTCGATCCGGAGCCCGGTTTGTTCGTTTTGTTTTTCCTGATTATTCATAAGACCTCGCTTCCACCCTGATACCCGGAATCGGGAAGAAACTTATTTATGAAGTAAATCGGATTGTGTCAAGAGGGCGGGAGAAAGATGGAATGAACAGGATCATCCTGCGGACTGCTTTCTCGGGAGTGCCGATTTGGTATAATCATTGCAATTTCAACAAGTTGATGAGGTGTCTTTTTGGGGAGGAACTCCGATGAAATCATTACCGATCGTCATCGCAATATGCATCAGTCTGATCCTTTGCTGTCATGCAAACGCTCTCGTTCCACGTGCCGTGTTCTCACAAAATCCCGATCAGGTTATCCGGAGCTGCGAGAGATGGGATCTTCTGGTAGTCAAGTTCGTTGAGGGCAGCGGCGTGCGCCTGCGGGCCGGCCGGCTGATATCCAGGACAGATGCCGATATGTCCGAGATATCGGACATGATTGCAGCATATCCGGATACACGCATCGCCAGGCTGTTTCAACGTCCGGAGGAGTTGTATGAAATGGAGAAACGAAGCGGGGAGCGGATGACCGGAAGGGAACTGGCCGACCTGAACCTGTATTATGCTTTCGGCCCGGCGACACGCCAGGCTGCGACGGAAATCCTGAATGCCTTGAACCGGTTGGATATTGTCGAAGTTGCCTACCCCGAACCTGTCCCCGAACCGGCCTGGCTTCCCATACCTGATGTTCTGGTTCCGCCGAGCTATGTCGATTCCCAGGATTATCTGGAGGCATCCCCGATCGGAGTGGATGCCTATGCGGGATGGACCTATCCGGGTGGCAAGGGTGAGAATGTCCAGATGATCGACGTGGAACTGGCCTGGAACTGGACGCACCATGATCTGCCCGACCCGTTTTTCACCGGCGGGACACCCAGCTCGGAGCTCAGTTACCTCAATCACGGTACCGCTGTTCTGGGTGAAATCCGGGGTATTGAGAATGAGTTCGGGGTGACCGGGATTTCTCCGCTCGTTCCGGTGGGCGGGGTGGCGATCGCGATCGGCGACTGGCCCGAAAACGTGGCGTCATGGTTCGACATGGCGTCCGCAGCCCTGAATCCGGGTGATGTCTGGCTGATCGAACTGCACGGTCCGGGTCCCGGCGGTGATTACGTCTGCATGGAATACTGGCAGGCCAATTATGACGCCATTGCCAATTCCACGGCCCAGGGGCGCATCTGCGTGGAAGCCGGCGGGAACGGGTCCGCAGATCTGGATAATCCCATCTATGAAGGCAAGTTCGACCGGACGGTCCGGGATTCCCTGGCGGTTCTGGTTGGCGCGGGAACACCCTATGCCATGCAACCGGAATGGTTCACTAATTACGGATCGCGGATGGACGCCAATGGCTGGGGATCGGAAATCGTGACCACCGGCTACGGCGATCTTTACTCTTCCGAGGGTCAGGATTATTGGTACACCGCAGATTTCGGCGGGACTTCCGGAGCGTCCCCCATGGTCGTCGGCGTCTGCTGCGTGGCCCAGTCGGTCTATAAATCTCTATCGGGAGGGAATGTGCTGGATCCGCTGACCCTCCGCTCCGCAATAACCGAAACCGGAGCGCCACAGCCCGAACCGGTCACCCAGTATATCGGACCCAGACCAAATCTCGACACCCTTCTCCAGCACGAGATTTTCGATGTGGACGGGATCAACCTGGAAAGCACCGTCTACATGTGTGACGATGTCGCGACAATTAGAGTCCGGGACAGCGCCGCATCCGGATCGGTCGATGTCTCCATCGTTTCCGACACCGAGCCGGCCGGAGAAACGGTTGTTCTGCCCGAAACCGAACCGGGTTTGTTCGAAGCGGATTTCACGTTAACTTCAACGCCCCCCCAATCCGGTGATTCCATGCTGTCGGTCAGCCATGGCGATACCGTGACCGCGACCTACGCTCCCATGACCGATAGCGATGAGGCCGGCATAGACTGCATGGGACCGGTCATCTCGGATATCCGGGTAACGGGTATCGAACCTACGACCGCCCGGTTCAGCTGGACGACCGATGAACCGGGAACGTCCGTGATCCGGTACGGAACCGGAATCCCGGACCATGTCGCGGAAGCTTTTCAACTGGTCACCGATCACGAATTAATCGTCGAAGATCTCGGTGTCTGCACTGAGTATCATTTCGAGGTTGAAAGCTCGGATTCGGCCGGCAATGTCACTGTTGATGATAACGGTGGAAGCTACCATACCTTCATAACCTGGGAAACCATTACCCTGTTCCAGGAACTGCTTGATTCGGATCCGGGATGGCAGATATCGGGAGGATTATGGGCTTACGGTCAGCCGACCGGAGGAGGCGGCGAGCATGGATATCCCGATCCGACAGCTGGGTATACGGGGGCTAATGTTTATGGTTACAATCTCAATGGCGACTACACCAACGGCATGCCGGAATACGACCTGACCACCAACGCCATCGATCTGACCGGGCACTGGGGAACGAGATTGCAGTTCTGGCGATGGCTGGGAGTCGAGCAGCCGAGTTATGATCACGCTCATGTTCGGGTTTCCACCGATGGATCAATCTGGAACAGCGTCTGGTCAAACACGGCGGAGGTTGCCGACAATACGTGGACACTCTGCGAGTATGATATATCCCAATGGGCTGACGATCAGCCAACCGTCTATATCCGCTGGACCATTGGCGTCACCGACAGCGCCTGGGTATATTGCGGCTGGAATATAGACGACATCATGATCACCACTTTAGTTCCATGCGGCGGTGCAACTCCCACTCCAACAGCTGTTCAGCCCACGGACACACCGGCATATCCAACCAACACGCCGGTCTCTCCGACCGAGACGCCGGTTTCGCCGACCGACACACCGGTTCCGTCGACCGAGACGCCGGTTCCGCCGACCGACACGCCGGTTCCACCGACCGAGACGCCGGTTCCACCGACCGAGACGCCGGTTCCACCGACCGAGACGCCGGTTCCACCGACCGAGACGCCGGTTCCACCGACCGAGACACCGGTTCCACCGACCGAGACACCGATTTGCGATTATCTCGGTGTGCGACTGGAAATGCCTGAGCATGTGTTCCGGGCGGGGGATTCCTGCTGGCTGAAGGCAAAGGTTTGTTATCCCGATCAGCCTCTGGACAATATCCCTCTGTTCGTGATCCTGGATGTTTACGGTTTCTACTGGCTCTGGCCGTCCTGGATTCCGCTTGATGCCGGTATCGATTTTTACACGTTGACCGGACCGGCGGGGTATTACGAACTTACCGTCATCGAACCGTTCGACTGGCCGGCGGGTGTGGGATCGGCAGATGGACTGTATTTTCACGGCGCTATCACCGATCCGCAGATAACCATGATTTACGGCGAACTGGACAGCTGGGAGTTCGCCTACAGGTGATCCCGCATCCGGGAATGAAGAAGTTTTATTCGGTCCAGCCGAATTCCCACATTCCCATTGAACCCAGAAGTTGCGTGATCGCCGGATCCGTCATGGCTCCATAAAAAAACAGACCGGAAGCCGATCCGACTCCCGGCGGCCAAGGGAACTCCGGCAGGATGACAATTTCCGATATTCCGGCTGGTACATCGACGATTCCCCATGAAATTTCCGGCAACCGGGTCCAGTCCGGCCAGAAAAAATACAATCCACAGGCATCGAGCATGACGAAGAGCGGGATGTCGGTCATGACTGCTCCGGGATTGCTCAGCCGGGCGGTCAGGCTGCAGGGATCCCCCGGACGGAAGCTGTGCGACGGCATTTCCATGGAGACGCCCATTGATTCGGGCACCTGGGTTGTGACCCGGTAATTTTCTCCCGGGAATAGCTCCAGGGATCGGGAGATGCTGTCCAGCACCGTCCAGTTCTCCCCGTCATACTGCTCCAGGTTGAATTCCACGTCCAGGAGCTGTTTGCAGTTGAGCTTTCGCTCTGCAGTAAAAACAGCCGTCCAGATATCGGCGTAAGGGAATGAAAAATTCATGATGTCATCTTCGGACCGCCAGGTGATCTGATGGGCTTCAAACGGTTCCTTTGCAGTATACAGGTCATAATTCGTCTGGTCGACGATGAAGAAATCGATGTTCCCGGACGGGATCCGGCGTGTGAACTTGTGGGATTTGTCGAACTGGTAAAACCCGACCAGAACCTCCCCGCCAATCTGATAGTCGATGGTCCAGCGGTAATCGCCATCCGGCATGGCCGCGGCTGGTGTGGCGGGGATCTGGGGCAGCGTCGTCGAAAGGGTGGCGGTCCAGTCGTACACCTCGCCGTTTACAGTGGGACTGGCCAGAAGCTGGAAATCATCTTCCGGGTACATCCCGATATCGGTGATGGCCCGGACGTAACAGGCCACCTCGTCGCCGTACCGGACGGTTGTGGTTCCGTCGGAACCTGCGAATCCCCAAGCGCTGACCCAGCTGGCCCGTTTGACATTTAGTTTGGCGCCGTCGATGGGATCGCCGTCGGCGTCTTCAATCCGGGCATTGATTGTGCAGGTGCCTTCGGAATACCGGTCGATGACGTCCCATGTGTAACCGTCACCATAAACATCGAGGACACCGGAGAATTTCTTGCCCCAGCCGTTTTCATAAACAAGCGGGACATCAAAATCGACATTGACCGGTTCCCAGTGAATCCAGCGCCGGTCCCAGAACTCGTTCCAGACGTGATCCTCGCCCACCGCCTCCGTATTCAGGCAGGGTACCAGGCAGGCCCGGCTGGCAGCGGAAGCGAAATCCTGATGTTCGCCGCAGCGGCCCACATGCAACTTGTATATGCGCACCGGCTGGTGCGGCCGTTCCGCTCCGGAAGTGAAATCCAAGACATCCAATATCCACTGGGTCAGAACACCCATTGCGCCGTTGTCAATATTGTCCCAGGATTTCCACAGGACGTCGACTCCTGCGAACTGATCTCTCAGAATCGGATAATCCTCATCGGATCCCGGAATCGGTTCCGTATAGGTGAACAGCCAGTCTCTCCAGAACACACCGACCGGTGGATCCGCATGCTGGTCCCGGCTGTCGGGATCGATGTAATCCACCATCTCGTCTTCGATTTTGGGATGGACGATGAACCAGTAATAGATTTCACGGTCCAGCTCATACTCCGTGGTTACACCCGATTCCTCCACGAAATAATAGGTTGTCGTATAGTAATCTTCATCGACTCCAGCCTGCCCGACATCCGCCAGTCTCACGTAGTCCAAATACTGATCGTGTTCATAGATGTAATAAATGTTTTCTTCGAGAAGCTCTGGGAGAAAAACGGGATCCTGAAGAATTTCGGCAGCGACTTCAGCCACGCAGAACGCCAGCTCGTCGGTGAACCGCTGGTCGGACGGATTCAGGATCATGTCGGCATAGATATTCTGAAAGTCCGCATCCATGCGGGCGAAATTATCCCCCAGCTCGTTGCGGATCCATAACGGGGCGTGTTCGATGGCCTGTTTGGCGCTGTCGGTGAATTTATCCGGCGGCAGGGTTTCCGCCAGTGTCAGGTCACGGTCGGGAACATGCCGGGCTGGGAGCGGGAACACATTCTCGGCCTGAAAAGCCTCTTCGATAAAAAGTTCCTGTGTCGTCGAGCGGATATTTGCTGCGATTACGGTATTGAATCCCACTGAAAGCAGGCAGAACACACCCCACAGGATCATCCGGTGTTCAAATCTGTTCATCGATCTATTCCTCCTTATTACGGGTCAATGAATTCAATCTCATGGATTCTCATTATACCAGACGGGCGGGATTTTCGCATAATGGGTCCTGAAAATACCGGATTCAATCGCCGTCGAACAGTTTGTTGATGTTGCAGGCCAGAACGGACGACACAAAATGCCACCCCTCCGGATTCAGGTGGCACTTGTCGGAATATATCTCCCCCTGAATCCTCCAGGGTCGGAATACGGACCGGGATTCCATGTCGAAAAGCAGGGCATTGATATCCAGAGCGCCCAGCTTCAGAAGACATCTTTCGTATTCCAGCCAGACCCGCACTTCCCACAATGTGGCCGGGAAATACTCGTGAACCTTCCATGCTTTTGCGGCCGCCAGCTCCAATTTGACGCCGTGTATGACCGATGGCATGGAAAAAATCTCGGGGAAGACTTCCGGATCCGGAAAGGCGTCCCGGTATTTGAGCTGTTTGTAGCATGCAACCGTATCCGGGATCAGGATGACCCTCAAACCATGCCTGCGGCTGATATCCAGAATGGCTTGCACATTGCGCTTGAATTCAGCCGGTGTAACTCTCGGCCGGTAAGTCCGGCAACGTTTTCCGGCGGCGGAAATCCATTTTCCGCACAATGATCCGCCCACCCGGGAAAATGAATTCAGCGACAGGACCGGAACCGGCGGCCGGCCTCCCCAGTGGGAGACATCGTTTATGCCGAACTGGACCAGCGCAATTTTCAGGTTCCGGAATCGTCCGGAGGTCAGCAGCCGTTCCAACGCCAGCCTGCCCTGTTGCGATGTATAGCCGATTACCGAGGCGTTCATCACCCGATGCCCGGTCAACCGCTCGATCATATGTTGCGGCGTATCGGCATAGGGCAGATGGTATCCGAATAAATTGGACGCGCCCAGAAGAAGAATCTCCGCATCGTAATCGGTCAATCCCGGACACCGGACCCGATGCCGTTCCGAATTGAAGAAAGTCGGAATTCCGCCCGTATGGGAAGGATCTTCCAGGATCCCGACCGGATTGACCCACAACAGGGGGCCGGGAACCCATTCCAGGGTTATCGGATCGTCGCGGTGTCGATACCGGAAAATGCCTTCGGCGATCAGCACCGGCAGGATCATACCCATTATTGCGACAATAGATACCAGGCCGGCCCGTTTCACGCCTGTGACCCTAGAATAATCAAGCGGAAGGGTCAACACCGGGTGCAACCTGAAGGGATCTTCAATATGTTGCCGGGATTACCATGTCCGGTTTCTCCGGATCAGGCTTGTCAACTCCGGTCGGACTATTTAAACTATATGTTGAGCGTTGTTGCTGCGAGGACAGCTGTCAATCATTGGAAAAATATATGAGGATGAAACCCATGAGATTCGTTACGCAGGTTGTACGGATGGCATTATTGCTTTTGGTCGGGCTGTTCCTGGCGGGAACAATCCGGTCCCAGGACTTGTCCGGGATGATGCGGGTTAAGATCCAAATATCCGGAAAGGATGATCTGATCCGGCTGAAAACCATGCGGCTGGATCCGGTATCGAGATCCGGAAACTGGCTGTTTCTGGAGGTCAATCAGGAGGATTTAAAGCGGCTGAAACTGGAAGGATACGAACCGGTCATGGTTGTTGAAGATCTGGAAGCGGAGCGTCTGGAGAATTATCTGAGAGGGCGAGATCCCCAGTATCACACTTATGCGACCATGCGGCAGGAGCTTTTCGACCTGGAAACGGCCTATCCGGACCTGGCCAGCGTGCTCATAACCGGTCAGAGTGTTCAGGGACGGGACATCGTTTCCATCAAAGTATCGGACAACGTGCTGACCGATGAGCCGGAACCGGAGATGCGGTGGGATGGAACCATCCACGGAGATGAAAAGATCGCCATGGAAGTAGCCCTGTACCTGATCAACGAACTTCTGTCTAACTACGGAACCGATCCCCGGATCACCGCGATTGTGGATACCCGGGAAATATGGTTTACACCCTGCGTGAATCCGGATGGAATGGAAGCGGGGACCCGGAGTAATGCCAATGGCGTGGACTGCAACCGGGATTATGGGTGCCAATGGGCGGGATGGGGCGGCAGTCCCGCACCCTATTCCCAGCCTGAAACCCGGGCGATTCAAGAATTGATAAAG
This sequence comes from candidate division CSSED10-310 bacterium, assembly GCA_016927905.1. Taxonomy (GTDB): domain Bacteria; phylum CSSED10-310; class CSSED10-310; order CSSED10-310; family JAFGJC01; genus JAFGLW01. Next base: position 48,833 of record JAFGLW010000016.1, on the reverse strand, counting down.
AACAACCAGTGCATCGTGGGGATATCCGGTCATTCCGGCACCGAATTGCTGATTTATGCCTGGAGTTACATGTGGGATCCGACCTGGGATGAAGCCCAGTATTCGGATATCCAGGTCCGGTACAGCGGGATTTCGGGATATCCGGGCGGCCAGTCCAGCCACGTCCTGTATTACGTGAACGGATCCAGCAAGGAAGCCGATTACATCACGAGCGGAACTTTCGGCTATACGCTCGAGATTTCGGACATCAAGACCCCACCTGCCGCCGATATCGAGTTCTACTGCTTGAAAAACCGCGAGGCCGCACTGGATCTTTTTGAAAAAATCGGGAACGGTATCACCGGGACCGTGACGGATGTTCAGACCGGAGAACCGGTAGCGGCGCTGGTGGAGGTCATCGAGATCGGCTGGCCGGTATACTGTGATCCGATCATAGGTGACTACCACCGTTATATTCTGCCAGGTACATACAGTCTGCAGGTCTGGGCGAATGATTACGAGAGTGTAGTCGTTCCCAGTGTGATTGTCCCGGAGGATGGCGCAGTCACCGTCAATGTTCAGCTGGACCGGACCATCGATTCCTATGCTTACCGTGTGATTTTATGTGAAGACACCCAGACGAACGATAACAATCACACCTTTACCAACAGCGCTCTGGGTCCCGTGGATGGTGAGTTCTATTCGATCGGAGTCGCCGGGTACATCGTTATCGACATGGGTGAAACCACACCCATTGACGATCTTCCGGGAGATGATTTCACGGTATGGGAAGGCGACGACGGAACCGATGAGGGATACCAGGTCCAGGTATCCAGTGACTGGCAGGGACCATGGATCACGGTCGGGACCAGTAGCGGAACGACCTCATTCGATCTGAACGGATCCGGTCTTGATCCGGCCAGGTATGTCAAGATCATCGATGACGGGGATGGCAACGCAGGCGCATTGCTTCCCGGATTCGACCTGGACGCCCTCACCACCCAGCATATCGTGCCGGGTTGCGGAGTACTGGAACTGGATGCGGGAAAATACGCCTGCAGCGATATCGTCACCTTCGAGTTGATCGACGCCGATCTGAACACCGATCCCGGATTGATCGAAACCACCTTCATCCAGGTAACCAGCACCAGCGATCCGGAAGGTGAAACGGTTGAACTGACGGAGACGGGATTCAACACCAGTGAATTTTACGGATCGGTGCAGGTGGAACCGGCACCCGGTCCGGGAATCATCGGAGTCGCCCACCAGGATACTCTGACAGCTACATACGAAGACGCAGATTGCGAAGGCGAACCGACCACCGTCATCCGGGCCGCCGAAATCGATTGCGTCGGGCCGGTGATTACCGGGGTGTCCGTTCAGAGCATTTCCGATCAAAGCGCGGTCGTTGTCTGGACAACCGATGAACCATCCGATTCAAAAGTCACATACGGATTGACCGTTCCACCGGATCTCGAAACATCCGATTCGGGGTTTGTTCTGATCCATGAAATTGAAATTTCAGACCTGGCGGAATGTACAACCTACTATTTCCAGGTGGCGTCGACCGATGAGGTCGGGAACGAAACCGTGGATAACGCTTCCGGCCAGTATTACAATTTCGTGACATTCCAGTATTACGTGCTGCTCGAGGAGAACATGGATACCGACCCGGAATGGACCATATCCGGCGGTCAGTGGGCCTGGGGCCAGCCGACCGGAGGCGGCGGATACTACGGGAATCCCGACCCGACTTCCGGTTATACGGGATCCAACGTGGTCGGATACAATCTCAACGGCGATTATTCCAATAACATGCCGGCTTATTACCTGACAACCGATTCATTTGATTGTTCCGGAGCTTCCGAAGTCATCTTCAGTTTTTACCGGTGGCTGGGAGTGGAATCAAATTCATGGGATCACGCTGTGATCGGCGTTTCCAACAACAACGGATCAACCTGGACGACTATTTGGGAGAACCCCGGATCATCCATGTCCGACGGCGAATGGACCTATGTCGAGTACGATATTACGGCTCTTGCCGCAGGATACAGCCAGGTCCAGGTCCGTTGGCAGATGGGAACTACGGATACCAGCGTCTATTACTGCGGGTGGAATATCGATGATGTCCGAATCGGGTATATCGCCGAGTGTACGGAGCCTTCCCCGACACCGCCGCCCACCGGAACACCCACGATATTCGTGACGCCGACACCGGTACCGCCCACCGGAACACCCGCTTTCCCCACTGATACGCCGTCAATTCCGACCGAAACGCCCATGCCACCCACTCCGACACCCGTTCCGCCTACCGGTACCCCGGCAGCTCCCACTCATACCCAGTCTCCGGCAACGCACACACCATTTCCGCCCACCCATACACCGGTGGAGCCCACGAACACTCCGGAACCACCAACACATACACCCTCGATCCCGACGGATACACCGGTTCCCACCACCGTTCCGCCGAAAGGAATGGAACTGATCATGACCGATACCGATCTGGAAGCCGGAGATGAATTCAATCTGTATTTCTACCTGCACAATCCCGAACCGGAACCGTTTGTCAGTGATGCATACCTGCTCCTGGGTGTTTACGGCATGTACTGGTGCTGGCCATCCTGGATCGATGTCAATCTGGGAATCGATTCCAAATTTTTCAGTGTTCCGGCATCGACTTCAATCTTGGAATCCGTTCTGCGGTTTGAATGGCCATACGGGGTGGGAAGCGCATCCAGTCTTGAATTTATAGGTTGTATTTTTGAACCCGAAACCTGGACGCCGATCGGCACTGTCGAAATCATAACCTGGAATTACCGCTGACCGTCGATTCCCGGCTATTTCTTCCAGATCGACGGCTGCAGTACCACCAGAACCGAAAAAATTTCCAACCGTCCCATCAGCATGCATGCTGAAAGGAGCCATTTTGCAGGAATGGGCAGCCATGCGTAGTTCTCCACTGCTCCCACTCCGTTCAATCCCGGGCCGATATTACACAGAGTCGCGGCAACACAGGATACGGCCGTGACCAGATCGCCGGTCATCAGAGTCATGAGGGCGGTGCAGATGATAAACATGATGATGAACAGATTGAACAGGGCAAGGATATTGATGATCTGGTTTTCCGATGTGGGGAGCCCGGCGATCTTCATCGGCGGAATCCATCGGGGGCGGGCCAGCTTCTTGATTTCACGCCAGGAAATGCTGAACACCGTCATGATTCGGATGATTTTTAAACCGCCACCCGTGGAACCTGCGCAACCTCCCCAGAACATCAGAACAAGCAGCAGATACCGGCAGGTTTCCGGCCAGACATCGAAATCTGCAGTGCAATAACCCGTCGTGGTCAGAATGGACACCACCTGAAACGCGGCATGTGAAAAGGCACCTCCCGGGGAGGACACTTTACGGGACTCCCGTTCGACATGATCTCTGAAATCCTCCAGAGATGCCTTGTCGTGACGGTAATGCAGATAAGATTCCTCGGCCGGAGGAACTCCCTTGAAATACAACATTCCGGTTACAAAAACGACGGCCACGACAAGGGTGGCAAGGTAAAAACGGAGTTCTCGATCCTGAAGGGAATACCGGATCTCAGATTTGAAAAGAATCCGATAATGTATCAGATAGTTCATCCCGCTGAACACCATGAACACGATAATGACCCAGTGAAAAAAGAAATTGTCATACTGGCCGATGGATAGGTTCTGAGTGGAAAACCCGCCGGTGGCCAGGGTTCCGAAGGTATGACAGAATGCATCATAGAGCGGCATGCCGCCTGTAGTGAGCAGAAGCGTTTCGGTGAACGTGAAAAAAAGGTATACGCCCCATAGAATCTTAGCGGATTCGGACAATCTCGGCTGGAGACGTTCCTTGGTTGGTCCGGGCACTTCCCCTTTGTACATGCCGTACCCGGATACTCCCATGGCCGGGAAAATAGCCAGAGCCAGCGTAATGATCCCCATGCCTCCCAACCAGTGGGTCATGCTCCGCCAGAACAAAATCCCCCGGGGGAGAGATTCAACATCGATCAGGATCGTCGATCCGGTCGTGGTGAACCCGCTCATCGTTTCAAAAAATGAATCGGTCAGCAATCGAATTATTTCCGGAAAAGATCCCGCATCGGATGTAAATATAAAATAGAAAAACATCGGCAGGCTTCCCACGGCCGACAGCGTCAGCCAGCCGATCGTCACCACCGAATATCCTTCCGGCACGCCGATATCACCCCGTTGTTTCCGGCAGATGTATGTCAGGAGCAACCCCAGGATGAACGATACGGTGATGCCAAGAAAAAACCCGGTGACTTCAGGTATCAGCAGGATGGATTTCCGGTAAATCCGGGTATCATAATAAATGCCGATCAGAAGCGGGATCACCAGGACAAGTGCCATTACCTGGAGCAACTTCCCTATTGCGTACCCGACGGACCGTTTGTTCACGGTCTTTCCCTGAACATGCGTTTGATCTCATCCAATGTTTTCTCTCGGGTGATTATCATCGCCTGATCTCCCGGCAGCAGAACGGATTCGCCTTCCGGAATGATCAGTTGCTCATCTCGTATGATGGCACCGACAATGGCCTTATTCGCCAGCGGTTTCCAGGCCGATTTCAAGGGTTTATTGCTGATTTTGCTGTTGTTTCCGGTGAGGATCCTGACCGCTTCCAGATCCATGTCACGGATCCGGATTTCACTGAGCATCCTGCCCCTGTGGATGATGTCCATTATGGCCGAAGCGGTTGTCAACCGCGGATTGATGACGTGATCGATCCCGATGGACTTGAACATGCGGTTGCTTTTTCTGGGCTGATCGGACAGGGCGATGATTTCTTTCGTTCCCAGTGATTTCGCCAGAAGCGAAGCCAGGATATTATTGTCTGTGTTCTTGTTGCATCCTACGAAAAAATCCGCTCTTTCGGCGTGGATTTCGCGCAGGAGATCCAGATCTGTGCAATCACCATGCAATACTTCGACCTGTTCAAGCTGATTGGCAACCTGTTTGCCATAGTCATAATCCGGCACGACCAGGATTACCTGGTCGATCAGTTTGTCGAGAAGTTTTGCCAGTTTTAAACTGGTCAATGTGCCCCCGGAGATTATCACCTTGCGAACCTGACCCCGCTGGTTGTTCATCAACTTCAAGAAAGCGTCCAGGGATTCTGCCGGAAAGATCGCCAGTATCTCATCGTTTTCCGCCACAACCTCATCACCTGTCGGTATGATAGCCAGATCATTTCTCAGGATTGTCATCACCAGTATCTGATGCTGTTTCACCATCTGTCGTATTTCATGGAGGGTCTTGTTGACGACGGGCATGTCGGTCGTAATGCGGAATTCCCGCATCAGGATCTTGCCGTTCTCAAAAGCGGATGCTTCGATGGCACCCGGCGTCTGGAGGAATTGCATGATGGATTCAACCACTGATTTCTCCGGATCAATGATTCTGCTCACGCCCAGTTCCTGCAATCGGACGATCGGAGGATTCAGCAGGAAATCCTCACTTCGGATCCTGGCGATTCTCTCTTTCACGTTGAATTGCCTGGCAATGATACAGGCCATGATGTTGATCTCATCGTCGGGTGTGACTGCAAGGAGAAGATCCGCTTTCTCGATGCCCGCATATTTCAGGATGCTGGGATTGGATCCGGATCCGTGACTGACCAGAACATCGAATTTTTCCTCGATTGTCCGGCAAAGTTCCCCGTCTTTTTCCACAATTGAGATATCATGACCCTCAAAGATCAATTCCTCAGCCAGGCTAGATCCAACCATCCCGGCTCCGATAATGACGATTCTCACCCGCGGACTCCTTCCGTTTCGCCATATTCTAATTAATTCAGATCAAAGAATCGAGTTTTGTTACGGGATCGGGGAAACCGGTCCTTCAATTCACACCCGTTTCAGCTTCCAGGGAGGCCAATATTCGGGGGCGTGATCTGACAGCATGCGGATCAATCTGGGAAGGGGAAGCCCCACGATATTGGTATAACAACCTTCGATACGATCGGCAAATACGGCACCCAAACCCTGGATACCATATCCGCCGGCCTTGTCAAAACCCTCTCCGGTGCCACAGTACCATTCTATTTCCTCCCGGGAGATATCCCGGAAATGAACTCGAGTTTTTTCATGTTCCGAAATGGATCGTCCGGAGGTTGTTTTCAGAGACAAAGCAGTAATGACCAGGTGATGCCGTCCGGAGAGGTGCCGCAGCATGTTTTTTGCGCTTGTTTCGTCAGAGGGTTTGCCCAGGATCATGCCGTCGATGGTGACAACCGTGTCAGCACCCAGAACAGTTCGCCCCGGAAAACGCCGGACGACCGATCCCGCTTTGAATTCGGCCGCGGCACAGCAGAATTCCAGCGGGTTATCACCGGTGCGGGGCAAGGATTCGACCTGTTCGGCGGGCTGCATCTCAAACAACAGATTCATCCGTTCAAGAAGCGCACTTCGCCGTGGTGAACCGGATGCCAGTATCAATGGCGGGATCATCTATCTATTCCGAGTCAGCAGAACGGATGTCAATTCCTTCAAGTCGGAGAGTTCAGGGGAGGATGGGAATCCTTCCAGAGATTCCAATGCCAGCCGGGAATACTCTCCCGCTTTATTCCGGATTTCGCCCGGGATGCCGCAATCAATCATCCGATCGCGAAAATTGAGTAATTCATTCCAGTCATGTTCAAATTTCCGGTTCACCATGATGGAATGAAACCGCATCCGGTCGTCGTTGTTCATCTGTTTCATCAGCAAAACCGCCGGCAGAGTCGCCCGACCCTCCCTGAAATCCTGCAGGATACCCTTCCCGATTTCCTCCGTTTCTGAAATCCAATCGAGGAGGTCGTCGATCATCTGAAACGCGATTCCCAGATTCCGCCCGAAACGATCGAAAGCTGCAATCTGGTCGTCCGTTCCGGATATCGATGCACCGAGTCTGCAGGCAAGCGCCATCAGCACGGCAGTCTTTTTCTCGATAATTCCAAGGTATTCATGTAAATCAATCGAAATATGGAACCGGTGCATGGACTGAAGCAGCTCACCTTCGGTCATGGCCAGAACCGTATCGATCGTCGCCTGCTGGATTGCGGCCGGTTCACCGATCAGAAATGACAATGCCTTTGAATAGAGGTAATCACCTGCCAGGATGGCCAGGTGATTGCCGTACGCGTTATTGATGGATATACGGCCTCTCCGGGTTTCGGCGGAATCCAGCACATCATCGTGGAACAGGGATGCGGTATGGATCAGTTCGATGATCACCGCAAAAATTTTTGATTTTGAGTTTCTGCAGCCGCAGGCACCGGCGGCAAGCAGAACAAGCGCCGGCCGGAGCCGCTTGCCGCCCCGGCTGATAAATTCGGTAAGAAGCGTAACCAGGACGGGATTTCCCGATGTCAGATTTTCAAGCAGGAACCGATCGACGTCTTCCAGGGAATTGTCAATTGATTGAAGCGATTCGAATAACGGTTGATACATCGGCATTATTAGGTTGATGATTCCTTCCCGCTGATGAATATTTCCAGGTTGCCGTCTCTTCGAAGCCGGGATTTGCGGTTGTTCAAAAAAGAGTTGAGGGTCTGGTACTGACGCGATGTGAGAGTTTGTTTGCGAAGATGTGGAAGTTTTTCCTGAAACGCTTCTTCATCAAATTCGGTTTTGCCGGCAATCCTGAAAACAGTGAAACGGGTCTGCATATCCATGATACCGCTGATTTGTCCGACATCCATGGCGAAAACTTTATCCACCAGATCTGGATACGAACCCAGTTTCGGGATGTACCCCGACTTCGTGAATTCGCCGGTATTGCCGGATTCCAGCCCGGATTCCTCCCCGGCCTGCTCCCAGGTCCTGCCCTTCTCAAGATGCCTTATAACCGCTTCCAGCTTGCTGTGGGCGGCCGCTCTGGCGCGATCTTCCCGCACCTTTTGATCGAGCGTGTCCTCAACTTTCTCGTAAGGGGAGATGTGGCTGGCTTTCTTCTCGGTTACCGAAACCAGAAAAACACCCTTGTAAGTCTCCATGGGGATGCTGACCGTTCCGATATCCAGATTGAACAGGATGGTATCCATGTCTTGAGCCTGGCCGATTTCAGGCGGTGCGGAATGTTTCTCGAAGAAATCCGTTGATTTGATTTCCAATCCGAATTTATCTGCAACTTCTTTCAGAGTTGTGGATTCGGAAGTCGTTTCGAAAATTTCCTGAGCCTTCTCACGGGCTAACCGCTGGCTTTCGGTTTGCATCAAGGTATCCCGGATTTGCGATTCCACCATTTCGATCGGCTGCACTCCGCCCTTGCGATACCCGGTTTTCTGGATCAGGTGATACCCGAACTGTGTTTTTACCGGACCGCCGATCTCGTCAATTTCCAGATTCCATACGGTGTTTTCAAACGGTTTCACCATCTGGCCCAGTGAAAAAAAACCCAGATCGCCGCCATTTTCCGCAGTAATGTCCTGGGAATATTCCCTGGCAAGATCGGAAAAAGATCCACCTTCATCCAGTTTCTGCTTGATGGCGTCGATTTTTTCACTGGCCGCCTCCCAGGCATCCTCGGAAGCTCCGGCATCCACTCTGATCAGGATATGACTGGCCCGGACCTGCTCCGGTGTCTTATAGTTGTTGATATTGTCATTGAAATAATCGTCGATGTCTTCTTCGATGATATCCACGTCCTTCTCGAAATCCTTGGGATCCAAAACGACATAATCCACCTTGACCTGATCCTCCAGCCGGAAGTCCTCCGGATTCTCCTCATAATATTTCCGCCGTTCCGTCTCATCGACCGGAGCTTCCTCCAGGTAGTCCTTGATCTGGGTGGAATAAAAATCACACGAAATCTTCAGATTGGTCTTCTCATAGCTATCTCGTAATTCGTCCAGTGTTACCGGGGCTGCGGATTCAATGACAGCACTGACCTTGTTCAGGAGTATTTCGGTCTGTATTGATTTTTCATATTCGGCGGGAGACATTCTCATCCGCCTGAGAATGGCGTTGTACAGGTTCGGTGAAAAGGTCCCGTCCTTCTGGAAATAGGGTGTTTGAGTGATTTTGGTCCGGATTTCATCTTTGGAAACCTGCAGACCCAGTTCGCCGGCATGATGCAGCAGAATGGTGTCGTCGATCAATTTGTCCAGAGCCAGTTGCTGGAAATCCAGATTTTGCGCCATCTGTTCGAAATTGTCTTTATACAGGGTCCTGTAATATTGGGTGATCCGCTCCCGCATGCGGACGACGTCTTCGGTGCCGATCGCGGTATCGTATATCTTCGCCGCCATGTCGGCTTTTCCGTGTTGACTTCCCGAAAAGCTCCACCCGTAAAACGCGATGAAGGCGATGATCACAGGCCATAAGGCAACATTGCTCCAGAATTTGATTTTTGAGCGAAAGGTTCTCAGCATTGTTTTCTCCCTCAGACAGTTTTGAAACGATCCCTCCGGCTGCAACCAGGAAAAGGGTGGAATTATGCTAGAAGATCCCTGAGAATTTTGCAAGATATGCCCGTTCCCGGGTCGTTTCATCTGAACTGAAATGGCGCGGTCGAACAGGTCGTTCCGGATTCACCATCATTTGGCAGAGTCGGTTTCCAGGACAAGATCCCTGTATATGGATCGGCTCGTATCCTTCAGATTATCCAGCATCCGATTACTCCCGGAAAACAAGATGATCATGCATAGTCCCGTAATGATTGCAGCGGGGATGAAGAGTGTGAGGAACGCTTTCCGGATGTTGAACCGATATATTTCACGGATCGCGATCAAAAACAGGGACAGACTCCACAAACCCAGAGATAACAGGAATCCCGTCAGAAATACACCGGCCGGAATCAGCCAGTCAAAAAGCAGCGCCAGGGGAGCGGCGAACCAGAACGGGAGAAGGGAAATCAGGGACAGCAGAAACAGATTCAGTCCCCTGCCGGCACCATTGAGAAGATCAGCAGTCAGGTGGATCAACGCGGTTCCCAGAAACAGAACCACCAGCAGCAATACGCACTGAGGTGCGAATGTTTTCATGATAAATGCCGCTTCTCCCGGAGCCAGAGGAAACCGGGTGATCCACTGGGTCAACACCATGGACAGCAGGAATCCTGCCAGTACAATCAGGCTGAAAACGATGGGTGTTCCCAGCAGTAATTTACGGATTGTCCGAACGGGATTGAGGAGAATTCCCTTGATATTTCTGAGGTGTTTCATGCGGTTTCTCCACGCGCAGAAATGCCATGGCTAGCACATGTGCTTCGTCGGAGTCAAGATGGAGTTCGATCGATGTTTTTCTTGAGATTTGACCGGCAGCGGATCAGAAAATCCATAACCCCGGGGGTCTTGTAATCCGGATATGTCCAGGGCAGTTCCCGCCATCCGGAAGGATGATAAATCAGGGTGACCTCGGCAAAAACTCCGTCACCGATATAGATTCGGTGTGCAAAATTCTTGGAGGTTGAAAGGATGACGCTGGCCAGGGTCACCAAGCCCGGATCCAGATTGAGTTTCCGCCGGATCTTCCCATCCGTCGCAATCGCATGGCGCCATTCGATGTCCCGCGCGGTTCGTTTGCATCGAACCAGATCGGCCTGGGAAACCGGTTGAGCAAAACCGATGAATCCTTTCAGGAGTCGTTCCCCCATTTCAAGATCGTAATAACGGGTCAGTGTAAATGGCGAGGGCGATATTTCGTGGATGATCGTGCCGAATTTTTCCGTCAGTTCCGCCCGGGCGGACTGATATGGATCCATATCGGTTGCCAGTATCGCAAAGAACAGGACGGAAGGATGGTTGATCCGGATTGATTTCAAGCCATCCGCCGGATACCGTCGCCTCTGAGCCGGCGGCGTCGGTTCATCTCCTCTTCGTAATACTTGGAATATAATATTTCCCATTCTTTGCTTCCCTCGGGCGGGGATTTCTGCAGGGAATTCAAGGTCCGCCGGACAATACGATCGATTTCATCATCCAGGCGCAGTTCATCGGTTATTATAATTTTTATCCGAAGCCGGATATCGTTCTTGTCTCTGAGACAGACGACGCTGGATTCCTCGGCCAGATCGGAAGCGACCAGATGCGCGATGTGATTGATTTTTGCCGCAGACAATCTCATGGAACACTCCTAAAGAATCAGATTCCTTTCTTTCGCCAGTTTTTCTTTGACCATCTTGAACATTTCATGATACTGGATCCGGTCCTGATCGATTTTATCCGCATACTTTTCCAAAAGATCTCTGACCTCGTCGTCCAGTTGGACTTCAACCATCAGATCTTCGGTGATGACAGACCGAACACGGGTCAACGCCCTGTCCGGATCTTCTATTTCGATAAAATTCTCGCTTTCGAGGATCGATAATATCGCCCTGGACAACAACTCGATTCGTGCTGGCTGGAGTTTCATCTCGCCCTCCCTGCTGCCGCTTGCCGAGGAAATCTTCACGCTACGATAAATACTTGATGATTTTCCGTCAAGCATCCGCAACGGAAATCATTATGCTCCCGGAACGGTTTCATCCGCATTCGATCCAGGGTAAAGATAGCGCAATTGCTGATTCTTGACAATTGCAGACGATCCGTCTACATTCACTCTGCCCCGGTGGGGGAATGTGCTGTATTCTCAAAGGAGATGGCTTGCATGGCAAAGGTATGGAAAGAAGAAGACAATGTTTTTTTAAGAAAAAACTACCTGAAATTAAGCAATCAGGAGTTGGCGGAAATTTTTGATGTATCCAAAAAATCAATCCAGGGAAAACTCCGGAGACTGGGGCTCCATAGAACCGAATCGGTTCCCGAGAAAACCGAGTTTCAGGAAGCGATCCTCGAACCGGCATCCGAAAAGAATGATGTTTTTCAATATCGTCCCAAGCGACTCTCGATCGAAATTAAAAAATCACCGGCTGCGAAGGTTCGACAGGCAAAATATGTTCCCAGGGAACAGACGGAGAAACGCAAGCGCGCCATCCGCGAATTCGACAATGCAATGTCACTGATTGCCGGGGGAGACCGTGAAAAGGGGCTGGAGGAGCTCCGGTTTATCATGAAAACATTTGCCACTGAAACGGATATCATGGACCGAGCCGGGATGTACCTTCGTTTTTATCAGGAAGATCCTCCGATTGCTGAACCAATGGAAGTTGAATCGGCGGAAGATTACTACAATCTGGGCATCTGGAATCTTGAGAATCACATGATGGAGGAAGGAAAGGCGGCATTCCGGAAGTCGCTGGAACTGGAACCGGATTATGTCGATTCGATATACAACCTGGCATGCATCGCTGCCAAACAGAATGATGTTGATGAGAGCTTGAGGCTGATCGAAGAAGTGCTGAAAACGGAAGATCGATATCTGGAGAACATTGTTTCCGATTATGATTTCGAAAAGCTCTGGCAGGATGAAAAGTATATCGATTTAATCAAGAAATATTACAGGCAATAACCTGCAGATCCCGGTTGTTTGATTCCTATTCCGGGGAATTGTTCCGGTCTGAATCGATAAACTCCCGGTGAAGCGCTTTCTGGGCGGTCAGTTTCATTTCCATCGGGATCAGTGCTGAGATCGTGGCGTGAGAATCGACTGTTTGCAGGATGGGGACGACAGCCGAAATCAGACTTCGTGCAAATCGGGCCATCACCCCCCGCATTCCATGCATGCCGGCTCCGACAATGGATATCTTGACGCATTTTTCCCGGATTTCAAACTGAAAGTCCGTTTGCCCGAGCACTGCCCGCGCATTGATTACATCTTCATCTGCAACGGTGAATCGCAGCAGGTTTTCCGTCAATGTGAACATATCCATGCTGATTCCCGCCCGGGTGATTCGATCGAAAATGTGGGTCACCTGCTCCTGGTCGGCATGTTCGGACAGATTCACCGAAAACTGAGCGACGCCGGGTCCGCAGGCCACGGCGGTGATGACCGAACGGGACTCCATGGAAACGTCCGGCAGAATCTCGGAATGAACATCCGGTCGGTCGATCCTGCCGATCAGGGTCGGCATTCCGGTTCGAGCAGCAAGTTCCGCCGCACGAGGATGAAGAACATTCGCGCCCTGCCAGGCCATCTGGCGAATGTCCTCCGCATAGATTTTCTTCAACATAACGGCTTCCGGAAGTTGATTGGGATCAGCGGAATGGATCCCGTCGGTATCGGTATAAATTTCCACCCGGTGTGCATGCAGAGCTACACCAATGGCCATGGCGGATGTATCTGAACCGCCCCGTCCCAGAGTGGTGATCCGACCTTGTTCCGACATTCCCTGAAATCCGGCGACGACCACGCAGGGAAACAACATCAGATCAGATGCCAGTCGGTTCGGGTTTATCCGGAGAATTTTTGCGTTGCCGTGTTCGCCATCGGTGATGATACCGGCTTCAAATCCGGTCCGGGCAATCGCCGCGATCCCTTCGCTTCTGAGGATGCACGCCAATTTGACCGCCGAGATAATTTCACCACATGACATCAACAGGTCCCGTTCCCTGCGGCAGACAAACCTTGGATCCCGTGGGAGCAACGACAGGAGCGTTTCGGTGGCGTAGGGTTGACCCTTGCGGCCCATTGCCGAAACGACTGCAACGATGCGATATCCCGATTCCAGGTTCTTCCCGATGGTGCGGATGATCGCGTTCAACAGGTTCGGATCGCCGATTGTTGATCCGCCGAACTTCTGTACAATCACCGGTTGGATGTCTTGGAGGAATTTTTCTGGTGTCATCCGGAGTGTCCGATCAAAACGGGCTTCGGCCCACTTGATTTTAAAGGTGGCGGGAGCGCATGGGAATCGAACCCACCGGGGACCGGTCAGGACCCCCTGCCTGATTTGAAGTCAGGAGGCATCACCAGACACCATCCGCTCCCTTCGATAACCTATCACTCCAGGCTTCCCGTTTTCAAGAGATTCCGGGTATCGGGACTCAATCCAGGTCCGGCAGGGATGCCGATGCGGCCTGGGGACCGGTGTATCGATGTGTCAGAAAAGCGAGCACTTCAATGTGATGGGTCTGCGGAAACAGGTCCAGCGGCTGGATAATCCGGATCCGGAATTCAGCTTCGATCAGCTGCTTGAGGTCGCGTGCGAGATGGGGGGGATTGCAGGAGACGTACAGAAGTTTTGCCGGTTTGAGTTCGATGATCTTCTTCAAAACCTCCGAAGGCATGCCGGAACGTGGTGGATCGGTGATGAGAATGGAAAAACCGGTCCCCGCAACGGTTTCGTTCTTGAAGAAATTCCGGTCTTCCACCGCTGCAAAGACAACCTTGTCGAGTTCGTTTTCATGCAGGCTTTCTTTCGCCGCTAAAATGGCGGGGATATCGCAGTCGAGTCCGACAGCTCCCGCAAGGTAGCGACTCATCGGTAAAGTGAATAAACCGCAGCCGCAATAGAGATCCAGAAGCGTGTCCCTGGGTCCGGGCGACAGCAGCATGATCGCCTGATTCTGCAGGGCCTGGAGCAAATACCGGTTGGCCTGGAAAAATGAACCGCCTTCGACCCGGTAAGTCACTTTTCCGATTGTATGCCTGACGGTTGTTTCGCCCGTGGAATTTCTCCATTCCGGGGATTCTGCGCTGATACCCGATACCGGCAGGGAACGATTCCGGCATGTCCGGAGGAGCGAATCGAGATATAGTATGGGTTGGTCAGCAACCAGGTGGATAACCACCGCGTTCTGCTCCGAATCGGCATGAAGGCGGATTTCATTCGGAATAACATTGGTTCCCGGCTCCGGCAGGATTTCCGGCAGAACCGGCAGCAACTTCTGCAGGACCGGAACGAGAACCGGGCACTGATCGATCGGGACGATCTGGTTTGTATTGGCGGCATTGAAACCGATCAGCACCGTGCCGTCATGGTGATGAACGTGCAGCCTGGCCGTTAATCTGTATCCATAGGGATCGGGTGACGCAATAGGATTACGGATTTGAAAATCGATACCGCCGATGGAATGCAGAACATCTTTGATCATTTCCTGTTTGGCGGTGAGTTGGGCGGTGTAGGTCAGGTTCTGAAGTGAGCATCCGCCGCATCGGCCGAAGAATGGACATCTGGCATGGATGCGGTTGGAGCTGGGTGCGATCAATTCGATGGGTTCCGCATGGTAGGTGTCCTTGTCGACCTTTGTGATCCGAACCCGGACCGTATCGCCCGGTACAGCTCCCGGAACAAAAACACCGATAGACTCATGCCGCCCGAATCCTCGCCCTCCAAACGCCAGTTTCAGGATGGTCACATTGAATTCGGCACCGACATCGAGAAGCGGTTTTTTCATCTTATTCCGAAGTTTCGTTTCGGGAGCTTCCTTCATGCTTCCGAAGATCCGCTCCAGTTCCTGCCGCTCGTCTTGTTTCCGGGGTGCACCCAGCTTGGCCCGGAGTTTTTCCAGGAGATCATCTTCCTCAAATGTGCCCATGATCGGTTCCTTCAATCTGACCATGTAAAAAACCCCTGGCCTGCAGGGGTGTATGTGGTAATGCCGAGGGAGGGAGTTGAACCCCCGACGCAGGGATTTTCAGTCCCTCGCTCTACCTCCTGAGCTACCTCGGCTTCCAGAATCGGTGTCCGCGCTAAAACCGGATTTTAAATTTATCGGGGGATTGTAAGGTTGTCAAGAAGGTTTTTTAACTGACCGGTGAGGGACACGCCGAAAGTGAGTATTCATATTGCTTGACAGGGATGACTGAATCATTTAAGTTTGCGGCTTATGCGGATGGTTCAGACTGGTTTTATCGGGAAAAACCAACCACTGTGTTCGAAAATGAAACACACCTTTAAGAAGAAAGAGGAGGTCGAAAAGTGATGAGAACGGGAAATGCAATACGGTTCATGATGATTCTAGGCGCAGTGATTCTGTTCGTTATGCCGGCGCAGCCGGTCCGGGCGGAACAGGGCGTTACCGTCGGCTTCGGCACTCTGAATATCGGAGGCATATTC
Organism: candidate division CSSED10-310 bacterium; assembly: GCA_016927905.1. Taxonomy (GTDB): domain Bacteria; phylum CSSED10-310; class CSSED10-310; order CSSED10-310; family JAFGJC01; genus JAFGLW01. The sequence continues at coordinate 32,952 of JAFGLW010000016.1, read as the reverse complement.
CAGGCAACCGGAATGTACTCCGATGCGAACGATTCCAGTATGGAATTCAAGTTGAAAAGGGCACGTCTGCTGCTTTCCGGAACTCTGATTCCCGACCGGGTCAAGTTCTTCGTTCAGACTGAAGGTGTCAGCTCACCCTACGTGCTCGATTCCAAGATGATTTTCCAGTACATCCCGCAGACCGAAATTGTTTTCGGCCGGTTCCTGCCGAATTTCTCACTTTACATGCCCTCCCACACCGGGAAACTCGACTTCATCAACTATCCGCTTGTCAACACCAAATATGCCATGTGGCGGCAGACGGGACTTCAGACCCAATCCAAAACCGAGTACGTGGATATCACGGCCGGTGTGTTCAACGGGTACCAGTTCGATGAGAATTCCGGTAATCTCAACGGGAACGACTGGGGTGACGACAATGTCGAAAAAGATTATCTCCTCCGGATCGATGTCAAACCGCTGGATGGATTGAAAATCGGCCTGTACGGATGGCTCGGGAACCCTTATGATATGGTCAACGACAAGAATTTCACCGCAAACCGTTTCGGATTCAATTTTCGCTACCAGCACGAAACCTTCCATGTCGCCGGTGAATACATCATGGGTAAAACGGAATATGAATCGGAAGATCTGGACAACCACGGATTTTTCATCCAGGCCGGCGCAAAACTGATGGAAGATTTTGAACTGCTGGCCCGATATGATGCTTACGACAGAAACAAAGACATCGATGATGACGAAGAAAACTGGTATACCGTGGGATTGAATTATGAACTGGCGAAGTATAACGTGAAGTTCTATCTGAACGTCATTGAGAAAATAAGCGATCTGTATCTGGACACGATCGACGACGACAAGGAACTCCAGGTCGTCTTCATGGCCCAATACTGCTTCTGATCCGACAGGAAAGAATCAAGAAAGCCCGGGAATCGATCCCGGGTTTTCTTGTTTTTCGTGCGAATCAATCCGTCGGAGATTTCACAGGGTCTGATCCGCCCGGGACTGATCGGCAGAAGATTTCATGGTGCCGACTCCGCCTTCGGAGGTCCGGGTATGTGTCCGTTCCCGCTGCTTATATCCGTTTATGGGAATCTCGATTTCCGGATGCTCCGCAAGATCGGTTTTCACGATGAGTTCCGCCCGGAATCGATCCTGCTTGATGTCGGGGTCCAGAACTACTTCAAGCATGTGCACCGTCTTGGGAGATGAGTCTGAAATGCTGGCTTTCAAAGAATCATGATTGATTGTTGCACTGAGAATCCGGAACGGTCTACCGGAGGAGGATTCAATTTTCACGGAGCGAGCCATGGATTGTCCTGGTTCGTAATTGCCGAAATAAATCCGGGGGGGCGTCGCGGATATCGGTCCGAGGATCTCACCGGAGATGTTGAAAGTGAGATCCGGAACAACCTTGCTGTCGGTGACGATAATCAGGTTTTCGGTGAAACGCCCCGGTTTGATTTTTCCGGGATCCAGGGTGATGTCCATTGTATAGATTCCGGTTTCCCCGGTTCGATCGTCATGGAGTTTCCACTGAACATAGTTCAATGCATCCCGATTCTCGATCTTGATGTCCCTGATCCGGATCGATCCGATCTCCTTTCCGGTGAAGGTCAGCGTCTTGGTAATCCGTTCACCGGGTTTGACCCGGCCGAAATACAAGCGCCTGGGTGATACGTCGAAATAAACCTCAAGCTCCGCCTGAACTTCGAGATTGAGACTGGGTTGCGTGGGATCATTGGATGTTACCGTGATTTTCTGACTCGATTTTCCATGTTTGTTCTTGGTTTTGAATCTGATCTGCACCTTTCCTTCCCCGCCCGGGGGAATGACCTTGTCGGAGACCAAGGCCGCCGTGCAGCCTCACCCGCCTCTCACCTTGTCGATCACCAGATCGGTTTCACCAATGTTTTGAAACTTGAAAATATGCTCCAGATCTTCACCGGAAATCCGTGTTCCGAAATCGTGAACCGTTTCTTCAAACCTGATGATGGGATGCGGTCCTTTAACCGATGGAGGAGATTGGGGTGCGGATCCATCCGCGACCATTGTTTCATTGCGGGAAGCCGCCAGCTGTTTCGGTTCGGTTCGGTTCGCGTCAGACATGTTCGCGATAACCAGTGTCAGCAGCAGCGCTACGAAACTGAATGTGATGATTCCAAATGCCCAGCGTGTTTTCATTCCTGAAACTCCTTATCTGAAAGAGCTGCAAGGTATTTTCGGCTTGCCTCGAGCTCAACAAAAAATTATAAATTGTATCACTATGGTTTTTCAAGTTTTCAACGCAGTCGAACGGAGGAGATCATGATGGATCGGCCGGTCTGGCTAACGGGCGTTCGAATCTTCAGCCCCCTTTCATCTTCGGATCTTCCGATGTCATTTCGACTGGAGAATGGGAAAATCGATCGAATTGCCGAGATGCCGGATTTCCGGAACAGAAACGACAGGAAAACGAAAATCGTGGATCTATCCGGATGCTGGATCAGCCCGGGATTTACCGACTGTCATATCCATCTGCTGAGTTACAGCCTGGCTCGGAACCGCCTTGTGCTGGATTCCCTGACATTGCAGCAGATCCTGAAAAAAGTCTCCGATGCCGTTCTCAACAGTCGCCCCGGTGATTGGATTCGAGGGCGGGGATGGGAAATCAACCGGTGGGAGAATCCGGTGTTTCCCAACCGCCGGCACCTGGATGAGATCTGTCGGGATCGTCCCGTGGCGCTTTCGTCAAAGGACGGACATGCACTCTGGTTGAACAGCCAGGCCATGAAGCATCTGGAACTGGATGGGAACATCCCGGATCCCGAAGGCGGCTGCTTTATTCGGGATTCGGCGGGAATGTTGACCGGAGCGATGCTGGAAACCGCTGCGGATCTGGCGATCGGCCGGATTCCGCTTCCCCATGAACGCGAATTGAAAAATGCGTTGGTAGAGGGGATTGCAGACCTGTCCGCTCTGGGCTTAACCGGCCTGCATTGCTTCGAAAAAGCAGAGACGATGCGCCTGATATGGAATCTCTTCCAGGCACGCAAAATACCCATCAGGCTGCATTATTACCTGCCCTGCGAGGAACTGGACGGGTTGATCGGAAAAGGTGTGAGGTCATCAGACGGGGATCGGTATATCCGGTTCGGCGGTATCAAACTGTTTGCAGACGGCGCTCTGGGATCCCGCACAGCCGCCATCAGCGACGCCTATCCCGGCGAGCCCGGCAACTTCGGGCAGATCGTCACAGGCAAAGCGGAATTGCGCGACATCTGCGATCATGCGGCCCGGCACGGGATCGCCTCCGCTATTCACGCGATCGGGGATACAGGCGTTTCCAATGCCCTGGATGCTCTGTCCCATGTGAGAATCCATTATCCGGAAATCTCAGGACAACGTATCGAACATATTCAACTGATACCCCCAAACCGTGTCGGAGATTTCACAAAATACCGAATCACGGCTTCCGTCCAACCAGCTCATGCCCTGTCGGATATCGAAATGGCGGAAACACTCTGGAAACATATACCGGGTCTTCTGTACCCCTATGGGAGCATCCGGCGGACCGGAGCTTTGATGGTGTTCGGATCCGACGCCCCGATTGAACCGCCCGGACCCTTGTCAATCATCCGGGCGGCGGTCACCCGCCGGAGAATCGACGGGTATCCGGATGAGAACGGCTGGATACCGGAGGAACGGATGACCCTGACCGATGCACTGGCCGCATCCACACTGCTGCCAGCGGTTCTGGAAGGTCGACCGGGGGAACGAGGGGAGTTGACGGCGGGCAATGCGGCGGATCTGGTGGTCTTTGACCGGGACCCGGTCCAGGCGGATCCGGATAATTTCAGGGAGAACAAAGTGGTGATGACCCTGATGAACGGGAACCCCGTTTACGATCCCAATGGTTTACTGAGCGATTAAATTTAGAAATTTATGTTGACTAAACCTGATTTTGCGTATATATAACCATATTAGGAAGGATTAGGTTGAAAAAGCTAACTTTTGCTAAGATATTCTTATGATATATACCGGGCTTTTTATCTGTCCCGTGGATAAGCTTGGACGGATCATCCTGCCAAGGGGATTCCGGCGTGAATCGATGGCGCGAAGCGCTACCCTTTATGTCCGCGCCAACGAAAATTATCTTATTTTGACTGTCGAACAATCACTCAGGGACCATCTCACCTCCATCGCATCCGGTGACGACGACGATGCAGAGATTCGCGAAATCCGACGCCTGGCAATGGCTCCGGTCAAAACCGTTCACGTGGATCCACAGGGCAGGCTGAAAATCCCCGATTTTCCAAATTTCAAGGGAGGTGACACCATGATTCTCGTCGGCGCAGGGCATGATTTTGAAATATGGACCCAACCGGATTGGAAGGATCGGTATCCGGAGATGGAGCCGGAACCATGAACACCGGTGGAAACCGGGAAAGCGGCCGTGAACAATCATCCTTCAACCGGAATCTTCTTGTCGGTGTCGGGGGAGTCGGCAGTCGGCTGGTGCAACGGATTCAATGGCGGACCGCCTGTCCTCTGACTCCGATCGTCATCGATCGGGCTGATGTTTTGACCGATTCAGAAGCCGGGTTGTGCATTGCACTGGATCCGATTTCCTCCAATCATCCCCGCGGTGACATGATTGTCGCCTCGCGAGATGCCGAAAGAATTCTGCCGGAACTCCATCTTCATATGCCGGATCAGGGGTTCATCGTTCTCGTTGCTGGACTGGGAGGCGGCGTTGGATCAGGCGTGATGCCGGTGATAACCCGACATCTGAAACAATCGGGAATGAACATCCTTGCGCTTCTCATCATGCCGGATCGGGCGCGTCATGGTCGGAAATGCTGTCTTTGCGCCGAGCTGGCCCTGACTGAGATCCGGAAATGGGTTGATGGATGCATCATTTTGAACCACCCGAATGGTTTTGAGGAGATCGCCGATTCTGCAGGCGGTGCCATGGAAGCATCTGTTTGCGAAAAGCTTCAGGTGGTCATGGATGCGCTTTATGATACCGGTGTGGTATCCATTGATATGTCCACCGTCCAGAATATTATTTCCATGGAGACTTCGACGGCGATCGCAGTCGCTTCAGCCGATGGCAGGGAACGCGGCAGAAAAGCCGCCGAACAGGTCCTGGCCGATCCACTCCTGTCAAGCTACATGAAGCGTCCCGCATCCATCATCGTTCATTTCCTGGCCGGCAACGACCTGACACTTTTCGAGCTCGATGAAGCAGCATCCTGGATCTGTGAAAACTGGGGCAGCGAAGTCGACCTTACCTACGGCGCTTCCATGGATCCGTCAATGGATGGCACTCTGAGACTGGGTATTATCGTTGGGGCGGCTCCAGAAAGAGAGATCATGTTGGAGGTGGTTCGGACGGATCGGCAGGCTCATCCGGCACAAGAACTTCAAAACGTTCCCAGATATCCGGTTGCGCTGGCAGGAAACTGAATCGGCCTGAGGATTCCCTGAACAGAATGTGGTGTGCCTGAAAACACCTCCGGATAAATTCGATCGTTTCAATATTGAACCGTTCCGGATAGTCCTTCTCAATATCCGGCAAGGTCAGTGCCTTCTCGATGTGGGTCTTGAGCCTGATCGAATCCAATTTCAAACCGGGTCCGACGGAATGCTTGAAGTAGCGATAGACCCGTTTGATGATCTTGATTTCGGGGAGGATAAAGGACGCAAAAAGAGTGGCTGTGTCACGGGGTTTTGCCTTGAGATATTCCCGTGCAGATCTTAACGCCGGGACCAACCTGTCGGGATTGACCGGATGCATGTGGGGACATAACAGACCCACGATGAATTCTGGCAGTTCCGTGCCGGATATCGATTCGATTTCAGCCAGCCCGGCCACTGCGACCGGAATCATATGAATCGCCAGACTGTTCCTGGAATAATCGAGTTTTTTCCGTACTTCCGGTCTCAGCCGGAAACGGCGGGATTCGGAATCGAGCTGGGATTCGGGTTCAAAATACTGTATCCGGATCAGAAAATCGAGTGTTCGACGGAAGATCCGGTCCAGCTCGGGATTATCACTCAGGTCGCCGGTAAACGCGCAGGATTGCGTTTTGAGATATTTCAATAACTCCGACATGGTTTCGGGGATGGATGCCGCGTCAATTGATGTTCCGGGAAGCCTGAGAATGCTGGTGCTCATGAGTGCCATGGGTGAAACGGCCAGGTTGGCACCGAGTCGGTACATCAATTCATGCGCGATCTCCTCCCGGTCCTCGACACCGCATTCCGTTCCCCCGGTTCCACTCCCCAGAACCAGGGGATCTCCGACGGTGATGTATATGCCGCCCTGTTTTCGATTCAGAAGGTGGAGATTCCGTACCATATCGGTCAAACGTTCGGTCGATTTGGGTTGACCGGAAAGCTCTTTCAGATAGCTGTCTTCTTCCAGAATACGGTCGTAGTTGATTGAAATGGGCACCAGGGTCAAATTGGAAATGTGTCGTTCCTGTACAGCGTCCAGAAGGATGCGCAGAAAACCGAGTTTCGGATGCCGAAGGCGCCCGGAACGGCTCCGTCCCCCTTCCAGGAAGACTTCGATCGGCTGCGGTTTCTGCAACAGATCCAGAACATACCGTCGGAAAACCCTCGCGTACATCTCCATTCCCTTGAAGCTGCGCCGGATGAAAAAAGCTCCCGTATGTCTGAAAATGAATCCCATGGGCCAGAAAGCCAGGTTTTTGCCGGCGGCGATCAGGGGCGGAGCGATACCCTCCTGGTAACACCCGAAAGACAATGTAATGTAGTCCATGTGGCTGCGATGCGTGGGAATCAGGATACATTTTTTGTTCTGCCGGATCGTGCTGCGCAACCGCTCCAGACCAGACTCATCGAATTCAATACTGTCATAAAGGCGAAACAGATATCGGTCCAGGACAATTCGCCAGAGCCGGGGAAAGAAATCCCGGTAATCGGTGGCGATTTCCCGTATCAGCGATTCGACGCTTCTTTTTGTTTTTCCCGGCGGGGTTTTCATTGTTAGGGAGGTTGTGCGAATAAGATTCTGCAAGTCGTCACTCTGGACCAGACGCCGGATCAACTGCCGACGCGGTTCGGGGATGTTTCCCGTAATTACCCGGTGTTCGCGCAGGATGGATCGCAGCAGTTGACGCCGAATGTGTGCGGGATTCCACGGTTTGCGCACGGTTGATTCCAGATGGTTCAGGTCGACCGGGTTGCCGCAGCTGAACAGGCCGCGTCCGCCGAAGCGGAAAGTGTTCCAGCATGTGTTGAAACGTACCCGAAACGGGTCACGGGCGGCCAGATTCAATATGGGGATTACCACGACCGGTCTCGTCTGGGCCGGAACCCAGTCCAGCAGAATCTCGATGGGAGCGATTTCTCCGGAAAAAGTGTCGCCCAGCAGGATGTATCCGGAACAGTCGGGGGGGGGATCCGCAAGGGAACGAATAGGTTCCGGTACCGTTTTCCCCGCCGCGACCTGGAACCGGCACGGAGGTAGATGGGATCGCCGGAGTGCCCGGTTCAGCAACTCGATGGTGAACGGTATCGATCTGATAAATGCATAAATGATCAGATACTTGCCGGCAACCCGGTGCAGTGCCCGTTCAGCATGGGGCAGGAAGCCGATTCCGGAGGCTCTGGTTCGAAGACAGATTCGGTCGATCAGGCCCGCCGGTCGATCGGTTGTCCAAATGGGCAGACCATGAAACCAAGTGGAAGAAACCGGGAATTGATTGGATCGAGAAGTCAAATGTCGGAAACCTGATCAGTCATTCCCGTTCGGTTCGAAATTCGACCGGATGGGTCCGATCTGATTCAGCGGCCAGTATCTGAAACTGGCTTTACCAACGATATATTTCAAGGGAACAAAAGCCGATAACCGCCTGTCCTTCACCCAGGCGCGGCTGTCGTAACTCTTGTTCCGGTGATCTCCCGAAACGAAATAATATCCCAGAGGGATTTCCTGCGTCCCGACATCTTCATAGCTCTTGAAGTAATTGGGAACGTAATGGTCATCGATCAGTCGGTCGTTGATAAATATTTTCCCTTTTTTGATATATATCTTTTCACCCGGCAGCCCGATGACGCGCTTGATGAAATAATCGTGCGGTTGAGCGGGGAAATAAAACACAACCACATCACCGCGTTCAATGTCACGAAATTTATATACAATCCGGTTTACAAAAAGCCGTTCAGCATTTTGCAGCAACGGTTGCATGGAAGTTCCTTCCACCCGGTAGGCCTTGAATACATAACCGGTGAAAAAATATATAAATACCGCTCCCCACAGGATGCTCTTGCTCCATTCCTTGATTTCACGCAATATCCTGTCGGACCGCTTGCTGCGTTTTGAATCTGCATCTGACATTATCTCGGACTCCATCTCATCTCCGAACGAAAACAATCGGCTTAATCCTTGCGAAGAAAAGAAATCATAAAGAATGTTGGATGGCAAGTCAAAGCATATTAATATCATGGGGCGTTGTCGGGTTTGACCAAAAAGAAGATTCACATAATCGTCACGCTGTGATTATAATAAACAGAATCCAGCGGATGCGGAGAGATCGGGGGCGCAGGAAACATGTCCGGGATTGAACGGAATACGGTTTTGAAATGAGTTCTTTCCGTTTGGTGGTGACCGGCGGCGGAACGGGCGGGCATATCATGCCCGGCATCGCCGTTGTTGAAAAAGTGAGGAAGAGAGTATCCAATGCGCGGATTCTATGGGTGGGAGTGAAGGGAAGGCGGGAGGAGGATCTGGTTCCCCGTCACGATATCCCTCTGGTCACCATGCGCATGCGCGGACTCGAACGTTCTCTGAAACCCGCCGCGATCCTCCGGAATGCGCGGACGGCTTGTCATTGGATTTCCCTGCGACCGGTAATCCAGGCACGGTCGGTTTTAAAGGAATTCGCACCCGATATGATTCTTGGAACCGGCGGCTACGTCTGCGCTCCGGTTATCATGGCAGGTAAAACGATGGGCATACCCCGTTGGATTTTGGAACAGAATTCCGTCCCGGGACTGACTGTAAAATGGCTGGCTCGAATCGTCGACGGCGTCGGAATAGCCTATGAATCCACCCGCAGCATGATCAAATCACCCGCACCCATCGTCCTTGTGGGCAATCCGGTGTCGGAATCGATTATCACTGCATCCAGGCGGGCAGGCTGTCAGAAATACAATCTGGATCCCGGGCTGAAAACTCTGCTGGTGGTGGGCGGAAGTCTGGGATCGATGGCGATGAACAGGATGGTTCAGGAGATTCTATGTCTGGGTGAGGAAGGTTCGGCGTATGCTGGCTGGCAGATTTTGCATTCTACGGGTCAGAACAAGTTTGATTCGGCCACACGCCTGACCCGGAATAAACCGAGATATTATCCCTACCCTTTTCTTTACCGGGCGGATCTGGCACTGGCCACTGCGGACATGGTGATTTCCAGAGGTGGCGCTATGACACTCGCAGAAATTACCGCCCGGGGTGTTCCCGCGGTGATCGTCCCATGGCCCGGTGCAGTGAGGAATCATCAATATACCAACGCCCAGGTTCTCGCCGATGCTGGAGCCGCCCTGCTGATCCCCGAAACACAACTGACCGGAATCGCCGTGTCATCTATACTGAACGAATACCGGGAACACCCCCAACGGCTGGCGCAGATGGCAAAAAACTCGAGAGAAATGGGATGCTCCGATGCTGCAGACAAAATTGCGGATCTGATTCTGGCCGGTTGAATCCGGCCACCGTGAAAGCATCTTCCGATAAGGGGCCCGACCATGATGCAGGGAAAAAATGAGTGGTTCATGGGGAAAGTCAGACGTGTTCATTTCGTCGGAATCGGCGGTATCGGGATGAGCGGACTGGCGGAAATCCTCATGAACCTGGGATTCGAAGTTCAGGGTTCGGATCAGGGAGACGGGCCGGTGACGCGTCGCCTTTCCAGCCTGGGCGCGGATATCTGGATCGGTCACAGCGGCGAACATATCAGGGGAGCGGATGTTCTGGTTTATTCTTCGGCCGTCCGATCGGATAATCCGGAACGAACTGCTGCACGCAGGACCGGTATACCCGAAATCAGGCGGGCTGAATTACTGGCTGAATTGATGCGGCTCAAATACGGAATCGCCATCGCCGGTACCCATGGTAAAACAACCACCACATCCATGATCGCACTCGTTCTGGAGGAATCAAAACTGGATCCGACAATCCTGATCGGGGGCAACGCCAACAACATCGGAACCAACGCGAGAATCGGGCGGGGTCCTTACTTCGTTGCGGAGGCGGATGAGAGTGACGCTTCGTTTCTTTTGTTGTCCCCGGCCATCGCCGTGGTCACGAATGTCGAAGAAGAACACATGGACTATTACCAGACCTTCGACAGGATTCTGGAAACATTCTCAATATTTCTGTCCAGAGTTCCGTTTTTCGGTGCTGCCGTTGTTTGCGGCGACGATCGAATCATATCCAAACTCACCGTCGATTATTCCAGGCGCTTGATCAAATACGGTTTAACCCCGGGGAACGATATCAAGGCCATGCTGCTTCGTTCGGAGGAAGGATGGCAGTATTTCCAGGTGTTTCATCAAGATATCGACCTGGGTGAATTTGCCATCCGGATTCCCGGGCGGCACATGGTGCTGAACGCGCTGGCCGCTATAGCGGTCGGGCTAGAAATCGGCATTCAACCGGGAATCATCAGGCGTGCGCTGAGGCAATACAAAGGCGTCAAACGGCGACTGGACAGAACGGATGCCTCCGGCGGGATCATTCTAATCGATGATTACGCTCATCACCCGACCGAGATCGAAGCCACCGTTGCCGCCGTCCGCCAGCAGCATTCATCGCCCATACACGCGGTTTTCCAGCCCCATCGGTACACCCGGACCGCCTACTTCATGGACCGGTTCGCCGCAGTCTTGAAAGACCTGGATCAGGTGATTCTCCTGCCCATCTACCCGGCCTCCGAACCACCCCTTCCGGGTATCACTTCCAACCTGCTGGCGGAACGCTGCCGGCAGGCCGGATGCCGCCGGGTGGAGGTTGTGAACACGAAGCATGAGGCCGCAGCCAGACTTATTGAAACCGTCCGCCCGGGAGAAATCATATTGACGCTGGGAGCGGGAGATGTATTCAAAATCAATGAAATCCTGATCGATGGACTGGCAAAACGGGAATCAGGATAAATTTTCAGTCCGTTTTACGATCACGAGTGTCTGATCGTCTGAAGGCGAAATCTTACCGGAATAACTGTGGATTTCCTGGAATACCGTTTCCGTCAGGTCACGGGCGGACAGGTTCAACCGGGTGTTGATATGCTCCCTGAACCGCTCGAGCCCATACCGGTTTCCATTCCCGTCCCCCTCCTCGGTAATCCCGTCGGAGTATACCACCAGGATGTCTCCGGGATTCAGAAATACAAATCCACGCTGGTACCTGGCGGTGGGATTCGGACCCAGAACCATTCCGCCCCGGGTCAATTCATGCACCGAACCGCCTGAACGAAACAACAGAGCAGGCGGGTGACCGGCGTTGATATAGATGAAGTTGCCGTTTTCCTCCAGCTCCCCATAGAAGAGCGAAACAAAACGGCTGCTGAGGTTCGAACGGTGCATCACACGGTTCAGGCGGGATATCATGAATTCCATCTTGATGTTGCTTTCGATACCCATCCGAAGACCGGTGACGGCATCCCGGGCCTGAAGGGCGGCCGGCAGCCCGTGCCCCACCGCATCCATTACGGCGATACCCAGCGTGTCGTCGCTGATGAGGAGATAGTCAAAGGCATCGCCGCCAACAAAATCGGCGGGAATGCTCTTTCCGTATATCTCGTATCCCCTGCGATCCACCAGGTAGGAAGGCAACAATGAAAGCTGTATTTCACGGGCTTTGAGTAAAACATCCTGCATCGAAAGCTCACGCAGCTTGAAATTGGTCACAAACCGGATCGTATTAAGCGAAAAATGAAGCTGCTCCTCCTCACAGGGCTCCGATACACTGAAGGAAGCAAGATATTGGTTGGTATCACCCAGGGCGATGGCGGCAAAGGTGTCTGCAACCATGAACTGCTGAAGATTGGAATCGATGCCGCTGTCGTTCCGGTGCATGATGATATATTTTTCTTCACGCAGTTTTCGGATCGGAAGGTATTCCGAGGGCAGTTCCGTCTGGTCGATATCCAGTTTCGACCGGCCGATCTGCCTGATCAACCTGTATATATCACCCTCTCTAATATACAACCGCCCGCTCAGTATACCCAGGTCATCGCCGTACAGGGACAACACCGTGTCCAGAACGGTCTCGATCAACCCGCTTTCATCCTGGCTGACATCCAGTTCCCTGACCGAAATTTCAATTTTTTTGTATAAATCCTTGTATTTCATGACAACAACTGATTTTTCCACTCCCCGCCATCGATTTCAAGTACCATTTCGGGACATGTCGCTGTACTTGTAAATTCATCCGCTTCATAGTAATAATGGGATTATCCGGTATATCCCCGGGGAAAGGAGACCGAGAACTTGAAACCTACAACAACCGCTCTGCTATCCGTTTTGCTGGTTTGCTCCGGTTCGGCTGTGTTCGCGATCGACTATATTTTCGATACGATCGATGAAAAAGTTATTTTTGAGGGGTCGCTTGAAAAAGAAGGAAAAACCATGTCCTTCGGCAAAATCATTCACATACTCGATCCGGCCGTCGTGGAAGGCGCAAAATTCGACGTGATTCATCATTCCCTGATAAGGGGGGACACTTTTTCAGATGAAAAGATATTGTTTTACAACGCCCGGGAAGACGGCATATATCTTGTCGCCACGGCCGATAAAATGGGTGGTCGTATCGATGTTCTGAATACTCCCTCACTGGAGCTGCCGCTCCCGGTAACCGTCGGAGCCAAGTGGCATAAAAACCGGATTGAAGGCGGGCATCCGGTTGATTTCGATATGGAAATCCTGTCGATTGACAAGTCGGTGGAAATAGGCGGAAAAACCGAAACCGTCGTCGTCGTCAAAGCCGTCGGGGAAATCAAGCTGGGAGCCGAAACCCATAAAATTGAAAAAGAATCCTATTTTTCCAGGCAGGGCAGGGTGTATCAGGTAACCTCAAAATACATCGACCGGGACCACAAGGCAGTCAGCAGCTTCATCCTGAAGGAGATTGTCCCGCCGGGAGTGCCGCCGAAAGGGTTTGAACCGGCGGGCAGTCCCTCCGCATCAGATTCAGTTCAGCCCGTTGAACCTGGGAAGACCGACATCGGCAGCGATCACAGCTGATGATTTTCGGGAAATCCCGCCTTGGATTCCCGGGACTGATTGTTACCGCATTGATCCGGCAGGCGGGGGCGATGGATTACCTGGTGTCCGAACCGGGAACGGTCCTTAAATATACGGGCACCATGGTGATAGACGGTGAAAAAAAAGACATCAGTAAAATCCTCCGGGTTCTGGAACCGTTCCGGGATGCCGGATCCGGAGAATTCCGGACGGTGCACGAAGAAATCGTTACGATGCGGGAACAGGAATACCGCAAAGTAAAATATTACCAGGTGCGACCGGATGGCATATTTCTGATCGCGGAATCGGAAGAGACCGGGGGAGATCCGGTGTTTTTTTCCGAACCGCTGCTGTGGCTGAAATTACCACCCGAAACCGCCGTTACCTGGAAAAGCGGTATCCGGGAAAAGAAGAAAAAGATATCTGTTGATTATGAAATTTTGGATCGCGCCGATTCTCTCATCCTTCACGGTGAAACCTATCGATGCGTGCATATCCGGGGAACCGGTGAAGCGAAGGTTATGGGTGTTCAGATTCCCATGAAAATCGAAATGTGGATACATCCGGATTACGGCGTCATTCAAGAAATCAACCACAGGGTCGTGGGGAAATCGAATTCAACAACCACATTCATCATTGATCCGCCGCAATCCCGCACTCGAAACAGCATCAGCGGGCATTCAGCCGGCAGGTGATATACTTCCCGAGCATCCGGATAGCCAGATCGGCCGTTCGGAAGACAACCACCCCGCTCCGTTCCATCATTTTGACCATCGGATCGTACACTTCACCGGAATCGATGACGGATATCACGGGCTTGCCGGATTCGCGGATCAGCCGGATGATCCGGTTGGGATAGCTGTCCGGTTTCAAAATGTTCTCCTCCCCGAATATTCCTGCCGGAAGTGTTTGCTGGGCGGGGGTTATCGGAATGGTGGCCGCGATAACCGCATGGATGCCCGGATCGTTCAATTGAGCCTGAATGATTCCTTCGTGAACCGCATCGACGGCCATGGGTGTGACATCCATCGGATTCCGAATATCGACCAGGGTTTCAATCCGCCCGTTCACCAGTATCTTCCGGATCGTCTCCCGGGTTTGCTCGGAATAGACCGCCAGTTCCAGTCCCGATTCCGGACCGATGTTGTCGGCCATTCCCACGGTTTCGTACCCGGCATTGGAAATCCCCGCGATTCTGTTGCCCTCCACCCGTTTGTCGAAAAGTGCGACAGCCAGCCGGATCAGTTCGTTGAATTCCGTGAAATTATCGCAGACCATGGCACCCGCCTGGGCCATGAGCTGGGCCGCGACTTGATAATCCCCGGCGATGGATGCGGTGTGTCCGGATGTCGCGGTTCTGCCGGCGGCGGTCCGCCCGGCCTTGTAAAACACAACCGTGCGGTTTTCCGATACAAGCCTGCGGACTGCGTGAAAAACTTTCATCCCTCCCAGATCGCGAAATCCTTCCACGTACACCGCCACTACCTTGACATCGGGCTCATGTTCAAGCAGATACTCGAGGAAATCGGCGACACCCAAATCCATCTGGTTACCGGTCGATACAGCGAAAAGAGGAGACAAATTCGTCTGCTGACTCATTACCGTTATCATCCGGGCGCCGCTCTGAGAAAGAAACGCCACCGGATCGGGTGATTTATCATAGTTTTTGGGAAGCTTCGCTTCCGGGACGAACAGGGTGTCGTACCGCCCGGGTCTGGATAAAATGCCCAGGCAGTTCCCGCCCACGAATATCGGGCCGTGATCCGGGCGGGTCCGGCTCTGCTGGATCGCTTCGTTCATGCCCCGGACGATTTCCTCCGTTCCGGATTTTTCACCGAGTCCGCCGGGAATGATGATCACCGATTCGACCTTTCCGGATTCGGCGGCATCCCGGATTATGGAGGGTGTCTGTGCTGCGTCTACGGCAAGAACGAGAACATCCACTGTTTCCGGCAGATCCCCGATGGAGGGCACGCAGGGCACTTCGTCGATCCGATCCATTTCCGGACGGATGATGTACATGTGATCCACCGGAAACTGATTTCTCAGGATATTGCGCAGGATGATCCGGCCCATGTTCATTTTCCGGGCTGATACGCCGATCACCGCCATGCTTTTCGGATGCAGCAGTTTCCCAATTTTATGTACCGGAGATGGAAGTGGTTTCGGAGTGCGGTGTTTGAACCGGCACAAACCATCCAGCGGCACGATCCGGCCGCCGGTAAAAACAAAAGGATTGACTTCCAGCTCGTCGATGACAAATTCACCGGTTCCATCCGGTCCGTACCAGTCGGCGAGACAGGAAAACACCCGATAGCATTCCGTCAGTATTTCATCGTCAGCAATCCGATCTGTGCCCCGGGTCAGTCCCGCAACTTTCTGATATATAATCGTCTGTTTGAAAATCTCCAGAAATCCTGAAGGGGACAGGGATGCGGAAGCCGTAACCGTCGACCGGCCCGGCTTCAACGAAGCTGCAAGCAACTCCGTATCGATACCCCCCAGCCCCATGGTGATAACCGGTCCGAACTCCCGGGTCCACTGCATGCCGGCCAGCATTTCATATCCGAATCCCCCGGCGTCCGATTCAATAAACTCGACCACCAGTATCCCCAGGATTTCCCTGCGTATCTGCTCGACCAGCTTCGAATCGTCGCTGCCGGATATGTGATCCGGCAGGCTGAGATTGTTCGTTCGGATCCATTCCAGGTAACGCTCCGGGACCGAATCGATCATGGAGCGGATGGCGATGCGGATTCCGGATGGCCGGGCGGGTTCAAATACTACACCCCCGACGTCTGTCTTGTGTGTGATCAGCGGCGAAACAATCTTCAAAACGACCTGTTTTGCGGTCAATCCATCAAGAAAATCATCGGTTACATCATCGCCACTCCCCGCAACTTTCCACCAGCAGTCTGTCCTCAATCCGGCAGCGGCTAAAAGTTGATATGTTTCGTGTTCCATCAGAAAAGTTCGACCCTGATCAAATGCCTTGCTCAAAATCCGGTCACACGCCTTCCCATCGATTTTCATACCAACCTCCATGAATTAATCAGATTTATCCGGGTGTCCCGCCTGCAAGACCCAGTTCATAACCTTTCCGGACAGCCTGTTTGTTCATCCGGAGAATGTCTTCTCCCTTCCTGCCGAAAAGCTCCTCCAGTGCCGTGTCAAAATTCTCCGGCACGAATCCCAGACTGTGGGCAGCAGCCCCGAGAATCACGATATTCTGCACCTTGGGGCTGCCGATCGACTGGGCGATTTCCTTGGCGTCGATCAGGATTTTATGGGGCAGCCGCTGAAGATTGGCTTGCATGAATTCAGCATCCGGATAGTTGTCGATGCTCACGTAGGGAACAGTACTGGTGATGATTATTCCATCCGGCTTCAAAAAACCGATATACCGGAATACTTCCAGGGGTTCCACGCTGAGAATCAGATCGGCACGACCCTCGGGTATCAGATCACTGGCGATCGGTTTATCGGCGATACGCAGGTGGGACTGCACCGCGCCGCCTCGCTGAGCCATCCCATGCACTTCCGCCTGTTTGAAATTCCAGCCATTGGCCAGTGCCGCATTGCAGATCACATAAGAAATCGAAAGAATCCCCTGTCCTCCGACTCCACATAAAATCATGTTTTTTTCCATGGCAGTTCTTCCTATCGTTTGGCCGCTTTAACGCATACGCGCTGCGGGATCAGCACCGAAGTGCCGTGATGTTCAAGCTCTCTCCGAATCAGGTTGACATTTTCATTGTGATGTCTGGGCAGGGGATTGAACGGGACAATGTGACTCCTATCCACACCAAGCCGCTCAATCAGATCAATCAATGGTTGACCCGTTGTCATGGTTTCTTGGGCGCCCGTCATGGCAACAAAGGAATTGTCCATTATCATGACAGTAATATCGGCATCGTGCTTGGCCGCTCCGATCAACGGAGTCATTCCCGAATGGATGAACGTGGAATCCCCGATGATGGCGACAACCGGATAGACACCCGCTGAAGCCGATCCATATGCCATCGATACCGAAGCGCCCATATCCACACAGGTCTCCCCGCAAAGATACGGCGGCAGAACACCCAGCGTGTAACAACCGATATCCGAAAACATCTTGGTGCCGGGAATGGATTCGGCGGCCTTCTTCAAGGCCTTGAAAGCATCGGCATGGGGGCAGCCCTTGCACAGCATCGGCGGTCTCCCCGGCAGAACGCCCGGATCGAAATTCAGTTTTGAAAAAGGTGCCAGCCCCAGCGCTTTCCGGACAAAATCACAGTTCATCTCCCCTGTGGCCGGAATATCGCCGCTCAACTTGCCCCGAACCGTCTTGCCGGGAATTCCGAAAATCCCGAGCATTTTCGATTCGACAAACGGATAACCCTCTTCCACCACCAACAACTCATCGCTGGCCCGGACAATCTCCTTGATCAGGTGTTCCGGGATGGGATACTGGCTGATCTTGAGCAGATTGACGGGCTGCTCCAGATCCGCAACATTCTCCATCACATAGTTGGTGGCGATACCGGTCGAAATGATACCCAGTTTCGCTCCCTCTTTCAGGTCCAGGGAGTTGTATGGGGATCGCTCCGACAGATTTACCAGATCCCGCTGCTTTTCAATCAGCAACCGGTTTCGGATTCTCGCGTTGGGTGGCAGAAGAACCCATTTTTTCCAGTCATTTGACGGATTGAGCGGGTTCTGGTCGAGAATGTCGGTATTCGGTGTGATATTGGCCCGGCTGTGCGATAACCGGGTCACCAGGCGCAGCATGACCGGAACATCCATCGTTTCCGAAACCTCGAAGATGCTTCGCATCATGTCATAAGCTTCCTGCTGGCTGGAAGGCTCGAAACAGGGCAGACGAGCGAAATCGGCATAGTAACGGCTGTCCTGTTCGTTCTGGGAGGAATGCATTCCCGGGTCGTCCGCAACGGCAACAACCAACCCTCCGTTGACTCCGGTCATTGCGGAATTCATGAATGGGTCGGCTGCAACATTCAACCCGACATGCTTCATCGTGACCATCGACCGTTTCCCTGCATGAGACATCCCCAGGGCTTCTTCGAAAGCAACTTTTTCATTCGCCGACCATACGGCCCGAACCCCGTATTTCGGAGCCAGTTTTTCCACGAATTCAAATACTTCTGTGGAGGGTGTTCCCGGATAGCCGAATACGGCGCTGAGACCCGCATGAAGAGCGCCCATGCCGACCGCTTCGTTACCTAAAAGTAATAGCTGTTGCATACTTACACGTCCTTTACGCTTGGTGCGTTGATTTTTGCCAGACCACTGAATTTTCTACCGCAATCTTCAGAGGGTTCCACCCTCCGGGAGCGAAAAAATATTTTATCCATTTGCCATGAAATAGCAAGCGGAATCCATCGAGCTCGACATTGCCCATTACATTACCGGATGTTAAGATGCTCAGAATCAAACGAACCGTTTGTTTTGAAGGTCGGGAGAAGGACGAATTGGCGATAAGAACATTTGAACCACAGGACAGAGCCGGGATCGATAAACTGTTTAAGCTGACATTCGGATGGACCCGGCCGGAAAGCCTCTGGAAATGGAAATTCATGGAAAATCCCCACGGCCAGCCGATCATTATCGTTGCCGTGGACAGGGGGGAAATCGTTGGGCACTATGGTCTTCTTCCCCGCCGGATACGATGTTTCGACACTGCATACACGGCATTGCAGGAAGTCGATCTGATGGTTCATCCGGACCACAAGAAGGGCGGTCTGTTCAAAAAACTGGGTGAAACCGCGTACGGATACGCCACCCGGGATGATCCGTCCTTTACGTTCGGTTTTCCTAATCAAGTCTCCCTTCCACTCGGATCGAGAATTCTCAAATGGCGCGCCATCGGCAAAATCCCCATGTATTCCATATTCCTGGATCCCTGCACATCCATGATCAAAAAATATCCCCGTCTGAAAACCGTCCGGATGCCCGCCGGAACGGTCCGGTTCTGCATGAAAAAAATCATGGGGACCAAATACGCATCGGAAATCCCATGCAGGATAACGGATACAATTCCGTCCGGGATTGCAGGTTTGTTTGCCGCAACTTCCAGAATCCGCGAATTCGCATTTGAGCGCGACGGGGATTATCTGAAATGGAGATATGAATCGAGACCGGAAGGACGGTACCGGTTTCTGACGGCGGGAACCGAATCGAAACCCCAGGGATTTGCCGTTCATGTCATCAAGGGAAATGATGCTTTTTTTACGGAGTTTATCCTGGATCCCAGCGACAACGTCGAGGCTGCCCGGAGCTTGATCGGGGCTGGAATCCGTCTGGGTCTGGAAAACGGGGTTTCAGCCCAGAGAATCTGGCTGCTGGAGAATGATCTGCAATCCCGGCTCATTTCTAGAATGGGATTTATGCGCAGGGAATCGAAGATCTACCATGTCATCCGATCCTTTCTCTCCCCGGAACACAACCGCCGCCTGTGGGATCCGTGCCGGTGGCAGGTGACCATGGGCGATTCGGATTGCATCTGATATGACGCATCCGGGCTGGCTCAGACAACGTTTTCAGGAATTGCGGTACCATACCGCATTCAAGATTCTCCGGCGGATCACCGGAAAATATATCTCGACAAAAACTCCGGTTTTCCTGCCCCGGATCATCAAGGCGCCCGAGAAACGGTCGGCCCTGAGCATATCTCCTCATCCGGATGACGACATTCTGGCGGTCGGCGGAACGCTGCACGGCCACATTCTATCCGGCGGAACAGTCACATCCCTGGTCTTGACATCCGGCGAACGTGGAACGGCCGATACCGGGAAATCGGATGAACTGAAACAAATCCGCCGGGCGGAAACGCAAAAAGCCGCGAACATACTGGGATTCACCGACCTGCAATTCCGGGATGAACCGGACGGCGAACTGAAATCCGGTCCGGAACTGGTCGAAAACATGACCCGCTTGATCCGGTTCCTGAGTCCCGATGTAATCTACATTCCGTTTCCGATCGATTATCACCATGATCATCTCGCAGCCACCCGAATGGTTCTGGAAGCCTTGAGGCCAGTCCGGACGAAACCGGTTATCCGGTGCTATGAATGCATCATCCCTCTGATCCCCAACTATATTTCAGACATAACGAGCCTGATTGAAAAAAAACGTCAGGCTGTGAGCTGCTTCCAGTCGCAGAATCAAGTCAGCGATTATATTTACACCATTGTTGAAGGTCTGAATCGGCTGAGAACCCATGGATTGATGGGAGGCAAAGGGTATGCGGAAGGCATTTTCCAAACTTCCGCCGAATTCCTGGAAAGCCTGTTCAGTATACTGGATTCGGAGCAAAATGAGCGGTAAACCATCCGTATTGCTCATCGATGAATGCAGCGGTATCGGGGGCGCTGAAACGGTGCTGCTCCAGGTCATCGATGCGTGGAACGAGCACTATCGATTCCATTGCGTTCTACCGGCCGAAGGACATTTTGCCGCCCGGTTGAATCGGTTGGGCATACCGGTATTTTTCAACGATATCCGGGTGCTGAAAACCCGCTGGCTCAGAAGAAAAACCTGGAAAACCGTTACCGATGAATTTCTGAAAATTATCGATACCGTGAATCCGGATGTTCTGGTCTCCAATTCGCTGTGGACACTGACTTCTCTTTATTTCGCACTGCGCAGACGCCCCGTAACCAACCTGTGCGCGGTCCATGCTTCCATACGGCCGAAACGCTTCCTCAAACGACTCGGATTGTATCAGCTTGACAGATTCATAACTTCTACACCGATCCTGTGGATCACGGTATCGCAGGCATTGAGCCGCGAACTGGCAGCGATCGGTATCCATAAGGAAAACATCCGGGTGATTCCGAACGGAGTGGATATCGACCGGTTTTCACCCCGGAAGCGGGAACCGTTCGAAGGACCCAGCACATCAAGGACGCTGATCATCGTCGGGACCATGGGCAGGCTGCACCCGGGAAAAGGACAAGAGCTGTTCGTTGAAATGGCATTCCGGATCAGTTCCAAATATCCGGATGTGCGGTTTCTGATTGTCGGGGAGGAGATCGAGACACCGGCTGAAAACCTGAATTTTACTCGGGCACTGGCAAATCGGATCCGCGACCTGGGACTGGAAGAAAAAGTACGGATAACCGGGTTTCAAGCCGATCCGGCGGAGATTCTCGGGGAAATGGATATTTTTGTACTGGCATCCCGGGAGGAATCATTCGGTCTTGCGGTCCTGGAAGCGATGGCATGCGGGATTCCGGTTGTGGTTTCAGGTGTTGGAGGACTGCAGGACCTGGTTCGGAACGCGGTTGACGGCCATGTGGTTTCTCCGGGGAATTCGGACGCATTTGCAGCTGCTGTTTCGGAGCTGATTGAAAATGAATCCGGGAGAAAATTGATGAGCGCCGCGGCTCGGGAACGGGCGCTTCAGTTCAACAGGGATGAAACCATGCGGCAATGGAAATCCTGTCTGGACGAGGCCGTACGGAGCGGACCGGGTGAATCGAAATGAAATTTGCAATCGATGCCCGGCGGATTCGATCCGGAATGTCGGGACTGGGCGTCTATGCCTGCTGTCTGCTCTCGAATCTGGCCCAAATAGCGAAAGATCATGAAATTACAGCTTACGTTCTGCCCGGGTCCGAAGCATTCCTGCCGGTACCCCGACCCTGGGAACACCGCATACCGGTTCCCTGGGCACCCGATGATCACGTTCGGGGGGAAATATGGAAACATTTCCGGTGCCCAGCCGATCTGCAGCGACGTAAGATCGAGCTGTTTCACGACACGGCATTTCAGCTTCCACTGATCGGCACGGGTATCAAATCGGTCGTGACCATTCATGATCTTGCTCCGTTTCGCATGCCTGAGACGAATTCGGTCAAATACAATCTCTATTGGCGGTTCATGATCCGGCATTCCATCCGGGCCGCCGATCGAATCATTACCCACAGCCATTTCGTAAAAGAGGAGATCATTGAAAGATTCGGCGTTTCACCGGATCGGATCGATCCGGTATACCTGGCCCCCCATGCACGTTTTATCCCCGGATCACCCGATCCGGACATTCTTGCTCGCCGAAATATCCACAGACCCTATGTTCTCATGACCGCCAATCTCGAACCCCGCAAAAATCTGGTCCGGTTTCTAAAGGCTTTTGCCCGGTTGACCGAAGAACGGTCGGTTTCTCATAATCTGGTCATTGCGGGTGCATTCGGCTGGAAATACGATCCGATCCGGCGGGTCCTGGATCATCTCAGACTGAACGAACGAGTTATATTCACGGGATATCTGCCGGACCAAGATCTGGTCCATATCGTCCGCGGATCCGATCTGGTTGCCGTTCCGTCTTTATATGAAGGATTCGGCCTGCCGGTGCTGGAAGGAATGGCCTGCGGGAAACCGGTGGCCGTTTCACGCGCTTCATCGTTGAGCGAGGTCGCCGGAGATTGTGCGGTGTATTTCGATCCCCTCGACCCCGAGTCGATGGCGGCTGCGTTATACAGTGTTCTGACCGATCGCGGATTGAGAGAACGACTCGCCGGTCGCGGTTTTATCCGGTCGGCTTCGTTTTCATGGATCAAGACGGCGCGGGACACCTTGGACACATATCTGAAGACTTTTCAGAGATAAAAAGGAAGATGTCAATACTGGCGTGCGAAACATCAAACTGAAAATCCAATATGACGGTACCGATTTTCATGGTTTTCAAATCCAGCCGTCTGTCCGCACGGTTCAGAAGGTTCTCGAGGATGTCCTGTCCAGGATCACCAGCGGTCCCGTAAAACTGGCCACCGGCGCCCGTACGGATGCCGGCGTGCATGCATACGGTCAGGTCGTGAATTTCCGGACGGTATCGATGATTTCCACGGACAAACTCCTCAAAGGCACGAACGCTCTGCTTCCGGCGGATGTTTCCCTGCGCTTTGTGGAGGAGGTTCCCGATGGTTTCCATGCCAGATTCAGTGCCCAATCCCGAACTTATGTTTACCGGATCGATACAAGCCCGCTTCGATCTCCGTTCAACCGGCAGTTTGCATTGCATTATCCTGGAAACCTGGCCCTGGATGCCATGCTGGATGCGGCCGAATACCTGAAAGGTGAACAGGATTTCAGCAGTTTCAAGAGCGCTCACGATGCCACCCGGCATGCTGTCCGGAGAATGATCCGGATATGGGGAAAGCAAAACGGCACGATCATCAGCCTGTATTTCCAGGCCAACGCATTTCTCCAGCATATGGTTCGGAATATCGTGGGAACACTCCTTTGGGTGGGACGGGGCAGACTGAGCGTGGATCGGTTCAAGATAATATTGGATGAACGGGACAGAAAAAGTGCGGGGCCCACGATCGGGCCGCAGGGACTCTGCCTGCTGGAAATCAGGTATCCGGATGATCCGGAATTTCTCGATCCCCCGGAACCGTTTCCCGGAATCTGATTGCCGGTGTACCGATACGACTCAAGTTTGAATCAAATCCGGACAGTGCATCTTTATCTGGCATGCCGACTGGCATGAACCAGTTGATTTTGTTCAAATATTGATGGTGAAATCGGCTAATGAAGTGTGTCCATATGACCGTTTTCATCTATCTGATATTCTCAGGCGCAGACTTCAGTGCCGCTGAGGGATTCGACACCTTCTCTTTTGATTTCGGCAGGAGCAAGGATGATATTAGTATTACCCGTCTCGGATTCAGGAAAGATTTTGTTTGCCGGATTAAAAATACCGCCATGCCTCTTTCCGGATATATGGAGATGTCACTAAATCTCTGGGATGGTCACCGTAACATCCTGGCGGGAATCGGTCTGTCCCCGGTATTCATTATTCCGTTGTGCCCTGATTGTCAGAATGCACCTTACCTGGAGGCCGGGATCGGTATTTCTCTGATATCTGAGGAGATTATCGATAACCGTGACATGTCCTCAATGCTTCAGTTTGAGGATCGGATCGGGTGTGGTGTCAAATTGCGTGGTATTAACATTCACGTCCGCTACATGCACTATTCGAACGCAGGCCGGGTGCAGCCGAATCAGGGGATCGATATCTTTATTGCCGGAGTCACCTTCAAATTGTGACGATTTTCGCCACGGACATCGCTCGGAAACAAAACGGATCAGAAAACGATTCCGAAAAATCGCCTTCACTTACGGATGACAACCGGCAAGCTATAGTACGGAAAAGGGCAACTCGATGATTGCGAATTCAAAGGGGATTCTTTAATGGACTCCTATCGGACAACCGGTTTTCAGGATGACGACGGGCGTTCGTATGAATTTCACTTGACAGTGCTTTGGCTTGACTATAACATAGCCAGTTCGTGTGCCCGCGCTGGGGCAGATGGATCTTGACAAGGAGATGGATTCGATTGATGAAAACGACGCGGTTTGCAAAGAAAGAGGATATCAGGCCGGTATGGTATATTCTGGATGCAGCCCAGCAGCCGGTGGGTCGAATTGCATCGATGGCGGCGTTCATCCTGAGGGGGAAACACCGTCCGGATTATACGCCCCATGTCGATCTGGGTGATCATATTATCATTCTGAATGCAGACAAAATCCGGTTGACCGGCCAGAAAATGGCCCGGAAAATGTATTATCGTCATTCCGGATATCTCGGAGGAATGAGCGAGATCAATGCCGAAAGATTGCTGCAGAACCATCCGGACCGGGTGATGATCAGCGCGGTTCGGGGGATGCTGCCCAAGAATAAGCTGGGACGAAAACTGCTCAAGAAAATGAAGGTATATGCCGGTTCGGATCATCCCCATCAGGCACAGCAACCGACATCGATCGAAGTGTCCGGGGAAAAGTTCATCAAGGTCAGGGAATAACAGGAGGCTGGGTACGTGAGTCAGCAGGAAAAATATTATGGAACGGGCAGGCGGAAAACATCCGTAGCGCGCGTGTGGATCAAACCGGGAACAGGCAAATACAGCATCAACGGTCTGGAGGCCGAGCAGTATTTCAAGCGGCAGACGCTTCAGATGGTGATCGCACAACCCTTCGAACTGACTTCTGCAACCGGGAAATTCGACGTTTATGCCCTCATCAAAGGGGGAGGAAACTCCGGGCAGGCCGGCGCACTCCGGCACGGCATTTCAAGAGCTCTGGTCGAATACGACATCAATCTCAGGCCGGCACTGAAGAAAGCCGGATTTTTGACCCGGGATCCCCGCCAGGTCGAGCGGAAAAAATACGGACAGCGCGGTGCCAGAGCTCGGTTCCAGTTTTCAAAACGGTAATGATTGCGGGATCGAGTATCCCGATGCAGTATTAATTCTCAGATATGTGGATTCCGTTTCAGGGTGCCCGGTAAAATCCGGTCCGAAACGGAAGATGAAGCGTATCGTGGAACAACCCGAAGGAGGAACACGCAAGTGCCAAGCGTAACAATGCGCCAGTTGCTGGAAGCCGGGGTTCATTTCGGCCATCAGACCAATCGCTGGAACCCCAAGATGAAACCATACATATTCGGTGAACGAAACGGAATTTACATCATCGATCTTCAGAAGACGATGAGAAAATTCCAGGAAGCTTGCGATTATGTCCGGGACGCCTGTTCCCAGGGTGCCAGCGTTCTGTTCGTCGGAACCAAGAAACAATCCCAGCAGGTCATCGAAGAGGAAGCGCTCAGAAGCAGCATGTATTATGTTACCCATCGATGGCTGGGCGGCATGCTGACCAATTTCATGACCATCAAAAAATCGGTTCTTCGATGGGATTACCTGACCGATCTCCGGGACGGCGGCGGATACAAAGATCTGGGCAAGAAAGAAATCCAGCGGCTGGAAAAAGAACGCATGAAACTGGAACGGAATCTGAACGGGATACATGACATGAACGAACTTCCCGGTGTGGTGTTCATCATCGATACCAAAAAGGAACAGATTGCGGTCAGGGAAGCCAACAAGCTGGGAATTCCCGTGGTGGCGATCGTGGATACCAATTCAGATCCCCAGGAGATTCAGTTTCCCATTCCCGGGAACGACGATGCCATCCGGGCTATCCGGCTGATCACTTCTCAGGTCGCCGATTCGGCTATTGAAGGCAAGGAAATATACAAATCCAGAATGACCATCATCGAGCGGGAAAGAATGGAAAAAATCGCCGCTTCCAAAGCAGCGGCTGCGGCGGCAAAAGCTGCAGCTGCACAGGAAGAGGAAATGATTGAGGAGAATAAGGTGGAAGCCGCTCCGGTGAAGAAGCAGAAAGCTTCCAGACCGGCCGGGAAACCCAGGGCGGCGGCCGCATCCAGGACGGCCAGGGAACGAACCGGGAATACGGCTGAAACCGAAACCACCGGCGAAACCCAGAAACCGAAACCACCGGCCGGGAAAGAGAAACCGGCCAGGCAGGTGAAAACATCGGGAAAGAAAGACCCGGATCAGAAGGAATCATCCGAATCCGATGCTCCGGATAAACAGGCAGAAGCTGATCCGGATCAACCCAGTGCGGACGCCGGAAAAGAGGGGGAATAATCATGCAAATCACAACCGCAATGATTCAGGACCTGCGATCCAAAACCGGTCTGGGAATCATGAAATGCAAGGAGGCTTTGATCGAAACCAGCGGGGACATCGATAAAGCCGTCGAATACCTCAGACGAAAAGGCCTGGCAGATGCCTCCAAGAAAGCCCACCGCGCGACTTCTGAGGGAGTCGTCGGCTGTTATCTCCATCATTCCAACAAACTGGGTGTTCTGGTGGAGATCTTCTGCGAAACCGATTTTGTGGCCAAAACACCCGATTTTCAGGAATTCGCAAAGGATATCGCGATGCATATCGCATCCATAGGACCCCTGTACCTGGATCCGGACTCCATTCCGGAAGATGTTCTGGAACATGAACGGTCAATATACCGGGAACAGGTGGCGGCAATGGGTAAACCTGCCAACATCGTGGATAAAATCGTGGAAGGAAAACTCACCAAATTTCACCAGCAGGTATGTCTGCTCAATCAGCAGTTCGTCAAGCAGGACGATATCACCGTCGGGGATTACGTGAAGAACGCCATATCCAGGTTCGGTGAAAACATCCGGGTGGGGAAATTCGTCCGGATCAGTTTGGGAGAATAGGAGATACACCGGATATGGACTCTCCGAAACCACTCTACCGGCGAATCCTCCTCAAGATTTCCGGGGAGGTTCTGGGCGGGTTCGGAGGTGGTTTCGATCCCCAGGCCGCACAGCGGCTGATCCGGGAACTGACCTCGCTGGTTCGGGAGAACATTCAAGTTGGCATCGTATGTGGCGGCGGGAACATTTTCCGAGGGTATCGTGCGGAGCATTTCAAACTCGACAGAATCCCCGCGGATGCCATGGGAATGCTGGCCACCATGATCAACGGGATCGCCTTGACCGAATTCTGCCGGACCGGAGGATTGGATGCCGACGTCATGTCGGCTTGGCCCGTTCCGGGGATTCTACCGGAATTCAGCGCCTCAAAGGCCCGGACAAGACTCGGTGAGGGCGCGGTTGTTGTGTTCTGCGGCGGGACAGGAAGACCCTATTTCTCGACCGATACCGCCGCGGCGCTGCGGGCGCTGGAAATCAAAGCAGAAGTGCTGATTAAAGGAACAAAGGTTGAAGGGGTTCATTCCCAAGATCCGGCAATAGATCCGGATGCCGAATTGCTTCGGTCGGTATCCTATGACGATGTGATCGCCGGGCGTCTCAAGGTGATGGATCTCACATCAATCACCCTGTGCCGCGACCACAATCTCCCGGTACGCATTTTCAACATGACCGTTCCGGGCAATCTGTTCAAGGTCGTCACGAATCCGGAACTCGGGACCTTGATTTCATGAGGATTGAGCCATGATCTCGGAAGTCGTTGATGATGCAAAACAACGGATGATTGAAACCATAGAACACTACAAGCGCCAGTTCTCCACCATTCGCACCGGACGGGCATCTGCCGGTCTGCTGGACAATATCCGAATAGATTATTACGGAACACCCACACCCATCAAGCAGATGGCCAAAATAGCCGTTCCGGAACCGGCACTCATCGTGATCCAGCCTTGGGACGCTTCCGCACTTCCGAATATCGAGCGCGCCATTTTGAAAAGCGACCTGGGCCTTCAACCGAACTCCGACGGCAAAATCATCCGTCTGAGCGTTCCGCCTTTGACTGAGGAGCGGCGGCAGCAACTGGTGAAACTGGTGAAAAAACTGACTGAAGAGGGCCGGGTCGCAATCCGCAATATCCGCCGGGATGCCAACGAAAACCTGAAGGAATTTTTGAAGGAAAAAGAGATTTCCGAAGATGAAGCCCACAAGGGTTACGACGACATTCAGGAAATCACCGATGAATATATCGAAAAAATCGATAAAGTTGGAGTAGACAAGGAAGACGAAATCCTCAATACTTGACCGGATATGATTTCCCGATACCCAAATACCGATGCGGATCACAACGAAATCGATCCGGCAAATATTCCCCGGCATATCGCCATCATAATGGATGGAAACGGACGGTGGGCAAAACGCCGCGGATTACCCCGCTCGATCGGACACCGGGCAGGAGTCAAATCCATCGAACGGGTCATGAAGGCATGTGTTGAACTGGGCGTCGAAGTTCTGACCCTTTACACCTTCTCTCTGGAGAACTGGTCCCGTCCTGCCAGTGAAATCAATTCACTCATGGAATTGCTTTACAGTAACCTGATGTCTCAAAGAGCCATACTGGTTAAAAACGGTGTGAAACTTTGGCTCAGCGGCGACCTGTCCAGTTTTCCCGCCAACGTTCAAACCGAACTCCGGAAAACTGTCCGCGAAACAACCGGATGCACCAAACTCATACTGAACCTGGCACTGGGTTATTCCGGCAGGGAGGAAATCCTGCGAGCCTGCAGGCGGATCGCCGGGGAGGTTGATCGGGGATTGATCGGTGTTTCGGATATCACTCTGGAACGGTTCGAATCCCACCTGTATACGGCCGGACTGCCCGATCCCGATCTGACCATACGAACAAGCGGCGAATACCGGTTGTCCAATTTTCTGCTCTGGCAGAATTCCTATGCCGAATTGCATTTCACAAATGTGCTCTGGCCGAACTTCTCCAAACGTGATCTGAAACGGGCCATACTTTCCTATCAGCAACGGGACCGGAGATACGGGGGTGTGCATACGGAGGAGGACCGGGAATGAAAAACATGGCACTGCGGTATCTGACCGCAATCCTGGTGCTGCCTTTGTTGGTTCTGCTGATCCAGCATTCTCCGTCCTGGAGTTTCGACATGGTGATCGCGGCTGCGTTTCTTCTGGCTCTTTCGGAAGCGCTATTTATCACCCGCAAGTTTCTTGTCCGGATACCCGTGGTGTTTGGAATGGTTAACGGTTTCATTGCCGTGGGAAGCCTGGTCATGATCGCTCGGGGCGGCCCGGCAAGCATAGGATATGCCTGTATCTTGATCATGACGGCGGGTATTTGCGCTTATACGATCGCAGCACCCAGAAATTCCATGTCAGAAGCCGCCTGTTTGGCCGGACTTCTGCTGCTTCTTCCGGTGCTGATATGCTGGGGTGGCGGTGCGCTGATCCTGATCCGGGAAACGGGTTTTTCGGCGGATTCAAGAAACCTGATCTTTCTGCTTTTGGCAACCGTGTGGACCGGTGATGCCGGGGCCATGCATATCGGGCGTTCGCTGGGGAAACACAAACTCTGCCCACTTGTTTCTCCCAATAAAACCGTCGAGGGCTTTGCCGGCGCAGTCGCGGCCGGATGGATCGGCGGTACCGCCGCATATCATATCTGGTCCTATCCGTTCCCGCTTTGGCATGTCATCGCGGTCACACCCGCTCTCATTGTTCTGGCTCATGTCGGCGATCTTTTCATATCCATTCTCAAACGGACCGCTGCCGTGAAGGATTCGGGTTTTCTGATACCCGGGCACGGCGGCTTTCTCGATCGACTGGATAATCTGCTGTTCACGTCCCCGTTTTTTTATATCTTCGCTTCAATCGCATGGCCGGGATGAAGGTCGTGAATTGAAACGCATCGTCGTTCTCGGTTGCACCGGGTCCATCGGCGAACAGGCGCTGGATGTCATATCAAAGTATCCTGGATCGTTTCGGGTGACCGGAATGAGCGCTACCGGGAGTCGGACGAAGCGGCTGATCGATCTGATCCATGCATTCAAACCGGAAACAGTGTGTATCACGGATGAAAGATTCTACCCTCCGGTCCGGGACGCCTGCGCGGGATTGGCGGCCCGGATTGGCACCGGCCGGTCGGAACACCTCGCACTCGCGCGCGGGGAATCCGCACCGGCTGACATGGTTTTGTCCGCCATATCCGGGACCGCGGGAGTGGAGCCGACGTGCGTGGCGGTGGAGGCCGGTCTGGATATCGCACTGGCCAACAAGGAAACGATGGTGACGGCTGGTGAACTCGTTTCGGGTACCGTGCGGAAGACCGGGATCGAGCTGTTTCCCGTCGATTCCGAACATTCCGCGATCCGTCAATGCCTGAATGGGATCGACCGGGATGATCTTCGAAAAATCATTTTGACCTGTTCCGGAGGTCCTTTTTTGAACCGGCCGGGGATATCTCTCGATGACGTCACTCCCGAAGAGGCACTGACCCATCCCACCTGGAGCATGGGAACGAAAATCACCGTCGATTCGGCTACGCTGATGAACAAGGGCCTGGAGGTGATTGAGGCCCGGTGGTTGTTCGATATCGATCCGGCGGACATCTCGGTGCTCATCCATCCGGAAAGCATCATCCATTCCATGATCGAATGCCGGGATGGGGCGGTGATGGCGCAGATGAGCCTTCCCGACATGCGGCTACCCATCCTGTATGCCCTTTCCGGTGGACGGCATCCGGATTTTGCAGCGTCCCGGCTGAATCTGGCTGGATTGGGAGCACTGAATTTCCGGACGCCGGATACCGAGCGCTTCCCATGTCTGAATCTGGCATACGATGCATTGAAAGCGGGGGGAACCATGCCGGCGGTGTTGAACGCCGCAAACGAAGCTGCAGTTCATGCATTCGTCGCCAAAAGGATACCGTTTACGCGGATACCGGAAATCATCGCGATGGTGATGGCGCGGCATTCGGTCCGACCGGTCACGACCCTCAGCGAGGTTCTGGAAAGTGACCGCTGGGCCAAGGAAACTGCGGAAAGGATCCTCGGGCGATGACGGACATCGGGATCACCCGGCCGCGCCGGATCTGCCGGACTGTGAAGATCGGGGACCGGTTTATCGGACCCGATTACCCGGTGCTGGTTCAATCCATGACCAATACAGATCCGCACGATGCCGAGACGTCGCTGGACCAGATCCGGTCGGCGGCCATGGCGGGTGCGGAGCTGATGCGGGTCAGCGTTCCCGATGAGCGATCCCTGGTGGCATTGAAAATCGTCACAGCCCAATCGCCGGTGCCGATCGCGGCCGATATCCATTTCGACCACCGGCTGGCAATGGGAGCGCTGGAGTGCGGTGTGGCCAAGCTGCGGATCAATCCGGGTAATATCGGATCGAAATCGAAGGTGCGCGAGATCGTCAAGGCGGCTTCGGATCGCGGAATCCCCATCCGGGTGGGTGTCAATGCAGGTTCGTTGGAAAAGCATCTGCTCAGGAAATACGGGAGACCGACGGCGGAAGCCCTGGCTGAAAGTGCCCGGATCAATGCAGCTGTGTTGCAGGAAATGGGATTCAACGATGTGGTTATCTCCCTGAAGTCCAGCGATGTGGGAACCGGTGTACAGGCTTACCGGCTAATCGTCGGACAGACGGATCTTCCGTTGCATATCGGCATTACGGAAGCGGGGACGCTCCTGACCGGCGCCGTTCGGTCGGCGGTCGGACTGGGCATCCTGCTGTCGGAGGGGATCGGGGATACCATCCGGGTTTCGCTGGCGGCGGATCCGGTCGAAGAAGTGCGGGTGGGATATCGGATTCTGGAATCGCTGGGTCTGCGCCGGTGCGGACCGCTGGTGATCGCCTGCCCGACCTGCGGGCGCACTCGGATCGACGTGATCGGCCTGGCGCGTGACGTCGAGGCGGAACTGGCGGACCGGACGGTGCCGTTGAGCGTAGCGGTGATGGGGTGTGCCGTGAACGGGCCCGGGGAAGCCCGGGAAGCGGATCTGGGCATAGCCGGAGGAGTGGGGGAGGGGCTCTTGTTTCGCAAGGGCAAACCGATACGAAAAGTCCCGGAGGCGGAAATCCTGTCCGCATTGCTCGAGGAGTTCGACCGGATCGCCGCCGAGAACGGCGGAGATTGAAAAAATCAAATTGAAACGACTTCGAGGCGTGTCAGGACGGTCGGGATATATTTTTTCTGTTTCGCCCGGACGATTCCCTCCGATGCATCGAATTCTTTTCTCGATTGAGAATATGCCGGGGGCTATTTCTGACGATCCTGACGATGACAAGTTTCTTGCTTGCGCGCTTTCATCCGGGTGTCACTTCATAATCAGAGGCGATCGGCATCTTTTGAAACTGAACGGATACGAAGGACTATCGATTTTGCGGTCAAGAGACTTTTGGATGTTCACTTGAATCACATTATCAACCAGAGATGATAGCGCTAACACGGAAATGAACCCGCCAGCAACCGCTTCCCGAGTTTCCCAGGCACAATGGCTGCGGGTTATTTCCGTCGTTAAGCCTTTAAAGGATTGAGAATCATGGACACATGGAAGTTCTACGACATCACTCACCGTGAACATGTGGTATGCAATCCCACGAGCGAGGAAAAAATGACGCGT
>JAFGLW010000015.1 GCA_016927905.1 candidate division CSSED10-310 bacterium | reverse complement strand
CGGAGGGGCTGGAATCTTTAAACGGCGGGCTTTCGCCGGCATCGCAATGCAGGAGCAGTTTTGTACAGAGATCGTTTTCCTGCGGTTGACCGGCGAACATTCCGGATGTCACCAACATCCCGAGCAAACTAATAATCCCGCTTCTCCAGAATCTCATCCCAAATCCTCCTGATGCAAATCCGGCACATCCTCAAAACACATCATCCTGGATCGACTGACGGCAGAAATAATGAGATTTTTGCATCGTTTTTTCTGATGTCGCGTCTTATGAATCTTCTTGAATCCATGTTAAATCGTTGCAATCAACCGGTCAAGCGCCGCTCTCTCAATTTGGGATCCGACCCGGAATCCAGGATTGAAGAATTTGAGAGGAGAAAGGAGATCAGGAGACCGCGTGAGACCCTCTCACGTTCGCAAGCGCAAAGCGCGTTCACCCGGTCTCACGCTCTGGCGCACTCATCGTGCGCCACACACCCCGTCTCCGCCTGATGGCGGAGCCACCCCTCTTGATAGAGGGGAATTTCGGTTTCAATCTTTCTACTGCTCGACTTTCTAATTTCTACTTTCTGGCGCACTCATCGTGCGCCACACACCCCGTCTGCTTCGCAGCCACCCCTCTTGATAGAGGGGAGTTTTCGTGCAGCAAACGGCGGATCTCTGGGATGGCGAATGACATTTTGCAGAAAATGGTGTATGGTCTCGTCAAATCGTATCGGATTCAGCGGACGGAGGTTGCGCCATGGAGGAGGAAAAGTCCAGGAAGGATCGAAACAGCCTGGTCGGCGGCAATGTCGGGCGTATCGAAGGCGATGTGAAAGACGAAAGTCTCGATTCGCACGACCATATTACAAGCACGACAACCACCGATGCATCCAGAACCCGCTCGGAAACGAATATCCGGCAGAAAACAACCCAGAAAATATCCATCAATTCCTCCGCTGTCGTGATTTTCCTGATCCTGGCCGTCGTCCTGATCGTGGCCATGGTTCTCTATTTTGTGCACCGGAACACCGAACTGACCATCGGTCTCGTCAAACCGCCGCCCCAGCCGTACATTGAACAGTCAAACAGGAGTGATTTGTCGACCGTGCATCGGCCGGCATCCGCTGAGCATGCAACCGGCCCGGAGCAGCAATCCGGCGTTTCAAGTCAGATCGCGACGGCAAGGAAAGAAGCACAGCCGGCCTCTGCAGCACCCAAACCGGTCCGCCTGGACGACAAGGGGATCGTCATGGTCGTGGACACGAGGGATGTCCCGGACGGTGTGAATCCGCGCTCGGAATTGCTCAAGTTGAAGGAAAAAATCGCCCGAAAGGGATGGAACATAAAAATCGCAGATGCCCATGAAACGTCGACAAAAGTTAATCCGCAGGGACTTTCCCGTAAATACGGCTGCCGGTACGTGCTGACCGGGCGGCTGGCATTCCGCACCGGCGACAGCACGGCGACCCTCGTGCCGGGCACATCCCTGCAGTTCGCCCACTGCAGCGGCGAGCTGATACTTCTGGACACACTCACGGGGGACGAGCGGAGTATTTTTTCGGAAACCGTCAAGGATGCGGGGAACAGCCTGGTCCAGGCTCAGGAGAAGGCCGCCCGGACGATGTTCGAGAAGATGGACACCTCCGTCCCGGACGCGATCGGATGAAAATGTTTGAAAAAAAATACGACGGCAGGCGTCAGAACGGATACCGGCGGCTGCATTGCCCCGGAAACGTCAGGGAGGGTTTCAGGATGAACAGGTCATCGCTTTTCAAATACGTTTGGATCCGATCGCTTCTGCTGGCCGGGCTGCTGTCTGCCGGCTGCCAGCACCGGCTACCGACCATGGATCTGCAGCCGCCGGAATCGATCGAGCCCGGCGGAATCGATTTCACGGCCACGGACCCGGTCGAGCGGGAATGCAGC
Source organism: candidate division CSSED10-310 bacterium (assembly GCA_016927905.1). Taxonomy (GTDB): domain Bacteria; phylum CSSED10-310; class CSSED10-310; order CSSED10-310; family JAFGJC01; genus JAFGLW01. Next base: position 36,250 of record JAFGLW010000015.1, on the reverse strand, counting down.
GCATCGGTTGCGATCCATGCCGATCCCGGGCACGGACGGACGGCTGCCGATATCGTGGAAATCCGGATACAGGACAGCCTGGCGGCCATGGGGTTGGAGGCGGATCAGGAAACACCGGATTTCAAAATCGATGCGGCCGTCAGAGCCGGGCGGGTGGACCGGTTCGGGAAATTCTATATCTTTTCCGCACAAGCCGACACTGACGTGTTCGGACCACCGGATCTGCGCCGGCTGGCCCGGCAGTCCTTCTCGGCACGCTCGCAGCGGCTTCTGGGTGAGCAGACCGCTCTGAAGGATGCCGCCGGAAATCTGGCCGGATCGCTGGAATCCTGGGTCGCCGATCTCATCAATCAAAACCGGCCGCAGGAAGCTGCATGTCAGGTTATAGCGGTCCTTCCAAAAAGCATGAAACAGACGCCGTCTGATTATGGTGCTGCACTGGTCGATGCCATCTCCGGGATGCCGGGTGTTCTGTCCTGCACAGCGATCTCGACGGAAGACCGAACCGTTTCGATGCAGCTGACCTACAGCACGGTTGATTTTCCCAACGGGCCGGCAGGTATCCTCGATTCCGCCCGGATTCCTCCGATCGAAACTTTCAACCGCTCCGTCCTGACGATCGTGTTTCCCAAGCGGCACGAGATGAGCATGGCGGAATACACGATTCTCTTAGTGGATACCGTGAGCGCACTGAAGGGGATTGAATCGTGCAGGGCAATATCACGGGACGCCGCCGCCCGTGCCACGCAATTCGAAGTTATCTTCGATCCGGATGCATTCCCGGAGGGTCTGTACAACCGGATCGTCACCATCGATGAACTCGGTCTTGAGCAACAGTGACCGGAACGAGCGAGGATCAATCCATGAAAAAGCTAACACTGATCGTAATGCTGGTGAGTTTCAATGTTGCCTGCGGTGTCTGCCGTGCCCAGTTCAGCGCGGACATGCGCCAGTCGCTGCAAGCCGTCGTCCAGGATGCGGTGGAAGACCTGATGAACGAGCCGGGCGTGCCGGCCTATGAAACCATCGGAATCATGCCCATCCACAACGACCGGGACGGTTTCGTCGAAGGTCTTCTGAAAGCAGCGCTCACCAAGGCGGGTCACACCTGTGTCGAGGTGAAGGAAAGCGATTTCTGGGAAACGGTGTCGAATCAGTTCGAATGGGACACCCGGAAGGCGGATATTCTGGATACTGAAACGCTTCTGGAATTCAAGAAACTCATGGGGACGCAGCTCCTTCTGTACGGTATTGTGCGCGAAGCCAGCGAAACCATCGACCGGGTGTATGTGGAAGCGGAATTCCATATCAGTTCGCTGGAAACCACCCGCCATGTCTGGGGCGGCGGTTTTTCCGAAAGGGAGTATCTGAAGCCCGGGATCGACGGCATCGTGACGCTCGAGCCGAAAGTCCGGGAAGTTTTGAAGAACATCGTCACCCAGGCGGCGGCATCCATGAAAGTAGCGCCGAAGCTGAGCGACATTAAAAACCTCGTGGTGGTATCCGTTGCCGGGGACATGGAAAACTACGTCAAGGGGCTTTTATTCGAGGTGATGAGCAATTCGACCGGGTATTTTCCGCGAGACCTGGGGGTCCGGACGCTTGCGGAAGCCCGGCAGATGTTGCGCGCCGAACCGGACAAGGGCGATGCGGTGCTCTACGGTTCCATCCGCGACCTGTCCCGGAAGTTGAAATCGGACCTGCCGCTGAAACAGATCTATACAGTCACCGCCGAAGTGCAGCTCACGGTCCAGAACGTGCAGACCGGAGATGTGCTCTGGAGCGTGACTCAGTCGGATACGGCGGAGGAGATCATCGAAAAGCCGAAGGAAGAGGCGGCGTACCACTGGTTCCGGGCAAACAAAGGTCTGGTGAAATGGATCCTGATCGGTCTGGGCGTGGTGGTCCTGTTCGCGGTCTACCTGTTCATCAGCCGCCCAAGGCGGCGGTAATGTATAACCCGATCTCAGGATCCACTTAACAATCAAGAATAAAGGAATTATTGTCAGATAACGACTGTTGATATCAACAATTTGAGGGAGGTTAAAAATGAAGAATAAATCAATGATTACAGTCTTTTTTATGGCAGTATTGTTCTCTTTAAATACGATGATAACTTTGTATGCGCAGGTACCCGGTGATTCAGCGGAGGCAATCCAAACTGGTAGTTTGACCATGCTGAATTCAAATGAAACGGTCCTTTCTGAATACAGGGAAAAAGATGGTGGAATGTTCTCGAACGCGTGGTCTGTTTACAGGATTTCGGAAGGAGAGGAGAACAAGGACATCTTCATCGAATTAAACGGGAAACGTATCGGTCCGTTCGAAAGAACCAGCGATTTAATATCGTTCAGTTCCAACGGGAAACAGGTTGTTTTTGCAGCGAAGGATAAGGCAGATAAGAAATGGGGTATTTATGTGAATGGTATGAAGAAATGGTCTTACGAGGATCTGGCTTGGGCGACCTACACTTGGCCACTGGGTCTCAAGGGCAATACAATCCGTTCCCAGTCAAAAGCGGTGGTTTTCGAACAATCGGAAGACAACAAGATAATATCTTTTTTTTCCAATAAGAAAATAAGTGATAAATCATTATGGGCGAATGTCGTTAATGGAACAGAGGGCCGATTTTATGAAAATATCGGCACTCAAATCAGTTTCATAAACGGCAAAGTCGGTTACTGGGCTTGGAAAAGTGACAATGAAAAATTTTTCGTTCTTGGAAATACGGAATACGGCCCGTATGCTAAGGCTTATAGCCTGAAAATATCTGAGAATAGCAAGCATTTTTCTTTTACTGGCGAAAAGGAACAAAAATATTTCCTTGTCGTGGATGGCAAAGAGATGGCAATGCCCGGGGAAATTGAATCGCATGCAATTGGAAACGACGGAACACATGCGGTCTCTTATAAACAAGACGGTCGAGTGCATGTGTTGCAGAATGGAGTAAAGTGGCCCAAGACTTACGATGACGCACTTTGGCATCAGTTCCGGATGACTCCGGATGCAAAAACGCTTGCCGGATGGTTCAAGCAAAATCAAAAATGGTATGTAATCGTGAACGGAGAAACAGAATATGGTCCATACGATAGCTTCTACTACATTAAAGCCGGCGAATTTTATTCTCTGTTTTTGGGAAAAACCGGAGATAATGTCGGGTATTTAACGGGCAAGAGAACGTTTTATCTGAATGGTAAGAAAGTTGAGAACGGACCGAAATTTGGTGGAATGGCCATGACTGTATACCAAGACGACAGAGGTATCGTTGTCGGGGAAGCGTTAATGGGAGGCCTGGAAGCAGATATGTCCGCAATCGCGGATGCTGTTGCGATCGGGGCAGCCGATCCGGTTGAGGCAAAATACTTTGGGTCATACCTGGTATTTCCAATTAAAAAAGATGATTCATGCTATGTTGTGGCGGATAACCGTGAAATGGGTCCGTTTTCGGAAGCAAGCTCTTTTTGTGCATCGCCATCCGGTAAACACTTGGCTTTTATAGCTGAAAATCAGGAAAAGAAATGGGTTGTCATTGACGGGAAATACCAAACTCCAATATTCGATGAACTGTATAAACTTCAGTTTACAGAGGAAAATGAAATTGCGTTTCTGACGGTAAAGGAAGAAAAAGTAATTCGCGTCTCATGTCAATTGAACCCGTTGTAATCGTTCATTGAACTAAATTTGTTTATTTTGCAACGGGAGCAAAATGACCTCATTTCATGGTATCAGGTTGAAAATTCTGACCACTGAACAGATGGAGGATTTGTGAACATGAATCGGAAAATGACTGTTCGGTTCAAAGTGCTCCTGATATGTATGATGGTCGTTCATGCAGTCGGTTGTTCGACGAGACGGATCCCGAAATATGTGCATAAATCAGCAAGTACTGGATTTGAGGAAAACCTTGCAACCACCGAGCGAATCTCAGTCGCTCCGTTTACAGCGGAAAAACCTGGGCGCAATTCGTTCAAGGTTCGTTTGACCGGTTCGGTGAAGACGCCCAAAGGTGAGCCTTTCGAGGTGTATATTCGCCAGGCATTGATTAAAAGACTCAAAGCAGCCGATCTTTACTCAGAAGATAGCAGCAGGATATTGGAAGGCCACCTTCAGGAGATTGAAATGTCAACCTCGCCTGGTTCCTGGACGATACACGTGAAATTCAACAGGGGAAGCAGGGAATCTTTTGATGTCCTGTATGTTTACAAATTCATGGCGGGTTATTATGCTTCACAGGCACAGGTAAATGCCGCAGAAGAATTTCCGAACGCAGTCCGTGAATTCATTGAAGAAGTCATCGAAAACCCGGGATTCCGGAAATTTATAGGAAATTAGATGAAAATCCGTCAAGAACTCTTTTCTCATCCGTCAGGGGATGTGTGGGAATAATGTGTGCAGTCAAGGGAGGCTCAATATTACATTTTTTCTGTTGATGGGAGGTTTAGATGAAAAAGCATGGGATGCGGTTCGTTCTTTTGGCGATAACTGTATTGACGATTGCAGGATGTGCATCCGGGCTCAAGTTCACTCCGATTGAGCAGATACCGCCTCAGAAAGCTTTGGTGTATATTTACAGACCGAGTAAATATATGGGAAGCGCATTGGATTACTATGTCTTTGCAAATAGACTGCCGATCGTAAAGCTCGAAAATGGCGGGTATTATCCCTATTACACTTCGCCAGGGAAACTAGAGTTTGCTGCCGGGGAAACATCAGTCATTCATCCAAAGGATTTAAATGATCCTGCCAGGGAATTCTTCGTTTTCGAAGTTGAAGCTGGTGAAATATATTATCTTAAAGGAACAGCCAGACGCGGGATGATGATTGGTGCCCCAAATTTGCAGAAAGTTGAAAAAACTGTTGGAGAAAAAGAAATAGTATCGTGTAAATTGCTTAAAGGTTTAGAGAGAATTTCAAAACCTTTAAATGTTCAAGATACAATATCTGCAGATCCGATTTCTTTGGCGCGTATCACGTCGGATGGTCTGCATCGGAACTCGTTCAATATTAGAGGGAGTGGTTGGGTGAGACCTCCCGATGGCTTATCCTTCGAAGAATTTATTCGCTTGATAATGGTTGAGGAACTGACGGCGGCAAATCTATATTCCGATAATTCACCTCGTGTCTTGAAAGGACATATTCAGGAACTTGATGTATCGACGACTCCGGGATCATGGACTATCCATATGATCTTTAATTCCGGCAGTCCAGATTCTTTTGATGTTCGATATATCCATAAATTCAAAGCGGGTTTTAGCGGCAACAAAGCCATTGAAGCAGCAGCGGAAGAACTTAAGCCGGCAATCCGTGAGTTTGTTGGAGAAGTTATCAAACATCCCGGATTCCAGAGATTTTTAGGAATGTAGATGAAATTCCGTCATAGAAATTTTGTATTTCTGTTCGAAATCCGGGAATGATATCTCTCAATGGATTCCGGGTTTCCGCTTCCTTTCCGCCCGGAATGACGGTCGTTCCCTAAAACTGGAAAAGGCACGAATCCTTCCGCGGACGCCCCTCCCTCCGATTTTCGGTTGACAACCGAATTCCGCGGGCCTATGTTACCGCGGACGGATTGAGGGGCAATCTGGTCTGTAAACAAGATAGTACAGGAAGGTTTTCATTATGGAACACACATCGATGCCGGTTCACTACGCGATCGATATTCCCGATCCCGACAAACCGTATCTCCACATCACTTTGACCGTGCGGGATTGCCCGGCGGGTGGATTCGATCTCAAACTGCCCACCTGGCTGCCCGGCGCTTACCGTATCAACGATTTCTCAAAAAATATCGAGGATCTTCGGGTGCGGACGGATTCGGGACGCAGCTGCCCGGTGCGAAAGACCGACAAGCAGACCTGGCATGTCGAACCGGAAACGGGCGGGACCATCACCGTGACCTACCGGCTCTACGCGTTTCTGCTCCAGGACGACGGCAATTTCGTCACGGGGGATTTCGCCGTTCTCAATCCGAGCAGCGCCCTGCTGGCAGCCGTGCCGCACATGAAATCCCCGTGCACCCTTGAAGTGATCCTCCCCCCACGATGGAAACGGATCAGCACGGGTCTCGAACCGGTTGTGGGCCGGGAGACTGTGTTTGCGGCGGATGATTACCATCATCTGGCCGATTCGCCTCTCCTGGTGGGGAATCATGAAATCCACCGGTTCGATATCGACGGGATTCCCCATGAAATCGCCATAGAGGGGCGGTACCGGTTCGATTCGGAGACATTTTTGTCCGATATCGAGAAAATCGCCCGGGTGGAATTGGAGATGATGGAGCACGCCCCCTATGGGCGCTACATTTTTCTGGTGTTGATCACTGATCGCGATGCCGGGCTGGAACACCGGAATTCCACATTGATCTTCTGCCGGCATTCGGATTTCCGGCCCCGGGAAACATATCTGGAAGCGATCACGATTTTCGCCCATGAGTTGTTCCACGCCTGGAATGTCAAGGCGCTGGTGCCCGATGTTTATGTGGAGCCGGATTACTTCACCGAGAGTTATTCCGATCTGCTGTGGTTTTCGGAGGGGATCACCAATTACTACCATTACCAGTTCATGCGGCGAGCGGGCGTATTGACCGGGCAGGATTATCTGAAAAAACTCGGTAAGGTGATCCACCGGTACAGCCGGGTTCCGGGCCGGCATTTCCAGTCGGCGTCGGAAGCCAGTTTCGATGCCTGGATCAAGTATTACCAGCACGATGAAAACACGAACAATTCCACGGTTTCCTATTACCTGAAAGGATCCCTGGTCGCCATGCTCCTGGATCTGGAGCTGATCGGGCTGACGGGTGGACAGCGCCGGCTGGACGATCTGATGCGCATATTATACCGGAACAGAATCCGGAACGGATCCCGGGGATTCAGCTATGGGGACGTGAAAGCGGCGGCATCGGAAGCAGCGGGTAAATCGATGGATGAATTTTTCGAGCGGTTCGTCGAGGGTACGGGTGATCTGCCCTACGATGACTATTTCAAGATCGTCGGTTTGAAGGTCGTACCGGAGAAGGAACCGGTGGAGGAAACCGGGTATCCGGGCGGTTACCTGGGCGCCGCCGCCGCCGAAAAGGACTCCCGGTTGCTGACTCAGGTGATTCTCCGGGAAGGTCCCGCCTTTACGGCCGGTTTGAAACCGGAAGACGAACTGATCGCCGTCGATGGGTACCGGATGGTTAAAAAAACAGATCTGGACGGATATCTGAACACGTCGGTTCCGGGACAGACGGTGCGGCTGACCATCTCCCGGCGCGGGGAGCTGCGCGATGTGCCGGTGACGCTCGGGGAGGTGCCGCCCAAAGGATACCGGCTGGAAGCGGTCGAAAATGTGGACGAGACCGCCCGCCGACAGTTCGAGATCTGGTGCGGGGAAGCGTACGATACTGTCCTGAAACCCGAAGATGCCGGGAAACCCCAGAACGTCACGGCGTAGGTTTAGCAAATCACAAAGCACAGGTTTGAGGGGTCAGGTTTGAGGTCTGAGGATTGTGTCCCGGGACACGTTCCGCTTCTCAGGCCGGGAACAACCGGCCCTTCGACTTCCGGAACATGTCCCGGCCGGATCATTTGCCAGATCGAACGGTTTCTGATTTAACATACTAAAGGTTATTTTCTGTTTCATGGTCGTGCGTGACGGTTGGAAATCTCCGGAAACCGCCACCCGGCCGGAGGAGGGTCATATCATGTTAAAATTTCAAATACCGCTCTATTTCAAACAGAAGCCGATCCTGTGCATCGCTGTATTTCTCGCGGTTCTGCCAATTCATGGCAGCCTGGTCACCGCTCAAGTCATCGATTTTGAGAAAGCCGCCCCGTACGAATGTTTATTTACCCAGGAGCAGATCCACAATCTGTTTAACCACCTCCAGGTCAAACCGTTCGGGCGGGAGGATCTGGCATTCGGCTTTTTGGTGCCGAAAGACTGGCGCGACATCCCGCTGACCGTGGATGCCGCACTGCTGGAGAACGATACCGTTTCCTATGTTCCCCTGACGCAGCAGCTGGCACCGTCCGATACCGGTCATCCGCGTATCGACGTCCGGTACAACCGGCTCGATCTGGAGGTGAATCTGGCGGACTGGGCGGCGTATTTCGTCGAATCCCTTGATTATGAGGTGCTGCTGAAACGGACCGCGGAATACAACAACCGGATGGCGGAAGATTACCTGATCCGATCGGTCCAGGAATCGGTCCCGTTCATCGTCCGCCTGACGATCTCCCGGCATGGGAACCTGATCTTCATCGTGACGGGTTCGGCCGAAGAATCGGTTTTTCAAGAATACGCAAACATATTCGGTCTGGCTGCCGTATCCTTCACGGTCACGAACGAACCGAAGCAACCCGATGCCGAGCCGATGAAGCAATACAGCGGAAACCGGTCGCCGAAGCTGTCATTCCGATATCCCGCTTCCTGGACGGTGACGGAACCCGAGGAAATACCTGAAGGTAAAAGCGGCGTCGATCTGGCGCTTCGCCTCAGGAATCCGGAAACAGGCACCGACATCACGATGGCGTTTGTTCACTGCAAGGGCACACTGAAAACCGTGGGGGAGTCTTCCACCGTGATATTGGAAAAAATGAAGCTGGATTTCAGGAATATCGGGGTTGAATTTGTCGAAAAAATGCCCGAAATGATTTTGAAAGAGCGGTTCGATCAGCCGTTTACATCCGGCGAATTGTGGCATGTCAGGGTGGGTTCGATGTCCAACCACCTGGCGGTCGTCGTACTGGAACAGCCGACACACCATGTCGCCGTGAGCCTGCTGGTCACCCGACGCGAGGACAACCGGTTCGCCTGGATGACCGGATGGCGGGTATTCTCACTCATCGCAGCGGATCTTCGCGGCGGTACCGGACCTGGTACGCAGGCGACGAGCGGCGAGCTGCCCGACCAGTCCGGGTTGATCGGTATGGTGCGTGAAACACTGGCGGGACTGCTCCAGGCGGTCTCATCGGATGATTATACGGAATTTCACAAGACTCTCTCCGGATCCTTCAAAGAGCAAGCGCCCCCCGACAGGCTGCGCAGCGCATTCGGCTCGTTTGCAGACAAGAAGATCGATATCTCCGCGATTCGATCGGGTGAACCCGCATTCGATACACCGCCCCAAATCGACGGCAACCGTCATCTCCCGATCGACGGCAGTTTTGACCTGTATCCCTACCAGCTCCATTTCGACCTGGAATATGTGTTCGAGGACCGGTCTTGGAAACCGATCTCAATCAGCATACACTATAAACCGAGCCCGGCAACCGAAGTGAAACCAGAAGATATCCCGTCGGGAAGGAACCTGGAGGCGCTGGTTCACGAAACGATGGTCGATTTTGCGAAGGCGATTCGAGCGAAGCATTTCGGTGATTTTTACCAGAAACTGTCCGTGCTGTGGAAAACACAGACCAGTCCGGAAGACCTGTCCGGCATCTTCGGGTCATTTCTCAGTCAGAACATCACTCTGGAGGGTATCGAAGCGTTGACACCCGTTTCCGACGGAGAACCGTCCATCGACGGAAACGGCTGGCTGCATGTCGCCGGGTCATATCCCACTCAGCCCATGAAGACGTATTTTACGTTTCAGTACCTGAGGGAAAAAACGTCCTGGAAGCTGACGAGTATCAACATAAACATGAAGTAGCCGGATACAGATGACGGCTCCCGGAAATCACGATATGATCCCAGGCAATGACATCAATTAGGAGCGTCTGAATGGAGGTGAACCGGATGACCAAAAGGATGATTGCCGTTTTTCTGATCCTGATGGCGACCGCTCCGATCATCGCGCATGAGGAAGAGACCGAAGAACAAACCGGGAAAAAGGAGGTCGTTACGATGGAGGAGAAGCTGCAGGCGATGCATCAGTACATGTCGGTCGAAAGTTTCAACCGGTGCTGGACACTGATCGACAAGCAAGACCGGACGCCGGAAGACATCGAAAACATGGTTCTTCTCGCCCATGTATCGCTCTGGCACTGGAAACAGCGGACCGATTGCACATCTCAGAACCTGTCCGTCGGGTACTGGCAGGTTTCCCGCGTCTGCGCCCTGGCGGGCGATATCGCCAATGCCCGGCAGTACGGCGAGAAATGCCGGGAAGTCAGCGAACGGAACAATCTCCCGCCGTTCTATTTCGGCTACGCCTATGAAGCGCTGGCCCGGGCCGAACGGACGAACCATGACACTGGAAAAGCGAAGCAATGGCTGTCCCAAGCAAGGTCGCAGCTTGAAAAGGTGAAAGATCCGGAATCGCAAAAACTCCTTCAGGCGGACCTGGACGAACTGGAGGAATCCATCCGGGACGGGGATTGAAAACCCGGTTCATGACCCTTTCGATCCTTCGATATGCATGCAGGTCGTATCCATAGAAAAGAGATTATGAAAATGAGTGGGAAACGGATCTGGCAGACCTTTTTCGATGAGCATGCACCGTTTTACAACGACAATGTGTTCACACGGAACACGATCAGGGAGGCGGATTTCCTCGAAGAGGAACTGAAACTGCATCGGGGCGCGTCGATTTTGGATGTCGGGTGCGGCACCGGGCGGCATTCCGTCGAACTGGCACGACGGGCAACTGGCGGCGGGGTCCGCTGGATCCGGATGAGATCGAACTCATGCTTGTGGCTCGCAGATCAACCGGGTCGGATGATGACTGATTTTTTAAACATGTGATTCGATTTCAGGTGTTTATTCGTTATTCCAGAGAACCCGTTATCTTTTCGACTTCTTCGAGAATTTCACAGGATTTGACCAGTTGTTTCATGGTTGTGTGATCAGGATATAGCGGCCGGTCCTCGTCCAGATGGGCGACGTATTTGCGGACGACATCCCGGGCGGCATTGACGCCCTTGCCGGGTGTGAACTCCCTGAAGTCGAGTGCCTGGGAAGCCGCCATGAACTCGATCCCAAGAACGCCGTAGGCATTGTCGAGAATCTGACCGTTTTTGATGGCGGTGTTCATTCCCATGGAGACGAAATCCTCCTGATCAGCCGCTGCCGGGATGGACTGGATCGAGGCGGGATTGGACAGGATCCTCTGTTCAACGATCATCATCCCCGCTGTGTACTGACTCAGCATCAGCCCCGAAAACATACCGGCGCCCTTGGTGAGGAATGCGGGTAGACCGATGCTCAGAGCCGGATTGAGAAGCCGGTTCAACCGGCGTTCAGACAAGACGCAGACCATGGTGATCGCCGATCCGGCCATGTCCATGGGCAGGCAGACCGGCGAGCCCTGGAAATTGGCTCCCGTCAGGGTCAGTTTGAATTCGGGCAGGAAAATCGGATTGTCGCCCACGCCGTTGAGTTCGATCTCCACCTGTTCCTTTGCGAATTTCATGGCATCGTGCGCAGCGCCGATCACCTGGGGTGTCGACCGCATCGAATAGGCATCCTGCACCTTGATCTTGAACTTGCCGGTAATCAGGTCACTCCCATCGATGCATGCCATGATGGCTTTGGCCGACCGGACTGCACCCGGGAAGCCCCGGACCTGATGAAGCCGGACATCGTAAGGTTTCATATTAGCGAACAGCGCTTCCAAAGTCATGGCGGCGGCGATTTCGGCTTGTTTCAACCATCGGTTGAAATCATAGATGTGCAGCGCGCTCATTGCGGTCAGCAGGTTGGATCCGTTGATGGCGGCCAGCCCGTCCCGCGCCTGAAGACCCGGAATCGGAATACCGGCGCGTTCCATGGCGACCCGGCCAGGCAGAATTTCGCCCTGGAAGTAAGCTTCCCCTTCACCCATGAGAAGCAGTGCGATCTGGGACATGGGCGCGAGATCTCCGCTTGCGCCCACCGATCCCTTCTGGCATACGACCGGTGTAACGCCTTTATTGAGCATGTTGACCAAGGTCTGGGTGATTTCGGGCCGGCAACCGGATTTGCCGTGGGCATGCACATTGATCCGGCCGGCGATAGCGCCCCGGACGTATTCGATGGGTGCCGGATCGCCGATACCGGCGGCATGGTTATAAATCAGGTATTTCTGAAACTGCTTGACCTGTTCGTCATCCAGGACAACCTCGGAAAACTCCCCGATGCCGGTATTCACGCCGTACATGATTTCATGCGCCTGGATTTTCTCCTCCAGCATCGACCGGCAGATCTTGATTCGTTCCAGAGCTTCCGGATGAAGTTCCACTTTTTCTCCATGCCGTGCAATCCGTACCAGATTCTCAACCGTAAGATTATGTCCGTCCAGAACAACCGCCATAACGACCTCCTTTTTTGACCGGCCACTCAGCCTATCATCGAAGCTCCAGACGGTCAACAAAATTTCATGCTCCGGAAGCCCGTCGCTCTGGAAGAGAAAAGGTTCAATCATCGCCGGGTTGTCAGGTTCATCGGGGCGATGGTATAGTAATCTATTGCATGGATCGGGTTCGATGGCATTGGAAAGGAGATTGACGGTGTTCAAACGGCTGGCGAATCTTGTGCGGGGATTTTTCGGATTGTTTCTTTCGGATCTTGAGAAATCCAATCCCGGGGCGTTGCTGGAGGTGGAGAAGGAGAACCTTCGGAAAAATATCGCCCGGTACAACGACAACATGACCGGCCAGGCGGCGATCGCCGACCGCCTGAAACGGCAGATCCAGACCCTGGAAAAACGGGAAAGGGAGCTGGAGGATATGGTCCGATCCAGGCTGGAAACCGGTGACCGGGACCAGGCGGGCCAATGGGCACTCGAGTTGAAAACGCTTCGGGAGCAGCTGGAGGAAAACCGGACCCAGCTCCGGGAGACTGAACGCAACTACCGCCAGCTTCTGGATTCGCGAAAGGCACTGTTCAACGATGCCAGAACCAAGATCGAGAACCTGAAACGGTTGATTTCGGATACTGAAATGCTGAAGGCTCAGGCCGATCTGAAGGCGATGGCAGCTGGGATGAGTTCTGAGACTGGTGGTTCAGGAGATTCCGTCAACCGACTGGAAGAACAGCTTCTGCAGATGCAAAGCGAGGCGGCCGGGCGGATTCGGACCGCGGATAACATCATGGAGAAACACATCATGACCGGGGACCGGAAGGAACGGGCGGAACGGGCTTTGAGGGAGTTCGAAGCCGGACTCGAGCGGGAGATGGAATCCGACGGCGAACCGGAATCGGAACGACGGGCGGAACCACGGAGGGAACTGGGTCCGGAGGAATCATAGAAACAGCCATGACTGCCAGGGCATCCATGCCGGCCTGGGGCGAGAAGATGCGGGAAATATTCCGCTCCGGAACGGTCAGCCAGTTTATCCTGACCGGAAATGTGCATGATGTGGTCCCGTACCGATCCGGGGAGCAGGTTACCTTCTATCCTTTACGGGATTTTCTTGCGAAAATCATGTTTGCCCGGTTCGATATGATCCTTTTGTACGATCGCGGGAAAGGCCTGCGCGCCGTCAAGGGCGCAAACGATCTCCGTGCCCACTTGAAAACCGCATCGATAGCGGGCGGGTCATCCGGTGCACTCCCGGCGCAAAGTCCCGGTCGGATACTGGATCTCATCGACCGCCTTCTCATCCGGGTGACTGAATCCGGTTCCGGGAAGGAAATACCCGCATCGGCTGCGGTGATTATCAGCTATGCGAATTATCTCGTTCCAAGTGGCGATCCGATGCACATGACGGGTGAAACGGGTGCGAACCTCGTCCGCATTCTGGACTGGGCGGAAAATCCATCCTTCAGCGGAGCCAGCATCGCGACCGTGCTGATCTCCGATACCCTGTCGGATCTGAACGAATCTATTGTCGAAAGCCCGTTCACAGCCAAAATTACTATTCCCTTGCCGGGTCGATCGGAAATCATGCAGTACCTTGAATATCTGTGCAGCCGGGAACCGGAACTTCACCAGCGTTTGGAAATGACGATGGATGAGCTGTCGGAGAGAATGCTTGGATTGAGCCGGATCAATATCCAGAATGCCATACTCCAGGCGGTTAAAAATAATAAGGTCGTATCTCTGGAGTATATTGCAAACAGCCGGAAAGAACTGATCGAGAAGGAGTGTTTCGGGAAGCTGGAGTTCATCGAAACGACACGCACGCTGAATGATATCGCCGGCCATTCACAGGTTGTCGAATGGCTTAGACAGGATGCACAGCTTATGCGACGGCGCGCGAAACACGCCCTGCCCATGGGCTACCTGATCACCGGGCGCATCGGGACGGGAAAATCATTCCTGGTCGAATGTTTTGCGGGGGAATGCGGTGTGCCGTGTGTGATCATGAAAAATTACCGGGAAAAATGGGTTGGAGCTTCGGAAAAGAATCTGGAAAAAATTTTTCAGGTTCTCAAAGCGTTCGGCCAGGTTGTCGTGTTTCTCGATGAAGCCGATCAGATCGCCGGAAACCGCAGTGCATCGGACGGGGATTCCGGTCTGTCAGGCCGGTTGTATGGCATGCTGGCCAAGGAAATGGCCAAACCGGACAACCGGGGCAACATTCTGTGGATTTTTGCGACAAGCCGCCCGGATCTGCTGGAGGTCGATCTCAAGCGTCCGGGACGTCTGGATGTACATATTCCACTCTTGCCTGCGACAGATCCAGAATCCCAACAGGCTCTGATCCGTGTTGTTGCTCGAAGAATGGGCATTACCCTTCATTCCGGTGTTATAGATGGCATCAGGTTTGATTTTCCGGTTACAGGCAGCGAAATCGAAGGGCTGCTGGTCCGGGCGGTCCGGGAATATGAACTCCAGACACCCGGTAAACGCCGTCGGTCCTTAGTGAACATCCTGAAGAATCTGGCGGCATCATTCCGTCCCACTCCCCATGCCGGTCAGGTCGAACTGATGGATCTTTTAGCTGTGAGGGAATGCACCGATCCCCGCTTTCTGCCTCCAAGGTTTCAGAATATCGATCCCCGTGATCTTGACAGGCGGATCCGGCACCTGATGTCGATCGAGTCGATACCGGATATCGACAAATAATCGTTGCAATTTATTCCCGACATTGGATAGCCTGACAAGCCTGAAGGGCGATGCATTCTGCGGGCAATCAAAGGGAAGATGGAGAATTGCATTGAAGAATACGCTCTATTGGATTCTTGCCCTGATGATCACGCTCGCCAGTGCGATCTATCAGAGGGGAACGGGGCCGACATACGAATTCAAGGGAACCTACCGGACGGATGCCGGGACGTTTCAGTTCGAATTGCCGCGCGATCACGGCGGTCCGGGCGACCAGACGGTCCGCTTACCGGTTGTGCCGGATGCCGCCGGACGGCTGATCTGGCGGTATTACCCGACCGACCGGCCCTGGAATGAGGTTCCGATGCAGTCCGGAGACGGGGTGCTGAAAGCCGATCTGCCCCATCAACCGCCCGGCGGGAAACTGGAATATTATATCCTGCTCGATGCGAACGGCAGGAAGATCCGAATTCCGGAAACCCGGGACAGCGTGATCATCCGTTTCAAGGGCAGTGTCGACCGGTGGGCGCTGGCGCCGCATGTCCTTCTGATGTTCATCGGGATGCTGGTTTCCAACCGCACGGCTCTGGAAGTGCTGAGCCGGCGTCCGAATGTCCGCGTCCTGACCTGGATCACGTTATCGGCTTTGACCGTCGGCGGCCTGATAATGGGTCCGATCGTTCAGTACCAGGCGTTTGGTGAAGCCTGGACCGGATTTCCGGTCGGTCGCGATCTGACGGATAACAAACTTGCGATCGCCGTCGGATTCTGGCTCATACCGGTCTTCATCCGGAAAAACAAAAAGCGATCCGACTGCTGGGCCCTGATTGCCGCCGCCATCACGCTGATCATTTTTCTCATCCCGCACAGCCTGTTCGGAACCGAACTGAAATACGACTGATTCCGATCGATCCGATGTTCTAACCTGGAATCAGCATCGGATGATCCGGATTGTGTTTACAGTACCGATCCACAGCCGCATCATGGCTCCGTACCGCATAGCAGTATTCGCATCCGAACAGGCACGAATCATACGCACCGATATCGATCGATTCCATACAGCCGCATTGCCGGCGGGTCGGGCGCGGTGAATAGGATCCGGATAACCGGAATCCCTTATCAACCAGATAGTCCGTATGGATGCATCGGGCTTTCCGAATGTCCGGACGCACCAGATCATCCTCGCAGCAGGTGAAAAGCTCGAATCCGTTCCGCCGGGCAATCGGTACGATTGCATCGGCGATTGCCAGTTTTTCCGTGATCGGCGGATCCCGAAATCGATGTCCAGTCCGCCGCTCGACATCCGACAGCCTGCGCTTCGTCTTACCGTAGAAATCCGCAAAAGAGATGATGCAGCGGCGGCCATACCCTTGGATCGATTCCGCAATCTGCGCGAACCGCTCTGCATGATATTCGAGTGTCAGACCATCGCTGCACAAAATGGGATCGTACCGCCAGATCACGGATCGGGCATCCGTCAACCGGCTGAGTTCACGGAACCGATGAGCGGATATCTCCGTCTCCGGGGTCGCGGATTCAATGTAACGGGGATAGTCGACAATCGTGACATGAAACACCAGATTGAATCCCAGCTCGATCAACCCGGGAATATGCCGGAAAAGCGGTTCGGCATTCCGGGTCCAGAAAAACAGCGCAAGGCAGTCTTCCGGTTTAAGGGATACATCGCGGAAATTGCCGCCGTAAGGATTCCGGACACGGCACCAGCCCGTCCGGATTCGATTCATGAACCATTCCGAATAAAACGCCGGGATGTCCGTGCGGCGGCTGACGCTGATTATTTTCGGTTTGCCTGTTTTCATCAGAAAAAGTTCGAGCCGTCCGATTCCGAAAAACAATTATATCCATTGCTGGATGGATCGGAAACACATCGGTTTTCCTTATCACCGGATCGTCATCCCGGTGTTCGAGCGGAACCGGATGTTTTGATTATTCGGAATTTCGGATGTTATAATCTCTTTGACGATCAACGAATATTTATTCCGGAATCCGGTTCGAGAATCCGGCATTCCGGGATCCGGAATATTGCGGGGTTTGAACAAAACCCGGAAACAATTCGATATCCAGCATGAAAGAGGAGACGGGTTATGGCGAAGACCAAAGACAAGAAAAAAGCAACCGATAAGAAAAAACCGCAGCATAGCCTGAAGGAGAAACGGAAGCTCAAAAAGGAAAAAGCGGCGAAATCGATCGGCTGACCGTCACTCCGGCTGTTGCATCTCTATAGATGTGTTATCGCAGCATCGGGTGATTATCGGTAGCTGAATTCCGCCATATCTATATCGCCCGCAACCTGGGACGCCGCCGAATCATAATAACCCAGCCAGAAAATCAGGTCGTCAGCTGAGCCCGCTTCTTCGGGCCAGATGAAATCGAGGATGGTTTCCGTTCCGGAATATCCCGGCGGGAATGTTCCGGTTTCGAAATCCACGGATTGCCGCCAGGAGGGGTTGAAAAAGTAAGAGCCATAGACATCCAGAACTAGAAACCGGTCGAGCGTCAGCAGTCCCGTCGATCCATTGGAGACATGAATTTTTAATATGAACGGGTCACCCGCCTCGAACATTTCGTCGTTCAGATCCAGCGATGTTGTAAATGCGCCGGGAGTGGGTGTGGGCGGCGGATCGGCTCCCCTGTAAGAGATGATGCGGATATCGTCGATATTCCAGCCGCAATAGGTCCAGCCGCCGTCGGTAGGGCCCATGGTCCACCGGACATACACTTCCGGCTGGTTATCGGCGACATCGGAAATATCCACGTTCAAAGGCACCCAGGACATGTCGGCGATTTCCTCCGGATTCCGCCACACCGTAGTCCAGCTGACACCGTCCGCACTGACTTCGATGGCCGCCTGATCATAGGAGGGCTGCTCCACGCCCAGCCAGCGCATGAAATCCAGATGCACGAAATACCGGCCGGAACAATCGAAACGCCCGGTTGTCAGGTGTTTGGCGGGAAGCTGGTTGGGATAATCCCCGTTCAGATTGTAACCGTAGACATAAGATCCGGTTGATCCCGACGTGGGATCGGGACCGCCGTGTGAGCCGCCCTGCCCGGTTGGCTGACCGAACGCCCATTCCTCCTCGGCGGTCCAGCCCGGATCGTTATCCAGCGACCACTCATTCTGGATTTCCGGCAATCCAACACACAGAATGATCCCACGGGTTGCATCACCCATGTGGTTAGATTGATTGGTGAAAATCAATCGGGGAAGGTAAGCTCCCGGATCCAGAGCATTGGCGTTGTGGTTGATGGATACGGTGATGTCCGTCGATTCCCCCGGAGAAAGCGATCCTGTGGCGTTCTCCGGGAGCGTGATCCAGTCTCTATAAGGCATGCATTCGACCAGATAGTCGATCGAATCGATCCATTTATTGGTGATCCGATATGTTTTTTCAAATGGTTCGAACGGACCGCCCTCCGGTCCGGCTGATTTGAAATCCTCGTCCGGTTCGATACCCATCCCGGTCTTGATACCCAGACCCTTGATACAGAAATTGGCCGTCTCGGCATATTCCACATCGGAATACACCAGGTCCAGCCATTGATCTCCTTCTCGGTAGTAACTCTGACCCGGCTCCGCGTGGGAGTCGACCATGACCCGGTATTTGGCACCCAGGAGAACCGGGACATCGGAAGTCCGGTCAAACGGATGCCCGCCCCGGGACAGGTTGAGGTAGAGATGAAATGTTGAAGCGCCATGGATCAGAATGGGTGTTTCCAGGCGGATGGTGTGAAATCCGGTGTGTGCCGCGGTGCCGTTCAGAGCAGCCAGCTCATCCTGCAGTTCGCCGGATTCGAAACGCGAATACACCCGGACCGTGTAATCCACGTTGTCCGTTGCGGTGTAGAAACTGACCGCCTGCAGCAGTCCCGGTTCATCAGCGGTGAATGCGTTGAACGCTTCGGTGCAGTCGGTCTTGGTATCCCGCCAGCCGTGGTAATCATGGTAATACACCTGATCGTAGGCGAACAGACCGACGTCATGGTGAGAGATTGCGCCCATGGTGGGATGATGGCCGCAGTGCTTGTCGTAATATGAAATCCAGAAATAGCCGTCATATCCCCAGTCATCACCCCAGCTGTTCTTGCACAGCCAGGCACCGGGTAACGGCGCCTGGGTCTGGAGGGCGTCATCCCAGCCGATGATGGCGATGGCATGATTCGGGTCCTCCTGGCTGTTCGGCGGCTGGTAATGAATATAGTCCACCATGAAATCCCCGCTGACACACATGCAGGTTCCCACCGCCCCATAGGTCATCACCGCGTTTTGAATGGTGTCAATGTTCTCCAGATTGCTCCCGGCGTCGTACCATTCGATGGCATCGCAATAATAGAGATGGAAATCGGATCGGTATCGATCCGGAGGGTTGCTGAAGGACTGTCCATCGATGTCCCGGACCGCGCCTTCGCCCCGGGTCAGATAAGCGGAAGCAACCAGATAATCGCCGCCTTCGTGCACCGTCAATCCGTTTCCGGTCGGCGGGGCGACATCATCATTGTTGAATTTGTTGAAGCCGTTCCACCAGTCCAGGTGGTATTCCGCCAGGTTCGGTTCTCCGGTCTCACCAGCCGATTCCCAGTTACCGTTCATCAGGAGATTGCTTTCAATGGAAGCCATCACACCGTGGGTCCAGCAGGTACCACCCTGTTGGGATTTAACCGATGTGACGAAGCTTTCCCCACCCACATCCCGCAGATCGAACTGGGGCGGGGGGTCAGCCTGGAGTGCCGGACTATTCAGAATCAGGAATAGCAATATTGCGCTGAAATTCAAATTTTTCATGGTTTTCCTTTTGTAATAATTAAGAAAGGTCATCATCATACCACTCCCCTTCAAAGTTTCCCCGTATCTGATTATGCAGTTATTTTGCCATGAAGACAAATAAACCGCTTAAATAATAATCATGGCGTGTTCACCGGGTCGACTCTTTGGAGTACCTGGTCCACTTCCCACCGGCGTCCCTCCTGATCCCGGATCCGGATCTCATGAAGTTTCAGAACCGGGGAACATGATATAAGGGGCATTCCGCAATGTATCAGGGTCAATTCAGATGAGAATCCTTCAACAGCGAACCCGGCCGGCAAGTTTCGGTGCCCGATCAAGGTATAATAGGGTCTGTCGTTAAACCGCTCCGCATCCGCTGCTCCCAGAAGTCTCAAAAGCGACTCCAGCCGAACCGGTTGCGAAGGTTTTTCCTGCCCGCTCTTGGCGATCGCGATCAACTCCGTGTCCGGACGGTTGGTCAACCACTCGGTCAAGGTCGTCTCCCAGCCCGTCTCGAACTTCTGGAAAAAGGGTTCCAATCGCCCGTCAGGCCGGCATGCCGTGCAGAAGACGCCGTAACCGGAATGCGAATTCAAGCGACCGTTGACAGATATGTACAGACTGGTTTCGGAACCGTTATATCCGCTGAATACGGAGATATTCGTCCGGTCTGGATCGAACCCTTCGGGCAGACTCATGTATCGGGGAACCGGAACAACGGGCGGGCGGTTCTGTATTTCGATTGAAATGGTGGAAAACGCGTTCAATTCTTCGAGAATCACAGGCAGGATGGTTCGGCTCGTAAAACGGGACTGACTTTGAAATCGGCCGTTGACTGAGATCCTTACGGTCAGGGGATCCGGTTCGCCGGTTTGAGCAGGGGAGATATCGAGATCCACCTGCATTTTGGAATGGAACGGATTCGGAACGATGATCCGGCCGATGTTACCGGAGCAGACCCAATCAGCCGATTGGAATCCGCGTGTATAATCCTCCGGTACCCACCCGGACAGCAGGTACCGGCGCCACAGACGATCGGTCGGCGTGATCCGCTCGGGATTGTGGTAGCTGCGCCCGATCCCGGTATGGTAAAGGGTATAACCCGGTTCCCGGTAAACCGGATCGATCGGGAGCAGGCGCCGGATCAGCCGCTTCATTTCCGCAGCGGTTTCAGCATCCAGAACGGGAGTACCCCGGTTCAGCGAAGCTGTATCGAACAGGATGTAGCGCAGATTGAGAAACTCGAAGGAATCCCGGGTGATTTCCATATCGTTTTGGACTATCCAGTCGGGCACTGCGAATCCGTTCTGTGCGGCGATCAGGCACCGGATACCGGGGAAATTGCGGGAGTATTCCATGATTCCGCCGGGAACTCTGGACAGGTAGCCTCCGAAGATCCGTTTATGATGAACGGTCTGGAAAAACAGGGTCCTGGTGGCATTGTCGGCATAGACAAGCAGGCCATTCCGCAATGAGATCGGGACATTGAGCAGCGCAAAATCACCGGGAATATCACCGGCGACCCGGTAAACGGCCGGTGCGTCCAGGTCGGTTGTGACGGGCAGCGGAACATGTAGGTATTCAAAAACAAAAATTGTCAGAATGGCGATTCCGGCCGCTTTGTGCACCGCTCGGTTCCAGCGTTCCTG
This sequence comes from candidate division CSSED10-310 bacterium, assembly GCA_016927905.1. Classification (GTDB taxonomy): domain Bacteria; phylum CSSED10-310; class CSSED10-310; order CSSED10-310; family JAFGJC01; genus JAFGLW01. Next base: position 14,922 of record JAFGLW010000015.1, on the reverse strand, counting down.
ACGTCTGATGAGGGCGACGACATAACCCATGATTACAGCGATGCCCAGGGTTGTCATGGTGTGAAACCGGGCTGAAATCCGGGCGCTTTTCACGATGGGGATAGAATGAAACCACATATAGGGAAGCGGGACGCGGAACTCCAGGCCGCCGACTTGAAACCGGGAGTGACCGCCCAGGTGAAGATAAGGCCCGAGAGACAACATGAAGAACAGGGCGGTGGCCGCGATCCAGAACCATTGGGATCTGGATTTGCGTGGAAAGAACACGAACCATGCAATGGCGATAAGGGGTACGATACCGGGTGTCAGGGTATACTCGGCGAGATCCGGGGATTCCGAGATGCCGGTTAGGGAATAGAATTTGCCAAGGACCGGGTGGAGACGCGGGGGGAGAAGGTAATCGAGCAGATCGGGGGATGCCCTGTCCGAAAACTCAAGCGGCGCGGATATGAAATCCTCGTGCTTCAATTCGACCAGCGCCTTGATGACGATGGGGCTCATGGCGGCCGCGACAGCCAGGCCAAGTGCCAGGCTGCGTATGATGAGGCGGCCGGATCGGAGGGGTTTTTCGATCATGCGGAATACGAGATACATGGCTGCCCACAGGATTATGAAGACAAACTGATTGTATTCTGTGTAAACGGTCAGAACCGCTCCCGCCAAAGCAGTCCAGAACCATCTTTTTTCCCCTCGATCCAGCCACAACCAAAGTCCCAGGCAGAACAGCGGTATCCATTCCATGTGGAAGAAATTGAAAAATCCCGCTGTTTTGGAGTAGTGGAACGGGGAACAGGCGAATGCGAATCCGGCCACAAAAGATGCCGCCCGGTCCCGGGTCAGATAATAACACAGCAGATAGGTGTTGAATCCGCAGAGGAAAAAACCCGCCATGCACAACAGATTGTGGGCGGGGATCAGACCGAAAAGCCGGACGACAGGCAGTGCCAGCAGGTTCATGGCCGGCATGAAGGTATGGAATGTAAGCGCGGTACCGGCAGGATGGAACACCCAAGGACAGTCATAGGGATCGGAATGCAGATCGGTCAGCGATTTGTCGAACCACCACAGATTCCAGATAAACGGCGGTCCGTCGTTGTCATCACCCACCGCGATATCGTTCAACTGCCAGATGAGCGGCAGGGTTCCGATGATTGCCAGAACCAGGAAGATCAGGGCCGCCCGGAAAGGTTTGGGCCGGGCGGCGGTCAAATCGGAATCCGAAGGAACGTGTATTTTGGACCGGTCGGGCTCCATCATGGTGGAATCCGAGTCTAATGGAAGGATTCACCCGTTTCAAATAAATCATCCTCCTTCGTCACACCATTTATTGACCGGGTCTCGGGATTGAAAGAGAGGGCAAAGATCGGTACTATCCGGAGTAATTGACGTATTTTAACCTGAACGAATGGAGTTCGGCATGGCGTTGAACGAAGAACTGCGGACATTTGTAAAAGAAGCACTGGCCAGGGGATTATCCCGGGTCGAGGTGCGAAGTGCATTGGCGGAGGCCGGCTGGCCGGAGGATCAGATCCGAAACGCATTGAACGCGTTCGCCCAGTTGGATTTCCCCGTTCCGGTGCCCCGGCCCCAGCCCTATGTTTCCGCCCGGGAGGCGTTTCTTTACCTGATCATGTTCACGACGCTGACCATTGCCGCCACAAATCTGGGCAACCTGATCTTCCATTTTATCGATCGGGCCTTCCCGGACCCCACGGATCCGGCGGTCGTCGGTTCCTGGGTGACCGAAAGGCTGCGCTGGGCGGCCGCTTACATTATCATATCATTTCCCATATTCCTGACGGTATCCATCCGGATCAACCGGGCAATTGCCCGGGATCCCGTCAAACGCAGTTCCAAAATCCGCAAATGGCTGACCTACGTCATGCTGTTCATCGCGGCCGGTTTTGTGATCGGTGATCTGACCAGTCTGGTGTTCAACCTGCTGGGGGGGGAGATGACCCTGAGATTCACCTTGAAGGTCCTGACGGTCGGCGTGATCGCCGGATCGGTGTTCGGCTATTATTTCTGGGATCTGCGTCAGGATGAGCGGATTACGGAATGAACATCCCCAGGATTTTTGCTGCTGCGGCAATCATGATGGTCGTCGCGACGGTCATCGGCGCGGTAGCGCTGATCGGTTCTCCGGAAAAACAACGCCGGATCCGTCTGGACGAGGAGCGGGTTCAAGATCTCCAGTCCATCGCCCGGGCCGTCGACGCCTACTGGTCACGTCACGACGCGCTGCCTGATGACCTGGAAACGCTCCGGGTTGAACCGGATCTCCAGATCACCGTGCAGGACCCCGTCACCCGCAAGCAGTATGGATACCGGACCACCGGGGAAGCCTCATTCGAGCTGTGCGCCGAGTTCTCGAGAGAGGTGAAAATGGACAGCATATCCCAGCATTACAACCGGTTTCGCGGCGGGATCTGGGCGCACCCGGCGGGATCGCACTGTTTCAAGCTGCAGGTTCAAATCAACAAGCAATAATCAGCTTCAGATAAACAGCAACATACCGTTTCGCGTCAGGAACAAGGGGGAAATTTCGTGAGAACAGGAAAATTGAGAACCGTCATGGAGTGGATGGCGATCATGTGCCTGACCATACTCTTTTTATGGATTGCGCCGTATGGATGCGCCGGGGAAGCTCCAATCACCGGATTCAAAACCGAACGGGATTTCATGGCCCACATGAATCGGTGGCTGACGCGTCATGTGGTGGATACATTCGATAAGCGAACCGCTTCGTCCGGCGAAATGAAATCGGCTGCACATGATTTTCTGGATCGATGCTGCCGATTCGAAACCAGACATGCCGGATATCCCAATCTTGACGAGTTGATTTCGGAAGGAAACCGGCTGGTCGGTTCGGGATGCACCGATCCGCTGGTTACCGGCTGGCTGGGAATCGCTTTTTTTCACCGGCATGACTATTCCCGGGCGATCGAGAGCCTTCGGTTAGCACGGGATCATATCGAGAAGAGCCGCAAATATCCGAATATCCAGAAGTTCTATTTCAACCTGTATCTCGCCGAGAGTCTGATAAAGAGCGGGTCCCGGGGTATGACCGAAATCTGGGACTGCGAGAAGAACGCTATCGACCGGTATGTTGACACGATTTTAGAGGGTGAATTCCGGGAAGATGAATCACCCGTTGCGTACGAGGTTTTAATGGATCACACGAAAGTGAGCTACCGGAACTCCCGCTGGGCTGATGTCGCCGGTAAATTAACAGCTGCAAAGCAAGTCGATCCCTGGCTGGTTCTCATGATTGACGGGACGAAAGATTTCCGGGCTGGATGGGATGCTAGGGGACATCAGTTCGCCCGGGACGTGGCGAAGGAAAGGTGGGAGATTTTCGAGAAAAATCTGATCTCAGCTCGAGCGAAATTCAGGGAAGCCTGGAACCTGCGTCCTGCATATCCCGAACCGGCGACATCAATGATCGGGATTGCGATGGCGGGTCACGCGGAGATGGAAAATTTTCAAACGGAGGATGGATTTGAACCTCAAACGCTGGAACGCTTATGGTTGGACCGTGCGATGCGGGTTCGAACTGATCCGTCGAGAGCATTCGCAAATTACCGGCATTCCCTGAGACCCCGGTGGGGCGGTTCCCATTCGGAATTGATCCGGTATGGTGAGGAATGCCTGAACTCCGGGAGATTCGATACCTTCCTGCCGATTCAGTATCTGAAATCGCTGATCACCGTGGCAGATGAATCGGAGCGGAATGCCTGGAGGCAGGTATTCCGGAATCCGGGTGTCGAAGAGAATCTGATGCGGATGTTCGATTCCATGTTGAAGGAACCGGTCTGGACCGGTCAGGACCGTCTGTGTATTCAGACCCTGAAAGCACTGGTCACGGCCTGGTGCGGTCATTATGACCGGGCCTCCACGATGGTGACGTCGCTGGATGCGGAAATCATGACCGACCGGGAATTCGGTCCCTGTTATCTGTCCTGGCAGGCACGACCCTGGGTCACCATTAAAGCGGAACTCAGGGCTTTCACCGGACCGTTCAAGGACAAACTGATCCAGGCCGAGCACCATAATCATGTCACCGGGAACATCGACCAGGCTCTGAACCTTTACTTGGAGGCTATGAAGGATTATGCGGCGGATCGGGATATCCACGATTATCTGAGGGATCGGATCGCATACGTCATGATGGATAGCTGTTTGGATGTAACCTATAACCAGCCGATATTCACGGCAATATACAAAGACCGTATGGATGTCGCCGATTTTCTTGTGGGAAATGAAGCGGATGTGAACAAAACCATGGGCAACGGATATCCGGCCCTGGCTTATGCTATTTCCTACAACCGCATGGATCTTGCCAGAAAACTGATCGAGCGGGGTTCCGACATCAATAGGACGCCGAATAGTGGTTTTACACCGCTAATGGGAGCTCTGGATAAAAAAAATACCGATCTGGCGGAAATTTTGATCATGAAAGGAGCGGACATCCGGGCCAGATCGCGGACTGGCGACCATGCTCTGGTGATCGCCTGCCGCAACGAGTTGTGGAAGATTGTCGAGCTGTTGATCGATGCCGGTGTCGATGTCCGGGAAACTGCCGATGAATCAGCTCTCCTGTACACGGTGATCGACAAGCGCAACAAGGATCTGGCCATGAAGCTCATCGCTATGGACGTCGATCCCGACATCGTCGCCAATACCGGCTGGACTCCGGCAATGGTCTCGGTTTACCGGAACATGCCGGGAGTTACCCTGGCGCTGATCAAGAAAGGCATCGACGTAAACCAGAAAAATCCGGACGGCTGGCCGCTGACATTCCTCGCCCTGATCAATGAGGAATTCGATACATTCAAAGCCCTGATCGAACATGGCGCGGATATAAATGCAACCCAGAAGGAGGGGATGACCTGTCTGTACTATGCCGCTATGAAAGGGTATGAGGATGTGGTCCAGTTCATGCTCGATCACGATGCAGACAAGAAACTTGCGTTCAACACCCATTTACCAATTGATGTCGCCAAAAAAGAAAAACATCACGAGATCGCGGAAATGTTGAAATAAGACGATTTGTTATTCCCGGATCGGAAACAGGTGCGGGGCCGGCAGGCGTGATGATGACGGGCAACAATTAATTGATGGGCAGAGTTGCATCCCGGGGCGCGGTATGGAATCATGCAAATCGTTGCCGCAAAGAAGTGGAATTCCCGGCAATGGGATCGATTCATGGGGTTTTCAAGCAGGTGTGACCAATTTCGCCGGGCACTCCGGCATCCGGTTCTGGTCCGGAACCGAATCCGGCGATTCGTCTCCGGATTGAAGATCGATTCCATGTTTGGTGGCGGATTCAGTTTTCTGCCGACGACGGTGGCGGTGTCTCCCACGCTGAAATGCAATCTGAACTGCTTGACATGTGGATTGAAGCAGAATTTGCAATATCCGGAGCGAATGCCGGAGGGCACCCATTTTGACCGGGAGATGACGCTGCCGGACATGCGGTTGATCGCCCGCAGGCTGGCCAGTTTCCGGCCTGTCATCCTGATCAGCGGCGGCGAACCCCTTCTGGTGCCGGATCTGTCCGAATTCGTTCGGATACTGGTACGGGACCAGCACATGTATGCTGGACTTCTGACCAATGGTCATTTTCTGGGTGAACATGCCCAAGCGCTCCTGAACAGCGGTCTGTGCCACATCTACCTGTCGGTGGACGGATATGGGGAGACTCACGACTCGATCCGCGGCGCCGGGGCATTTCAGAAGCTTGAAACATCGCTGGTGAAATTTCTGTCGGTATGCCGATCCCGTCGATGTGATCCGCCTGCAATCACTGCATGTATCACGATAACACCCCAGAATCAGCTTGCGCTGCTGCAAACGGTTGAATGGCTGATTTCCCTGGGCTTGACCCGGATACATCTCAAGCATATGGTCAGTATTCCCATGGAGTTGCTCAGCGCTCACAATTCGGCAGTCCGGGATGATTTCGACCGTGTTCACTGGACATGGGGGGAAGGACTCCGGTACGAGGACATAAACATTACGGCCCTGGTCGAGGAGATCCGACGGATTAAACTCCGCTTGAAATCCGTTCCGGGTGCAACCTGTGAAATCACACCGGATCTCGATTCACGCGGGTACCGCGAGTACTATCTGGAACGGAAAGGAAGGCGAGCGGATCCCTGCCGGATGTTCTGGAAAACGGCGTTTGTTTATCCGGACGGGAACGTGATGCCGTCCAACATATGTTATTTTCATCCCATGGGGAACATATTTTCACATTCTTTTGAAGAGATATGGAACGGAGACCAGTACCGGTTTTTAAGAAAGCGGGTGATCGAAAACGGTCGACTGCCCGTATGTGACCGGTGCTACTGCTCCCATGGTCTCTGGTCGTAGCACTCCTGCCTATTTGTCGTCCAGGCTGCCGAATACCTTTTTAAGAAGATCGGTGGTCCGGGCGGCGGGGTCCTCACGGATCTTCCTTTCTTCCTTGGCGACATAATGAAACACCCCGTCCAGAGCTCCCCGGGTGACATAGTCATCGATATCGGGCAGGATACCGCCGGCCCCCGGAAGCGTATTCACCAATCCGGACAGCTCCCGGTACTGACGTGTGACACCCACCCTGGCCATTGTCTCGATGACTTTGGGCTGAAACAGGTCGTACAGGGTCTGGTAAGTTTTCTCCCGGAAAAAATCAGTTGCTTCCGTGTCGCGGCCCTTGAGTATTTTGCGCGCATCCGAAAAGGTCATCTGTTTCAAAGCATCCAGAAATAGTGTCTTGGCCTGAGGTGCGGCCGCTTCCGCCGCCCGGTTCATGCTCAGGATGAATTCATCCAGCTTCGGACCGTTGCCGGTCAGGCGGATGATCTGTTCCAGCTGTGATACTTCTTTCGGCAGTGGAATCCGTATCTGGGAATCCAGAAAGAAACCGTTTTCTTTCGACACGGTCGTCACCGCCTGATCCGTTCCCGCCGTGAGTGCTTCGATCAGGCCTTTCACGATCGTATCTTCCGACAATTCCCCTCCCGCGACGGATTTGAACACTCCGCCCAGGAAATCATCCAGTCCGCCAGCAGAAACCGGTACAGCGGGTATCATTATGATCGAGAGGATCAGCATCGTTGTTCCCATCAAATCTCCTTTCGGAATTTCATGTTGGAATCACAGCCGGACAGTTCTACACTCAGTATATTAAAAACCGGGGACAAAGTCATGGGGTTTCCCCGATATTCTTGACATCTGCGCAGGAAATTGCTAGACAAGGATCGAGAGTGATGTACTGGCTCACGGGCAGGTTGCCCGCCGGGGGAAGCCGGTGAAATTCCAGCGCTGACCCGCAACTGTTACCGGGTACGAACCCTGAGTGGAATGATAATTCCAAAACCACCGCATCCAGCGGGAAGGTTCAGGAAGTAGGATGATCCGGAAGCCAGGATACCCCGCCCAGTACCACCGGAATGTTCCTCGTGGGGTGGGGCGTTTCGGTGTAACAGGAACCGGCCCCGGCCGGTTTTTGTTTTTATAACCCCCGTTGAACCGAGTATGGATATTCAACGGCTGGTTGCAGCGGTCATTCTGGCGACAGTTTCTGCGCAGGTTTTGAGGGCTCAGGACGCTCGGAATTCGTTCCCAATTGAATTTGAAACCCAAAGCGGCCGGCCCGTATATTCCACAACGGTTGTGGTAAAGGAGCGGGTCGATCCGCATTCCCTGGACGAATTGCCGGCATTCGTGACGGTTATCCGGTTGGATCCGGAAGAACCACGTTTTCAGACTCTACCGGAAATACTCAGCCGATCGGTCGGCGTTTCGATCCGGGATTTCGGCGGTCTGGGGAAACTGTCGACCGTATCAATCCGTGGTGCCTCCGCAAATCAGGTCCTGGTTCTCCTGAATGGCGTACGTCTGAACACAGCATCCGGAAGCGGCGTGGATCTGTCGACGGTTTCCCTGGCAAATATCGAGAAAATCGAGATTCTCCGGGGAGCCGATTCCGCGGTGTTCGGAGACGGTGCCATGGGGGGAGTCATAAACCTGGTTTCCCGGGAATCTCGTGTAACAAGACCCCGGTTTAATGCGGCCTTAACCTGCGGATCCTTCAACACCCTGGCAAGTTCAGCCGGATTCGATCACCGGCTGGCTGATCTCGAATACGGTTTCAACGGTCATTACCAGCGCAGCAACGGCGATTTTGATTTTACGAACAACAATGGCACGGAACTCTATTCCGGCGATGACTATGCAGACGTGCGTACCAACAATGACTTTGATTCACTGTCCGGGAAGGGCTGGTGGCGACTGGCCGGTTCCGGGAAATGGAAATTCAACGGCACGATGGAAGCCTTCCGTTCAGAGAAGGGGATTCCAGGAATCATCACCTTTCCATCGGCACATGCCCGGCAGGCGGACCGGCGGATGAGTGCAAACATCCGGTTTGAGAGAAACCGGAGTCCGGATCAGTCGAACGGGCTGTTCGGCGAGATCGGAATCCTTCGGACCGGGTTGGATTTTTCGGATCCCATGGGTGAACAGACCGGCGTTCCTGTGTTCACGCACCAGCGTTCGCTGATGCTGGAGACTGGGCTGGGATACCGGTTTACCCATTCCAGGGGAACCGGTTCGGTTTCTGTGAATTGGAGTCATCAGAAACTCACGGATCACGATTTCGAATCTCCGGAACGCGGTCAGTTTGGCGTGACGGGTAAACATGACTGGGAGATTCTCCGGAATTCAGTATGGTTGACGTCTATCTTGCGATATGACGATATTTCACATGTCGGAGACCGGTTAAGCCCTAAGATCGGTGTGCTTTGGTTTTTTTCACCGGGTCTGTCCTTCAAAACCAATGTCGGGGGTGCATTTCGGGCTCCCTCGTTCAATGAACTCTACCTGAATACGGGATTCATTTCTGGAAACCCTGACCTCGAACCGGAGACGGGATGCAGCTATGATGCGGGAATTTCCATTGAAAAACGACGGTTCCGGTTTGAAATTTCAGCATTCCAGAACGTGATGGACAACCTGATCCGATATGAACTTGTATCCGGTTTTCGGTATCAGCCATACAATATCGGCAAGTCTCGGTCTCGTGGCCTGGAGCTGGACGGAAAACTCAATTTATGGAAAGCGTTCAATCTGTCCGGATCCTACACCCGCCTGGACGCCGTGGATCGGTCCGACGACCGCAATTACCGCAACAAGAGAATACCCGGCTGCCCGGAACACGATTTCAGCTCGCGGCTGGCATGGGACGGAGAAGAACTGACCGTTTTCGGCGAGTGGCGTTATGTAAGCGGAAATTATCTGACACGCGCCAATTCTTTGGAACTCGAAGACCGGAACACGGTCAATGCCGGCGCGGGATATCGGTGGAACGATTTCGTCCAGATCGGGTTTGAGATTAAAAATCTGACGGACAGCGAAATCGTGGATGTGGCGGGATTCCCGCTGCCGGGCCGGTCTTTTTATGTCAGTTTAAGGTTTTCGAGATGAGATGGAATACTACAGTGACCGGATGCCGACCGGGAGGTATAAAAAGATGAAAACATTACTTGTCATGATATTAACCTGGCTCACAGGGTGGTTCTTTTCGGTTTCTGCCCGGGAAATCCACATGGATCTTCAGATGCCGGGAATCCTATTCACGCCTGGCATGACGTGCGGGTTGGATCTGGTAATCTGTAATGACGGGCCTGCAGTGATCGATGGGCATCTGTATGTCGCACTGTCGACGGGGTCGGGGGATTACTGGTTTTATCCGTCCTGGTGCCGGTATCCCGGTGCGGTGGATCGGGAGACCATATCCATACCGGAGTTCAGTCAATCCATCCGGATCGTGATTCCCGAATTTACCTGGCCTGACGGGACCGGGGAGTTCGATGGTGCATTGTTTCTGGCGTTGATCACCCGGTCGGATCAGATTCTGAGTAACGTTGCTGAATATTCGTTCGGGTGGTCGGAGCTTCCGGATGGAACGCCGACGCCGGGTTTCACCGGAACGCCGACGCCGGTTCCAACTCCTGCGGATTTCAAGGCCTTGATCGCCATGGGGCTGGGTCGGGATCTGTGGACGGTAGACGGAACCGATTATTCGGTCGAAAAAACCGTCACGTTCACGGAATATTCTCCCTGTCAGATAACGGTTCATGGAGACAGATTCTATGTGGTGAACAGCCTTTCTCATTCAATCGGTGAATATAACGCGACCACCTATGGATTGCTCCGGGAGATATCGGTGGGTCCAGGCAGGAATCCAATGATGATGGCGTTTTCCGATCCAAATGTTTTCTGGGTCACTAATTATGTTTCGAATACAGTTTCGACAGTTGATCTCGCATCCGGTTCAGTCATTCGCGAGATCGACCTGCCGGTGGATCTCCCGCGGGATCCCGGTGTGTCGCAGACTTGGGCAAGGCCCGCAGGCATCACCATTATCGGAAGGACAGCTTATGTGGCATGCGCGAATCAGGACGAGTCGTTTACCTCTGGTGGTCCAGGAATTGTCTGCAGGATTGATACGGACACGATGCAGGTGACCGGTTGGTTTGAAACCGGCGGCCGGAATACGCTCGGGATTTATCATGAACCGCGCTGGCCCGATCTATTATGGATTGTCAGCGCCGGTGATTATGTGGTGGGACAGGGATTCACCGGAAACGGCAGTATCTGCCGATGGTCTCTGATCAGTCAGTTGCCGATCGGATGTATCCCGGTGGAGGATGCACCTTTCGAGATGGCGTTCGGTCCGGAACGGGCGTACCTGGCCAGCGCTCGAGATGGTGTGGTCGGACGGATTGATCTGGGTACGCTGCAGCTGCTCGATCCGGTCATGCTCCCGACTGCCGGTCACGGTCTGAATTTCGTATCGGGTCTGGATCAGGGGCCGGACGGGCTGGTGTGGACGCTTGAATTCAACCACGACATGCTCTATCTGCTCGATCCAAGCCAAAACGACATGTTGATTCGATCCGTTGAAATGGGGGACGGACCGGATGCACTGGCGTTTGTTCTTGATGGAGGATTCTAATGTGAAGCACCTTGTTTTGTTTTTCCTGATCGTCATCCTGACCGGTTTGGGAATTCCCGCGGTGGCCGATCCATTCGTCGACGCTGTTGTTGAGGTCTCGTATGGAACAGGTTCCGGATTCGGGCAGGGTCAGTTCCCGGAGATCGTGATGGGGCCGCCGCAGGGCGGAGGGGAAGGAGCCGGTTCGACGGATGTCCTATCTCTGGGAGATGGCGGCTCGATCATACTCGAATTCACCGATAATATTGCCCGGAACGGCCCGGGACCGGACCTGATCGTCTTCGAGAACCCGTTTTACGCCGGCGGATCGCCGCAGAACGTCTATGTGGAGGCGGCGTTTGTGGAAGTCAGCCAGGACGGGGAGAATTTTCTGCGGTTTCCGAACGATTATGATCCGGACGGCGAACCGGTCAACAATCCCGCCAACTGGAGTGGTTTCGCCGGTGTCCGGCCGGTCCTGTCCCACCCGGAAAACGGGATCGATCCGACGGATCCGGAAACCGCAGGCGGCGATGCGTTCGATTTCGAGGATGTCGGCCTGGAATGGGTGCGGTATGTCCGGATCGTTGATACCGATGAGCCGCCGAATGCGGCGTTCGACGATGACGGGGATGAAATTTATGACCCGGGCTGGCCGTCCGCCGAAACCGGAGGATTCGATCTGGATGCCGTCGCGGCCGTGCACTCGGAGGAACTCACGACCCCGACACCGGTTCCGACTCAGACTCCCACGCCGTTTCCAACAGGTTTTTCAGTCGATCTGCAATTGACCCAATCAATCTTCGAACCGTTCGATTTGTTCGTTCTGGATCTGGAAATACAGAACGGATCCGGGACCGAACCGGAGACCTGGATCGTGATCCTGCTGGATGTATTCGGAGAATACTTTTTCTGGCCGGGCTGGGTGCATGGATTCGACGGAGTGTTCGCCCGAATCGAATCGGGCGTCACGATAATGAATATTTTCGATTTTCTCTGGCCGGACGTGCCGGGGGAAGCTCACGGGCTTGCGTTCTGGGCTGCTTTGATCAGTGAGGAGTTTTTGTTGATGAGCGGAATCGACCGAGTTGAATTCGGATATCGAAATTGACCGCGTTTTTTCGACCAATACAGGAAAGGGGATACAGCGGATGAAACGGATGATGAGATTGGCGCTTGGATTAATGTATTTCTGTGCATCGGTGGAAGCGGTTCCGCCCGGATACGGGGAGACATGGTTGGAAATGGGTCGGCCGGTCAGTGGAATTTTCGTCACGGATTCCGCCGGTGTTTTGTATTACGGATCGACCAGTTCGACCGATCGCATGCCGCTGCCGGGCGGCAAGGGATCCCGGGGATTGAGCGGTACGATCTGGGCGTACGATCCGGCGACGGGAATGCATACGAAATTATACGATTCTGCGGACCACAACTCCGATGCGTATCAGATCAACTCGGCGACAGGCGTGGCGATCGACAAAACCGTCGGCGTGTTCTACATCGCCGACAACCAGCCGGACCTGTCGCAGGCGTTCGACATGAGCGGGTGTGTCTGGCGGGCGGCGGACAACAACAGCGACGGGGATTTCAACGATCCCGGCGAAACGGTGATGGTGACGCTGTTCGACGACATCATTTATGCCGAAGACATCATCATCGACCCGGATTCGCCTCAGACGGAACTGTACGTGACCAATGCCGCCGGTTCGGCCGGGAGCGTGATGGTGTACCGGTGTTTCGATTCCAACGACGATGGTGATTTTATGGATTCGAACGAAGTGCAGAACTATTTCGATGCGGCGTCGGCCGACTGGGTCTGGGCGGGGTGCCTGGATTTCAACGGATCGAACACAAATGAGATTTTCGTCGTCGACAGCGGGGGCAGTGTTTATCTTCTGGAAGACGACGGCAACGGGGTACTGGACACCTGGTCAGTCTATTTTGATGATGACGAGGACCTTCCGGGCGGGTTCGGCCTGGCGGTCGATCCGGACGGGGATGTGTTCGTCACGGCCACCGATGGGACTTATACGGACCACAAGTTGTACGAGTTGTACGAGGATCCTCCGGGGACGGTCATCTGTAGTGAGTTCGCAGACCTGAGCGGTTTTGCAGGATTCGTGGGCAAGATGGCGTTTACGCCGGGCACGGTATTCGAGCCGGGCACTGTCGATACCAGCCTGTACATGACGTACAGCACGATCACGTATCAGGATCCGGAAACGATCAAGGTGTATGGTCAGATCACGGTGCCGGCGATGGGCTGGACCGGTATGTTGATCCTCTGCGCCGCCATCGGTTTTTTGCTTTTCAAGCGCGGATTGTAGTCAGGACGGGTCTTGTGCCCGTTCTCAATAAACATGGTGAATCCCTTGAGACGGGCCATAATAATGTGGATGCACGCAATGTGCCCGTCCTCAATGATGGAAATGGAACGTTGGAAATTGGTTCCATTGATGGTGATAAAACCCGTGCAATAACATCGGGAAATGTCATTGACGCATCCGGGAAGATTGGCATGGTTGGTGCCGCGACCGGGAGGATGGGCACAAGACCCATCCCTACGGCGTTGTACGACATAATCGGAACATTCAAATCCCTGAAACAAAACGAATATGCGTATCACGTGAAAAATAATGACTGGCCGCTATTAAGGAAACGATTATGGCCATTGCGGTTCCATGACCATATAATCCGAAATGAAACCGAATTGAAGCGAATCCGGAGATACATCGAAGACAATCCCAGGAATTGGGCGGAGGATGATAACAATCCGGAGGAATTAAAGGAAATCAACGAAACGCACCCTCGGGTTTCCAAACGAAATAATAGATGGTTCATTGAAAAAACTCGATGTCCTTAACAGTGCAGCATCATTACAGGATTTGCGTTCACCTCCCGGAAATCGTCATTCCACCGGTATCCGTAGATGCGGATGATCTCTTCATCGGGCGGGTTGATCCGGGTGGATATCAAAGCCAGCCATTCCCTGGGCGGTGCCGGGCTTGATCACTCGACGGCCTTTCTCACCGGCGATGAAAATAAGGGTCGCCATCGAGCCCACAATACCGAAACCTGCGGTGCAGATGAGGATCCGGGACCATTCCATCATGTCGATGATGGAGAATCCGGCCTGGCAGGATCCGCCTCCGGAATTGATCAGCATCTGGATGCATCCGACCCGGCTTTCCATGTTGGCTTCGATGATTTCCCTGCAAACGGATTCCGCCAGTGCATCATAGATGGTTCCCCAGATGAAGATGATCCCCTTGCCCTCCAGTTGACTTCTTTTATCGTTTTTCGATTCCATCACAAACCCTCATTTCGTAAATTGATCATGCAGGCGAAAGGCGGCAGGCTCGGTCACCGAGGCGGAGCGACGAAGAATCTTCCGGAAATGGATTTCGTTAAAGAGTCTGAGATTCTTCGCGTGCGCTTAGAATGACAATCATATTGTTTCCCTCTCTTGCATTGCGGCGGAAAGGGCGTTATGGTTGCGCCGGTTTGAAAAAAGGTTTTTTCAGGATATGATGGTGCGAATATTTTCAGGAAATGGATATCGAAATCGAACGATCCTAAACGCGACATCTGGCTGCATCGGAACGATCCATGCTGGTGCGGCAGCGGGAAAAAATACAAGAAGTGCCACATGGAAGCCGACGAACCGCTGAGACTCAAGACGCGCCCCGCCTGTTCGGTCAATGGGTGAAGCTGACCGGCGCCGGCGGTGCGAAGGGAAGTGGCTGGTTGCTGGGGAAGTGGCTGGTTGCTGGGGAAGTGGCTGGTGACTGGTTCCTGGTGTCATTTCGAGGAGCCTGCGACGAGAAATCTTACCGGGTTTGACAGGTGAAAGATTTCTCACACTCGCTGTGCTCGGTTCGAAATGACAGTTGGTGCATTGTAATGGTGAAAGATTTCTCACACTCGCTGCG
>JAFGLW010000014.1 GCA_016927905.1 candidate division CSSED10-310 bacterium | reverse complement strand
TCGGGGCGTAGCGCAGCCTGGTAGCGCACTTGCATGGGGTGCAAGTGGTCGGAGGTTCGAATCCTCTCGCCCCGACCATTTTTTATTTATAACCGGTATGCCGCACCATCCATGAACGGGAAAGAAGAGTACAGGTTCAGGACGGCCCGGGAGACCATGGTGGCTGATTTGGTATCCCGGGGTGTTCTCTGCAACCCGTCGGTCATCCAGGCATTTTTAAAGGTCCCCCGTCATCTGTTTCTTGACGAGGCATTGCGTGACCGCGCCTATCAGGATCAACCGCTGCCCATCGGAAATGGTCAGACCATTTCACATCCTTCGACTGTTGCCGGAATGACGGAACTGCTGGATATCAGACCCGGCAGCCGGATACTGGAAATCGGTACCGGGACGGGTTATCAGGCGGCCATTCTGGCTGAGCTTGCAGGAAAGGTTTTCAGCATCGAAACCATCGTTAACCTGGCTCGAAAAGCACGGAAGATATTGGAACACCTAGGGTATTATTCCATCCGCATGAAAACGGGAGACGGCTCGCGGGGCTGGCCGGATTCGGCTCCATTCGACCGCATCGTCGTCTCCGCCGGAACACAGGTCATCCCCCCGAAACTCATCGGGCAGTTGACAGATGGCGGGCGGATGGTCGTGCCCATAGGCAGCCGCGACACCCAGGTTATCACATCGGTTATTCGAGACGGGAGTAATCTGACCATTCAGGAGCATGACCGGTGCCGATTCGTCGATCTGGTCGGGAAATACGGCTGGCCGGCCGATCCGGGCCATTCGGGAGGAAGAAATGGGGACTAGCAGGCGGAATATGAACACTGGCTGGACCTTCTCGGCACTGACCCTTTTCAAGGGGACCTTGCTGGGCGTGGCCAACATCATACCCGGCGTCAGCGGCGGCACCTTCGCTCTGATTCTCGGGATATATGAACGAATACTCGATGCGCTTCACGCAATGGATATCGGAGCTCTCAAAACACTCGTGTCACTGATCCGGAACCGGTTCGACAGAAAATCCCGTTCCGGTTTCATGGAATTGCTCCGGAAACTGGACGCATGGTTCCTGGCCTGTCTGGCAGCCGGCAGCATCGCTGCGATACTGGCTCTGTCCTTTCTCATCGACTGGCTCCTGTCAACACATCCCGCGATTACCCTGTCGTTTTTCCTGGGACTCATCATCCCTTCAATCGCCGTGCCCTGGCGGATGATGGATCGTCCCAGGTCAATCGGAGCTCTTTTATGGATATTGCCGGGAATCATTCTGACCGTCTCGGTATCGTTCTCATTCGGCAAATTCAGCTCCTCCGGGGATAATCTTCTGTGGTGTTTCACTACGGGAGCCATTGCCATCTCGGCCATGATTCTCCCGGGGATAAGCGGATCGTTCGTCATGCTGGTAATGGGTCAATACCAGAATGTTCTGCGGAAACTCCAGCAGATTCAGATCGCATTGGCCTCCGGCAGAATCGATCTGCCCGCCTGGATCTGGCTGGGCACTTTCGCTGTCGGATGCCTGGCCGGCCTGATTTTGTTTGCACGGTTGCTGAAATACCTGCTCGTTCGATACCGGACGGCAACCCTGGCGTTCCTGATCGGCTTGATCATCGGTTCGTTCTGGGTGCTGTGGCCGTTCAAGGATTACGATATCCAGCCGAACCTGAACGGCTTAACGATGGAATTCCAGGAAAAAGTCGCCGAAAAACACGATATCCGTGTCGCCACCGCTCCCAACCGCTTTCCCGGAAACATCCCGGAGGTGATTCTGAACCTGTTGAGTTTCGGGATCGGCATAGCGGGCGCATTGGGATTGAACCGAATGGGTAAATCGGAGGTTTCTTCATATAATGCTTGAATTGATCCGCTCCTTTAAGATATCTTAATCTGGCCGTGAAGGTCCGTGCGGGGCGTAGCGCAGCCTGGTAGCGCGCCTGCTTCGGGAGCAGGAAGTCGGAGGTTCAAATCCTCTCGCCCCGATTCCATGTTTCGTCTGCACCAACCGGAAGACGAAAAGCCCGGAAAGAAAGGTGGTTGACATGGCTTTCACAGGTGAATCCGGTGCACTGACGCTTTCGGAGATTCTGGGATTATGTGTCTTGAAAAAAGGCTCCGGAACCCTGGAAATCACGGATGAAAAATATCAACACCTCATCACGTACTCCGATGGGAAAATCATCGGAATCACCTCAACCCAACCCCCGCCGACCGTCCTGGAAATCCTGTCGCTCAAGAATCTGATCACTTCGGACCAGGCGGAATCGATTCAGGGTAATCCCGATTTTGAAACGAATCCGGAAAATGTGCTGGAACAATCGGATATCGCCAACAGGGAACAACTCCAGCAGGTCAGATATCATCAGGCTGAAACAATGCTGTTCCGGGTTCTGGTCATGGAGAAGGGTACATTCCGGTTCACATCGGACATCCCCGAAGATCTCATTCAGTTCGATCTGGCGTTCCGGGACTGGATATCCGGAACGATACCGGATATTACGAAATTGACTGAATATCACCAGCTGATCGAGGATTTCGATTCGCGACTGTTCTGGACGACACCCGCCGCGTATCAAGATGTCACCGAATCGCTGTCGATTGAGGAGATCAAGATTCTGGCGGGTTACAGCCCGGGGATCAGCGTTCGCAATTACTTATACAAACTCGATCTGCCCCACACCGTAACTATGGATACCATCATCGGCCTGATAAACAAAAACGTGCTGTCTTCGAAATCCCCCGATGTCAAGCCGCCCGATTCCAGACCGTTCCTGCGGGCCGTTCTGGATGCCGTGGTATCCAAACTCATCGCCGCCCAAAATCTCATCGGTCAAAATGGGGAGGTGATCGCCATCCTGAAGCAGTTCATGACCGGATCCTGGCAAGAAATACCCACTTCACTCACTGCGCCGGCGGGTACCGGAACGGACGATCTGGATGATCTCTCATCCATTACTTCCTCCATCGAAGATCTGCTGACGATGGATGATCTCGAAAGCCTGGACATTCAGCCGGATGAACAGGAGAAAGCGAAACCGGAAGCTGAGAAGGTGACTGCATCGGCAGGTCAGGATTCCAGCCTGACCGATACAGCAGAATGGTTGAAATCGGATTTGCAGGAACCGGAAAAGCCTGAAAAAAAGGAGAAGCTGCTCGAAACCGGTCCCCTGGACGAGCTGATCTCCATCGAAGACCAGGTCGAAGCGAAGGTCTCCTACCGGCGGTTCATCTCCAATGTCACCATGGCATCCAACCGTCTCAAACTGCGGAAGATGAATTACTTCGAGATGCTGGGTGTTCCGCCCAATGCAGACAAGCGCGCCATACACAAGGCATTTGTCCGGGCCATCCGGAAAATCAATCCCAAGGGCGTGCGGTTGAGTGAGCGGGAGAAAAAATATCTTGATATGGCGGTGCGCGTCCGGGACCAGCTCAAAACGGCCTATGACAACCTGACGGATCCGCAGTTGCGCCGGAAATATCTGCTTGAGTTAAGACAGACAAGGGAGAGTGAAGAAGAGAAAAAATCGAAGGGTTTGGTGCTGTTCAACCGCGGGATGGTGGAGTTCAAATCCGGCCGGTTTCAGAAAGCCAAGGAGTTGTTTTTACAGGCTGCCAAACTCGATCCCAACAGCCCGGTGTATTACAATATGCTCGAGACCATCGACAAGGAGGAACGGTCTACCAACGCCATGAAATATTACCAGGCGGGAATGCTGGCTTTCTCCAAGAAGAACGATGCCGATCGCGCCATCAAATTGATTCGTAAAGCCATGACCATGTCTCCCGGTCAGGTCATTTTCTATGTGAAACTGGCCGAAATCCAGGCGGCAAATCCTTCCACCCGCTCGGATGCCAACCATACCTTCCAGGAAGCGCTGGAACTGGATCCCAGCAATACTGATCTCCGCCTTCAATACGCCGGATTCCTGAATTCGAACAATATGAAACAGGAAGCTGCAAATACGTACCAGGACGTTTTGAAATGGGATCCAGAGAATATGGCGGCTCGGAAGAAGCTTGGCGCGCTGAGAAAAGAAGGTATCCAGCCCAAGAGAACAACCGAGAAAGGTGAGATTGTAACCGAGACCGATGATATCGAATTGTAACAAACCCGCGGTGATGATCGGGGTCATCGGAGCTGCCGTTTGCAACGATACGATCGGATCAATTGCATACGATACCGGCAGGGAGATCGCTTTGAGGGGAGCCGTGCTGATATGCGGCGGCCTGGGCGGCGTCATGGCGGCCGCCGCCAGGGGCGCCAGGGAAGCCGGAGGGTTGACCATCGGACTGCTGCCGGGTACCAGCCATTCGGATGCCAATCCGGATATCTGCATCCCCATCCCCACCGGTCTCGATCACGCCAGAAACGTACTCATCGTCCGGGCAAGCCACGGATTGATTGCCATTTCGGGAGGTTACGGGACGCTTTCGGAAATCGGATTGGCTCTCAAGATGCGCAAATCCATCGTGGGTATTCAGACCTGGGTTCTGGACGCAATCATCGAACAGGCGGAAACCGCACGGGAAGCAGTGGAAAGACTGTACCGGTTGTGGATATGACCGGCGATTCGCCCATCCAAAACGCCCGTTTCATCGTCAAAGGGCGGGTCCAGGGCGTCGGATACCGATATTACACACGAAGACTGGCGATGAAACTGGGAGTGTCCGGGGCGGCAAGAAATCTTCCGGACGGAACCGTTGAGGTGATCGGCCGGGGATCTTCAGAAGATCTGGAATCTTTCTACCAGGGATTGCTGCGCGGTCCGGACGCGTCTCGTGTGGAGACCGTCGAGACCCGCCCGGTGGATCCGCTGGAACCGTCATTCAATCAATACGATCTGGTCTTTTGATTTTTAAGGAGGTGCAGGTTGATCAATCTCGAATCGTTCATACGCAACATTCCGGATTTTCCCAAACCGGGGATCCAGTTCAAGGATATTACGCCTCTTTTGATATCACCGTTTGCATTTCGCGAGGTGATTTCCCAGATGACCAAACCGTTCCGCAGCCAGGGAATCGACAAGGTTCTGGGAATCGAAGCCCGGGGATTTTTGTTCGCGTCTCCCATCGCAATGGAACTGGGCGCTGGAATCGTTCCTGTACGGAAACCAGGCAAACTGCCCTTTGAAACCATCAGTCACACCTATACCCTGGAATACGGGACGGATACGATCGAGATGCACAAGGATGCTGTATCGCCCGGCGACAAGGTGTTGATCGTGGACGATCTGCTGGCCACCGGCGGAACAGTGGAAGCAGCCTGCAAACTGGTGGAATCGGCCGGAGGGGTCGTCACGGGCATATCGTTTCTGGTTGAATTGGCATTTCTGAACGGCCGGACGAAAATCGATGGCTACCCGGTCCACGCTCTGATACAATTTTAATCCCGATCTCGGGTCGCGCCCGTAGCTCAGGGGATAGAGCACCGGATTCCTAATCCGGGTGCCGCAGGTTCAAATCCTGCCGGGCGCAT
>JAFGLW010000013.1 GCA_016927905.1 candidate division CSSED10-310 bacterium | reverse complement strand
CGAACTAAGGCATAAACCGATCCCGGATAAGAACCTTTAATTTCTAAATCCGTGTCGGCATAAGACCCCGATCGATTCATTTAACTATCCCTATGAAATAATTATTTTTCAATACGTTATCCATCATATCCTCAACTGACTCCACGGATCTTATCCGGGTCGGTATAAGACCCATTGAAATTCGTTATAAAGCATCCAAAGGGCTTTGAACGCCCCTTCCTCCCCGGTTTAAAACGTGCGTGTAAACCATCGTCGTTTTCACATCCTTGTGACCCAGCAATTCCTGTACAGTTCTGATATCATATCCCGAGGCGAGTAAATGCGTTGCGAATGAATGCCTGAATGTGTGGCAGGTCGCGTGCTTTGTTATTCCCGATCTGAAAACCGCACTCCGAACCGCTTTCTGCACTATCGATTCATCGATGTGGTGTCTTCCTTGCTCTTTCGTCTGCTTATTTGTCCATCTGTGCTCCTGAGGAAAAACATACTGCCATTGCCAATCTCGACTCGCATTCGGATATTTTCGTGACAATGAATGCGGCAAAGACACATCTCCCCAACCATCTTGAATGTCCTTTTGATGTAACTGCCTGACTTTTTTCAAATGATCCATCAACGGTTCCTTGAGATTCTCCAGCAGCATGGTTAAACGATCTTTATCTCCTTTACCACTGCGAATCATGATTTGATTCCCTGAAAAATCGATATCCTGAACCCGAAGACGCAAACATTCGGTCAATCGCAACCCTGCTCCATACATCAACGAAACAATTATCCAAATTTCGCCTGAAAGATTTATTATAACCTGTTTGACTTCCTCCTTTGTCATCACAACGGGCAATCGTCTTGATTTACGCGCTCTTATAATATCCCCGATATTTCCAATTTCCTGTTTCAGTACATGACGGTAAAGAAATAGAATAGCGCTGAGCGCTTGGGTTTGAGTGGACGCACTCACTTTCACCTTTAATGCCAGGTAAGTCAAATATTTGTTGATCTCTTTTTCTCCCATTTCACTCGGGTGCCGTTTATCATGAAAAAGTATATACTTTTTTATCCATCCCAAGTAAGTCTGTTCTGTTTTTCTGCTGTAATGCCGCGCTCTTAAATTTGCACTGACCTGATCCAACAATCGTGTTTTTTTCTTCTCGCCAGACTGAGAATCAGCTTCTGACAAATCAACCTTGCCGCAACCATATCCTTTCTTACGCGCCATCATGTCGTTTCGCAGGTTTTCCTCAGAAGCCTGACTGAATAATTCGTTTATCTCATCATTTGAGAAAACGCGACGACGCTTGATCTGATTATGGAAGTGGTTTTCTTCGCAGTTAACCTTCATTGCAATCCTCTATTGACTGATTCCAAATTACTGATGCAAATCTCCAATGTCAACAGACATCAGTTGATATCCGAAGTTCAGCTCTTGAGCATATGCTTCCTTCGTCCTCGCCAAACATTGAAATCGCAGTAAATCATACCGACCGAGCAGTTTGCGGCATCCACCGGTATCGTGAATCCTTCATCCTTGAAACAGCATCGATCATACGTTTTCTGCAAAGACAGACAATTCGCGTGCAACACCGTTTTGTTCCAGGTGACGTACTGAACGGGATGACTCATCGTGGGATTGTAATCCTAAAAACTCGGATCGAATGGCAGTATCGGCTGCACGGCCTTTAGATCAGCCCGCATCTAACGCGTAACCTCGCAAATGATTCAATTCGCTGGATCATTCCGGATAAACCCGCTATAAAGGGATCTGGCTGAATGGAGGCGGCGGGCATGAAACAATTCGTATTATTATCGATATGGTGGGTGATCGGATTTCAGGCAACCGGATTGGCGTCGTTGAACACCATCCGGATCCAAGGTCAATTCGAGCAACCGGAAATCGGTAACATTCCCGAGCCGGGTTGTTTGAGTGTGCCCGGTGCCGGAGATTACTTCCTGGTGCAGAATTGGCCGGCCATACCGTACCGTCTGGAAATCCGCAAGCTGCCGTTCGGAACGAGAGTGCTGGATGTGCAGGTGGAGTGCTCTGGAGAAAGTGTCATCGATCTTGAAATCCCTCTCCCCTTCACGCAGGGACCCCGGATGCTTTCCGAACCCGACCGGGAGCTGCCTTTCGCGCCGTTCGACACCCAATCGCCCTATCCATCAAAACGGGTTGAATGGTCGATCCACGGCGGACTGGATCCGAAAACACTGACCTGTCAATCGACATTCATCGCTCGGGTTTTCCCGGTCCAGTATCAGCATGGAAATAAGATGATGTTCGCGCGGGATATCCGCGTGAGTGTGACCGTTGAATCACCGGATACCCCGGTGGATCCCCACGGAACCGACGACATACAACCTTATGTGATTGTCATCCCGGAGGATTTCCAGCCGGTGATGACCCCCTATCTTAACCATCGAACCACAGGCGGCTTGACGCCGGCCGTATACACCATCGAAACGATCCTGAGCACTTACTCCGGTTTGGACGATGCGGAGAAACTGCGGCATTTCATCCGGGACAAGGTGGAATCGAACGGAACGACGTTCGTTCTTCTGGGCGGGGACGCCGATCAGATCCCCGTTCGGATCCGGAATCAACCCGATGCGGCACTTTCCGTCACCCTCCCCATGGAAGGATATTTTTCCGATTTGTATGATTCGACCGGTGCATATATCACATGGGATGCGAACGGAGACGGCGAATTCGGAACCTATCCGGGCGATATGCCGGCAATGGATCTGGTTCCGGATGTCCTGGTATCCCGGATTCCTGCATCGACACCCGACGAATTTCAGAATGCGCTGAATAACGTCATAAAATATGAATCCGGAACCTCTCAGGGTGACGAATGGTTCAACCGGGCGCTGTTCGCAGCCGTCGACATCTTCACCGAGAAGGATCATGGTGAAACCAGCGGGATCCCGGAAGGAGAGCGGTTCGCGGAATTCGTGATCGCGGAATCGTTCGAGGGCTGCACGCCGATCCGGCTCTACGAAACCGACACCTATCCGCACGAAGGTCCCGCCACGCCCGACGAAGTCGTGGCGCGCGTGTCGGATGGCTGCGGTTTTTTAATGATCGACTGCCACGGCGCACCGGACTGTTTCCAACTGATGAACTATCAGTGCGTCACCCATACCCATACGGAAGCGATGACCAACGATTTCATGCTGCCGGTGGTGTTTGCCTTGGCCTGCAGCACCGCTGCATTCGACAACGAGATTCCGGGATGGCCTTATTATTCCGATAAAGAATCAATGCCGGAACACTTTCTTTTGAATCCCGGGGGCGGAAGCATCGGATTCGTGGGTGCAACCCGGGTGGCCATGGCATCCAATTTCGGTCACAATCAGTTTCGGAATCACTCGGGCGCGCTCCAGTATCCCTATTTCGATGCCTATTTCCAGGGCATGCACACCCCGGCACAAATGCTGGCCTACGCCGACATCCATTTCCTTGAACACGTCGGCATCAAGGATTACTACGATTATTTCAACTACGCGGAATACGCGCAGTTCGGGGATCCGACCGTCACGATCGGCGGTGTGCGGAATGCTCCGGACATCAATCTCAACCGGTCGGTCTGGACGGAACATGGCGGGAACGGCGACCGGTGTTTCGACCCCGGCGAAACGTTCGACCTGCAGATCGACCTGCTCAATACCGGAATCCTCGCCACCGATGTCACAGCCCGGATCTCATGTGCGGACCCACACACATCATTTCCGGTATCCGGATGCGCCTACGGCGAGTTGAGCCGGTTTACGAATACATCGCCCGATGTGCCATTCCAGGTGCAGGTGCTGAGCGGATCTCCGGAGAACCGGGAAATACCGTTGACCCTGGAGATATATTCCGGATCGGCACCGATCCAGGCAAAAACGGTCATGATGTACGTGGGACAACTTCCACATCTCGAGTATCGTGACTGGGATATCATGTACAACAGCTCCAACACCGGCAATGTAGATCCGGGCGACCAGATCTTCCTGTCGATCTTCATGCAGAACACCGGCTGGAGCGACGCCACGAATGTCCGGGTTACATCCTTGATATCAGCTTCCCCGCATGTCCAGATATGTGAGATCCACTATGACGGAGCCGTGGGAGACATCCCCGCGGGGTACGGCACTTTCAGCGGCTGGAACATCCTGGATGTCACCATCGCCGAAACCTGCCCGAGCGGAACGGATATCGACTTCACCGCCGAGGTACAATCGGATGAGGCGGGACCCTGGATCATGACGTTCACGGTGCCGGTGATCGATCTGACAGGACCGCGGCTTTCGCAATACTCGGTCACACCGAAATCGGCCGAAGTGGATCAGCCACTTCAGATTATAACGGAAGCCTACGACATTGCCGGTGTGGCTTCGGTTTCAGCGGATTTCGAACGCTATCCGAACGGCGAGAAGGAAACCGTAGAGCTTTACGACGACGGGCAACACGGCGATATCGGGATCGGTGACGGAGTGTACGGTGCCGTGTTCACGCCGGTTGTTCCGGTTTCGGATTACATGGTTCATCTTTGCGCCACAGACGGTCTTGGCAACGAGCGTGTCATTTACGAAGCATGTTCATTTACGACGCTACCGATGAGCGGAAGCGACGTGTTCGTCATCGTAAACTCTGAGCGTATCGAGGCCGGGATTCTTATTGCGGACGCGCTCACCGAGCTTGGGTACACCAGTACAATCTGGAACGACCGGTTCCGGGGTGAAATCACTTCCGATGTGTTCGAGCAATTTCAGGACAGCACGCTGATCTGGACATTCGGGATGCTGAACTGCCCCTCCCCCGAACAACGCGAACTATTATCCGATTATCTTGATTCCGGCGGGGGCGTTCTTTTATGCGGATGGGATCTGGCCCGGGGCATCAACCGGATGGGCGACGGACGGGAGTGGCTCGATCGGTACTTCGGCGTGGAATTCAAGGGCAGCAGCACCGACGCTTATGTGGTCGAAGGGCTGCCTGGGGATCCGCTGACGGACGGGCTGTCATTCCGGTTGAAACGGCGTTATGAGGATGTTGGTCTGGGGGCGGACAAGCTGATTCCATCGATTAATGGGTATTCATGCATGTTCTTCACGGACGCACCGGATTATTCGAGCGCTGTCCTCCGGCGCGACACCGGCGTCCGAACCGTTTTTCTGCCGTTTTCCGTGGAACTCCTGCGTTTTGAAGAAGAGATCGACGACCTGCTGGGAGCGTTCCTGCCGTGGCTGGCCGATCATCCGTCCGATCCGGAATTGACTCTGAATCTGAATCTGAGCCATTTCATTTCCGGCGATCCCTTCCTCCTGAAAACCCGGATGGTCAATCCCTATCCTGAAATCCTGGATTCCCTGCTCATGATCGCGTTGAATGTCGGCGACGACTACTGGTTCTGGCCCTCCTGGTGCCACTATCCCCCAGCGATCGATTCGGGATTCCGCCGGATCGATCCGTTTTCGTCCGCCGATGAGACCATTCTCGACTTCACGTGGCCGGCAGTCCCGGGATCCGGCTCTGGACTGACCTTCTACGGGATCATGATCGACGCGGAAACCAGCCTGGCCATTTCCGATCTGACATACGCTGCTTTTAGTTTTGGATCGTAGGTGAACCGGATTCTGGCAATATTTTCCGCCGTCATCCTGACCGGCGCAATATTTTTGGCTGTTCAACGGATACCCCCGCTCCGTGATTGTCTCGACCGGATCAGCCCGGCCCGGCATGTGGTCCTGATATCAGTGGATACACTCCGACCGGACCGCCTGGGATGCTGCGGCAGCTCCGCTGGTATCTCCCCCGTGATCGACTTCCTGGCCCGCCGCGGCTGCACATTTCAATCCGTGATCGCACAGCGCGGTCTGACCTGGCCCTCACTGGCATCCATCCACACCTCCCTCTACCCGGTCTCTCACGGTGTCCGAACAAATGGACAGGTATTTCCGACACCTTGCGCCGCGCTCGCCCCCGTTCTGAAGAACCACGGTTTCATAACGGCGGCGTTCCTGGCTAACTGCACGCGTCAGGACTGGCAGGGATTCGATGTGATCGGCGAGGAGGCATTCGGGAATGATTACATCGTCACCAACCAGGCAATACGCTGGCTGACTCGAACCGGTGATTCCGACTGGATCGACAGCAACCGGATTTTTCTGTGGGTGCATTACCTGGCGCCGCATCAGCCCTACAGCCCGCCCCGCCCGTTCGACCGGATGTTAGACCCGGACTATACGGGTCCCGTCGACGGCTCGACCGAATGCCTGAGCCGCATTACGGTCGATCAGGTGAATCCAGCACCCGGGGATCTGGAGCATATCATAGCCCTGTATGATGGTGAGATCGCCTTCATCGATCGGGAAATATGGAAGCTGCTGCAGGCTCTGGAAGACACCGGTGTGCTCCCTCAGGCGCTGGTGATCTTCACATCGGATCATGGGGAGGATCTGCATCAGCACAACCGATACTTCTTCCATGCCGCCTCCGTATACGGCAGTACCCTCGACATCCCGCTGATCATTGCCCAGCCGCCCGATCGGATGATTCCGGGAGTGATTCCGGTCCTGGCCGAAAGCATCGATATCGCACCAACAGCGCTGGATCTGGCCGGAATTCCCGTACCGGCTGTATTCCAGGGAACCAGTTTCCTGCCTATTATTAATCGGCAATACATGGATCCCGGTCCGGCATTTTCAGAATGGGAATCCAAAATCCTGTCCGTCCGCACGGACACGCACCGGTATATCTACAATCCCTTGAAATTCCATCCGCCGACCCTGCCGGGAGCGTCTCGAGATCTGTACCCGATTGGCATGGAAGAGCTTTACCGCCTGGATTTCGATCCGGCTGAACAGGAAAATCTGATCGGTTCGATCCCGAATGAAACGGATGACTTGAGATCTGAAATCGCCGCATGGAAAAAAATATACGGCTGGATGTCGACGGCCGACGAAAACACCCGAATCAATCTGGACGACGAAACAAAAAGGCAACTCAGAACACTCGGCTACGTGATGTACTGAATTCACATCCCTAATGAACTGAAATGCATCGGCAGTCTTCACCCCGGGATGAACCCGCGGCAAAATCTTGCCCGTGCAGTCCGTCACTTTATTTCCCCGTTGAAAACATGTATGTATTGGGGTTCCACGCCCCCGAGCGCGGAGTTTGATGGAAAACGGAGATCATTTTTATGAATGGAACCATGCTGCAGAAAATCCGGAATATCGGGATCGTCGCCCATATCGACGCGGGTAAAACGACCACGACTGAACGGATCCTGTTCTTCACCGGATTGACCCACAAGATGGGGGAAGTGCACGACGGCGCGGCCGTTATGGATTTCATGAAGCAGGAACAGGAACGGGGCATCACCATCACTTCGGCAGCCATCACCACTCGCTGGAAAAATCATCAGATCAACCTGATCGACACACCCGGGCATATCGACTTCACGGTGGAAGTGGAACGGTCCCTCAGGGTCCTGGACGGCATTGTGATGGTGTTCTGCGCGGTGGGCGGCGTGGAACCTCAGAGCGAAACCGTCTGGCATCAGGCCGATCGGTACAAGGTGCCCCGCTTGGCTTTCATCAACAAGATGGACCGGCAGGGCGCTGATTTCGCACAGGCCGTCGCCCAGATGAACGAGATGCTGAGCGCTAACGCGCTCCCGTTCCAACTGCCCGTCGGAAGCGAATCCGATTTCAGCGGGATCGTGGACCTGATAACCCAGACAGCCTACCGGTTCGACGGCCTGGAAATGAAGACAGCTCCGATTCCGGCCGGGATGATGGAAGCGGCGGCATCAGCCCGGACAAAAATCGTGGAAACACTCTGCGAGTTCGACGACGGTCTGATGAATAAATACCTGAACGATGCCCCGATCGGAAACGAAGAAATTCTTCAGGCCGCCCGCAATGCCATTCTCAATCTTTGCATCACCCCGGTCTTCTGCGGTTCGGCCTTCAAAAACAAGGGCATCCGCCTGCTTCTGGACGGCATCGTGAATTACCTGCCGTCGCCGTTTGACCGGGGTGTCATCGTCGGATGGGATATCACCGACCGGACCCTGCCGATCAGCCGGAAACCATCCGTTAAACGCCCGTTGTCGGCACTTGCATTCAAAATTATCTATGATCCGTATGTCGGCCAGCAGACATTCATCCGCTTGTATTCCGGGCAATTGAAATCGGGTAACCAGGTTCTGAATCCGCTGCGCGGGAAACGCGAGCGGATCGGGCGGATTCTCAGGATTCATGCCAACCATCGGGAAGAACTGACCGAGTTGTCCGCAGGCGATATCGGCGCGCTGATCGGGATGAAATTCACCACCACGGGCGATACCCTGTGCGATCCCGACAATCCCGTTCTGCTGGAAAACATCCATTATCCAGAAACGGTTCTGGATATGAAAATCGAGCCGGAAAACCAGAAGGACATGGAACGGACGGCATCCGCCCTGAAAAAAATGGCGATGGAAGATCCCTCCCTGAAAGTCCGGTTCGACCCGGAAACAAATGAAACGGTCATTTCCGGCATGGGCGAGCTGCACCTGGACATCGTTGCGGACCGGCTCCGGACGGAACACAAACTGAATGTGAGTGTCGGGGAACCCGCGGTCGCATTCCGGGAGACGATCACCCGGGAAACCCGGGATGAATACCGGCTGAAAAAACAGACCGGGGGCAAGGGTCAGTTCGCGCACATTATTTTCTGCCTGGAACCCAATCCGGGTAAAGGCAACGAATTCGTGGATCTGATCAAGGGCGGCAACATCCCCCGGGAATTCATACCGACCATCGAACGGACATTCCGGCATGTGGCCGAACGGGGAATCATCGCCGGGTTTCCGATGGTGGACATCAAGTTCATCCTGATCGACGGGTCCTTCCATGACGTCGACTCCAGCGAAATCGCGTTCCGTGCCTGCACCGAACAGGGACTCCGCCAGGCGGTCCGAAAATCCGGCCCGAGACTGCTTGAACCGGTGATGAAATTCGAGGTCCGGACGCCCGACATATACATGGGCGACATCATCGGCGATGTCAACCGCCGGCGCGGCAAGATCGGCAGCATGCGCCGGTACCGGAAAGGTTCCCAGAAGATCACCGGCACCGTACCCCTGATGGAAATGTTCGGATATGCATCGACATTACGGACCCTGTCCAGCGGTCGGGCGAACTATTCGATGGAATTTCACGCCTACTCACAGCTTCCGGCCGCCATCGAGGAAACAGTGCTCGCGGAACGATCCAAATCCACCTGAATACCATCGTAACCGGATCCACTGAGGGCTCGGGTGTCCGTCTCTCAATCTGAAATCACTGCAGGAATAACCTGGACGGAACCCTCAGCCGGTCCGTGCACTCACGGTTGACCGACACCAGAAATCTGCGGCACTGAGCAAACGGGAATCCTGTACGTGATTCTGACAACGGATCGGCTGATTCCTTCGACACTTTATTTATCCTTCAGAATCACTTCTCAGAGATCGAACGGCCGCAGAAGGGTATCAGGGCACCGAGCGCACCACTCGCAACCCGATCCCATAATTCTGATCTCCCGGTGGAAATCCATTCCGGTATGCCGACCGGCTCTGCTGCGCGCTATCGTAAAACACGCCGCCGCGTCTGACCCGGAACGATCCGGTTTCCGGTCCGGTGGGATCGGTCAGTGAACCAGTCGGATATTCCATTGAATACCAGTCCCGGCACCATTCGTATACGTTTCCATGCAGATTATGGTAATTGGGTAGTTTTCCGCCGACATCATGTGTCATCATTCCATCTCCGGTATCGGAATTGAAACCGCACCTGCCCGCCTGGCGCACATTTCATTTTTTCACGCCAACGAATTGGGTGTAACAATTGGATTCATCCCGGTATTCCGCCTTGTTGACCTCAAACCCGATATCGATCAGGATCGCCCGCCAACGTTCGATTGGAAACAACCCGATGATATGCAGGTCCTGCTCAATCCGGAGCTTTCCGTTTTCACGTATCAGGAAAACCATGACCGACTCATACCAGGTGTCTTCAGGGACGGGATCGTAGTCGTTGACAATATACGTGACTTCTATTCCCGGCGGCGTCAGGGACAGTCCCGAACGAAATATTTCGGTGCTGTTCTGCCGGAAGGTTTCCGTCGTATCATCGGGACCGGTGATCATCACGCCGCCGGACGCCAGATGACGGTATGCACTCCTGAACACCGACCGAAGATCTTCCTCCGTGATCATATACGCGACTGCGTCATCGATCAGGATCGCGTCGTAACACTGGCCGAGTTCGAAGCAGCGCATGTCAGCCTGAACGAACCGGCATTCCGGATTCAATTTCTTTGCCAGTTTGAGCATTTCAGGGCTGATATCCAGACCGGTGACATCAAATTCCCGTTTCAGATTGAAGGCATTCTTGCCGCCTCCGCAACCAACATTAAGCACCGAATGCACGTTCCGCTTTGCATATTTGTGGAAGAGAGCTGAAACATGATCGCAATAGAAGCGATATTCCGCTTCGGGATCCCCCCAAATGGGCCACAGCCAGGCCAGATCATCATACAGCCGGTTCAAACTCATCCCTCACTTCCAAAACCCTATTTTGCAAGTCTGTTCCCTTGACTAAGAGTCAAGAGCAGACTTGACCCCTTTGGCTTTTGACTGCCAGGTGTGGAGTTTTTCCATAAACAGCGCTCTGTTCTCGTCTGTGGACAGTTCCACGGCCTTCCGTTCGGCTTCGACCGCCCTGTCATAATCACCCAGCCGGGCGTAAATCTCCCCGAGAGTATCCCAAACGTTGGCATCCTCCGGCGCTAGATCCACCGCCCGTTTCGCCAGATCCAGTGCCTGTTCCAGGTTGAAATCCCGGATGGCCATCTCCCAGGCGAGCTGGTTCAGAAGCGGCGCTTCGGCGGGGTATTTCCGGGTCAGGTCCAGCGCCCGGTTCAGCGCTGTTTTCCCGGCATCCTTTTTCCCGGCATCGAAATACACGAATGCCACCCGGGCATAAGCGGAACCCAGAAATGTTTTTTCGTGCAGGCGATAGATCCGCTCCAGTTCTTCGATGGGCTGCGGATGGTCGTCGACCCTCAGATCGATCATCCGGTCGTCGTAACCGGAATACCCGCCCTGCTCCCGTACAACCAACAGGGCTGCTGACTGCCTGCCCCTGGAATCACCTCCGGCGGCCTGCCCGGCTTTCAAGGCTGCCAGGAGCCGCTCCGCCAGGGGTCCCTCCACATGCAGATAGGCGTCCGCCATGTCTTTCACCACTGCTTCCCCGGCCAGGATATTTCCCTGGACGGCGAATCCGTCTCCTGTGACATGTCCCGCCCAGGCATGGCATTTCGATCCGGTGAATGCTGCGGATCGACCCCTGGCATCAACCATTCCCGCCTGACGGTGCTCCCGGTATTCATCCTTTTCCGTCAGAATTTCCAGGACCTTGTCCGGAGCGATCCCCAGCATCAGCAGTTTCAAGCCCTCCGGTCCGTATGTTGTATTTCCCCAGGCCTGGGTCGCCACCGCGCCGATTCCCGCCTTCGCGAATGGTACGGCGGCCCCCACGGCCAGGAATTTCGACTGCACCGCCACCCCCCATTCCTCCATTACCGGATCGTACGCGACGATGGAAAACGTTCCGCAGGCTGACGGGATCAGATAAAACACATAAAAAATCAGGGGCATTAAAACCAGATTGCGCTTCATGCATCACCGCCGCCCTGAGCGGAGGTTCCGAACCGCGTCTGAACCCAGGCGGGCAGTTTCCCGTGCTTGGCCAGGATCTGGACGATGTTGGGCATGCTGTCGAACTGCCGCATGCACAGTTCGAACTCCTCCCGGGTGACTGGCCCGTCCTTGGGGCGGCAGAAGATCAGCAGGCCGTCCCGGCTGGCCAGCAGGTGCCCGACTTTTTTACACGGGAATTCGTCGCACAGCGCACAGCTTTCGAGATTTTTGTCCCGGGCGCAGGACCGGGCCTGGCACTGCAGGTCGGCCACCTTTCCGTCGCTCCCGCACCCCTCGCAATACACATTCTCGGCCGTATAATGTTGATGGCCGAATATCCGCCGCCACCCGTCAACCAGTTTCTGGCGGACTGCCGGATCTTCCGACCGGGCTGCACACAGATGACAGCTGTACCCGCAATATCCGATCATTTCTTCCATGATGATATCTCCTCTCGCAATTAAAAAACCACTTCCATATGACGTATATTGGATAACGCGGGATTCCGTGTCAAATCCTGCATATCCCGAATCTCCTGACCGATGTGATCGATAAAACCATCGAGAAGAACAAATAAAAACGAATTCAGACTGCAGCGGATTTCCGATCGGTCATATCGAATTCGGTTCAACTGCTCATGGCGGCTGTTTTAATTTCCTTATTTCGGATTCGACCAGCGGGCCGATGATCCGGGCTGCGGCGATGCTGCCCTTGTCGGTGAAGTGGCAGTCGTCGAAGAAATATTCGAGTGTCTTGGGGATTATCCCATCGAGATTCAGGTAGGTGAATCCCAGTTCCCGCGCACATTCCTCCTGGAACCGGTTGTATCGGTCCATCTCGGACGCCAGCCACGCCGGGGATGCCCGGACGGGACCTTTTGGTGTATAGACATAAAACCATAACCGATCCATTTCTTCCCGGTTCATGGTTTCCTTCCACAACACCGGCTGTCCCAGGACAATCCCGGGGATGCCTGAATCTTTCAAAAACCTCAGCAGGGCGGTTATTCCGGCTGAAAATTCCTCGAGCGGATCATTTTTCCGGACCACCTTGGACCGGTAGGGCAGGTTCCGGTACCATGTCTGCATCTGGGGCATGTGTTTGCTGTGCCATTCGAATACGTCACCCGATTTGATGGCCTTGTGCAGTTCATAGCGCCTGAGCAGGATGTTGACGCGCCGGGCGATCTGGGACCATTTTCGGAACCGGAACATGACCGAATCGTCGGCGTCGGGATTGTTCTCATCCATTTTCGCCTGGAATTCGACGATCCGGTCGCGAATGCGGACCTGTTCTTCAACACTGCGAAAGGTGTAGCCGGGTCCGCCCAGGAGACACAGATCGTTGATTCCTTCCAGGATCAGAACCAAATCGGGCTGAAAACCCGTCAGGTGTTTTCGGGCCCAGGAATATCGGTTGATGACGCATTCGCCGCCCCGCCCGTAAGCCGCGACTTCCGGTTTCAGGCCGAGCGGTCTCAAGACCGGTTCCAGAAATATTTCCAGTCTTGCCGACCAGGTATCCTCCGTATTCTGGGTTGGCTGATCGGTTGTGGAACCGCCCATGCAGATAACTCTGAAGATTCCCGGGGGTTTTTCCCGGCTGGTCATGGTCCGGGACCGAAACCCGAAACGATTCCGCTCGTAAATGATTTCCTCCCGGACGCCGGGAATCGTTTGCCGGGTATAGGTCCTGAACGGTTGTCTCAGGGGTTTGGGAAACAGCGTCCAGAGAATGAGTTCGGAAAGTGCAACACCCAGGATGACCACCACCAGTATTTTCAGCAGCACCGGAACGATACCTCCGGTATGACTTCTCCAGTTCGGTTTCCATTCGGGCGATATCAAGGCTCGGACACTCCCGGTACTCGCATCGGTTCAAACATTGAATTTGAATCGGACGATATCGCCGTCCCGGACGATGTAATCCCGTCCTTCCACATGCAGACATCCCGATTCCCTGGCCTTGATCTCCGAACCGAACCGCTCGAAATCGACGTAATGAAGCACTTCAGCCCGGATGA
The DNA here is from genome assembly GCA_016927905.1 of candidate division CSSED10-310 bacterium. Taxonomy (GTDB): domain Bacteria; phylum CSSED10-310; class CSSED10-310; order CSSED10-310; family JAFGJC01; genus JAFGLW01. Next base: position 234,720 of record JAFGLW010000013.1, on the reverse strand, counting down.
AACCGCGTTCCATATCGGTATGAATCCTTCCTGCGGCGGTGACGGCGGGAGTCCGGGCGGGAATGGTCCAGGCCCGGAGTTCGGTTCCGACGGTGGTGTAGAAGGTTATCAGCCCCAGCAACCGGTACCCGGCGTGGATCAGGCGGGACAGGCTGTTTTCTTCGAGTCCCAGAGCCATGCGGTACTCCTCCTGTTCACCGGCATCCAGCCGCATGATTTCCGCTTCGATCTTTCCGCTGATGATTACAGTCTCCAGCTGCTCCGATTCCGCCTTCAACCGGGCAGCTGCAGCCAGGTCGGAATCAGCGTCCAGATCGGTTTCCGAGACGTTCAGAACGACCAGGAGCGGTTTTGCGGTGAGCAGAAACAATTCCCGGACATCCTTTGAATTCATCAATTCCCGGTTCAGATTTCTGGCCGGATGCCCGGCTTCAAGATGGGATTTGACTTCCTTCAGTATTTCCAGGGACTGCCTGGCATCCCGGTCGCCCACTTTCGCCAGACGGGACTGTTTATCCATTTTCCGGTCGACTGACTGAAGGTCCGCCAGGATCAACTCAAGAGTCACCACATCCATGTCGCCGGCCGGATCGATCGTATCACTGACATGAGCCACATCGGGATCGTGAAAACACCGGACAACCATTGCGACTGCGGTCACATTCCGGATATGCCCCAGAAACTGGTTCCCCAGGCCTTCACCTTTGCTGGCGCCTTTGACCAGTCCGGCGATATCGACGAATTCCATGACGGTCGGCGTGACTTTCCCCGGTTTTATCCGGTCTGCAAGTGCCGACAGGCGTTCGTCCGGAACTGCAACCTTACCGATATTTGGTTCGATGGTGCAGAATGGAAACGCTTCGGCCGGCACGCCGATCGCGGTCAATGCGTTGAAAATAGTTGATTTGCCCACGTTCGGCAACCCGATGATTCCACAGCTGAAACCCATCTCCGTCGCCTCCTAAAGCAGCTCCGTGGCCGCCTGGGCCAACTCGGATCGTTCACCCTTGACCAGCGAGATATGACCGGCAAGAGGAGAATCTTTGAACCGGTCGACCAGGTGGGCCAGGCCGGTGGATTGTGAATCCAGATACGGATTGTCGATCTGGTACGGATCGCCGGTCACCACGATTTTGGTACCGTGCCCCGCCCGGCTGACGATCGTTTTGATCTCATGAGGTGTCAGGTTCTGGCCTTCATCCACGACGAAATACTGATAGGGGATGGAACGTCCCCGGATATAAGTCAGTGGTTCGACCACCAGCATGCCCTGATCGATCAGATCCTGAGCTCCGGGAGTGTACAAGCCTGTTTTCTTTGGTTCGCCGGGATCCAGCAGCATCTCGAGATTGTCGTAGATGGGTTGCATCCACGGTCTCAACTTGTCCTGAACCTCCCCCGGGAGAAATCCCAGGTCCTTGCCCATCGGGAATATCGGGCGGGAAACAAGCAGCCGGCGGTATTTGGATTCGTCCACGGACTTGAACAGCCCGGCTGCCAGCGCTAACAGCGTTTTACCGGTTCCGGCTCTACCCACCAGGGTAACCAGTGAAATGGAGTCATCCAGGAGCAGGTCCAGGGCGATCCGCTGCTCCAGATTTTTGGGGGAGATGCCCCAGACCTGAAGTTTGCCCCTGCCGCATGCGATCAGTCTGGTCCCGTCCTGGGACACACGGGCCAGACCGGTCCGGGCGGGGTCGGTTTCGTTGCGCAACAGAATGTACTCATTGCTGTGAAACGATCCCTCCGGAAGGTCCAGTCCACCCTCCTGGTACAGCCTGTTGATCCTGTCCCCGGTGACGAACCGTTCCGTGAGTCCGGTATACAGGCGGTCGATATCGGTATGGTCGGAAATGTAATCCTGGGCGTCGATACCCATTGCGCTGGCGCGGATCCGGAGATTCGAATCGCGGCTGAGCAGCACCACGGGCAGGTTGGCCGTGTTGTTTTTCGCTTCCAGCGCCACCGCCAGGATACGCTCATCATCCGACAGATCGGAATCGCTGCGATAGGGATAATTACGGATGGCGCTCCATCCCAGTTCAATCCGCAGAAGACCGCCGCTTTCGAGCTGAATACCTCTGGAAAGACTCTGCTCCGGCCGCGCTCTCAACCGGTCGAAGATCCGGGATATCTCCCGGGCGTTCCGGCCTCGACCGTTCTGGTCTCGTTTGAACCGATCGATCTCCTCGATACAGGTGATCGGTATGATGACATCGTTCTCTTCAAAAGCGAATATCGATTCGGGATCGTTCAGGAGAATATTGGTGTCCAGAACAAAAATCTTCTTCATTTAGCGCTCTTTTCAGCCAGACCGGGGACGCATCCAGCCGGAATGCCCGTCGAATTTCTGTCTGTTGTTTTCTGCCCGGCCCGAGGGCTCTTTACTCAACTGAACATATCGTTTTGATCCCGGATTGGCAAGCCGGGAAATACCGTTTTTGGCGATGTTTTTCATCACCCGGGATCCGCTGTGCCGACACCGGCTTGACCAGCCCGCATCCTGACTTTATTCTTCAAATCGGTGAAACCGGCAGCCGGTGTGCGAATCTTGGTATCCAGGGCGGGGAAAACGGGGATCGCAATCGCCGTATCTTTTCTGGTCATGGAGGGATTGCTGCGGCTGTATGATGCGGTTCACCCCTCCTTTGTCTTCTCCGATCAGTCCTATAACCGGTTCCGTGGAAAACCGCACAGCGACGATTTTGATTTCACACTGAATTCGCACGGATTCAAGGATATGGAGTTTGCCGCCGTCAAACCCTCCGGTCTGTACCGGATTCTCGGAATCGGAGATTCTTTCGTGTTCGGCGTCGTCCCGTACCGTTACAATTTCCTGACGCTGCTGGAAGATAACTTGAACTTTCATCGTCCGGTGGAGATCGTTAACATGGGAATCCCTGCGATCGGTCCCCGGGAATATCATTCGCTGTTCGCATCCGAAGGGCTGAAGCTGGATCCGGACCTGGTGCTGGTTTTCTATTTCATCGGCAATGACATCCTGGACGGATACCAGAACCGTGAAAACCGGCTTTTCCGGATGTCTTATGCCCTGAGTTTTTTCCGATTTCTGGTTCAGATTCACCACAGTTACGAAGGAAACATCATCCACAGAGCTCGAATCTACCGGGACGATTCGCCGACATTCACGGAGGACCGCTATGTCGCGCTCGAAGCGGAACGAAGTCTGATTTTCATCCGGGACTACCGGCAGTATCTCGACCGGATCCTGGACGAGAGCTTGATTTATCTGGAAAAAATTGACGCGTTGTGCAAGCACGGTCGAAGCCGGATGATTGTCGTGCTGTGTCCGGACGAGATCCAGGTCAGCGAACCGCTGCAGACGGCTGTGATCGCCTTGATGGCGAGAAGCCCGGCCGCTTTCGATTTCCGGCAGCCAAACGATTGCCTGATGTCCCGGTTTTCCCGAAGCGGCATCACCTGCATCGATCTTCTGGATGATTTCCGAACTGAATCCCGGAACCTGCGTTTATACCGGATCAATGACTCCCACTGGAACATCGCAGGAAACGCCCTGGCCGCCGACATACTCACACGGGATCTCCAGCCGGTCATGGCGTTTCGTCTGCCCACAGGGAATGTGCAATGAGGAACCCGACCCGTGGGTGATCCCGTGCGGAAACCGGCGAATCCGGCCGAACCGCCCAGAAGAAAGCGCCCCAGTCCCCTCAGAAAACAGGGGCGGCGGATCGAGGAATCTCTGATTTCATTCGCCAAACAGGTGTTTTTCGAACAGTACGGTCGCCGGCCGACCGGCAGACCCGACCGGAAATTAAAGATCCAGTTCGAATTGACGACCGGGAACGCCGAAACGGAATCCGGGATCGTCCCGCCGCTATACGAACAGATCCGGCTGAGTCTCGCCGAAACCGTTTCCGCATCGGGTGCATATCAGCGGGGGCGGGTCTACTGCTATTTATGTGAATCGGCTTTCTGCAGTCATGCCCGGCCGCCTGATCCGAATTCGGTGTTTTCCGGATATCAAGCCAACGGCAAACCGGAATGGACCGGTTTTCTCCAGATGTTGATCGACCGCCGGGTCGATGCATCCGGGCTGTTCAGCGACACCCAGACACTGGTCGGCATGGTTCTCCCGGGACGGGAGCTCAAACGGAGGCTGATGCACGGATTCGGGAAATCGTCCAAGACATACGACTTGCTGGCTCAGGTGGTTCTGGGCTACCTGACTCTGCCCAGATCGTACCGGGAAACAAGCGGATCCGGCGAATATGTCCTGACGGTTCAGGCGGTAGAATCCAGGGATCCGGGCGGGCGGTTTCAACTCGATCTGAACCTGTTGTGCGGACTGCCTGAATCGGTTCCCTGGATGGATACGCTGGCAGCCGGGAAACATGCCCGGATCCGGCGGCTCCTTCAGAAGACCGAACTCCGGATCAAGGATATCCAAACCCGGATCCGCGATTGGAATCCGGCGAGCACGAGTGCCAGTCCGAGCGACCTGCTCCGAACGATACCCGGGATACTGAACCGGATTGTTCGGGCGATCGAGCATGAGAACCGGCAGTCGGCCCGGCGGAGCCGACATGTGGTTCGGAGAATTTCAGATAATCGTCCGGTTGCACCCGCGCTGGAGGATGCGTTTTCCGCAGGGGATGAATCCATTCTGCGTGACCGGCACCGGGACACCTTCGTCATTCTCGGGCCCCGCCAGCGCATCCATATCTTTTCCGATACGGGAATTCATGTCACGAGCTTGAAAATGACCGCCGACCAGATAGAAAGCCGGTTCAACCGGGAACGCTGGCGGGCGGCAACCGGTTCGGAGATCGCGCAGTTCAGGCATGCGATCGGCGCAGCGGGATGACAGGATCAATGGGATCACGGGCAGTAGATTCTTCGTCTTCCGCCTCCGGCGGGATCCTCGGAATGACCGGTTATGCAATAACCCGACCTTTCAATTTGACTTTTTCAGGTTTTTCCGACGCCCGTCACGCGGTATCCTGAGCCTTGAGGTACTCCTCGAACTCAAGTTGATAAATATAGATCAGGACAAGGGCGATCCCGAAAATCAGGGGCCCGTAGAGAATGCCGATCAATCCGAACAGGTTGATACCGCCCAGTATCGCGAAGAGAATCAGAACTGGACTCATGCCTGCAGAGCCTTTCATGAATACCGGACGCAGGAAATTGTCGATGGAACCGACCACCCCGATACTCCACGCCAGCATGAACACTCCATATCCCCAGTGCGCGGAAAGGAAAAGATATCCTGCAGCAGGTACCCAGATGAGCGCGGTACCCACAACCGGTATGAGCGACGCGAATGCGATCATGGTTCCCCAGAACAGGCCGGGCAGGCCGCAGATCCAGAATGCGATCCCGCCGGCGACTCCCTGGGCCGCAGCCGTCACCAGCGTTCCCAAAAGCGCGGATTGAGACACCGATTTGATTTTATCGATGATCTGGGATTCCTGGCTTCCGGACAAAGGCAACAGGTGAAGCAGGCCGTTTAGAATCGATTCCCCATCCCGAACCATGAAGAAAAACACGAAGATCATCAGAAAAAATTTGCCGATGAACGCGGTCACATTCCCGACAATGAATCCACCCTGATCCAGAAGAAATTTCCCCACCCCCGATGACATCCGGACCAGGTCCTGATCGAACCTGAGTTGCGATTGATTCAGTCCCGGCAGATTATCCACGGCGAAGGTTACCACTTTCCGGACCGGCGGCTGTTTCAGCAGTTCTTCCAGATTGCCCGCGGCCAGCCATCCCTGGATGGCATTGAACGACTGGATGCCCTGCTGAATGAGTGCGGATGTGATCAGGATGACGGGGATCACCAGGATCAGAACCAGAAGAACGCACGATATCAGTGCGGCCAGGTTCCGCCTGTTTTTGAGGTGTTTCTCGATTTGATTGTGGACCGGATAGGTGACGGTCGCCAGGATGACCGCCAGGATGATGGCGTTGAGATAAGGCTGGATGATTCGGAAAACGAAGTATAGGGCGGTGAACAAAAGCAGCAGCAGAACACCGTGTGCCGCAGTGAGCCGGGGCCTGGCCTTCGTCCCGTCAGGATTCAATGGTTGATCCGCCATGCTCCGACTATATCAATCCTCACCACAATTTGACAACACGCGCAGGAATCAGAAAAGCAGGGCGACGAAACGACCATAAGGGATGCCGACCCGGCTTGAAACGATTGTTTTGTTTTGACGTGATTTCGAATATAATTAATTTGCATGAGCAATCAGACTGATTTTGAACAGTTCGACAGCGGCAGTTTTCATGTCGAGAAGTGTCTCCGGAGGGATGCGTTCGGGGATATTTACCGGGCGAGTGTCATCCAGCCGGTCTATGACCTGATGCCTGGTGAGCACGTTGCATTGAAAGTTATTTTTCCCCGGAATTATGATGACCCGCACCTGGAGATCCGCATCCAGCGGGAGGTTGAGATCGGCATGGTGATCCGTTCTCCCAACGTAGCCAGGATCTATGGTATCGAACCGTTCGATGATTTTCTGGGCGATCCGGGGATCGGGATAATCATGGAGCTGATCGAGGGAACCTGCCTGGACCGCTATTTGGCCGGGAATGAGAAGTTCGCGGAACCCGAAATACGGGATATCGCCCGGCAGGCCCTGGAAGCATTGTCGGAAATCCACTCCATGGGAGTCATTCACCGGGATGTCAAACCCCAGAATCTGCTGCTCACTCAAACCCGTCGGCTGGTCCTGCTGAACCTGGGAATAGCCAAGCTGATCGATTACGGGATCAGCCTGACGACGACCGGGACGTTTCTGGGCACCTGGGCGTACGCTTCGCCGGAATTGCTGTCGGGCGTGTCGACACTGGACCAGCGTTCCGATTTGTATTCCCTGGGTGTCGTGTTGTATGAGCTGGCCACGGGCGTCAATCCTTTTAAAACTGACAATCTTATGGAAGCGCTTCAGATACACGAAAAAGTCGAACCGGTGAATCCGGGTACGATCAACCGGGATCTCAGCCTGAACCTGCGCAAGATCATCATGAGGCTTTTATCGAAAAACCCGGGCGGCCGGCCGGAGAAGGCGGCGGACGTCATCAAAATGCTGGACACGGACTGAATCCGGCGAACCGGGGAAATGGATCCGAAAAAAACTGATTCCGACCGGAGTTTCACGCTGGGTGATATGTTGGGGAAGGGCGCATCGGGAACCGTATACCGGGCGAATCTGACCAAACCGCTGAGACACCTGGATTCTGGTGCATCCATAGCCGTCAAGGTCGTCCATCCGGAACTGCTGGAATCGCCGGTTGTTCTGGCTCGCTTGAAACGGGAAGTGGAAATCGGGATGCGAGTGCAATCCCGGAATGTTGTCTCGATTTATTTCGTGGAGAAAACCCGATTGTTCGGGCACGCGACTTTGGCGATCCTGATGGAGCTGATCGAAGGGAGTTCCCTGAAAGATCTGCTCACCCGGCGGGGCAGGGTTTCCGAAGGCACCCTGATATCCATCGCCCGCCAAACCGCCAACGGCCTGCAGGACATTCACTCGCTGGGCATCGTTCACCGGGATCTGAAACCGGCGAATCTGATCGTTACCGCCAACCGGAGAATCGTCCTGACCGATCTGGGAATCGCCCGGCTGTCGGATATCAGCGCACGCGTTACCGCCACCGGTGCGTTCATCGGCACCTGCGCCTATGCTTCGCCGGAGCAATTCGCCAACATCGATCTTCTGGATCCGCGGTCCGACCTGTATTCCCTCGGCGTGGTCATGTATGAACTGGCGACCGGCGTCAATCCGTTTTTGACCGGGAACCTGATCACGGCCATTCAGACCCACATCAAGGGGAAAATCGAACCGCCCGATTCCCTGAATCCCGATCTCAGTCCTGAATGCAGCGCGATCATCATGTCGCTGCTGGCCAAGAAACGCGAGGACCGGCCGTCATCGGCTGCCGGTTTGATCGAACTTCTGGACAAACTGGGCGGACCGGACGACCGGACTCAGGTCACCGGGAAACTTCGCTGACACCCGATCCGGAATCTCTGACCGCCCGGTCGATTATCCCCTTCAGTTTATCGTAATGACTGCCCTTCCAGAAAACACGCCCGCACGATCGGCATTGATGGAATTCGCTGTATATCCGCGCCGTGATATCTGAAATCAAACCGCGGATCCCGGTCTTGTCGACCGGATGCAGCAGGCCGTTGCACCGCATGCAGCGCCGGAACGGCTGAACAGTTAGTCCCAGATCGAACCGCCGGAACACTTCCGCCAGCTGTTTCCGGGGCGCGATGTTCCGGACGAAATATCCGTGGGTAATCAGGTTGCGTTTCAAAAGGTTCCTGTCCCGGGTCAACAGGATCCGCTGTTCATTTCTTGAACGGAGAGCCAGTTCCAGGTCATCGGCCTTGTTGTTGTATTCCGTATCGAAACCGGCCAGTCTCAGGAAAGCCGCCAGCCTGCCCAGATGAACATCCAGGATGAACCGGGTGACACGCAACGGTTCCGGCCTGAGTCGATTCAGCGGGGTGATATCGAGAGATTCGAATGTCGGATAAACGCTTATGCGGTCCTGGTCCCGCACGATCCTCTGAAAATCGACCGGGTGGCTGTTGATGAGAATCAGATCGATCTCCGTATGGGGAACACCCAGTGATTCGACGACATCCTTGACGGAAGCGCGGCCATTGATTTCGTGAACAAACCGTATCTGCCGCCGATCTGCCGGCAGAAAATCATTCAATTCCTCATAAAACCTGATTTCAATCCGGATCATATCCGCATTCTGAAATACGGCAGCGGAAAAATCCAGGGCGGCTGCGGCGGTTTACTCGTAAGCAAACGTGACCGTGCTGAAATTGCTGATGGTATCGAATGTTCCGGGATTGCAAAGGAGAGCATGGAACGCCAGCCCGCTCATCCGGCCCCCGACATCCGGCCAGGCGAAATTCAACAGGTGTTTCTCGGTTCTGCCTGCCGGGTAGATGACTACTGTCGAGTCCGGCCCGGCTGACCAGGACGGCCAGAACCAGAAACTGCCGTTGACTTCGAAAATCAGATATTGCTCGGTCATCCGAGCCGAACCGGGATTGTCCGCGATCAAATTCAGTTCGAACGGATCATTGAACCGGTAAACAGGCTGATTCAGATTTAGTTCAATATGGATTTTGTCCGGTCCGTGTGTGTCCTGGGGCGTGGGGCTGGGTTCGGGATCGGAAGGTGTATAAGTCGGATAAGGAGTGCCGGTGGGGTAAGGCGTGGCGGTCGGCAGGGGGCCGTCGGGAGTGGGTGTGGGCGGAGGCGGGCAGGTGAATGTGGGAACGGGCGTGTTCGTTCCGGGAGGAGCGGGTGTAAATGTGGGTTGCCCGGTCCACGTGGGCAGCGGCGTGTTGGTGTGCTGGGTTGGCAGGGGCGTGTAAGTCGGGATCGCTGAATTGGTGGGAACGGGCGTTCCGGTGGGAATGACCGGTGTAGCGGTCGGCAGGGGAATATCCCCCACCGGGACATAGAACGAGCCGGAGAATGAGCCCTGATCGCATGAAATCGCCAGTGAAAACATGGCGACCGAACCTTCGGGAAGCTGAGAATCGAAGGTGACGCTGTAATGCGGTGAAACGGACTCCCGCTGCTGCCCTCCGGGTATGTCGGGGTAAGTCGCCAGGTTGTCGTTGACGGTGACTCCGTAATGACTGCTCGTCATGAAGGCGGCAACGGAGGTTCCGGTGGTCGTACCGGTGTTGCCCAGTACAACCGGGATCAGAACGGTCTCACCCGGATCGACCTGACCATCCCCGTTCCCTCCGGCGGAATCGTCGATCGTTCGGGACACGAATACCAGTTCCACCGACACATTCGGCGTATAATAGATCCGGGTTGCACCGTATCCGATATTGCAGTCGCCGTACTTGATCCGGAAAAACCCGTCGTCTCCCCAGGACGATCCCCATGAATTCTTGACAATCCAGCCGCCCTGACCGCTGCAGTCCGCATCATCATAGCCCACGATCAATACACCATGATTGACGCTGGATGAACTGCCATGCGAATAACAGCCGCCGGTATAATACCTGAGATCGCTGTATGCGTACATGGCCACGGCAACTGGCCCGTCCGCCAGAGCGTTCTTGATGGAGTTGACGGAACTGCTGATTTCTTCATACCCGTCGATGAACGCCACCTTCTGGCACTGGCCCTCGGTACAGGGCACCGAATCGGATGCTTCATAAGGCATGCAGGATTCAAATATGCCGCCTGGATTCTGATAATGCTGGGGATAAAACCAGCCGCCGTTGCATCCATATCCCAGGTTGTTGCACGAAATGAGCTGCTGTTCGGATAAATCCCAGTTGTTCCCGTCATAGATGTAGATGAAACTCTCGACCATGGCCGTGGTTGCGAATGCCCAACAGCTGCCGCAGTCTTCCTGATCCTTCACCGCGGTCACGCCGTTATGGTCTCGCCAGTCAAAACTGGCACGGCCCTCAAACAGACCGGTTTCCGGATACAATTCCTCCGGCGGCTCAAAATAACCTTCAGGAACCTTCAGTTTCAACAATTCATGAAACTCGGCATCCGTCATCCAGGAGACCGATGTTTCACCTGCCGTCCAGTGCAGGTCGTTGATCTCGATATACCGCCGGGTCTCCTCAAGGGTCACCGCCTGGAGACCGGTTGTGAAAAGCAGGCCGGCAGTAACCGGTCCGATGGTGCGAAGCAGCAGTGTTTGGCGCCGAATCAGCATGTCAACCTCCCGTCTTTCCGGCCTTCGAGAACCTTCAACCGACGGCCGAAGACTTCGGATCTGGAGTTGATGATGTGCAAAATGCACGCCATTCACCCTTCACTGCGGACCACTCCGACGTCCGGTCTCCCCTTTGATTTCCAATGAAGTGTCGTCTATATATACCTTTGTCAAAGCGGAATGAAACACGCCTTCATTCACGATTCGGAAAGGATGCAGCCTATCATGGTTGGAAAAAGGGCATTCAATTTGAAAGCGGATCCGCCGGATTCGATTCGAACCGACCTTTTGGAAACTTTTCCCTACCGGGGAGAAACGCAGCAGATCCGGTATGAAACGAATGAATTTTCAGCGGTCTGCCCGTTTTCCGGATTGCCGGACATGGGGCGGATCATCATCGATTACATTCCATCCGGCAGCTGTATTGAATTGAAAAGCCTGAAACTCTATCTGGTATCGTTTCGTTCGGTGGGGATATTTCAGGAGCATGCCACCAATCGTATTTTTCAGGATATCTGGACACTCCTGGAACCGGCCTGGCTGAAAATCCGCACCGTATATGCCACCCGGGGTGGAATCGACGCCACTTGCACCGTCGAGAAGGGTGCGCCGCCACGGGACTAGCCGGAAGCGGAACCGTCCCGCTTGACCGCCAGGACAAACCGGATCAGACCCAGCTTATTCAAAACGGGAACCTTGTGAAACAGCCGGTTGGTCCAATCTGAGCCGGGCAGCTGCACCGGAATGAGACACCGGCTGCCCTTGCTGAGTATCCGGAATTGATTTTTCACAAGAAATCTCTGAACGATGCCGGGGGATTCCCATTTATGGGGACCTTCCGGCATCTTCAGCCTTAAAACTTCCAGCAGGTGGAGAACGGGTGTCCAGAACCGGTTGGCCCAGATGACGATCAGGCAGGTTCCCGGTGGAAGTTGGATGCCAAGTCGTTTCATGGCAGCTTCCACATCGTACAGGTGTTCCAGGACATCCACGCAGATGACGGCATCCCAGAGTCCGGTCAGTTCCAGCGTTTCCGCCTCTCCCTCCCGGAACTGCAGTTCAGGCCTTTCCGACCAGCGATCCCTGGCCAGGGCGATCATTCTGGGGCTGATGTCGATCCCCAGACCCTGCAGGGGGTGAAGGCCGGCCAGAAGCCCGCCCGGCCCGCATCCGATCTCCACAATACGTTTTGTCCGGGCATCCGGAACCAGCTCCAACAACAGCTTCTGAAGCTGCCGGTAGTAATATCTGGAATGGTCTTTATATTTTTCGTACCGGGAGGCGATGCCGTCGAAGTGGTTCCGAACAGCGTCTCTCAAGCCACCGGAATCCGGATTCCGGGAACCGGTTTCGGGGCTGCGAGGATCAACCGGTTTCATGATGTGTTTCGAAGGTGAACTTGCGGCAGGACCACAACCCGTGTTTATGCAGGGAAAATCTCAGGAGCGTCCACAGGACCGCCAGTCCGTATTTCAGGGATTGACCGAAGGAAACGGTCGATGAATCCTTTTCGTATCGAGTGACCACCGGGACCTCCCGGAACCGAGCGCCGGCCAGGATAAACTGGCTGATGATCTCATTGTCAAACACGAATCCCTCTGAATTCCGTTCATAGGGAACCGCTTCCAGAATATTGCGTGAATAGGCCCGGTATCCGGTATGGCACTCCGAGAACCGGGTACCCTGTACGCGATTCTGGATCCAGGTCAGGATCCGGTTGGACAGGTATTTGTACAGCGGCATATTTCCAGCCAGGGGATTACCCAGAAAGCGGGATGCGAAAACGACGTCGGCGTCATTTTGAGAGATGGGCAGGACCAGGTCCGGGATAATTTTCGGGTCATACTGGTAATCGGGATGCAGCATGACCACGACCTGCGCTCCCGATTCCAGCGCGGCGTTATAGCAGGTTTTCTGATTGCCGCCGTACCCCCTGTTCCACCGGTGGGTGAAACACTTGATATTCAGTGTTTCGGCGATCTGAACGGTATTGTCCCGGCTGCAGTCATCCACCAATAGCACCTCGTCCACCCACTCCCTGGGAATATCCCGGTAGGTCTGGGTCAGGGTTTGCCCGGCATTATACGCCGGCATGACCACCACGATCTTCCCGATATCCTGTGGCTTTTCGGGCATTCCGTATACCTCCTCACGTTCCGAACACGCTGTCATGTTACCGGAACCGATCAGCCCAGGCAACGCCGGCCGCAGGGACGGCGGATGCCCTCCATCCGGTTGATGTTTGCCGATTTTTCAATACAATGATTCGGGTACGATCATCAAAGGGAAATGCGAATGCGCGATGTAATCTTGATGTGGAAAGAAACCCGAATGGTTGTCCTGACCGCCGTAACGGCGGCGATATATGCAGCGACGGTCATGCCGCTGAAGGTCGCCACCATCATTCCCGGGTTCACCGAAATCCGCCCGGGAGTGGCGTTCGTGGTTTTCTGCAGTTTTCTTTTCGGGCCGGCAGCCGCATGGGGAGCGGCATTCGGAAACCTGATCGCGGATTTTTTCGGCACGCTCGGACTGGGCTCCATATTCGGGTTTGCAGGCAATTTCCTGTTCGGCCTGATCCCGTACAAAGCATATCGGATTCTGGCGGGGGAGATCCGGTTCAGCGGATCGACACGGAGCTGGTTCGGGGCGATATCGGCGATTCTCCTGGCTTCCATGACCTGCGGTTTCACCATCGGCTGGGGAGTGGATCTTCTGGGATTCGTTCCGTTCCACATTCTGGGATCGGTCATCACGATTAACAATGCCATCCTGGCGGGTATCATCGTTCCGGTGCTGTTGAAGATCCTGTATGAGCGGACCCGGAAATGGGGCCTGCTTTATCAGGAAATACTGCAGCCGGAAGATACCGCTCCGGGATTAATGCCCATGCCGGGTCTGGTTCTGACGGCCGTCGGTGCGACGGGCGGGCTTTCACTTGGGTTTTTAACCGGATTCGGTTTCCTGACAATCTCAGTCGCCACGCCGGTGCTGCTTCTGCCATTCATCGCCTGCACCGTTCTGGGAACGATATTGCTGTAAGATGGGCATTCCCGAACCGTCCCGGAATCCGGCGGTTGCACTTTCCGGCGTGGGCTTCCAGTATCCCCTGGCCGAACAACCCGCATTGCAGGATATCTCCCTTTCAATCCGGGCCGGAGAATTCGTTATGATCATGGGCCGTACCGGAAGCGGGAAAACAACGCTGGTGCGGACAATCAACCGGATTGTTCCCCGGTTCACCAAAGGCAGTTTCTCCGGAACGGTGCATCTTTTCGGGAGTGACATCCGAACCCGGTCGGTCGCGTCGCTGGCGGGGGATGTGGGGATGGTTTTTCAGGATTTCGAGTCGCAGCTGTTTTCCACAAGCATCCAGCTCGATCTGGCTTTCGGCCCGGAGAACATGGCTGTACCGCCGGACCGGATCGCGAAGCGGATGGACCGCATTCTGACCCAGTTTCAGCTGACCGGTCTCCGGGACCGGGATCCAGCCACGTTGTCCGGCGGTCAGAAGCAGCGGCTGGCCATCGCCACGATCATGATGCTGGATCCGCCGGTCATCATACTGGACGAACCCACCACCGACCTGGATCCGGAAAGCCGGGATATGGTGTACCGCATGCTGGGACAACTGAGGGACCAGGGACGAACCGTCATTCTGATCGATCATTCCCCCGATTTGATCCGCCAGGCCGATCGGGTGGTTCTGATGGATCGGGGGCGGATCGTCCGGGACGCCACACCGGTGGAACTGGTGCGCCATCCCGGTCAGTTGAACCGTTGCGGAATCCGGATGCCCCAGATCCAGGAATGTTTGTGGAAACTGGGACTGGAACCGGCCCTTTCGGAACCGGCGGAAGCAGCCGAAACAATCCGCAAATCCGCTCAAACACCCGATCCGAAACGCTATGAAATCCTGGTTGCCCGGGAACGATCTCCCCGGACCGGCGATCCGGTCATCGAAATCCGGGATCTTCTGTTCAGTTACGACCGGCAGCCTGTTTTAAACGGCATCGATCTGGTCATTCACCGGGGGGAATTCGTGACCCTGGCCGGCCAGAACGGATCCGGCAAAACAACGCTGGCAAAGCATTTCAACGGTTTGCTGTCACCCGGATCCGGAACCCTGCTTCTGGGCGGTATCCCGGTTCAGAAATGGAAGGCAGCCGAACTGGCGGGTACGGTCGGGTACGTGTTTCAAAATCCGGATCACCAGATTTTCCGTCCCACCGTCCGGGAGGAAGTGTTATTCGGTCCGGTGAACCTCGGCCTGGACGACCGGGAGGCTGACGCGAGAGTTGCCGAAGCACTTGAAACGGTCGGTCTGACCGGTTATGACGACCGGGACCCATTCATGCTCACCAAGGGTGAATCCCAGAGACTGGCTGTGGCCAGTATCCTGGCGATGCATCCGCAGATTCTCATATTGGACGAACCGACAACCGGTCTGGATCACCCGGATCAAATCCGCATGATGGATCTCCTGACCCGCCTAAACCGCCGGGGTCATACCGTAATCATGATCACCCATTCCATGACCCTGACCGCCCAGTTCGCAGACCGGGTGATCGTCATGGAGAACGGATCGATCCTGACGGACGGACCGGTCCGGGATGTTTTCGGACGCATTGATATCCTGATAAAAACCGGATTGAAACCGCCGCCGGTAACCCGGCTCGGTCTGGAATTCGATATGGTCGTCCGGAGTGTCGACGAGTTTGTCGATCTGTGCCGTCCCGGTGGAACACGGAATGAAAGCGTTCATCTACAATCCTGAGAATTCCCCGGCTCACCGGTTGAATCCGGTCACCAAGATCATATCCCTGTCGGTCGTGTTCACCGTTTCCATGCTGTTCAATCATCCGCTGTACCTGGGCTGCCTGATTGCACTTGTCGCTTGCCTGGGAACCGTTTCGCGTTCCCTCCCGGCTATGTGGAAGATAAAATATCTCCTGCTAATTCTGTTTCTGTTTCCCACATGCCTGTGGTCGATTTACATGGACGGAACCCCCGTGCTGTTACACTGGGGACCCTTGCAGATATCCTCCCGGGGATTGAACTACGGCATCGCCATGGGTTTCAGGCTGACGGGCATGCTGATGGCCGGGCTGATTCTGCTGGCCACCACCCGGGTGGAGGATTTCACTGCGGGTCTGAACCGGCTGGGAATACCCTACCGCATGAGTTTCTCGCTGACTCTGGCATTCCGCCTGGTTCCCCTGTTTTACGACACTTTTCAAACCGTCGTTCAAGCCCAGCAATCCCGAGGTTTCATTCTGAATACCGGCAACATCCTGCAAAAAATCCGAAGGACCTTGCCGGTTCTGATTCCCGTTTTCGTTTCCGGTATCCGCCGAACCGACCAGCTGGCCGTCGCTCTGGAATCCAAGGGTTTCGGATACCGGCGCGAACGGACCCGCCTGCATCCCATCCGGTTTTCCCGATCCGACCGGCTGCTGCTCTCGGCCGCAGTCTTATTTCTATGCGTTTGCATCATCTTGAGGTTGACCGGGCAGGGAAAATTATAAATTGGATTGGAATTTTTTTTTCAAGATATGCTATAACCCCATCCGGTGCCTGGATACGGCATTCCGGGAGGTCGATTGAGTGGAACCGGATCTGAGTGTCATCATACCGGCATATAACGAAGAACCTTCCATTCAACACTGTATCGAGGAGGTTGCCGGGGAGTTCGGAGGGTCTGAATGGACCTTCGAGATCATCGCCGTAGACGACGGCTCAACCGACAAAACGCTGAACACTTTGAGAACGCTGACTCAATCCCTGCCGAATCTCCGGGTGCTGACCAACGGCCGGAACCGGGGAAAAGGATATACGGTCCGTCACGGAGTTGTGGAATCGAAAGGCAACTATGTGCTGTTCACCGATGTCGATCTGTCCACACCCCTGTCGGAATACCGGAAATTGAAAGCCAGGCTGGATGAGGGGTATGAGATCGCTTTCGGGTCGAGAGCACTGGCGGAATCCCGGTTGAACATCCGGCAACCTTGGTATAGAGTATGGTTGGGACGGCTGGCGAACAAGGCGATTCAGGCCGTTGTCCCCGCCTTGAAAGGCATACGGGACACCCAGTGTGGATTCAAGCTGTTCAATGGCGATGTGGCACGCAAAGTTTTTCCGTTGCAGCGAAATGAGCGATGGGGATTCGATTTTGAAATATTGCACATCGCACGGAAACATGGATACAAGGTGGCTGAAGTTCCGGTTCAATGGAGCCATTCCGGGGATTCACGGATCCGAATGTCCGATTACCCGAAGACTCTGATGGAGCTTTTCAAGGTTCGCATCAATGAGTCCAAGGGCCGGTATGAAAACTGATCCGCACTGAACGGTTCAGCCGCATTTTGACCGCATTCCATCTCTGGCATCAACTCCAGGCGACTGTGACTGCCGCCTAGAGAATCGGAGCGAAACTGACTACGGGAGGTTATTTTGAGCAGTAAACGGCGCAAATCAAAGCATTCGGGTCAACCTCGGTTTCCGGGGGATCTGGGGAAGGGTCCGCTGGCATACAAATCCAATGGCGGATACCGGGAATCCCAGAAAACGATATGGGGTTGCGAAATATGCGGCAGCAATGTCCCCGGGGTGGGCAACATACCACCTCTGTGCCCGCGATGCATGATACCCATGCAGAAAATCAATTCCGGCGGCGCGAACGGACGGAAACCGGCCGTTCTGCAGAAACCCGCCTACGATTATTCCAGCCGGATCTATTACCAGACTGAGGGGCACCCGCAATACGTAGGGCTGCCCAGGGATCACCCGGATCCCGAGGATGAGGAGGCCATGGCGGCATACCAGACTAAAAAACAGGCCACAAAATCGATGAAACGCCATGATTCCAGCGGAACCGCCTCCCACCGGTCCCGGGGCAAGTTCCGACGCTACAAGGGTAAACCGATGGAATACAGGAATCACCGGGGCCCGGAACGCCCGGAAAGCTCCAAACCCGCTTCGACTCCAACCAGCCCGGTCAGCCAGGCCAAACCAGAGGCACCGTCGGCTTTGGAACAATCCGCACCCGAAACCAAATCCGAAACCAAATCCGAAACCAAATCCGAAACCAAACCCGAAACCAAACCTGAAATCAAAAGCGAGCCCGCACTTGTAGCCAAACCGGATGCCGGACCGGTAAAAAGAGCGCTTGGCGCTGGAAAAACACCCGGGAAATCGGCTGCGGAGCCGGCTAAACCTCCCCGCGTAAAACGACCTCGCAAAAAAACAGGTGACAATTCATCTCTGCCCAAAGAAAAAACAAGCGGATCCGCGCTTCGGGAAGAGGACTATGCGGGAACCGCCCTGACTTCCGACCAGCCAGCAGCGGTGATCCTCAATTCCCGTGTCGATTCCCGGGAAAAACAGACCCGACCCCGCAAATCCAAAACCGAAACCCGGGAAACTCCCGATAACGGATCTCCCTGAAATCTCCCGCCATGACCATCAACGCCACGCTCTGCTATCTGCGCAGAAACGGCCGGACTTTGATGCTGTTTCGAAACAAGAAACCGGCCGACATCCACAAATCGAAATGGAACGGGCTGGGCGGTAAGATGGAGCCGGGCGAATCTCCGGAAGAATGCGCGGTGCGGGAGATCCACGAGGAATCCGGGCTGGTCGCGGTCGATCCCCGCATGCGGGGCATTCTCACCTTCCCCCGGTTTGACGGGGCCAATGACTGGATCGTTTTCGTCTTTACCGTTGAAAATTTCCGGGGTTCGATGCATGCTTCGCCGGAAGGTGAACTGAAATGGATAGAGGACGTCGATCTGGCGGATCTGCCCCTGTGGGAAGGCGACCGGATCTTTCTGCCCCTGCTGAATCAGGAACGTTTTTTTTCAGGAAAATTTATCTACCGGTCCGGGCGATTGACCGATCATGTCGTTGTTTTTCATCCGGCGGATTCTTAACTCAACCCGCTATTCTCCTGCGGGTGTGCAAGGAGATTGCTCATGCCCATGAACTTGAAAGGCCGAAGTTTTCTGACTTTGCTGGATTTCAGTCCCGGCGAAATCCGTTATCTTCTGGATCTGTCCCTGTCACTGAAACAGAACAAAACCTGTGGAATCCACACCCGTAATCTGGAAGGAAAAAACATCGCGTTGATATTCGAAAAACCGTCCACCCGCACACGGTGCGCCTTCACCGTGGCCTGTGTCGACGAGGGAGCTCATCCCGAATACCTGGGCAAGGGCGATATCCAGCTGGGCAAGAAGGAATCGGTTGCCGACACCGCCAGAGTGCTGGGACGTATGTTCGACGGAATACAGTTCCGGGGTTTCGCCCACCAGACGGTCGAACTCCTGGCGAAACACGCCGGCATTCCGGTCTGGAACGGCCTGACCGACCGGTACCATCCCACTCAGATCCTGGCGGATTTCATGACGGTTATTGAGGAATTCGGCGCGCTGGAGGGCATCGCGTTCGCATATGTCGGAGACGGCCGCAACAACGTCGCCAACTCCCTGATGATCGGATCCGCCAAAATGGGGGTGGATTTCAGGATCGTCGCGCCGCCCGAGCTTTATCCCGCGGACAACCTGGTCTCCCGGTGCCGGGAAATCTGCTCTTGCACCGGCGGTTCCATCACCATCACTTCCGATATCGCTCAGGGAGTGGACGGGGCGGATGCCCTATACACCGATGTCTGGGTATCCATGGGCGAAGAAGACAAGATCACCGAGCGGATCGGATTGCTCAAACCGTTCAAGATCACACCGGAAATGATCGAAGCCACCGGAAATCCGGATGCGATTTTTCTCCATTGCCTGCCCGCATTCCATAACCTCGAAACCGAACTCGCTCGCCGGTTCCCGGATATCTGCGAGGTTTCGGACGCGGTTTTCGTAGGGAACCGCTCCAGGGTTTTCGATGAAGCCGAAAACAGGGTCCACACCATCAAGGCGGTGATGGTGGCGACTCTTGGAAAGTAGCTTGACCCGCCGGCGCGGGATTGTTATATTTGGATTTCGCGGGCGCTTAGCTCAGCTGGAAGAGCGCTGCTTTCACACGGCAGAGGCCAGCAGTTCAAGTCTGCTAGCGCCCAGATCGACCCCGGATTCCCGGGGTTTTTTTTCACGTATATTTCACTATTGACTTTCGCCTTTTTTTCGCCTATCATAACCGTATGTCGAGTCAACCGGCGATTCTGCATGTCGACGGGGATGATTTCTTCGCGTCGATGGCCCGTTTGAAGGCGCCCCGATTGCGGGGCCGGCCGGTGGTGGTGGGCAATCTGCAAAGCCGCGGTTATGTGGTGGCGGCATCGTATGAGGCCCGTGCATCGGGCATTCACGGGGGCATCACCATGGCGCAGGCGGAACGGATGTGTCCCGGCGGCGCATTGGTTCAGGTGGACTGGAATCTGGCCCGTAAGGCGTCGGCGGCATTATTCGGTCTGCTGGGCCGGTATTCGCCCCGGGTGGAGCGTTCGGCTTTGGACGCCCTGTTTGTGGATTACACCGGTTGCGGGATGTTGTTCGGGCCGCCGGCCGATTTTGCCCGCCGGCTTCAGCGGGAAATCCGGGATGAGTTGAATTTGAGTGTTTCGGTGGGACTGGCTGCGGACAAGGCGGTCAGCGCCGTGGCGTGCCGGGCGGCCAAGTTGGGGAATTTCCGGGAGGTCAGGCCGGGGTGTGAGATGCGGTTTCTGATGCATTGTCCGGTCGAATGGCTGCCGGGAATGACACCGGGTCTTTCGGACCGTTTCCGCCGGATGGGTATCCGGAACATCGGGCATCTTGCGGGGATTCCGGAGGGGATTCTGGTGCACCTATACGGATCTCTCGGCGCGGTTCTCTGGAAACGGGCCCGGGGGGTGGAGGGCGGCAGGGTGCGGCCCCGGGGCCGCCCGGAAGAACCTTGTGTCCGGGAGATTTTCCCGTCGGATATTCTGGATGCAGGTATTCTGGAAAGTCGCCTGGCTCATCTGGCGGGCCGCCTGGGAAACGAGCTGCGGCGGCGGCAGCGCTCCGCGCAACACGTGCTTCTGCGCATTCTGTATGCCGACGGCGTTCTGGTCCAGCGGCAGGCGGCGCTGCCGCTGCCCAGTCATCGGGACCCGGAGCTGTTCCGGGCGGCCCGGGTTCTATTCGGGCAGCTTTATTACCGGAGAGTCCGTGTCCGGAGCCTGGCGCTGGTCGCGCGCAATATCCGGTATTGTCCGTCGGAGCTGCCCCTGGGTGATGCCGCCCGCCGGGCCAAGTGGGACCGTGTCCTTCGCGCCGTGGACAGCACCCGCACGCGTTTTCCGGATCCGAACGTATCGGTCCGGCTGGCCGCGGCACTGGGGTGACCGGCATGCTTTCATTTGCCCTTGCGAATGCTATGATGAACAGGATGACAGATGATGCGGTTCTGAAGATTGCCCAGGAACTGATCGCCATCGACACAACGAATCCGCCGGGCACCCAGCCCCAGGCCGTGGAATATCTTTCCCGGTTCCTGGCCGGGCACGGGATGACCTGCTGGACGGAAACCGTCTCCGGAGCTCCTTCCCTGTTTGCGGCAATGGAGGGGAACGAGCCGGCGGTATGCTGGATCGGGCACTGGGATGTGGTTCCACCCGGACCCCCGGAATCCTGGACGGTGACCGCACCGTTCACACCCCTGATCCGGGACGGCATGCTGTACGGCCGGGGGGCCTGCGACATGAAAACCGGTATTGCCGCGGCGATCGGAGCGGCTGTGGAACTGGCCGCCCATACCCGCCGCCGCCCGGGCACCCTGGTCCTGGCGATCCTGGCGGATGAGGAAAACGGCGGCAGACGCGGCGGCGCACCGCTCCTGCAGAACCTGCACCGCCGATTCCGGTTCGATTACGGCCTGGTCGGCGAGCCCACCGGCTTCGACCTGAAAATCGGACGCCGGGGCGCCTGCTGGGGCCGGATTCATTTCAAGGGCATCCAGGCCCACGGTGCTCGACCCGAGGAAGGCGACAACCCGATCCTCAAGCTGGCCGGAGCGGTCACGGCATTGAGCCGGACAACCTTCACCCGGGACATCCGGACGGATTTCGCGGATCCCACCCTTTCCGTGACCACCGCTCATGCCGGCGACAAGGACAATGTCATACCGAACCGGGCGACAATCGGGATCGATATCCGCACCACACCCTCCCAGTCCCTTCAATCCCTCCAAACCGACCTGCACCGCACACTTCGGGAAGCGGGCCTGGCCCGGAACACCGATTACCAACTGGAACTGTCCTGGCTGGCCGACCCCTATTATACGGTCCACGAACCCTACATCCGCCTGTGCTCGGAATCCATCGAATCGGTTACCGGCCGAACACCCCGAAAGTGTGTGCAGGGCGGAACCAGCGACGGCCGGTTCCTCGCTTCACTGGGTGTCCCGGTTCTCGAGATCGGCCTGGAAAACACCACCCTTCACAAGGTCAACGAGTCCTGTTGCGTCGAAAGCCTGTTCAAGCTGAAACGCATCTATTCCGCGGTTTTCAACAGGCTGTTCCAGCCTTCATAATCGGTATGAATCCCCCCGCTCCCTTCCATCCAAACCCCCGCACCCGGGAATGTTTTCGTCTTTTTTTCGCCTCTCCCCGGGTGCAGCGCCCGTCATGACCGGATTCGTTCACCTGCACGTTCATTCCAATTATTCCATGCTGGACGGAGCCAGCCGGGTGGAGGAGCTGGCGGGGACCGCCGCGAAGCTGGGGATGGAAGCGCTTGCCCTGACCGATACCGACGGGCTGTACGCCGCTGTTCCGTTTTTACGTGCCTGCGCCCGTGAGGGTGTGCGGCCGATTCTGGGGGTGGAGTTGACGGAACCGACCCCCGTGATCCTCCCGGGCCGGGATTTTCGGGTGCTGTCCGGGCGCAGGCGCGCGGTATTGCTGGCCCGTAACCGTGAAGGGTACCAGGCGATCTGCCGCCTGGTCACGGCCCGTCACATGGAAGATGGTTTTGACTGGGAGGCCCGGGTGGCGGAATTGCCGGAGACGGTATTCGTTTTGACGGGTGATGAACCGGTATTGCGGCGGCGGGTGAACGAATTCGGGCGTCGCGGGGTTTCCCATGTCGAGGTGCACCATTGGGGCACGCCGGGAAGCCGGTGGGAACGTGACCGGCGCCTGGAGATGGCGTCCCGGTTGAAGCTGCCGGTGGCGGCGACCAATGCCGTCCGGTTCGTATCTGCCCGAGAGTATCCGGTGCATCGTCTTCTTTCCGCTCTCCGCCTGAAAACCACTGTCGGCAGGATTCCCCGGGGTGCCTTGACGCCGACCGCGTATCTGGCTTCCGCCATGGAAATGTCGGCGCGGTTTCACGGGGAGTCCGCCATTTTAGAGGAAACCGTTCGGATCGCACGGGAATGCCGGGTGGATCTGGACCTGGGCCGGCGCAAGCTGCCCCGGTTTCCGGTACCTGGAAACGGCGACGCCCACCTGTATCTGCGCGGGCTGGCGTTGAAGGGGTTATCCGAGCGGTACGGCCCCGGATCGGCAGCGGGTGCGCGTCGGATACTGGAACGTGAGCTGGAGGTGATCCGGAAGATGGGGCTGTCGGATTATTTCCTGATCTGCCGCGACATCGTCAATCAGGCACGCTCCCGGTTCATGCCCTGTCTGGGGCGGGGATCGGCGGCCAATTCCATTGTTTCGTACTGTCTGTATATCACCCATGTGGATCCGATGGCTCACAATCTCTTTTTCGAGCGGTTTCTGAACGATCAGCGCACGTCCCTGCCCGATTTTGATCTGGATTTCGGAACACAGGACCGCGAAACGGTGCTGGATTATATTTTCGAGTTTTTTGGGCGGGACCGTGTGGCCATGATCGGCACTCATGTGACGTTCCAGCTGCGGGGGGCCTTTCGGGAAGCGGCGGTGGCGCTGGGCCTGCCCAGGGGGGAAGTGGACGAATTCATCAAGCGCCTGCCCCATTTTTCCGATGTCGGGAATCTTGAAGAGAAGCTGGCGGCCTCCCCTGAAACCCGCGATCTGCCGCTGGACCGGGAACCCTTTGCCGGTCTTCGAAAGATCGTTCAGCGGATCGGGGGATATCCGCGCCATATGGCGACGCATCCCTGCGGGCTGGTGATCGCTCCGGATGCACTGTCCCGTTACATGCCGCTGCAGCGCGGGGACAAGGGCCTGGCGATCACACAGTGGTCGATGGTCCCCGTGGAGGAAGCCGGCCTGCTGAAAATCGACATCCTGGGGCAGAAAGGGCTGGAAGTGATCTCCGAAACGGTGCGGACCGTCCGGCAGCAGGGTCGTCCGGTTCCGGATGATCCCCGGATATTTCTGAGTGATTCCCGCACCCGGGAATGGATGCGGGCGGGCCGCACCATCGGTTGTTTTTACATTGAGAGCCCCGCAATGATCAACCTGATCCGGCAGGCGCGATGCGACGATTTCGAATGCCTGACCGCCCTGTCTTCGATCATCCGGCCGGGCGTGTCGAATTACGGCGGCAAGCATTCCTATCTTCGCCGGCATTTGAAACTGGAGGCGGAAACCGTGCTCCATCCGCTCCTGAAACCAATCCTTTCGGACACGCGGGGATGTCTCATCTACCAGGAACAGGTGATCCGGATCGCATCGGAACTGGCGGAACTTTCGCTGGGCGAAGCGGACGATCTGCGGCGGCTGATGTCGTTCAAGAAGAACCGGCTCCACCTGGAGGATTACCGGGACCGGTTCTACCTGGGATGCCGACGGAAGGGTATTCCCGATTCCGTGATCGACGAGATTTACCGCCAGGTCGAATCCTTCGCCGGTTATGCCTTCTGCAAGGCGCATTCCGCTTCGTTTGCCATGGAATCGTTCCAGAGCATGTATTACAAAAGCCATCATCCTGCGGAATTCATGGCGGCCGTGCTGACCGGCGGCGGTGGATACTACGGATCTTTGGAATACCTGGAAGAGGCGCGCCGGTTGGGGATCATCATTCATTCTCCGTGTATCAACGGAAGCGAATACCGGTTCACCGGGGCGGACGGGCATCTCCGGGTGGGGCTGATGCAGGTCAAATCTCTCCGCCGGGAAACCGCCGAGCGGATCATCGGTTTCAGAAAAACATCCCGCCCCTACCGGGATCTCATCGATCTGCTCCGGCCGGCCCGGATGACCGCCGACGAGGCCCGCAACCTGGCCATGTGCGGCGCAATGCGATCTCTGGGCCGGACCATTCCGGAGCTGCTGTGGGGAATTGAAATATATTATGCCGGATTGAAGGAATCCCGGGCTGCGGATTTCGATCCGCAGCGGTTTCGGGATCTATGGAATGAAATGCCCTCCCTGCCCGACCCGCCCCTGCCTCAGATTCTGATCTGGGAACTGGAGATCCTGGGACTGACCCCTTCCGCCCACCCGTTCCGCATCTTCCCCGACGAAACCGCGCAGGCCCGGCGCCTGAGACCCGTCATCCGGTCCGTCGATCTGGCCGCACGCGCCGGGCGCGAAACGTATATGCTGGGATGGCGCGTGATCGGGAAAAAAACCCGGACCCGATCCACCGGCGAACTGATGACCTTCATCACCTTTTCCGATGAGTGGGGGCGGTTCGAGACGACGTTCTTTCCCGTGTCGTTCCGTCAAAACGCCCGGGAACTGCTCCGGGGACGGGGACCGTTTCTTCTGAAAGGCTGCGTGGTGATGGAATTCGGAGTGCCGACGCTGGTTGCGGAACGGGTCCAGCTGCTGGTCCGCAAACGCCTGAATATCCGCAATACCGCCGGACCCATCCGCAGGACACCACCCCTGCGCAGACAAACCGAACGGAACCAAAGAGCGGAACTGCCCCTATAGAACATTCTCGATGAGTTTACGCAATTCCTGGATCTTGAGCGTGCTGGTCGCAATCAGGTACAGCTTCCGGATCGTCTCCAGTTCCTCCTCCATCCGCGTTACCGAACTGGAGCCTCCGATCACCACACCGGTTACCCGCTTCGAGATGGTCAGCGGAGCCAGGAAAATGGATTTGACGTCCGGCATGTCCAGAAGCGGAACGACCCAGTTCATCTCGTTCCCTGGCTGGGGCAGGCGGATGAAGACGAATGCCGGTTTGTCCAGGTATTTCTGCCAGAATTTGGACCGGTTCACGGTTTCGCCGCAGGCGATACCCTGCCGTCCCTCCTGAAATACCTTGGCGTCGCGCCAGAGATAATTCTTTTTTCTGTCATACGCCAGGAAAGCGATTTTGTCTGTGATGTAACTCAGAAACTGAAGAAAATAACCCACAACCGCGGTTTTGGTTGCGGCATCCATAAACATCGTCTTGGTCCGGCTGCCCAGAATATCCCCCCGGTCAACCAGGGTGAACTGCCCTTCATCGTCCAGGGAAATCAACCCGGAATTGCTGGGCAGAACATTGCCGTGAACGATGCTGTTCGCTTCCACGGACCGCCTGGCCGGGGGCTGAATCTGATAATGAACCGACATGGCGCGGTACAGGATCGATTCAGCGCATGCGTATGGCTTTACGGCACAGCCCAGCCTGTGGGAAAGATTGTCGACCGCCTGGATATCCGACGGATCGAGCATGGCGCAATGCAACCTTTGACCTTCCCATTTGAACGGCACGGCCTTGAACAATTCCACCAGAGGCACCGTCAGAATTTCCAGGACATCGGCACTGATCGATTCCAGCTCCCTGGGATGAACGAAGGGCACATCCAGCTGCCGGGACAGGGCTTCACCCAGAACAACATCGTCGATCAGCATCATCTCCACGAGATTGGTACCCAGCCGCCCACCGGATGATGACTGTCGATTCAGAGCCCTGTCCAGGTCTTCCCTGCTGACGAGCCCGTCATCAACAAGCAGCTCCCCCAAACGCTTCATCGTTCCCCCAAGGGTATCACCATCTTTCCGGTTCTTTCCGATTCGCTCCCGGCTGTATTGAGGAGAAGATTTTATTGACTGACACTTGCGTGAAAAAAAATTGAAAAGTACCCTCATTAATTTAGGAGAGATCAAATGGTTTTGTCAAATGTCGAGATTGTGCTGGTTGAACCGATATACCCCGGAAATGTCGGTTCCGCCGCCCGGTCGGCGTTCAATTACGGTGTCGAAATCATGAAAATTGTCGGGAAACTGGACTGCTCGGCGGTCGAAACCAGACAAATGGCCCTTTACGGCTTTGATCTGATCCGGAATCTCCAGCGCTTCGAATCGCTTGAAGCGGCGGTCGCCGATACACAGCTGGTGGTGGGCATGGTCCAGCAGCCGAGATCGCACCGCCAGTCTCCCGGATCCCTGAACACGCTTGCCCGTGAACTGAACAATGAACTGTCCCGACACCGGATCGCTCTCGTGTTCGGCCGGGAAGACAACGGGCTGACCCGGGAGGAAGTGGATCTGTGCCACTACCTGGCCACCATTCCCAATCCGAAAAACCTGAGTTTCAACCTGGCGCATTCCGTTACCGTGGCACTCTATGAAATATATCAGTCCCTCGGCGAAAAACCCGCTGAAAATCGTCCCGCCCGGCCCCGGAACAGCGAGTATCAAGCCGTCATCGAACTGATGCACCAGACCCTGCAGGAACTGGATTTCTTCAAGGGAAACGGGGAAAACAGCGCTATGACCGCCATAAAAGATATCCTGTACCGATCCCGGATCACCTCATCCGATATTCCACTGCTGAAAGCCGTGCTTTACAGGATCCGGAAAATCACACGGAAATCATGACCGGGATGGAACAGGTGATCCATCTCCCGGTCGCAGAAAATTCCGGATCCGCCGCTGGCCGGGATTAACGCCGGATACCCTGTTGAATCCGTTTCAGAACCTGCACCGCCCGGTTTTTGACCAAGCTTTTTTTCAGATATACCGGACCGACGCACGCCGGACAACCGGTCCGGCAGGGACATTCCTCCACCAGCCGGACAGCCGCATCGATCAGAGCGCCAAACAGGACGAACAACTGTTCCGAAAGACCGACTCCGCCGGGATGACGGTCGAAAATGACAAAATCGATCTCCGGGTGCGCCGTCCGTAGGGATTCCGGGACCTGGATATCGATGGATCCCAGATACGATCGTTGGACGGTCCACCGGCCACGGCCGCCGGACAGCCATGTTCCCAGATCGCCCGGCTCGCTCATCAGCAGCACCGATGACACGCTGTGCATGGCGGACAGACCGCCGGCAAGCGCATCCACCAGCTCCTCAAACCGCTGTTTGTTCTCCAGATTCTCCGGGTCGACCGGATATGTGATCCAGAACCCGGCAGTCCGATAGCGGTTTTCCGGCAGATCAACGGCGGCACCACCCACGTTTTCCATGGTGTGAAACTTCAGTCTGCGGTATCCCACTACTTTCGAGCACACTTCCAGTTCGCCGTAGTGCGCCGGATACAGGTCATCGGACGATGCGGCTGTCTCAACGACCAGTACGCTGGACTGCTCCACCGGAACCGTAAAATAGTCCGTTCTGGTCGAAACCACCGAAACGGTCAGGTTTTCCGGATCGATTCCGTGCACGAGGTATTGTTTGTCTTCGTGCAGAAATACCGCTTCGGGATGCAGCAGGAACGGCACGGAAACCGCATCGATTTCCTCGATCAAAACGGGAGCGCCGCCGGAGCTGTCAACGATGCGATATCGGGTGCTGGAGATGGATCGAAGGCTGACCGATGCCGCCGGGTAGGTTCCGCCGGAATAATGCCATCGACCCGCGGTGTTGATTACATCCCCCTCCTCCTCCAGAAACTCCAGTATTTCCCGTGTTTCCGGGCGGTCGCCGAACAGTTCGGTCGGGGCGAACGGAAGCTCGAAGGCAGCGCAGCGGATGTGTTCCAGCAGGATCAGCAGATTATTGGGATTGATCAGCCCGTGTTCCACGCCGGATCCGAAGAAGTAATCGGGATTCCGGACGATGAATTGATCCAGCGGCGCCGATGAGGCGATCAGGACGGTTGCGGATCCGCCCTCCCGCCGCCCCGCCCGTCCGGCCCGCTGCCAGGTGCTGGCGATGGTTCCGGGATAACCCGCCAGGATCGCCGTTTCCAGGTTGCCGATATCCACTCCCAATTCCAGCGCTGAAGTCGCCACGACGCACCGGATGGTCCCCTCCCGCAACCCGCTTTCGATCTCCCGGCGCTCCACCGGCAAATACCCTCCCCGGTACCCCCTTACGGCTCCCTCCGGCATCTCTTTCATAGCCCGGCGCAATTCCTTCAGGAGAATTTCCACATTCAACCGGGTTCTGGCAAACACGATGGTCTGCGCTCCTCCCTCCAGAAAAATCCGGGCGATCTCCACCGCCTCGGCCAGGTACGACCGCCGGATCCACTTTTCCGGATCGATCACCGGTGGATTGTACAGCAGGAAGTTCCGCTCCCCCGACGGAGCGCCTGATCGGTTGATCAAATGCACGGACCGCCCGGTCACGGCTTCCGCTAGTTCGCGGGGATTGGCCAGGGTCGCGGAACACAGGATGAACCTTGGATTGGAGCCGTAGAAGGTGCAGATGCGCAGCAGACGGCGGATGACGTTCCCCAGGTGAGATCCGAACACGCCCCGGTAGTGGTGCAGCTCGTCGATTACCACCGCATCGAGCTGGCCCAGCATCTGCTGCCACTTGGTGTGATGCGGCAGAACGGCTGTGTGCAACATGTCGGGGTTGGTCAGGAGAATCTGCACCGATTTCCGGATCTGCTGCCTCGATCCCGAAGGGGTATCGCCGTCATAGGTGGCGGCATGCACCGGATGGGCCAGCTTCCGGTTGATCCGCTGCAGCTCGTGCAGCTGGTCATGACACAGCGCCTTGGTGGGAAACACATAAACTGCCCTGCGTGCCGGGTTTTTGAGCAGGCCATCCAGGACCGGCAGGTTATAACACCAGGTCTTCCCGGATGCGGTGGGAGTGACGATGACGGTATCCCGGTCGTTCCGGACCGCATGAAACGCTTCCGCCTGGTGGCTGTACAGCTTCCGGATGTTCAGCGATTCCATCGCCCGGACCAGTTCCGGATGAAGGTCCCCGGGCAGGTCCACCCACAGCGCCGCCGCGCCGGGTATCCGGCGGAAGGCGGTGATCCAGCGGGATTTCCGGGAGGAACCCGTCAGGGTGGACAGAATTTCATCGATCCGGGAAGTCGTCACGGGCCGGCCGGATCACGCGATGAGCGCTCGGGCCGGCGATCATGAATACAGGATGTATTTAGCCCGCAGATTCCTGAATGTCGCTTCATCGCCTGCCCAGGTTTCGGTTATTTCCCCGATTTCAGCATCCGAGTCGATCATTCGCCGGAGTTTGGAGCTGCCGGACAGAATATCGAAGGGTAATTTCTCATATTCATATTCATAGGGCGGCAGCCGCCATCGAAAATGCTCGGGATACATGTGCCGGATCTTCCGGATGATCGAAATGGCCGTCAGAGCCGGCCTGAAACGGTTCCGGTCGACCACGTGCAGCTGGTTTCCTCCGCATACGATGCCTTTCCATTTCTGGAACGTGGGCCGGAACCGGACCGCTCGGAATACGGCTCCCGGCAGTTCCAGGTTGTTCAGTGCTGCCGCCAGGTGGTTGGGATCGATGAAGGGTGCGCCGAACAATTCAAAAGGTCGGGTCGTTCCCCGTCCTTCAGAAAGATTCGTTCCTTCCAGAAGACACATGCCGGGATAGACGATGGCGGTGTCCAGGGTGGGCATGTTGGGAGACGGTATCACCCACGGCAGACCGGTTTCATCAAACCACATGCGCCGTTCCCATCCGTCCATGGGGATGACGTCCAGGTCGCATTCGATCCCGAACTCCCGGTTGAACATCAGCGCCAGTTCACCCACCGTCATGCCGTGGCGGATCAGGATCGGGTACATCCCCACAAAGGAGGCATAGCGGTTTTTGAGCAGGTTCCCTTCCAGTTGCTCCCCGCCAAGAGGATTGGGCCGGTCCAGGACAACCGCTTTCTTGCCATCCCGCTTGCAGGCGGTCATCACGTGGGCCATGGTATAAATAAACGTGTAATACCGCGCGCCCACATCCTGCATGTCGAAAATCATGACATCCAGTTCTTCCATCATGTCCGGTGACGGGATCCGGGTCTGGCTGTACAGACTGTATACCGGCAGACCGGTCTGGGTGTCCCGGTAACTCTCCCATTCCACCATGTTGTCCTGGGTTTCGCCGAATATGCCGTGCTGCGGCCCGAATATCGCGCCCAGTTGGGCATCCGGGTGCTCGTGAAGCAGTTTCACCGAATGCTGCAGCGATTCGTTCACCGAAGTGGCGTTGCAGACCAGTCCCAGGCTGCTTCCCCGGTAACGTGATATCTCCGTTTCCAGTAATCTCTGCAATCCCGATTTGACGCTCACGCCGCCCTCCGCTGCAAATCCGGTTCATTATGGCATATTTTCCCTGGATGTCCACCGTACCCATCGGGCGGCGGGAAATCCGTCATGCAATGACGCTTACACGTCCGAACCGGTTGACCTGCCGGGTGCGAACGGATACTCTCATAAAATCATGACCGCTCCGCTGCAACCGCCTGAACATTCTCCTAACAGAAAACTCATGAATTTTCTGTTTTCAGGCTGGAACCGGGCGTTTTACGATCTGATGCGGCTGGTGGACATTATCCAGGCGCAGCGGAAAAACCGTGTGCCGCTCGTTTTGAAAATCGGGCTGTCTCTGACTATTACATGGTTCATCTACGTGCCCGTTCATGAGTTGTTTCATTGCGCGGGATGCGTCTGCTCGGGTGGTTCGGTATCCGAACTGATCCTGGGCCGGGAATACGGCGCAGCGGCCCTGCAGCGTCTGTTTCCGTTCATCGAGCCCCGGACAACCCGGTATGCGGGCCGGCTGACCGGTTTCGAGCCGGCAGGGGATATCAGCTATTTCATCTGCGTGTTGTCACCGTTCATCCTGTCGGTGTTTCCCGGGGTGTTTCTGTTTGTGTATTCCCTGTCCAGGAAAGCATTCTGGTCTCTGGGTCCGGGTCTCATCATCGGCCTGGCGTCATTTACCAATCTGACCGGAGATTTCTTCGAAATGGGAACCATCGTGAGCACACAGCTGGTCAACCGGTTCGGGTTCGGATATCCGGCCGGTCATGTCCCCAACTTCTGGATGCTCCGGTCGGATGATATTTTAAGGTTGTTCCGGGAAATGGCCGCATCACCGGCTGAATACGGATTGAACTCCTTTTCCGGCACATGCGCAACCGGATCGGCGGTCGTGATCGGGTTGTTTTTGGCGGTTGTGTTCAGCGGCTGGATTTACCAGGCCGGCAGATGGATTGCAGGCCGGTTCCGGGTGACCGGGGAAGGTTGACTGGGATGGTTCTGCAGCAATGAAAATGGCGATCGTGTTGGGGAACCGCCCCCATTTCATCAAATGCGCTCCGCTTCTCAAAGCCATCCGCGACCGGGGCTGCATCGAGATTTTCCTGATCCATTCCGGACAACATTACGACATGAACCTGTCCGGGATTTTTCTCCGGGATTTCGATTTTCCTCCCATCGATGTCAACCTGGCCGTCGGATCCGCCCCTCCCGCCGTTCAGACGGGACTGATCCTTTCCCGTCTCGATCCCGTTCTGCAAAAATGCCGGCCGGACCGGGTCATCAGCATGGGTGACACCAACACGACCCTGGCGGCGTCCCTGGCCGCCTATTACCGCCACATCCCGAACGCCCATGTGGAGGCCGGAATGCGGGAATGCATCTGGCGTCCCGAGGAAATCAACAAGAAGATGGCCGACCACTGCGCGGATTACCTGTTTGCGCCCATTCCCAGGGCAGTGGAAAACCTGGAGCGGGAAGGTGTCGAAAAAGCACGGATCTTCCTGTCCGGAGACATCACCCTGGATACATTTTGTATCAACCGGAAAACAGCGGAAGACCGGTTCGATGATCTCCGTACCAAATTGAACCTGCCCGATTGTTATGATCTGGTTACGCTTCACCGGGCCGAATCGGTGGATGACCGGGCCATTCTTGCGGAAATCCTGTCTGCGTTTTCCGCGTGGCCCCGCCCTCTGGTTTTTCCCGTTCACCCGCGAACCGGGACCCGCATCGCCGAATTCGGGCTGGAACCGGTATTGAAACGGAACGACCGGATCATCGAGTTACCGCCCCTGTCCTACCTGGATTTCCTGTCCCTGCTCCTGTCCGCCCACCTGGTGGCGACCGATTCATCCGGTGTTCTGAAGGAGGCGTTTTACGCGGGGAAACCGTGCCTGGCGCTGGACGATACATCCGAATACCGTGAATTGTTCGACCTGGGCGTTGCCGTCCTGGGCGGCCGCCGAAAGGATACCATACTGAAAAACCTGATCCGGATGGATGGAACGGGGTTTCCCGAAATTCCGGTTAATCCCTTTGGAACCGGCCGGGCAGCGGAAACGATCGTCCGGATACTGATCGAAACACCGCCGTTTTTCGGTTCCGGCCAGGCTGTTGCCCGGAATTCGTTTTTATGCTAGATTTCGCATCTTAATCGAGACGTTCGTTCCGATCATTTTATAACCGGCAAGGAGGAGATCTTGAGTAAGGATTACAGAATTCTGGTGGTCAATCCGGGATCGACCAGCGACGAGATTTCGTATTTCGAAGGAGCAAAGAAAATGTTCCACAAGACCGTCCGGTATTCCCCGAAAAACCTGGAGGAATTCGATTCGAAACCCATAACCGCCCAGCTTTCCTTCCGATCCGGGCTGCTGAATCAAACCATCCGGGACATGAAAGTTTCTCCGGATACCCTGGATGCGGTGATCGGGCGGGGCGGTCTTCTTCGACCCATTCCCAGCGGAACATACCGGGTGGACGATGCGGTTCTTCACGATCTCGGCAACGGCCACTACGGCGAACATGCTTCCAATCTGGGCGGGTTGCTGGCTCATTCCATCGCCGCCCCGCTGCAGATCCCCGCGTTCATCGCCGACCCGGTCGTGGTCGATGAAATGGAAATGGTCGCCCGGTTTTCCGGAATGCCCGAAAACCCAAGAATATCCATCCTGCATGCGTTGAACCAGAAACGGGTCGCCCGGCTGGCGGCGGAGCGGATCGGGAAGCCCTATGAGGAATGCGACATGATCGTGATGCATGGCGGGGGCGGTATCAGTATCGGTGCGCACAAACACGGCCGCGTGGTTGATGTCAACAACGCGCTGGACGGGGAAGGACCGTTTACGCCGCAGCGCTCGGGCGGCGTGCCGGTGGGGGGATTTCTGAAGATGTGCCTGTCCGGGAAGTACTCGCCTGCCGAATTGAAACTGAAAGTCAAGGGCCGGGGCGGGCTTGTGGCCTATCTGGGGACTTCCGATCTCATCTTCCTGGAGCGGTTCCTGGATAACCAGACGACTCCGGAAACGGAACAGAACCTGCTCAAACCAGGCATCACACGGGAGCGGGTCGAATTGTGCCTGCAGGCGATGACTTACCAGATATCCAAGGAAATCTGCTCCCTGCTGGCCGTATTCAACGGAACAATCGACGCGTTCGTGCTGACCGGAGGCATCACCCACGACCGCAGGATCCTGACCTGGATCCGGGAGCGGATCGAATGGGCTGCACCGGTTCTGGCCTATCCCGGAGGAGACGAGATGGGCGCGCTGCGGGATGCCGCCGCGCGGGTTCTGGACGGGACCGAACCGGCCAGGAACTACCGGGAAGAGGCGCAGGGACTGCAACGGATCACGGGAGGATCCAGGACATGACCATCGTGGTGATTTTGAAACAGGTGCCGGACACGGAGGCCGTCGTCCGGCCGGATCCGTCACGACCCCAGGGAATATTGACGGAGGACGTTAAATTCATTCTGAATCCATATGACGAATTTGCGGTTGAGGAGGCTCTGTCGATCGCCGAATCGACCGGCGGGGAGGTCGTGGGGATCTGTATCGGTCCGGCCGAAGCGGAATCGGCGGTTCTGACCGCATTGGCCATGGGCGTGGACCGGGCGATGATGATCACCGATCCCGGGGCGGTGGAAACCGACATCGTGACCAAGGGACGGATCCTGGCCGAAGCCATCAAACCCCTGAACCCGTCCCTGGTATTATGCGGCCGGGAATGGATCGACACCCAGGAGGATGCGCTGGCCGCCGTCATCGCCGAGTACCTGGATCTGCCTCATGTCGGCAATGTGGGAAAACTATCGGTCGAATCGTCGAAACTCACAGCAGTCCGGGAAATGGACGGGGGATCTCTGGAAATTGAATCCACGTTGCCCGCCATCGTGTCCTGCTCCAAGGACCTGAACGAACCCCGGTATCCCACGCTGATCAAGATCAAACGGGCCAAAACAAAGGAAATCAAATCCGTTACGCTGTCCGATCTGAATCTCGCGTTCGAACCGCCCAGAAGCCGCGTCAAAATCCTGTCATCGCCGCCGGCCAGGCAGGCGGGACGGGTGGTGAAAGGTGAACCGGACGCGACAGCCAGGGATGCGGTCGCATGGTTGTCTGATGAAGCGAAAATCATTTGAACCGGTGTGTCCGGACGGACTGGAAGGAGACCTGGAATGACAGGAATACTGGTTATCGCCGAAACCCGTAACGGCACCATCCACAAAACAACCCGTGAAGCGGCTGGTGCGGCAATGGAACTGTCCAGGCGCCGGTCCGTCCCGGCTGCCGCCCTTCTTCTGACTGAAACGCAACTTGCCGGGGAGTTGGGAGCGCTGGGATTTTCGACGGTATACACGGTGGAAGGCGAACGATACGGAAAATACAACAGCGAATCTTATACCGCGGCCGCTGCGCATGCGGCCCGGCAATGCAGCGCGAACATTATCCTGATGGGTGCTACCGGAATGGGCCGCGACCTGACCGCCCGGCTGGCCGCCAGACTGAACGGCGCTCTGGCTTCGGACGTGATTCGGATCCACTACGACAGCGATCCGGTCAGTGTTGTAAGGCCGGTATACAGCGGCAAACTGCTGGCGGAAGTGGAACTGCCGGGATCACCCAGAATCATTTCCCTGCGACCCAATGTCTTTGAACCGGCATCACCGTCCGGGCAGCAGGCTCAGGTTGTCCGCCTGGATCCCGATACCGCATCCATCCGGGCTCAGGTCAAACAGGCCATCCAGGCCGCACAAGGCGTGCTGGACGTGACCGAAGCGGATATCATCGTATCCGGTGGACGCGGCGTGGGCGGTCCGGAAGGATTCGGCGTGATCCGCGACCTAGCGCAAGTTCTGAATGCCGCGGTGGGCGCATCCCGGGCGGCTGTCGATTCCGACTGGATCCCCTACAAACACCAGGTGGGTCAGACCGGGAAAGTCGTTTCGCCGGTACTCTATATCGCCTGCGGGATCTCCGGCGCGATTCAGCATTTCGCCGGGATGGGGTCGTCCCGGTTCATCATCGCCGTCAACAAGGATCCCGACGCTCCGATCATGAACAAGGCCGATTTCGCCATCGTGGGTGATCTGTTCAAGGTCGTTCCGGTGTTGAAGGAAGAGTTGATCAAGATTCTGAACTGATTCCGGAGGGATCATGCTTTCCGTCGTTGAAATTCTGGTTTTCGTCGCGTTGCTGGGATTGACGGTTTACGGGTTCTCCAGACCGCTCGTCATGAGGTACCGGCTGGTCCGGCTGGGCCGGAACGAAAACCGGTTTGACAGCAGATGGCGGCGGATCGTCGACCCGGTCACCTCATTCTTTTTCCTGCGCTGTTCCGTCAAAAAAGAACGGATCGCCACCGGACTCATTCATTTCTTCATTCTGTACGGGTCGTTGACATTCGATATGGTCAGCATCACCCATATTCTGGAAGGTTTTAAGGCCAATTTCATCCCGTTCGGGCACGGCCTGACGGGTCATATCTGGTCCCTGTGGGTGGATATATTCGCGGTCATGGTCCTGCTCGCAGTCCTGTATTTCGTCATCCGGCGGTATATCTTCAGACCGGATTCATACACATACACCACACTGGATTCGGCATACATCTACCTGTTTCTCACCACCGTCACCGCGACATTCCTGTTGTATGAAGGCGGCCTGATCGCACTGCATCCAGGCCATGCCCGGTGGTCGTTCGCGGGAACGGCGGTGGCGGACTGGACCCGGGTTATCCTGACCACTACCCCGGCAATGGAACTGAATGTCAGAATTCACTGGTGGCTGCACATCGTGAATGTGTTCCTGTTCGTCGCCTACGTGCCGCATTCAAAATACATCCACATGATCACCGGCCCGAT
This sequence comes from candidate division CSSED10-310 bacterium, assembly GCA_016927905.1. Lineage (GTDB taxonomy): Bacteria > CSSED10-310 > CSSED10-310 > CSSED10-310 > JAFGJC01 > JAFGLW01. Next base: position 197,862 of record JAFGLW010000013.1, on the reverse strand, counting down.
CAACATCGCGTTCCGCAACCGCAACCCGGTCAACAGCGTCAAACCGCTGGATATCGAAAGCGAAGAGGCGGAAGTGTTCGGGGTGGAGAAACTGACCGATTTCACCTGGAAAGATCTCCTGGACGGTTTCGCGTGCATGGACTGCGGCCGGTGCCAGGATTACTGCCCGGCATACCGCACCGAGAAAGCCCTCTCGCCCAAGAACATCATCATTCACATGCGGGAAACCCTGCTGGCCCAGGGACAGGAGCATTTTCTGAAACCGGACAACGGATTCAAACCCCTTATGGCCGGCACCTATTCCGGCTCGGAAATATGGTCCTGCACGACCTGCGGGGCGTGCGTCCAGGTCTGCCCGGTCAAGAATGAGCAGTTCCCCAAGATCGTCCAGCTCCGCCAGAGCCAGGTCCTGATGGAGGGCACTTTCCCCACTGAACTCAAACGGGTGTTCAAAGGCCTGGAAACGAACGCCAATCCCTGGGGAGTGGGCGCGGCCACTCGGATGGACTGGGCCAGAGACCTTGACATCCCGCGGTTCGCCGATCATCCGGACGTGGAATACCTCCTGTTCCTGGGCTGCGCCGCATCGTTCGACGACCGGGCCCAGAGAGTCAGCCGAGCCCTGATCCGGTTTTTGAAATCCGCCGGTGTTTCGTTCGGCATACTGGGGGAAAAAGAAAGCTGCTGCGGGGAAACCGCCCGCCGCCTGGGCGAGGAAGCTGTCGGGCAGACCCTCATCCAGACAAATATCGAGCTGTTCAACGAGCTGGGTGTCAAAAAAATCCTGACCGCCTGCCCCCATGGATATAACACCTTCAAGAATGAATACCCGAAATTCGGCGCTCGGTACGAAGTGCTCCACCATTCCCAGCTCATCCAGTCGCTGTTTCAACAGCACAGGATCCGGGTGGATGCCGGTGCATCCATGCGGGTCGCCGTTCATGACTCCTGTTATCTGGGCCGGGCCAACAACCTGTACGAACCGCCCCGGGACGCGCTGCGGGGCGTCCCCGGCATCCGGCTCGTCGAACCGGCCGAAACCCGGGAACACAGCTTCTGCTGCGGCGGCGGCGGCGGCATGTTCTGGCTGGAGGAGGAAGGCCGGCGGATCAACGCCGAACGCTGGAAACAGCTGGTCGATCTGAAACCGGATGCCGTGGCCACCGCCTGCCCATTCTGCCTGAGAATGCTGGAGGACGCGTCGAAAGACGCCGGCCAGGACGGTATCGCAGTCCGGGATATCGTGGAATTCCTGGTATCAGTCCCAGCCCCGGCCGGAACCGCCGATTAACCGTTTCAGATTCCGCTTGGCAATGCGGTCGTCCGGATCAATCCGCAGCGCCGCCCGATACTCCGCGATGGCTCCGGCTTCATCCCCCCCGGCCTGCAGCACATTTCCAAGCAGAACATGCGCCTCGCCGCTGTTCGGATCCAGCCGCACCGCACTCAGGTACGACGCCTTTGCGGAGACCGGATCATGCATTTTCTCATGAATCCGGCCCATCAGCAGGTGCCCCTTCGCCGATCCGGGATTGGAGTTCAGATATTCCCGGAGTTCCTTTGCGGCCTCGTTGATCCGGTCCCCCATATAAAACACCCGGGACAGCAGATATCCGACGTCCGGGTAATCCGGTTTGACCGCCTTCAGTTTTCGGTACTCCGCCGCTGACCCCGGCAGATCGTCCAGGCGTTCCAGAGCAGATGCCAGCGCAGCCAGGAGTTGGGGCGATTCCGGATTTCGTTCCAGACCGGACCGGTAAGTGGCGGCCGCCGCACCGGTCCGCCCCCCCGCAATGCAAGTCTCCCCCAGCATCAAAACAAGGGATTCGTTCTGCGGGAACAAATTTACCGCCTGCTCATACAGCGACGCGGCATCGCGGAAATTCAGGCTATCCCGGTAAAGGGCCGCCAGTCGCAGGATCGCCTCCCCGTAATCGGGTTTCCGGATCAAAACAGCCCGGTACTGAGACACCGCCGCATCGGTTCTGCCCAGCACCGCCAGCGCGCCGGCATATTCCATCCGCGTCTTGAGCGAGTCCGGATCGATTTCAAGAGCCCGCACATACGCCATCTCCGCTCCGGCCGGATCACCCGACTCGAACAGAGCCTGCGCCAGGTAGGCATGCGCCGGAAACGACATGGGATCGGCTTCGGCGGCGGCCCGGCAATAAACCAGCGCTCCGGAATAATCGCCGGTTTCCACCAGAACAACACACCGGTCCAGATCGGGATTTGCCGCCGGAGATTTGTGATCCGGGGAGATCACGCAGCCGGCACAACCCAGAACCGCCACGATCACAACAAAACGAAAATGTCGATTGACCATCCGATACCTCCTGAACCCTCGAGACAAACTTAAAAATACTGCGAAACCAGCAGCTTGACGATGGTGGCACCCACAACCAAAGTGAACATCACCCGGACGAACCGGACTCGGTAGTGGATCACCATGGCAGAACCGATCCGCGCGCCCAGTGCCTGGCACACCCCCATGACCAGGCCCACCCCGAACAGGACGTGGCCACCCGGGATGAACGCCGCCAGTGATACGATGTTGCTGGTGAAATTCATCACCTTGGTGTGGGCGGTCGCGCTTTTCAGGTTCAATCCCAGCAGAATTACGAACGCCACGGTCCAGAACGAGCCGGTTCCAGGCCCGAAAAACCCGTCGTAAAACCCGATGGCCGTGCCGAACAGAAAATAGAATATGCCGGCGTTCAGCCGTCGGGTGGTGTCTTTAGAACCCAGCTCGGGCGACACCAGCATGTAGATGAAGATCACAAGCAGCATCACGGGCAGCAGCCGTTCCAGAAAGGACGCTGAAATACTCTGGATGGCCAGGGTGCCCAGAACCGATCCCGAAGCCGTAAACAGAATCCCGGCGACAACCCGTTTCACCGGCACGAGACCCCGGCTGGCATAGTTAGTCGCAGCGGTGAAACTGCCGAAACTGGCCTGGAGCTTGTTGGTGCCCAGCGCAAAATGCGGCGGCAGCCCCACAGACAGCAGCGCGGGAACCGTGATCATGCCCCCGCCCCCGGCGATGGAATCCACCCACCCGCCGAAAAACGCCGCCGCCGCCAGGATCAGATAGGTCAGTACCGATAGCTCCGGAACGTACATAACCAGCCGAAGATAGCATTCATCGGCCGGTTTTTCACCCGGAATCCGGCGCGACTGGGAAGACCCGACCGGCGGTCGCGCCCGGATCGGATATTCAGGCCTTCATCCTGCCGGCAGGGTATGATTTTTGCGTACACCGGCACGCTGGATCTGGCTCTTTTCACCCAAATGAGGATACCATGAAATCAATCAAACTCCTGATTTTTACGCTGCTGCCGATCGCGGCGGTCCGGATTGTGTTTCCCCTCCCGATCCTGGCTGGACCGGCGGATGAACCGCTTCCCATCTGGCTGGGTGAAAACGAGGTCACCCTGCCGCCCGAACAGTGGTATGAAAATCCCAACCGGGATCTCCCTCCGGCAGGATCGCATCTGCCGGCCGAGTATGAACCCGCCGAGGCTGTAGTGATCAGCTGGATGGCGTATACCACGATGCTGACCGCCATCGCCCAGGCCGGCGCCGCGGCCGGGGCGGAAATCTGGTGCACGGGCAGTTCCGCACCCGCATCCATCTCCGGCGTCCCGGCTGAAATGTATATGCAGATCAACACCTGCCCATTAAATTCAGTCTGGATGCGGGATTACGGCCCTTTCGGGATCCACCTGCCGGGCGGAACGACGGGAATTGTTGATTCCCAGTACCGCCGTTATCAACAGCGTCCCCTTGATGACGCCCTGCCCTGCTGTCTGGCCGGCTTCCTGGGGATGAACTGCTACTCCATCAACACCGCCGGCACCGGAAGCGATTGGCTGATCCTGGACGGCGGCAACGTCATGGTGGACACGACCGGCATCCTGTACATGACGCGGGCAACCTATAATTGGAACGATTATCTGACCGAGGCGGAAGTGCACGACGCGATCATGGATTATTTCGGAGTGCACACGATCCGGGTGGTGGATTATGTGGGATATCCCGATTTCCCCGCCGACGGAACCGGACACATCGACATGATCGCCAAGCTGCTGGACGACCACACCGTTCTGGTCGCCAACGCGGACAGCAGCCCCACGTTTGATCCCACTCTGGAGACCATCGCCGCCGATTTCGCCGGATGGGGGCTGACCGTCATCCGGGTGGACTGCACCTATTCCGGATACACCTGGTATACCTACACCAATTCCCTGATCGTGAACGATTCGGTTCTGATCCCGGAATATTCCAGCTTCCCCTCGCTGAACACCGCCGCAGTTTCCGTCTACCAGGCCGCCATGCCGGGAACGACGGTAGTCGCCATCAACTCGGACAGCTCCATCACCAGCGGCGGCTCGATCCATTGCGTCACCCAGCTTATCCCGGTGCCGGAAGGCGGGAACACACCGACCCCCACGCCGGTACATTCCGCAACTCCCTCCCCCACTGTCACATCCAATCCACCCACATCCACGCCCGTTTTGCCGACTTCAACCCCGGTACCGCCCACATCCACGCCCGTTCCGCCCACGGCAACGGTTCCCACCGGCGTGCCGACCAACACCGCGATCCCGCCCACAGCAACGCCGGTGCCGCCCACATCCACGCCTGTTCCGCCCACGGCAACGGTTCCCACCGGCGTGCCCACGAACACATCCGCACCGGCAACCAACACCCCCATCCCCACATACACGCCCGTCCCCCCGACCGATACGCCCGTTCCCCCGACCGATACACCCGTCCCCCCGACCGATACCCCGATCCCGTCGACCGCCACGCCGGCGCCACCGACTTCAACTCCCACCGCGGGCCCGCCCGAACCGGCGATCGACCTGGAGCTGAATCGGACGGTCTACAGGTCCGGCGATCCATTCATTTTCACCTGCCGGGTTACCAATACAGGTGCCGGCTGCACGGTGTCCCAGTATATCCTGCTGGATATTTACGGATCCTTCTGGTTCTGGCCGGGATGGACCGAAAGTCTGGATTTCATGAACCGGTATCTGGACCGGGGATTCAACGATACGGAAACCGTGTTCGATTTCACCTGGCCTGAAGTCGGGGGATCCGCAGCCGGTCTCCGGTTCTGGGGTGCGCTTCTGGATCCGGAAACCATGACCCTGATGGGGGAGTACGACATGGTGGAATTCAGCTACTGATATACCGCCGGTATCCGGTTCCGGTTTATAGGTAGAACGCCGGGATGAACACCAGTGTGACTGAACAGACGAACACCGCCCACAGAACGGCAATCCCCGCCCGGACGGTCCAGATCCCTGTCCGGTTTCCAGTCAGCCGGATCCAGGCGGCGGCGTAGAGCACTGCAAATGCAGGCAGTGCGGGAAACATGTACCGACCCTGGGCGATCTGGCCCCGGACGGCATACTGCCCCGCCCCGAACCACAACCCTCCGGCGATCGCCGCCAGCAGCACCGCCAGCTGCGCAGTCCCGAGCAGTTTCATCCGATCCGGGCGGAACCGGTCGGCGATCAGGAGCGCGGTTCCCGCCAGAGCACCGATGGAAATCAGGGCCAGGAACCCGTAAACCGCCGGATGGGCAAACACCGCGAACCACCCGAACACCATCCAGGCACCCTTGTGAAATACGGTCAGACAGTGCAGCCACCACGCCGGGGACCGGGAGATCGGCACCGGCCCGACCAGAACAGCTGCGAACATCCGCGCCAGGTGGCCGGCAGCCGCCCTGACGATACCTGGAAACCAACCCGCCGCCATCAGCCAGGCAGCCAGAGCCGCCGTTCCCGCCCCCAGCGAAATCGATAAAGACAGGGTCCGGGACAGTCCGGCGATCCGCCTGCGGGACCGGACCAGGTGGATGATCAACGCAACCGCGGCGGCGGGAAGTGTGATCAGACCGGCCCGGTGGGATGCCAGTGCCAGGACGATGCCCAGCAGGATGAGGCCGTAACCCGCTGCGGTTCTGGGTGATCCGGCTATCTGCAAGCTCCCGGCCAGAATCAGACCGCCGGCGATCCAGGACAGGTTGGCGGGATTGACTGATCCTGACATATAGACGAACTGGGGCACAAACAGGGTCCCGACCGCCAGAAAACGTACCCGACTGTCTTCGCAGGCAAGCTTCGCGGTTAACACCAGGATCAGTGCGGCCGCCAGACCCAGCCCGATTCCCAGGATCCGCAGGAGGTACATGGCGATCACCGAATCATGAATCCGGAACAATTTGATCAGACCGCCACCCAGAATAAAATACAGTTCCGGCTTGGTTGCCTGGGTGGGACGGATTCGAAGCAGTGGCGCGTCGTAAAAACGCAGCGGAACCGATTCGGGCTCAGGCAGCGCGATGTACTGCCAGAATTTGTACCGTGCCATCTGCCGCAGTATTTCCATTTCCAATATAACCCGGTGTTCATCCGGTTTCGCCGCGGCATCCAGACATTCCGCCAGATGGGTGGGCTCGTCGGGCAGCTGGAACGGGGGTGTCAATATAACCATCAGCAGCGCAGCCAAGATATACGCGGCGATGAACGGCCAGATTCTACCGGTGATCCGCATATCCCCTCCATTCCGGTCGCTGCCACTCCACCAGCAGCCGGCTGGGCTGCATTTCCCAGGATTCAATGGGTCCCGGCGGGATCACCACCAGGGGAACGTACGGACGCGCATCCCCGGGCGACCAGGTGCCGATCCGCTCTTTCAGCAGCAGAACCGATTCCCAGCCGGGAATCAGGTTCACCGCCAGATCGAGATATTCCCGCGCCCGGAACCGATCCCCGTCCAGATAGAGCGCCGTCTCGGCCATCCGGACCAGGCTGAACGGATCCATCGGATCCATGGCGGAACCGGCCCGGTAAAACGTACTTGCGGTTTCCCAGTCCCCGGCCAGCCGGAACGCATCCCCGATATCCACCCGGACTGGACCCAGCCGACCCGACCGCTCCAGAGCCCGTTCGTAATCCGGCCGTGCCTCCTCAAGGCGGTCGGTGAACAGCGCCAGGTGGCCCCGGGCGAGATAGGCGTCGTGATTTTCAGGAATCAGTTCGACAGCCCGGGTGAACAGCGAACGGGCCGATTCGACATCACCCAGCTTCTGCAGGGCAATCCCCCGGTTGACGGTCACCAGGTAATGCCGGGGATGTCTTTCCAGGTATTGCCCGAACCGCGCCGCAGCCCCTGCGAAATCCCCCTCCATCAGCTTCTGCATCCCGCTCCGGCGCATTGATTCATCGTGCCAGCTCCGAACTGCTTCCGGCACTCGATCCCGGTTCCGGAGAACCGTCGCCAGGTTCCGGATCACGCCGTCATGATCATGACGGATTTCACAGAAAGCCGCTCCAGTGACGTGCCATGCGCGGTCGAGGGATTCCGGCAGGATTCCGGTGGCAGTCCGCACGGTGAATCCGAAAACTGCCGCCAGCCCGGCCGGCAGGATAAAAGCCAAAACGTTTTCGCAGATCCACCGGATCATTTCGTTACCCCGTTCCCACGCATCCGGATGGCAATCAGACCGATCCCCAGCAGGACCGATACCGCACAAACCAGCAAACCCAGGATCGAAACCAGCAGGATGCCGTGCCGGGGTGCCCGGTCCGCCACGATCGCCGATACGATGCCGGGCAGGTATTCTTCCCGTTGAATCCGGAATACCAGGTCGAATGGCAGCAGCGCGCCATTACGGGCCAGGGAACCACCCGCATAGTGGCCCGTACCGTCATGATACAGGGTGATTTCATTCCCCGCGGAACCATCCACCGCTTCGATCTGAAGCGTGACTGCACTGCCCGGATCGGCACGGAAATCACCGAATTCGATCACCGCCCATTCATTGTCGACCAGCCGGCTGATGTCCAGATCCACCGTTCTGATGTCCGAAGGGCTGTTATCACCGGCGAGTGAAACCCGGACACGGCCCCGGTTGATCCGCCGGTACGTTCCGAACAGCAGCATGACCCGGTCCAGCCGGCCGTCCGGCACCGTGAGGGACTGGCTCAGGATGTCGCCGGTCTTCAGCGGTGGGCAGGGCGCTCCCACCCGGGTGTTCCGGATCATCGTTGCCGAAAACCCGTTTGTAACCCAGTATCCGGCGGCCGCCAGAAACGGCGCGGCGACCAGCAGCCAGATCAGGACTTTCTCCCGGACCGGCATTCCGACCCGATTCAACCGCAATTCTCCATGACGGCGGCATTATAGCCGTCCCCGTTTTGACGGGCAACAATCCGAAATGAGATTGCTTTTAGAATTATATTCGTGTCAAAAAAAGCGGTCCGGAACATGAATACCGGACCGCTTGACTCAGTTTAATCCGTGATCAGTTGTAACCGAATTCGACCATGTCGTAATCGCCTACGATCTGCATCACGACCGGATCGACGAACGCGCCCCAGAACCGCAGACCCGTCACCGTCCCGAACTCACCTTCCGGCCACGCGAACTCCAGAACAATGACCGTGTCGTCCGAATAGGGTGCCAGAGTTGTGACCGTGTAGTCGGGTATTTCGGACCAGCTGGGATAGAAAAAGTACAGGGAGTAGACGTCCAGGATGATCCACTCGTCGAGTGTCACCTGGGGTCCGGGATTGATGGCCCGCCGTGTGAGCAGGAAATCGTCTCCCGCCCGGAACATTTCGCCGCTCAGTTCCAGATCCAGAACGATGTGGTCGGGACCCTCGGTGGGCGTCGCGGTGGGAAACTGCACGGTCGGGGTGCTGGTCGGGACCGGAGTATCGGTCGGAGCGTGTGTCGCACTCGGCGGGACGGGGGTTTCGGTGGGCGGAACCGGGGTGCCGGTTGGAACCGGTGAATTGGTCGGCATCGGCGTTTCGGTAGGCGGTGCCTGTGTATTCGTTGGCGAAACGGGGGTTTCGGTGGGCGGAACCGGGGTGCGGGTCGGGGGCAGTGGTGTGTAGGTTGGCGGCATTCCCATTCCCTCCGCCCAGATCTCCACATCGTCGATGTTCCACCCGCAGTAGGTGAGGGAGGAGTCGGTTGTACCCATCACCCAGCGCAGGTAGACCGAGGCCTGGCCGTCGGCAACCGCGGAAATGTCAAATTCCATCGGCACCCAGTCGTCATCGGTGAAAGTCGCGCCCGAATGATCCCATACGGTCTGCCAGGACGTGCCGTTGCTGGACACGCGGAACGATGCGTGATCGTACTGGGAGCTTTCCACACCCAGCCATCGCATGAACCGCACCTCCACACTGGACAAGGTCGAGCAGTCGATCGCTTCGGAAGTCAGGTTTGTTTCCGGCATGTCGCTCTCGTAATCTCCGGCCAGATTGTATCCATAAACCGCGACACCGGTGTACCCCGCGTCCGGGTCACCCTCGTTGCCCAGTGGCGTCCCGAACTCCCAGTTACTTTCCCCGGTCCACCCGGGATCGCAGTCCATCGGCCAGAAATAACGCCGCGAGAATGTCGAGGTGGTCACTTCCAGCATGAATGTGTCGGAAGTCGTGTACCCCTGCGCGGCGATATTCAGGGTGAAGGTCACCATGGTGTGGTCCGGAATGGACCCGTCGATGGTCAACGTGAAATGCGGATCCATGCTGACGCCCGACTGCCCGCTTTCCAGGTCCGGGAACCCGGCCGTATCGTCGTCGAAGGTGATGTATGCCGGCTGATCGGAACTCATGACACCCGTGATGTCATGTGCGGTGCCGTTGCCCAGGTTTTGAATGGTGACGATCAACCGGGCGGTTTCGCCTGGATCCAGTATCCCGTCCGAATCACCCGCGCTGTCATCCACGTAGACCGCTTCGAAGATCAGGCCGGGTGCCACCACCATCTCGTTGAAACCGGTGGTGCCCATGGCGTCATTGGACGTGCTCCAGGCGATCGTGAACGGAATCACCTCCCCGTCGACCGCCTCTTCGCTGACCGTGAAAACATAATCGGTCAGGGACGTCCCGGTGCCGCTCTGCGGTATGTCGGGATAATTGGCCGTGTTCTCGGTGATGGTGACGTGCGGATTGGTCGTGGTCAGGACACCGGTCACGTCAAACGCATCGACGCCGTTGTTCCGGAGCGTAACCGGCATGGAAATGGTTTCGCCGGCGTTGATCTGCCCGTCGTTGTTGCCGGCGGAATCGTCGATCACATGGCTGTCGTGGACCAGGAGCGGCACGTTACAAAATGAAGTGTAGGAAGCCTTGATGTCGTCGATGTTCCAGCCGCAGTAGGTCCAGCCGCCGTCGGTCGGGCCCATTCCCCAGCGGATCCGGACATCCGGCTGTCCCGCCGCGACGGCCGCGATATCGAATTCCCAGTACTCCCAATTTCCGCCTTCCAGTGTGCCGGAGTTTTCCCACAGACTCTGCCAGTTGCTGCCGCTGTCCACACTGATCTCTACATTGGCGTGATCGTATGCGCTCTGCTCGACTCCCAGCCACGCCCAGAAACCGAAGGTCAGTTCATCCGTGGCTGCGGAGCAGTCAAACGGCGTGGTGGTCAGATAGAGGGTTGCGGGCATGTCATTCGGGTAGTCCCCGTTCAGGTTGTAACCCAGGACGTTGTCGCCGGTATATCCGGCCGCCGGATCCGGGTTACCGTAAGCGCCACCCTGCCCGGTGGGCCGGCCGTATGCCCACTGACCCTCGACCGACCAGCCCGGATTGGTTTCCAGGTTTACTTCCAGGAAGATGATTTCTTGAAGCGTGGTGACGGAATAGTAGCTGCCCATGTTATCGTCTTCGCCGGTGTTCCCCGCGGCATCGGTGCTGCCTACCTTGAAGAAATATTCCGTGCACATGGACAACCCTTCCAGAACGATTTCATGGTCGGTGGTCATCATGAGATCGGTTTCGACATTCACCGGCGGAACGGTGTCGCCCCAAGTCAGGATGCTGGTGGACAGCTCGTCGGTGGTCCATGTCACCGTGAAGGTCTCGACTCCGATCCCCGTCACGGCGACACCGCTGATGACCGGCGCTTGGCAGTCCGCATCGGCTGTGTCGTATACATCCGCGGGGCTGCCCTCGCAGTCTTCATCGTGATAATGCGCCGTGATCATGTCTCCGTGCGACAGGAGCAGGTATCCCGTTCCGCCCTGGGTGCCCGATGTCATGATCGTGCCCAGGAATTCACCGCTGTCCGGGGACACTTCCGTCAATATTACCGTCTCGGGAGTCGGCTCGCTGCCGGAGGCGATATCGATTTCGGCCGTATCCAGATCGCCGGGATTCAGATTCAAATCCGAATCCCACAGGCGGATGGTGATCAGATCGATGCAATTGTACAGGCTGTCGTCCAGGACCATGACACCGCAGCCGGCCGCCGTGATCAGCAGTTCCTGCTGATGGGGTATCAGGTTGTGACCGGTCACGGTGATCAAGGCCGATCCGGGAGCCGGCGGGGTGAAATGCACTGTGGCCACACCGCTCGCATCCGAATAAGCCGCCCCCAGCAGGACGCCGCCCATGCTGACGGCCGCCAGCGCGCCCGCCCGAGGTGTCCCGTCCACCCGAACCGTGATGTCGAACGAAATCCTGCTCGTTCGGCGTGGTTGTGGGCAGACAGTCCAGGACCATCGTTTGCGGTATCCGCGTGAGAAAATCGGATGAGGGGTCCCCCATCAGGTTGTAAATATCGAAATAATATCCGGAACTGGACGATCCCTGATTGTAAACCTCGATCAGGCCCCAGAAATACATTGCCGACAAGGTGTGAATCAGGTCCTCGTGCTGGCTCCGGTAAATCTCCCGCTGTTCCCAGTCGTCCTCGTCCCAGTAGGAGCTGTCCGAAGTGCCCCAGTAGGAGGCGGATCCCTTGTCGGGTTCCAGCAGCCAGCGTTCCCCGAAGGAAATCTCCTGATCGTGCAAATTGGTGCCGCAGGCGAATACCATCACATGCCCGTACAGATCCGTGTTGGTCAGCGCTGAAACATTCTCGTGAACGAAATGCACGCTGGCGGTTCCGGAACCGTTGCCGTAACCGTGACCCGAATAGCAGACGATCCCGCGCCCTGCATCGACGTTGTCGGCGAAATCCTGGGTGCCGCCCCCCAGCCGTTCATAAACGGCATGGAAGGTATTGTTGACCGGATCCAGGGGATAGACATGGTTGTCGAAGCACCATTCATGGGTCGCTTCCAGCATCGTGCTGTGATCGCTGGATGCCAGCCATACCGAATCCTTGAAATAGTCCGTCGACGGCATGGTCATCTGCTCCACCTGCAGAACTTTTTCCAGGATGTTTTCCAGATCGGTTACGCTCCGGACGGGGAACCGGCCGATCATGATATCGGGTGTCCAGTGACCGGTGCCCTCTAGTTCACTGTACTGGTTGTCGTCCGCCGAACCGGAGCTTTCACCGGTGAAACAGGCGACCGTATCGGTATCGCTTCCCAGGAGGACATACACTGGCGGATTGGTCCAGGTGTCATAGGCTTCCTGGATGTAGTTCTTGATGTTGGCCGTTCCGGTGCCGGTCACTGAGGTGGGTGTGACGGTCACGTCGCAGCCGCACAGCGTTTTCCACTGTACGAACGGATCATAGGCGGCGATATAATCGTCGTGGCAGATGATCAGGTACCCGATGGGAACATCGGGCGGAAACTGGAAATTCCGGTAAGCGCCATGATTCAAGGTCATATTGGACAGGAGCTGCTCGAACACCGGCGTGGCGTAGCGCAACGCCCGGCTTTCCGTCAGTGCCCGGTCGGATCCGGTCAGATTCAGGCGGACATGGATCATACCCGCCGCCCGGATCGTGTTTTGCACCGGGTTGTAATCGACCGGGCAGATTTCCAGCACCGCAATCCGGTACCCGCGCAGCGCATCGATTTTTTGTATTCTCACCGTCTGCCCGACCAGAAAGCTGTCCCGTCCATAGACGGACGCATCCAAATTAAACGGCGCAGCTTCGAGGGCTCCGGGCAGCTTCGGCACGGGCGCCTGGACCGGAACGAGGGGATGGGTGAATCCCCGGGTCGCCAGGTCCAGCGTGGCGGCATCCTCCGACAGGATTTCAAGATCGATCTCGGCTCCATAAGGAATTTCGACGAATTTCCGAATCACCGGTATCCGGGGTGATCCGATCGCTCCCCGGAATGCATCGTCATCGAATGCCAGCCGGGTATAAACACCGCTTTTTGTCTTCACATCCCGGACATTCACGCCCGGAACCTGAATCCAAATATCGATGCCGTCCCAGGAACTTTGCGCCTGGACATCCGGAGCGTTCCCTGCGAAAGCGCTCCCGAAATCAATCCAATTCGCGGAGCCGCCTTCCGCCGCTGTGGATGCCGGAAGGCAAAGCAGCAGGCATACAAGCAAACCAATCGTTGTGCTGAGCTTCATAAATTAATCCTCCTTGAGGAGTCAGAAACGCTCTTCTGACAAAATCTGGACAATACCGGAGAGTTGTTTAAAACAGACACCATCCGGTCAATCGGGCATTAGAAACCATCACCTTGAATAATGCAAGTTCAATTCCAACAACGCATCTGGAGCGGTTCACCCGTTTTCAGACCGATCCACTTCCCCGAACTTGACATCAGCGTCTTCCGGACATAGCGTTAGCCGCCCGGGAAGCAGTGTCCCGGCAGGTCATTTTTTCCACTGGAGGTTCGGATGAAGGAGCTGTTCTGGCAGGATCCAAGAATCATGCGTTGGGCGGAGGTAATCGTCGATTTCTGCACGGAGGTCAAACCGGGGGAGCGGGTGGAGATCACCGGCGAGATTGACGGTGAGCCATTGATGCTGGCGTTGTATCGGCGTTGCCTGGAGGCGGGCGCGTTCCCGGTGATCGCTCCGGTGTTCCCGACAGCTTCCGGAATATTTTACCGACATGCCGGGCCCGATCAGTTGTCCCACGTGCACAAGATCGATGAATTCCGTGTCAGGCACACGGATGTTTCCCTGCATGTCACGGCGGAACCCAACACCAAATCCCTGACCTGGGTGGATCCGGCGAAGCTGAAAATGGTGCGCCTGGCCAGGCGGAAACTGGGCAGAATCCGCAAGGAACGGATCCGGTGGAACGTCACCAGCTATCCCACTCATGCCTATGCCCAGGACGCCGCCATGTCGATCCAGGAATTCGCCGACTTTATATTTCACGCCGGATTCCTGGTGTACGAAGACGCTGTCGAGCGATGGCGGAACCTGCGGCTGCGTCAGCAGAAAATGACCCATGAACTGGCCGGCACAAAGGTTTTCAGGATTGAAACGCCGGAGTGCGATCTGCGGCTGGGTACGGAGGGCCGCATCATCTGTGAAAGCTCCGGGAAGGTCAACATGCCCGACGGTGAAATCTATACCGGCCCGGTCGAGAACGCCGTGGACGGCTGGATCAAGTTCTCCTATCCCGGCTGCTACCTGGGACAGGAAGCCGCCGGCATCCGGCTGGAATTCAGGCGGGGCCGGGTCGCCAAGGCGTCGGCGGAAACCAACGAATCGTTCCTGATGAAGATGCTGGACACGGATCCCGGAGCCCGGCGCATCGGCGAACTGGGTATCGGAACCAACTGGGAGATCAAGCGGTTCACACGGAATCTTCTGTTCGACGAAAAAATGGGCGGAACGATTCACCTCGCTCTCGGCGACTCTTACGCCGAAACACTGGGCAAAAACCGGTCCGCCATCCACTGGGACCTGCTTCACGATCTCAGGCGTGAAGGACGGATCTATGCCGACGATGCAGTGCTCATGGAAAACGGGCGGTTCGCGGGGCGCTTTGAGGAATTGTGGAACGAAACTCCGGTCAGAACTGATAGCCGATCCCGAAAACCGGTATAAAAGGCAGGTTGTATGTCGGTTCCGGCTCTGGCTCGGTTTCCTGGGGATCCCCGGAATCGTAAGTCTCCACATAAACATTTTTCCGGTTGGTGACGTTGATCAGGTCCACATAGACCGACAGCTCGCTGTTTCGGAATCTTTTCATCCGCCGTATTCGTAAATCCAGCCTGAAATAGCTGTCCGTCCGGTCGGCGTTGAGCGATCCGTAACGGGCCACCCAGATTGGAAAGTGGGGCGGATCCCGGTCCAGCTCGAGATCCCAGCCGGTGATCTCGGTATTGGGCCGGCCGGTGTTGAAACTGGCCCGGGCGGAGAAAATCCATCCCGCCAGGGGCCGGACATTCAGAACCAGGTGCGCGGTGTGCCGCTGGTCCTGCAACGGGTAATACCATTCGGGATTTTCCCGATGCAGCGGGTTGGCGATCCGGGTAAGCGAATACCCGTATGTGAACCATCCATCCAGAAACCTCCAGGGAAACAACTGGCAGAACAATTCGCCTCCATAGGCAAATCCACGTCCTTCATTGACGAACGGGTTACCCCGCTTCAGGGCTTCCCATGCCGCCTCTCTCGTGTCGTGATTGACGATACTCCGGTCATACCATTTGTAAAAACCCTCTGCCCGGATCTTGAAAAACGATGTGACATCGCCTTCCAGCCCGAGGATCAGGTGTCTGGCTCGCTCCGATTTCAGGTCGGGATTTCCGTACACCGTGGCGCTCTCCAGAATATCATAGGGGTACTGGTAGAAAATTCCTGCAGCAGCTCTCAGGCGGATCCGGTCCGTCATCCCCGCCATCAGGTTCAGCCGGGGTGCCAGCGTGATCTCCCCTGTCGACTCCCACCGGTCCACTCTGATTCCCGCAGTCGCCTGCATCAGCCGGTCCCACGAAGCCGCCCACTCCAATTCCGACCAGATCGCTTGGAAGGCGAAGGACTCCGTAAATTGAATAGAGGATCTGCCGGGATTATCGTTCCCGCTCTGACGGGCACCGGATGTAGAGTACCAATAATCCGACAGGAAGGAATTCAGCCGGATCCGGGCTTTTCCCGCCTGGATGCCGGTCGAATACCGCACCGTTTCGGTTTCGCGGCTGATCTGGATATCGGACATCAGAAACCGGATATCGGCTTCGGCCCGGATGGGGTCCGTACCGGTCAGATCGGCTTCGGTGCCGATGATGGAATGGGAAACGGTTCCGGTCAGATTCCACATTGGATTGAACCATTCCTCCCAGGTCAGATCGACCAGCCGGCTCCGGTTCAGATAGAAAAAAGTGCTGTCCTCCGCATCGGGGTTTTCGGCGGAATCCTCCAGCGTGAACCGCTCCAGCCCATCGGCACCGTCCAGTATCGAGAGCGATATCCGGCGTGTGGAGGCGAAATAGGTGATCTTCCCGAACAGGTCTCCAAAATAGGGTGCGGCGATATCGTCATCCAGGTCCGCCATCTCGGCTGCATAATCCCAGTAAGATCGGCGGAAAGCCAGGAGATAGCTTATCCGGCTCTTTTGTATCGGGCCCTCAAGCCGGATCTTGGCGCTGATCAGGCTCAGATCCGCCATGGCCCGGAACTTCGCCCGATCGCCCGACCGGTAGGTGACATCCAGCACCCCGGACAGGGCATTGCCGTACCGGGCTGGAAAACCACCCGTATAAAACTCCACCTTGTCCACCAGATCCTCGAAAAAAACCGTGAACGCCCCGCCCAGATGATACGGATTCAACAGGTAGCTCCGGTCCAGAAACAGCATGGTTTCATCCGATGCGCCGCCCCGGACATACAAAACGGACATGAAATCCGCCGAACCGGCAACGCCGGGCAGGGTCTGGACTTTCTTCACCGGATCCTCCAGCGCTCCCGGTTCGTCCGCCAGCAGTTCGACCGGGATTTCGGTTGTCATGATGTCTCTGAAGCGCACTTCAACCGGTTCGGCCGTGACCAGAATCTCGGCTGTATAACTGACCGGCTCCAGCGGTATCTTGAAATGTCGGACACCGGTTTCACGACGGCGGATATCGATGTGTTCCAGCCCCGCGGACGAATAGCCGCGCGCCGACACCTCCAGTTCATACCGGCCGGGACCGACGTTCGAGAAAGCAAATGCGCCGTTCATGTCGGTGGAAACAACGGCGCAGTCGGGCAGCAGAGACACCGCAGCGCCCTCAACCGGAACGCCGGTCAGGGCGTCGGTCACCACACCGGTCAGCCGGGCCGCCCGGATAACGGGACAGGCAAGCAGGCAGAAACCCGCAACGGATATCAACAGCCACCGCCGGCACATGAAACGGATTATAAGCGGCGGACCCCGGGCATACAACACCGGAAAATATCTTGAGCTATTGACTCAACAAAAAAATAACCGTAACCTTCAACCGGGCTCATCAAGGGTGGGGAATTTTCCCTGAACACTAGGGATATGTATTCACCAGAGGAGGAAACCATGAAAAACCGGCGTATAACATTTGGCATTGCCGCGCTGTGTGCGATGCTCGCATTGACAGCACCGGCACTGGCTGTTTACGAGGTGGGTGATTTCGTCACGGACTTCACCTTGAACGATGCCTACGGCAATCCGGTATCACTCTACGATTATACGGGCATGGTGATCGTCCTGGCCTTCTGGACACCGACCTGAGGAAGTTGCATTGCGGAGGCTCCGCATCTGCAGGAAATGTATGAAACCTATGGTCCCGACGGGATGGTTGTTCTCTCAATCGGCGTCGGCCGGAGTGTCGCAGACTGCCTGACCTGGGTGAACCAACACGGTCTGACCCATCCGGTCCTGGCCGATCCGAACCGCGTCGTATACTATGCATTTTCCCCGGGACCCACCCATTATGTTCCCCACAATGCGGTATTGAAATGCGATTTCGAGGTCACCTATACGGTGGTTGGATTCAACGAGGCGCAGGTCATCACCCAGATCACAACCAACCTTCAGGAAGTCGTGAATATCGACCACACACCCCATCCGGACACGGAAATCAACTATGAACCCATTCCGATCGAAGCCGATTTCACGTCCGGATCGCCCATCGCGCCGGGTTACCCGATCCTGGCATACAACACCGACGGCGGCCCGGCCTTCACCGAACTGGTGATGTCCCTGGTCGGCGGGAACACCTATTCAGCCGATATCCCCACACAGTCCCATGGAACGACTGTGTATTACTATCTGGATGTCGTCAACGACTACTGCAACCGGGTCATACCAGTGGGTGCGCCGGATGAGACATATTCGTTCAATGTCGAACCGGATATGGTGCCGCCGGCCATCGAACATGTTCCACTGACCGAAATATCGCCGATGTTCTGGCCGCCGGTCATTTCCGCGGAGATCACCGACAACCAGGGTATCGATACCGCGACCGTGGAGTTTCAGATCAACGGTGGCGGGTTCCAGCAGATACCCATGACGGAACGCGGGGATTACGTGGCAACGCTTACCGGAACGGTCGATATCGGAGATCTGGTCGAGTATCGGATCATCGCGGTGGATGTCGCCATGTCGCCCAACACCGCCTATCATCCGGATACCGGATACCATGAGATGAACGTGATCGCACCGCACGATGTAATGATCATCGACCTGGACAATTCGCACAATTCCGGCCCGGTCATTCGCGACGAACTGACGAACATGAGCGCCGATGTGATCTACGGCACGGCGATGCCGTCTGCGCTGCTGACCTATTCGTCCGTTTTCGTGTGTCTGGGTGTTTACAGCACCAACCATGCCCTTTCCCCGTCGGACGGCGATTTCCTGGCCTCCTATCTGCAGGCCGGAGGGAACGCCTATATGGAGGGCGGGGACACCTGGGCCTACGATGCCCAGACCGCGTTTCATGACCTGTTCCACATCGACGGGCTGGCGGATGGCACCGGTGATGCCGGGCCCATCAACGGTGTTGCGGGATCATTTACCGAGGGCCTGGCCTGGGATTATCAGACCGGCGGGACATACAACAGCTATATCGATCGAATCGCCCCCCTGGCTGGCGCTTTCTCTTTCCTCGAAAACGGCAGCCCGGTTTATTACAACGGAGTAGCCTACGATGGCGGCTCATACAAAACCGTCGGCGCTAGCATCAAGTACGGCGGGTTGATGCAGCAGGCCGGCGGGCAGCTGCCCGGCCTGCTGCTGTATAACATCATGACCTTTTTCGGCATCACCCTGCCCACACCTACGCCCACCGAAACGCCCGGACCCGCAACCAATACCCCGATCCCTCCGACCGCCACGCCGGTTCCCCCCACCGATACCCCCGCGCCGCCCACGCCGACCGTTCCGACGGGTGTTCCCACCAATACGCCGGTGCCGCCCACCGACACCCCCGCCCCGAACACCAACACGCCCATCCCGACCAGCACACCCGTGCCGCCGACCGCGACGGTTCCCACCGGAGCTCCGACAAATACACCCATTCCGCCCACCGACACCCCAATCCCCCCCACCGCGACTCCAGAATGCGACACGCTGGGCTGCGAAGTATTCATGCCTCAGACCGATTTCACCGCGGGTGACGTGTGCTTTTGTGATGTCTATATCTGCAATCCCGGCGGTGAAACCCACACCGACATTCCGGTGTTCGTGATTCTGGATGTCTACGGGCTGCTGTTCTTCGCGCCGTCGTTCGGAGCATTCGACCATTACACGCTGGCGATCACTCCCGGCAGGGCGACATTGAACGTGCTGCCCAGTTTCACATGGCCTGGCAATGTCGGCTCAGCAACGGGAATCCTGTGGTACGCTGCCATGACCGACCCGGGTATCACACAGTTGTTCGGTGATTACGGGATGTTCTCGTTCGGCTGGCATTAAACGGATATTGAATTGAACAGGCGGGGATGGTTTCATCCCCGCTTGTTTATTTGGTTCTGCACAGTCTCAATAGTAGTTCCAGATGCTGTTGTAATTCTCCGGGTCCTCCCCCCGCTCGATCATTTTAATTAGATAGTCGTAAATGGGGATATCCGTGTGGATATAAGTGGACAGATCGGTGAATCGTTTTTCCCACGGATGAAACTCGTAGATCCTCGATCCGTCCGGTTTGATCATGATCAGACGCCGGTCCTGCTTGGCCCGCAGGTGATTTTTGCCCAGTTTCGGGACGTTGAACACCGGTTCGTCCGTCCGGTCGATTCCGGGCAGCAACCTGGCTTCCTCCTTGCGTTCCTGCAGGATCCTGGCGATCGGAACCAGATAATCGAGGGTTTCCTGCTTTCCCTTGGGCATGAAGGTGTAATAGGGATCGATTCCGGCCCGTCTCAGATCGCACCGCAGCTTTGCCGTTTCGAAGCGGCGGGAATTTTCGATTGTGAAGACCTGCTGGTTGTAAACGCTGATTCCCTTCCTGCGGATCCGGCCGACGGTCTCGGCCACCTCTGGTGTAATTTCGAAGGAATGCTCGAAATGGGTGACCAGGACGATTTCCCTGCGGCCCGGTTCGATGTGCCCGGATAAGTTGTCGATGAGGTGATCCGTCCAGCGGAAGGGCAGCACCACCGGCGTTCGCGAACCGATCCGGATCCGGTAGATGTGATCGATACCGGCCAGGCGGGACAGCAAGCGGTTCAGGCTTCTGTCGGACATCATGATTGGGTCCCCGCCGGTAACCAGAACCTCACCGACATGCGGATGATTTTCGAACCATTCGATCGCCCGGTTCAGGGATTCCCTGCGGGCCATCGATTCCGGAGCCATGCATTGCTGGATTTCCCAGTTGCGCTGGCAGTAAACGCATATCTGCGCACAGGTATTGAAGGGTTTGACGATGGCGATCCGGGGATACCGCCGGGTCACCAGATCGATGGGCGATGTATCATGCTCGCCCATGAAATCAAAATAAAACTCCTTTTCCTCGCTGTGATTCACCATCGCCCTGACGTATGTCGGCGGGGGGATCACCTGCCGGCGTATGGCGTGATCAAACTGACCCCGGCTGTGGTAATGCATCAGACTGAGATAGTAGGGCGTGATCCCGAAGGGGATATTATGCTGCCAGGCTTCCTTGACCGCCTGTGCATAGCCTTTCCGCATCTGCAGCAGGTCAAACAGGGTATCCGGTCTTTTGATCAGGTGCTTGATATGCCATTTCCAGTCGGTCCAGTCATCCAGAGAGCCCTTGAAATACTTCAGAATGCGGTCTCGGTTCCGCTCCCGCTCCGAAATGACCTCCGGTTCCAGCCCCGAGGGATACCGCTTGAAATGACGATTCAGAATGACGCCAAACCGGTCCAGGATCCTGGAACGCTCCCGGGCGGCGTCCCGCCCTTCCATTTTCAGAAACCGCGAGAAATTGACATCTATACTCCGGCTGAAACTGTTTATCGGAAATCTTCCGTTAATCCCGTGAAACAGATGGATAAACTCCAGGATAAATCCGGGACCTGCCGGCGGAGAAACATCAGGATCGGTCCGTTTGAACAGGTGCCACAACGATCGAACCGATCCGGTCCGGGTGGTGGTTTCATTGACCGGCGCAAATACATTTTTCAAGACCCGGATACAATCCTCCACCGCCGCCCGCTGAATTCCGGACAAACCGTCTCTCCCCTCATAAACCGCTTCTTCGATCCCGGATAGATGCCGGTACAGCTCCCGGCGGGCCGATTCCAGATCGATCGAATTTTGGAAAATACGTGTGATCCCGGGATCCGCCTTCTCCAGAATTTCCTTCAGAACCGTCATGAGTTGATCATCGGGCAGATGGCGTTCCAGAACTGCGGCAATTTCACGGTCCCAGGACAGCTTTTCTTTTGCCGATGCATTCCGCTCGGAATCAGAATCGTTTTCCATCAACCACTCCTTCCCCGCGAGTCGCATGTTCTAAAACAGTTTTTTTTCAAGAAGTGCCCGGCACTCAAAAATGGATACTTTTATGTTTCGCGTGACGCTTGAATGCCTGAAATTCTCAACACGCAGAAAACGTCTATTTCCATTTGTATCATATCAAATCCAGCCTGCACGATCAAGGGTCCCCGCGGGCGGATTGGTTCAATCGACCGGGATCAGCAGCGCTTTTTTGACCCTCACTCCCAGCCGACGCCCGATTCCTTCCTTCCCGGCATGTTCTTCGAAAATCCGGTCGGTCCGGACAGCCAGGAGAAAAATCGGTTCCGGATCCAACTGTTCCGGATTCAGATCGATCAACCGGTTGGATTCACCGGGTATGAGCCGGAACTCGGTCAGGGGCCGGCCGTTTAGGAAAAGCCGAATCTCCGGCGGAGCATTCCACTGGTCGAACGCGGTATCCATCGACAGGAACAACCGGCACGGTGCATGGGGATTGATGAACTCGATCAAACCCTCCGAACCCATCCAGCGCCATCGGAGCCATCTGTCACGCTCCTCGGAATAAAAACCATTTTGGAACGACGCCTGTCCGAGTTCCGGAGGCTGCAGCCGGACCCCGAGCCGTCTCAGATCACCATTGCCGTCACATTCATCCGGAACGAATGTGCGGTCCAGAACGATTCCCACCGGGATCGACCCGCCAGCTTCCAGATCCGGAAAATCCACCCGGAAAACCCGGTCAATTTCGGAATCCGACATGATGACCGTGCCCAGAACGGCATCCCGGACCGTCACGGTCATCTTCTGCGGTTTGTCAAAGCAGTCGGGCCGTGCCGTTCCCCGAATGCGCAGATAAAAAGGTTTTCCGGGATTGCCGATGAGCCATTCCGCCTTCTGATATGTCCATCTCCCCAGGGACAGAGACGGGTCATCCTGTTCCAGCATATCCCAGCCCTCGGCATAAACCACCCGGGTTCCCTGATGAAAATGCAGTCGGCAGAGTTCGGTTTTCCGAACATGATCATCCCCCTGCCGAATCAGAAAATGACAAGATGGCGGCCCGGTCTGGTATATGCCGGCCGACAATCGGAGATCCGGTTCGGGAACCATATCCGGAAGGCAGACCAGCCGGTCGTAAACATAATTTTCCCCTTTGCGCCAGGACCGGACCGGCGGAACCGGGTCGTGATCGTCCTGCCATACGATGGCGCCGCCTGAATCGGTCAGGTGGACCAGTATCCTCGGATTCCCGGCCACAGGCGCATCCCCGAGGACATGCCAGTGATACCGCAGAACAACCACCTGTTCCGGGCGTACGAAGGTGAAACCCTTCACCCGGGGAAGCGTGTTCCCGGCGGTATCGAGAATCTGGATCCGGGATTCGATGTCCAAGGGGAGACCGGAAGTCGGGCTGTTCCGGCAGGCGGTGATCAGCAGCAGCAGAACCACCAGTCGCGGCAGAATCCTCCGGTATCGCATCCCGCTATCGATCCGTTTCAACACCCGTCACCACTTTCCACACCACCCGGTTCTCCGGATCCACCACAATATCCAGTATCCGGGCGTCGTAAAGATCGTCCGGTCTCACCACATATACCGCATCGGGCAGAAACTCAACCGCCCGGTTCAGGTCGGCCGGAGCCACTGCTGCCGGATACAGTTCTCCCCGGGCATGAAAATCCTCGGGCGTCTGCCCGCCGAAGAACAGGGCAAAGATGAAAGCCTGGTTTATACGGGGCGTTAAAAATATCCGGTTATCCGGTTCCCGGTGATCCAGTGCGCTGCTCACCGCCTCCTTCAATCCGAACTCCCAGGGTCCCGTCACATAGCGGGGATATTCGTGAAGCTGCCGGTGCAGATACCGGACCGCATCGGTCCCCAGTATCAGAACGATCAGAACGTAAGCGGCAATGCGAAGCGGTTGTCTTGCCACGGCGGATCGGATGAGTGAAACGGTCGAAACCAGTCCCCATGCAATCAAAATCTCCCCGGCAGGCAGGATGGTGATGGCCCGCCCGAAATGGGGTGAGCCTTCCCATGTGAACACGGCTGGAAGCATGCCTGTCGCCATCCAGCCGGTGAAAAAGAGTACGTGCCGGTTCCGCCGCCATATTCCCGCTGCCAGCCCGGCCAGAAAGAGCGGGACAGTCGTCTTCAGCATTGCGCCTTCACCGGGAACGTGGTGTCTGGGATTGGGATCGCCGGGACCCCAGAAAAAATCCGGACCGAAATAGGTCAGAAGGTTCCGGCCCAGATCGATGATGGGATACCGGCTGATCAGGAGCGATTTGCCGGTATAGTTGGTCGACTGGCCGGGCGCCTTGACGGCGGCACCCAGAAAGCAGGCATATATGGATAAAAAGCACAGGAGCGCCATGACGGCGATTCTTTTCCGGGAACCGAATCGAGCCGAAAATTCTTTTTGATACAGAATCAAATGCCATCCGATCAGAACAGGTGCGGCGAATTTGGCCGGCAGATAGGTATTGGCCGACAATCCGAGGACCATCCCCGCAAGTGGAAGCAGACCGGTGCGGGTCAGGGACCGGTGCAGGAGCCAGAATCCCAGCATCATCAGAAGGGGTGCGGTGATATGACGCATTCCCACGCGGCTGAAATGCAGGTGCAGGGGGGAAACCGCGAGAAACAGCACGGCCCACAGCGCGACGTGGTTCCCCAGCCGGTCGGCTGCGAGCAGCCAGAGAATCAGGAGGGAAATCGTTCCCAGAAGCGCTGTCGTCAGCCGAAGACTGCCCGTATTCAATCCCATCACCGCCAGCACCGGGATGCAGCAGTAGGAATACAGGGATTCCGGGTGATCCATGTTGAAATGATTCATGACCACTGGAAACCGATTCCCCCAGATATCTTTTCCGGTCCGGGCCAGAGACCAGGCATCGTAACCGTTAGCGGCTTCGTCGCAATACAGCCCGTTCGGATTGGTTTCCAGCCGGATGCAGCGGATCGATCCGCCGAACAGTACGAGCAGTACGGCGAGTATTTTGATTGAATACGGGATTGTCCTGGGTTTTTCCGTCATGATTCAACGCTCAATGTACACGGTGAATCCGGTTTGATGCAATGCCGGATTACCGGCCGGGATCTATTGACTGAATCGGGTCTCTGGCTTACGCTTTGACCGTGACCATCGGTCCGGGAAAAATGTGGGTTCTGGCAGTGTTGATCCTGTCCCGGGGCGTCTGCCCGGGCAATGCTGAACCGCCTGTTCCTGAAATCCGATCCGGCATCGAATCCCGCCCGATCGTACACCGGTTCGATTATCGGAGTGCACGGTTTACTCCGGGATCGGAAAACGCCCGCCGGGGCGGCTGGCTGACATTTGAGATCACGGGCGATCCCGCCCATTTGAATCCCCTGACATCCAAAGACAGCTATGAATCCGACATCAACCAGTTCATCATGGGAACGCTCGTCACCTGGGATCTCGATACCGACGAACCGCTGCCGTTTTTGGCGGACGGCTGGCTGATCGAGGAACTGCCTTCGGGCGGACAGGCATTTACGTTCCATCTGGATCCGCGGTCGCGTTTTTCGGATGGTCAGCCCGTATCGGCCGCTGACGTCCTGTTTTCCTTCCAGGCGTTCTTCGACGAAGATTATCCCACCGCCCACAATCGCTCCTATTACAGCTCCGTGCGTTCGATCCGGGCGCTGGATGACCGGACTGTTCGATTTGAAACGACCGACACCTATTATCTGAATTTCCAGATGATCGGTACGCTGATCGTTCTGCCCGGGCACATCTATGAACCTTACATGATCTCGAAGTACAAACAGAAAAAGGTAAATCCCGTTCCCAATGCCGCGCTTCATCCGGTGGGATGCGGCCCGTATGTTTTTGTGGAATGGATCCGGGGAAAACGCGTTCTTCTGAAACGCGATCCCGACTGGTGGGGAGATGTGCTGCCCCATTTTCGGAATTGCCATAACTTTGAATTTCTTCAGATCAGAATCATCAAGGACAGCAAAATCGCCTTTGAACATTTCAAGCGGGGAGACATCGATTTTTACGCATTCACGGCATCCCAGTGGGTCCGGGAGACCGGCAGCCCGGTTTTTCAAAGCGGCGCCATCCGGAAAATCGAGGTCCGGAACAAGGTTCCCCGCGGATACAATTTTATCGGGTGGAACCTCATCGATCCCGACCGGTCCGATCTGCAGGCCGGGGTGTACGTCCCGCACCCGCTTTTCGGATCCGCAAAAGTCCGGCAGGCCATGACCCATATGATCGATCGGGAGCTGTATGTCCGCAAATACCGGTACGGCTATGACATGCGTTGCACATCGCCGTTCGGCAACCGCTCGGATTATTCCGATCCGGATATCGAACCGCTGGATTTCGATCCCGGCTCCGCTTTGGATCTTCTGAGACAGGCAGGATGGGACGATCACGACCGGGATACCATTTTGGATCAAACCATCGAAGGCGGGAAACGGAATTTCATCTTCACCCTGCTCATCCCGTCCGACAGCCCGTCGATGGAAGCGATGGCATCCATCATTCGGGAGGATCTCCGGTCCGTCGGGTGCATCATGAATATCAAAACGGTGGAATGGAACAGCTTCCAGAAACTGACTGACGACAAGGCTTTCGACGCATTCACCATGGGCTGGACCGGTATGATACACCCCGATCCCCGGGGTATCTGGCATTCCCGATCGGCCGCACTGGGCGGGAACAACCTGGTGACGTTCATTGATCCCGAGGTGGACAGGTTGAGTGAGGAAGGCGTCCGGACAATCGACAAGGCAGTCCGCGTGAAGAAATTCAGGCAGATCCACCGGATCCTGCACCGGGAACAGCCCTATACGTTTTTAACCGAACCGCAATGCGATCTCATCGGCGTCAACCGGCGGATCAATATGATGACTTCGCCGGTAACCGGCGCGCCGTACTTTGAATACGGTATCGGGGCCGCCCGGTACTGGTGGGTGCGGGACAGCAAATCGGACACGGACGCTCCGTTCCCGCCATGAAAGGTTATTTTCTCAGACGCCTGCTGGCCATCATCCCCACTTTTTTCGGGATAACCGTCATCGTATTCATCGTGTTGAACCTGGCGCCCGGCGGCCCGGTTGAACAGATGATCCGGCAGATCCGGTACGGCGGGCGGGCTTACCGCGGCGGCAGCGGTCTGAGTGCTGCGGTAACCGTCGCATGCGACACAGGGGTCAATCAGGAGATCATCGAATCTCTGCGGAAACAATACGGTTTCGACAAACCGGTCATTCTGAACACCCGGATTCCCGACCGCCGGAACTCCGGTATCGATGTTCTGGTCACAGCGCTGATGACGTTCGATACCGCATCCGAGAATCCGGGAATACGTGAATTGAATCAGCGCGGAACCGTTCTCTATCCGGTGCTGATCCCGGCTCTTCTGGATGAGCGTGGATCCGACACGGGACTCCTGGAATTAATCGCGAGGGCGGATACCGGTTATTTGAAACGCCACGCGGAATCGATTCTGAGCGTTCCGACCGCGCTGGCTACCGATACCGATCCGGACGGAGGGCTAAAATCAAAGATCGAAGCCGTGAGCACACTTTTCGGCACCGTGTTTGAGCTGGAGCAATCCCGCCAGTCGGAAATCATCCGCCGGATCAAAATCATGCAGTGGGAGCTTTCGCATCCGTCCAAGCGACCCGGTCGGGGATTTTGCAATCCCGTGTCGAAGGTGTTTCTGGATGTCATCGCCAGGCATGCCGGCGAATCGGCTGTTTCATCCCGGGAACAGCTTGCCGTCTGGTGGGCGGAATTTCAGGAGAAAACGGACGAATCCGCTATCCTTGAGAATCTGAAGGCATTCGGGCGGGGGGATATGCAGGCGGAAGAGAATCTGATGCGTGCCGGTCAGCTTGCGGTTCCGGCAACCGTATCGCATATCCTGAACCTGCCGCCCCGTGAAACGCAGCCGTTCCTGGACCTGCTGTCCGGTTTATCAGCCGGAAAATTCGAACTTCCGGTTCCGGGCGGTCAGCCGGAATCCAATATCGAGATCCTGAAAGCCTGGTGGGGAGACAACCGGTTGATCTATACCGAGATATCACGACCTGCAAGGCTGCTCATGGCATTCACGCATACCCGGTACGGCATCTGGCTGAAAAACATTCTGACGCTGGATTTCGGTCAGTCCTTCACCTATGACCAGCCGGTCATCGACGTCATCATCTCCAAGATGCCCGTATCCATCCAGTTCGGGGTCATATCGTTTTTCGCCACCTATCTGGTCTGTATCCCGCTGGGCATCGCCAAAGCGGTTCGGGACGGCTCCGCGTTCGATTATGGAACCTCCATTCTGCTTTTCCTGATGTGGTCGATACCCGGATTCATGCTGGCAATTCTGCTGATCGTATTTTTCGGCGGCGGCTCGTTTTTCAGTCTGATTCCGATCGGCGGCCTGTATTCGGACAACTATTTCGATCTCGGCCTGTGGGAGAAAATCCTGGATCGGATCCACCATTTCATCGCGCCGCTGATCTGCTACATGATCGCCGAATTCACCACGCTGACTTTATTGATGAAAAATTCCATCATCGAAGAAATCTCCAAGGATTACTGCCGCACCGCCAGAGCCAAAGGTCTGGACAGCCGGACCGTAGTGTTGAAACATGCACTGCGCAACGCGCTGATCCCCATCGCCACCGGAATCGGAGGATTTCTAGGGATATTTTTCACCGGCAGCATGCTGCTGGAAATGATATTCAATCTGGACGGGATGGGCCTGCTCGGTTACACATCGGTTCTTTCCAGGGATTTCAACGTCATCATGGGCGACCTGGTCATCATCAGCCTGATTACATTGTTCGGCAACATCCTGTCCGATTTCATCTATACGGTCATCGATCCCAGGATCGATTTTGTCTGAAGGATTCGAAGATATGTCCAGCGCAGAAACACGACGGTATTTCCGGGCGTTCAGGCGCCGCAGAAGCGCATATGGATCTCTGATCTTGTTCGGATTGATATTCTGCATCGGCATGGCCGCGGAACTGATCGCCAACAACAAACCGTATTTCATGATGTACCGGGGAAAATTTTATTTCCCGATGATTCGGACATACCATCCTGCAGAATTCGGTGTCCGGGACCGGATTGTGATGGATTACAAAACCTTTCAATACCGCGCCTCCGACCGGGTGGTCATTCTGTTCCCGCCGATCCGTTGGTCCCCGTACGAAATAAACAAGAATGTCCCCCGTTTTCCGGCTCCCCCCTCCCGCTTGAACCCGCTCGGTACTGATGACCGCGGCCGGGACGTCCTGACCCGGATCATCTATGGATTCCGGGTGTCGATGTTATATGCGACCTGTGTCTGGATCCTGTCTTACATTCTGGGAATTCTGTTCGGATCGGTTCAGGGATATGCCGGCGGAAGGCTGGATTTTATCGGGCAACGAATCATCGAGATATATACTGCGGTACCGTATTTCTTCCTTCTGATCATTCTGATCGCCATTTTCCAGCCCACTATCTGGCTTCTGATCGTGTTGTCCAGCCTGTTCGGATGGGTGGGGATATCCTATTATATCCGGGCGGAATTCCTCCGGTTGCGCAAGTTTGAATTTGTTGAAGCGTGCCGGGCCCTGGGAATGAAACCTGGAAAAATCATTTTCCGCCAGATTCTTCCCAACGCCCTGAATCCGGTCATCACATTTTCCCCGTTCGCCGTGGCCGGCGGAATCATGGGCCTGGCCGGGCTGGATTTTCTGGGTTTCGGGGTGCCTCCGCCGACCGCATCCTGGGGGGAACTTCTCAACCAGGGCAAACGGCACTTTACAACGGCCTGGTGGTTGGCTACATTTCCGTCGGCTGCATTATTTATCACGCTTTCGCTGTTGAATCTTATCGGAGAAGGTGTCCGGTACGCGTTCGACCCCAAGAAGTATTGAGAGGGTATTGCCGTGCATATTCTATTTCTCATTGTGGCGCTGGTGTTCAATGCCGTGGCGAACCTGCTGATGAAAGCGGGAATGATCCAAGCTCCCCAGAGCGGCGGGATGGCGGCGGCGGCGAGACATTACCTGACTTCCTGGCCCGTGATCATCGGGATCTTCATGTTCGCACTCAATGTCCTGGCATATACCCAGGCGTTGATCAAAATCCCCATTTCCATCGCCTATCCCATCATGACCGGCACCGGATTTGCCATCATCGGTATCGCCGGTTACTTCCTTTTCAAAGAACATCTTTCGGCCATTCAGATTGCGGGAATCATTCTCATTCTGATGGGTATCATCATGATTTCCCGGAATCATGCCGGGCCGGACCAGCCGGCCGCCCGATCGGGATATGAATCGCCCCGCGTTTCAGCCGATTGTTGAATTCCTGACCGGTCACCGGGACAGGGGCACATTCCCCGGTGCATCGGTAATCATATGTCTCGGGGGTACCATCCTGTTCCGCCGGGGATTCGGCGTGCCGGATCCGGAAAAACCGGATAATACCGCCGATCCGTCTACCATATATGACATCGCCTCCCTGACCAAACCGGTCGCCACGACCACTTCGATTCTCAGGCTGTGCCAGGCGGGAATCCTCGAATTGGAATCCCCGGTCTTCCGGATTCTCGATGAACTGAATTCCCCAGATAAACGGTCCATCACCATCCGCCAGCTACTGACCCACACTTCCGGTCTCCCCGCCTGGAAACCACTCTACCTGGAAGCGGAAGACACAGCCGGAATGATCGACGCCATCGCAAGAACTCCACTTAAGGCACAACCCGGATCAGAAGTGATCTACAGCTGCCCGGGATACATCCTGCTGGGCGAGATCGTTCGAAGACTGACCGGCCGGTCTCTGACTTCCCATACCCGGTCCGACATCTTCCAGCCCCTGCTTATGAATGACACCATGTTCAATCCCCCGGCCCGGTTGAAGCGCCGCATCGCGCCGACGGAGATGGGAAACCGGACCGAACGGGATATGGCGGGTGAGTCCGGGAGATTCTATACCGGCTGGCGCCGGCACAGACTCCATGGTGAAGTGCAGGATGGCAACGCATACACGGCCCGGGGGGAAGGCGGAAACGCAGGACTGTTTTCCACCGCCGATGACCTGCTTCGTTTCGGCCGGTGCATCCTGAACGGAGGAATCCTGGACGGAATCCGGATACTCGACGAAAAATCTGTCCGCGAATCCGTGCGGAACCAGACACCCGGATTGAACGCTTCCAGAGGCCTGGGATGGCAGATGGCGTGCTCGAGTGTTTCGACCGGCGGGGCGCTTTCCGACCGCGCATTCGGTCACAACGGTTTCAGCGGCACGAGTTTCTGGATCGATCCCGCGCGGGACCTGATCATCATCTTGTTGACGAACCGTTCCTATCATGGAGGAAGCGGCGAGGGATTCAACCGGGTGCGCGCCGCATTTCATTCCCTGGCGGTTCAGTGTTCCATCGGCGCTTGAATCCGATAGAGGTCCACATCCCGGTTCCGATAGATTAATTCCAGTGGGAGGGCTGCATCGAGCGGTCCCAGATCCTTTTCGCGGGGACCATACCAGATGTACAGGATGCGGTACCGGTTCAGGATCTTGATCCGGTCGGATGGGGTGGTTCCCCGATCATAGAACATCCTCAGTTCTCTTGTCTTGCGGCCCTTGTCCGGTGTGGTTCCCCAGTGCCCCAGGAACACGTTTTTAAGTGACAGCCACCCGATCTTGTTGCCGGTATCCCGGTTTACCAGAACATTACCCTGGGGAAGATCCCTGAGAAAATCCATGGCATTCAGTTCAAACCGGGAGGCGTACAGGGATGTCGGCCAGACATCTTCCCGCGTTTGACGGCTGGCCTGGATCAGAACCGCGGCGTCCCCCATAAGGAAAGTCCCGGCAAGCAAGCCGATCAAACCCAGACGGCTGACGGAACCGGTTTTCTTGAAGATCGCGCTGAGCGGTTCGGCGGCGAAAAAAGCCAGCGGCAGGTGAACCATGTGCTGATAAAGCAATCCCGTCATATACGGATACAGCGAAAAAAACACCGCTCCCCCGAGCCAGCCGATCATCAGATACTCAAAGGGATTCCGCCGCCAGATCGCGCTGAAGATGCCCCAGATACCGAACGGCAGGATGAAACCGTACCGGAAGATGTATGTCCGGAGCGGTTCCGAGGAGAACGGGATTCGATATTGCCGGATGATATGCGAAGTCATGGGATCGGTATTCATCCAGACGATATATGCCATGACCACGGCGGCCGGAGCGAAGTAAGGCAGAATGCGAAGCCAGCGTCGCCGCAGGCCGGCCGGCGCAGCGCGCCCGGCCGGAAGCGCCGCCAGAACCACCAGCCCGCAATAGACCGGAACGGCGCTGTTGGGATGGACGCCCCACAGGATCAGGAACATGAGGGCACACGGGAGCCAGGATCGTGCTGTTCCCTTCCGTTCATATTGCAAATGCAGCTGAAAAAACATCAATCCCAGCGCGATTCCGGCTATTTTCAATGGATTGTGAAAGGAATTGAACGTGGAGAATCCGTCCATCCAGAAGTTGTTCCAGCGGGGAAGCTGAATACCGGACGGACGGGTGAGCCATTCCCACCCGCATGATGTCAGTATCAGCAGGAAAGTCGTGACGATTCGGGTGTTGTCGGGCTTCAGGTTAACGGACAGGATTCTGTAAAGGGTCAGGATGAACACGGCACCGACTGCCAGCCGCGACCACAGCCACAGGTCCTGGGCGGCACAGCCGGTCAGGCGTTTGATCCATCCGAGCACGGTGAAATACAGGGCAATCATCCGGGGTGATTGATGCTCAACCGTGGAATAATCCATGTACAGAACCCGCTGTAATCTCGCCGTCTGTTCGATGAAACTGCCGTAACGATGGAAATCGTCCGATCGCATCCACCCGAGAAATACGCGGTCCGGTTCGACCGAGGAGAGATAACCCGTCACGACCGGCAGGCACCACAATGCCGGTATCAGGAGCGCCGTCACAATTCGAATCCGGCTGGACATCATCCTGATCTTACGGTTTGACTGTTTCACGTGCAAGAGCGGCCGGGACTGCGGATCATCCGGCTCGACCGTCTCATGTTGTATTCGGAGCATTCTTGCCTTACAGTTGACTGCATGTCCAATATGGCCGGCAACGCACCGGAAAAACCAGAACCCGGCTCGGGAGTTCTTCATACCCCGGATGGACCTTCCGAAAGCAGCCGGCCGCCGTGGGGCAAAATCAGCCGGGCGGCATCCATCGGAATCGAATTTGTTGTCTGCATCTGCATCGGGCTGATCATGGGTTTGTGGTTCGATTCGATTTTCAACTCCAATCCCTACGGAATACTCACCGGTTTGGGCATCGGCATCGCATCCGCATTTTATACCCTGTTCCGGATGATCGGCAGGTTGCACAATCAATGATCCGGCGACTGACAGTGCGTGTTTTCGGAACCGGAGCGGCGATCCTGGCGCTGATGTGCCTGATTTCCGGAATGACCGGTCATCCGGAGATGACCGCCGGTATTGCAGGTGGCGGTGTGATCGGCGCACTGAATTTTGCCGCCATCTGCCTCCTGACCACCGGATTGTTCAAGCCCGGAAGATCAGCGCTGAAATATCTTCTGGTACCGGGATTTCTGGTTAAACTCTGTTTCTGGGGTTTTATCCTGTATTTTCTGATGGTCAAATTGCATGTCAGCGGGATCGGGTTGATTTGGGGCTTGACTGCAATCGTTGTTTCCACCATTATTTCCTTCCTATCCTTGGGCTTGAAACAGGTGAGAGAATAAAACGATGGCGGGCGGAACGATCGAGCATACCCTGTGGGTGACTCAGAAAATAAACCAACTGCTCGGTCTTCCGGTGGAACCACCCGCCATCCCGGATCATGTTGTCCAGACTGTTCTGGTGATCGGAATGCTGGTGGGACTGTCTCTTTTCGTCCGCAGCCGGCTGTCGCTGATACCCAGCGGTCTGCAGAATATCATCGAGTCGTTCTTCGATCTGATCAATGGGTTCCTGACCTCGGTCATCGGCCCGAAAGGGCCGCGATATTTCCCCCTGATCACAACCCTGGCGCTGTTCATATTGCTGGGTAATCTGATCGGTCTGTTCCCGTTCTGCAAATCACCCACGAGCAACCTGAATGTCACCCTGGCGTGCGCTCTCGTGGTTTTTTTCTATTATCATTATCAGGGCATCAAGGATAACGGGCTGGTCAAGTATTTGAAACATTTCGCCGGTCCCATGCCGGCCATCGCGCCCCTGTTGTTCCCGCTGGAACTGATCAGTCATACGGCCCGGGTGATGTCGCTGTCCATCCGGCTTTTCGGTAATATCATGGGTGAGGACATCATCATCATCATCCTGTTTATATTAGTGCCTTACATTGTTCCGATCCCGATGATGATGTTTGCCATATTCACGTCCTTTTTACAGGCGTTTATTTTTGTTATGTTATCCATGATGTATATCGCCGGTGCGGTTGCAGAGGAAGAGCATTAGGAGATGACCTTGCACACCCGGATATCGGAACCGATGAACCATCTTTGGCTGGAAGGAGTATTTCTATGACGCGAAAGGTTTGGATGTACCTCTTGTTGATTCTCATGATCACATGCGCTTCAGGCAAGGTTCTGGCTGCGGAATCGAGTGGTGCCGCCATGAGCGACAAGGCGTATTTCTTCAGTGTCGTGGCCGCATCCTGCGCATTCGCCATGGCGATTGCCTCGGCCGTCTGCGGGATCGCCCAGTCGAAAGCGATTGCCCGTGCCATGGACAGCATCGGAAGGCAGCCGACGGCCTACAAGGATATTCAAACGCTTCTGATCATCGGACTGGCGCTCATCGAATCGCTTGCTCTTTACACACTGGTCATCGCCCTGATCCTGATCTATGCATCTCCTTTTACCGATCTGATCGTGCATTGACCGCTTGCTCCCCCGGAGAAATTTTCAGGAACCGCCGCCGGACATCAGATGTTCACTCTGGAGGTGCTTCGTCGAAGAAATTCTTTCGGGGGGTAAGCAGAAATCAAGGATAGACTGTTTAAGATCATGTCGCGAAAAAGCTTTTCGTTTCTGGTTCCGTTTACGCTGGCGTTCTCAGTGAGCCTGGCGCTGGGCGTATCCGTGCTGTATTTCGGATTCTACCAGCCGCAGAAATCGGCCTGCCGCGCGGTTTTGTCGGGATTGGCCGCCAAACCCGACAATCCGGATACGCCGGCGGAAAAAAGCATGAAAATGGACGAGATGGGTGTTGAAAGGGGAACTTCTGTCGATTTTTCACCCGGGAGTCCCGCCGCGGGGGAACCGGTCGGGGAGATATCGGATATCGGTGGAGATGAATCCGGGCAGGCCGCTGTACCCAGGCGGGTTTTGCAGGCCGACCGGGAATCTCCCGACAATGGCGGTACCGCCGGCCATGAATACGCTCCGCCGCACGATCACAAGTTTTCCGAAACCGGCGATCCGCCCTCGGACGAATCACCGGAAACAATTCCTTCGGTGGATGACCCGGAAATGCAGGAGAACCCCCTGATCCGGGCGCTGAAAATGGCTCAGGAACGCAAGAAAACAGGTGAAAACCCGGGACCAGCAGACGGCCAGAAATCAACAAACCCGTTTGAGTTTATATTCAACAAAAATTCACAAACCGAATAGTGAAACAGGATAATCGAGTCCGTATCGGCGATTTGATCGAGGTTCCTGAAGTTCAGACCGTCATTGAAATTGCCGATACCCGGGATCTTGATCCGGATGATCCGGTCGGCCGAGCCGCTCTGGAACAGCTGGCAAACACCTTCGTCGTCACCGAAGATATCCGGGAAATCCTGGCGGTCATCTTTCCGGCTTTGTCATGCCCCGAAGGACGCGGTTTTTTCATAACGGGGAACTACGGTTCCGGAAAAAGCCATCTCCTGTCCGTTCTGACTCTGGCTCTGAAATACAACTGGGCCCGGACCACCATCGCGGGCCAGGATCCGGATCTGGCTTTCATCGGAGAATCGGTAGCCGGAAAACGATATCTACCGGTGGTCATCGCGCTGACCGATTTCACCGCCGACCTGTCACTGGAGGAAATCGTGTGGGGTTCGGTGGAAGTGACCGCCGCGAGCGAGGGGATCCCCCTGCTGTTGAGTCATACACGGAGGTTTCTGTCCCTGTTCGACCGTTATATCCTCCCGGTTCACCAGGCGGATTTTTCAGGATTTCTCGCCCGTCGCCTGGGCAGGGAATATTCCTGGGAAAGAATCCAGCGGGAAGATCCGGCTTCGGCCCATACCCTGATCCATCAGTATCTTGATGACCGGGAGGAGCCGGTGCCATTCAAGGTGGCACCGGACCGCAGAACAGTGATGGATGAACTGATCCGCTCACTCCGGAATTCGAACTGGGACGGCGTGGTGCTTGTAATTGACGAGCTGTCCGAATTCCTCAAATCGAAACCGGATGTGCAATCCCTGAACGAGGATACCCGGTATCTCCAATTTCTCGGTGAAATCTCCCGGCATCTGCCCATCTGGATCATCGCAGCGCTCCAGGAGAATCTGGAACGGACCGGAGATATACCC
The DNA here is from genome assembly GCA_016927905.1 of candidate division CSSED10-310 bacterium. GTDB lineage: Bacteria > CSSED10-310 > CSSED10-310 > CSSED10-310 > JAFGJC01 > JAFGLW01. Next base: position 161,771 of record JAFGLW010000013.1, on the reverse strand, counting down.
GAACCGGTATTCAAAAAAATCAAGGACCGGTATTCCCACCGCCTCCGGCTGACTTCCAAACACCTGCGTCAACTGGTTTCACGGCGCCTGATCCGACGGAAAGGGGATCCGACGGAAATCAAAGCGGTATTCGAGACCATCCGCCGGGCGTTCAACCGGATCAATCTGGGGCTGGATGAATTCATTCAGATCTACCCGGTCCACCCGGAAACGCTTGAGCTGCTGGATAAAAATTCCGATCTTTTTTCTCAGCGACGGGGAATCGTGGATTTTCTGAACGCCCGGATACGGGGCAGACCGGAAGACAATATTCCGGGAATTCTGGGTGAACCTCCGGATCACCTGCTGACTCCGGATGTCATATTCGACCATTTTCAGGACCGGCTGTCCGATTCCCCCCGGTTTTCCCGCTTCCATCAGGCCTATACCGGACATTTCCAGCCCAGAATCACCGGTGTCTTCACCGATCCGGCCGATCGGGAATGCGCCCTTCGCATCATCAAGATATTGATTCTACTGGCTATTTCCCCGCTGAAGGAGACCCGGACCGTCCGGGAGCTGGCCGATATGATTCTGTATCGGACCATCGATGCATCGCTGCCCGCCGGAGATATCAACTACGAATACTTCCACGACAGGATTCTCTCGGAAATACTCAGAAAAATCGGCCACCTGCGCCTGATTTCCGGTCAAACCGTTCTGGACAATATCTACACCCTCGACATCGACACCCAAGCTTCGGAAACCCTCGATTTTCAAATTCAACGCCAGAAACGGGATTTGTCACCGCTTTCGGTGGAAATCGTCCGGACCGCTTACGCCACACTGGCTCACGGGAAGTTTCCGCTGGCCCTCATTCTGAACCGGACCGGGGAGAGAGATTCGGTGCGCTGGGAAAACACCATTCGGAGAGTCGGGGTCACTCTGAGTCATGCCGGGGAGATCCGGCCGGAAATCTTTGCCGGATTCCGGGAAAAACTGCGGAGTGCCGATCTGGATTTCATCCTGGTGCTGGGTTGGCTGGGCGACCTGGACAACCAGAAACTTTCGCTCCAGGGTTTCCTGGCCAAAGAAAGCGCTTTCTTCTCAGGCAACTGGGGTTTCTGCCTGCCTTCAATCCCGGAAAACCCGGACATGCTGGATGCATTCCTGGAACTGTTCATCTGCCGAAGGATGGCCCAAGATCTCGCCGATCGAGATTCAGCCGAATCCCCGCAGCTGCTCCGCCAGCTGAACGACCGTATCGGCACACTGCTTCCCCGGATCCAGCGAACCATGATGCACTGCTACCTTTCCGGCACGCTGTACCTCGCTTCCGGGTACCGGAAGCTGCATCCCGATCCGGGATTCGATCATTTCGATCAGTGGATATCCAGCATACTCAAACCGGCTTTCGCCGCGCGGTTCCCGGATCATCACCAGGTCGCCCCGGAAATGGAGTTCAGCGGGCGGATCCTGATGGATCTGCTGCTGGAGAAATTCATATTGCCGGGGCGGATCGGCGAGATTCGACCGGGAAGAGATGATACACTGGAGTCGGCCTTGAACCGGATCGTCATGCCGCTGGGCATGGCGACGCGGGTTGAAAAGGAGTATCTGCTGTCCGTATCGGCACGGAATTGCGCGGGGGCAAAAGCCATCATGGATCGGATCCCGCCGGTTTCGGACGATTCCAGCCATCTGCTGAAAACCGAGATTCCCCTGGATGAACTCCGCACCGATCTGGCATCCTCCTCGATGGGTATGTCCAAACCGGTTTTCGATTTGACGGTTCTCGGGCTGATCCGCAAGGGGTATCTGGAAGCCCGGAACCGGGATACGCCGGTTCCCCTCGGAGAAATAATCCTGCCTCCAGAATCAAGCATCACGCACCTGACCCGAGGCCCCATTATTCCGCCGGCGTTGAGACCCGCATTCGCGATGATGCACAAGATCATCACCGGTCGTACCGTTAAGGAAATCGATCTGGATGTTCAGGATCAGAATTGGGCAAAACTGAAAAAACTCGCCCAGCGCTGGCGGTCGGGCCTTGTTGAATTTCAATCCGCACTCGACGATCTTTTAAAACAATACCCCGGGGATGCCCCGGATCTCGACGAAACCACCCGTATCCTGGAACGGGTCGCATCCTGGATCGATCTGATCGAATCGGAAATGGATCCGTTCAAGGGCTGGCTCCGGTTACTACCGGTCGTGGCGGATACCGGTGATTTCCAGGAAAAAATGGACGGATTCAAAGCACTGATCGGGTTCGTTCAGATAGGAATAAATCCATATATATCAGCCCGAAATTATCTCAATGACCCACGTCTGCACATTCCCGACGCACCCGAGTATGACCTTCTGAAACTCTGCAGGGATCCGGCCCTGAAGCTACAACCGCTTAACGACGCTTTGTTCATGTCGGTCGGATTGAAGGAATTTCTCAAGGCTTTCGAAACATTTCGGCACGAATACAGCGCCGTATACACCCGGGAACATCAGCTCCGCGTTCAGGCCGTCGGGCAGCTCGATCCGGCGGATTTGCCGGAAACCGTCGAATATCGTGTCCTGCAGCGGCTTGCCAGAATCTCCCCTGTCTCCGTCCGACACGATCTCACTTCCGTCCGACAGCAGTACGAACACCTCAGACAGGCCAAATGCCTCCGGAATCCGGAACTCGAACTGGAGCGAGCGCCCGTGTGCGCCTGCGGGTATTGTCTGGGACGTCATACATCGGACCTGCCTGAAATGGATCTGAGGCAGACCGCGACGACCGGGATCCGGCAGTATCTCGCCGCCATGCGGAGCCAGCCGGTTGCCGAGAGACTTCTTCGAATCCTGGATACGATTCCCGATCGGCATCGAAAAGCCGTGCAATACCTGGTGCGGGAAGACTCGATGTCCGTGCAGGAACCCGACCTGGCAATGACGATCGATTCAATCATCGACGACGAATTCGCTGAATACCTTCATAGCAGACTTTGGGTGGATTTGACGGTTCATGACCGGAAGCTGTCCGGGCTGAACCAGCAACTTAAAAACCGCCGCCTGTCGTTCGGGGAAGCGCAGAAAATCGTTCAATCCTGGCTGTCGGGTGATGCGGATATTCCCGATACGGATTTGATCCGGTTCGACGAGTGATGCACCGCCCGGTCCGTCTTATTTAATTTTAACCGATTTGATGACGACCGGTTCCACGGGCACGTTCTTGTATAAATCCTTATCGGCTGTCTTGACGGCTTTGATCTTGTCGATGACATCCATTCCCGAAATGACTTTTCCGAAAACGGCGTATCCGTATCCCTGGGGCGTGTCGTTCTGGTGATCGAGGAAATGATTGTCGGTCACGTTGATGAAAAACTGGCTGGTAGCGGAATCGATAATGTTTGTCCGGGCCATTGCGACGGTGCCCCGGAAATTTTTCAGACCGTTTCCGGCTTCATTTTTTATCGGTTTGCCGGTTGATTTCTGAGTCATGTCGGCGGTGAATCCGCCTCCCTGGATCATGAAATTATCGATTACCCGGTGGAATACGGTGCCATCGTAAAACTTTTCGCGCGCATATTTCAGAAAATTTTCCACGGTGATGGGGGATTTGTCCTGATACAGCTCCAGCTCGATAGCGCCGAGCGAGGTGTCGATGACGACCACCGGATTCTGGGCGGCTGCATCGGAAGCGGCAAACAAGAAGGATCCCAGTGTGATGACTCCGATTAACATTTTCATGCTCATACCTCCTGTCTTCGGATTTCAATAAGCGGATGAATCCGGGAAGGATCGGGATCGAGATCCTCAATCCGGCTCAATATCCAGAAAAGTTATATATTCTATTGCGATCTTTGTCCAGACAAGGTATCTGTATTGTTACAGGTGCCAGACGGGCGCTTCGGGAAGTCCCGGCGGCGATTGATAAACGATACAAGGAGGAACAATGAACGGTACTACCATTGGGGTCACAAGGGTATGGCATGGCTAAGGAAGATCTGATCCAGGTTGAAGGGAAGGTCGCGCAGGTGTTGGCAGGAGGCTTTTACAAGGTCGAAACGGATTCGGGTCACGTCATAATGGCCCGTATTTCCGGGCGAATGAGATCCAACCAGATCCGGATTGTACTGGGCGACCGGGTGACGGTTGGTGTTTCTGCGCATGACCCCACCAAGGGCTTGATTACCTATCGGTCAAAATAAATCTATATATTGAGCGTGAAGATGACCCGTCATGATCCGTTAAAAACGGTGGTTGTGTATCTCGAATTCGATTCGATTCTCCAGAAGATCACCGGAACTCCGAAAGTGAACATCGTCGTTTCGGAAGGCACTCCCTTCATGATGCTCCTGGATGCCGTTCTGGAGACATACAGCCCCATTGTCCAGAAATACTCAGTCTCCGCTTTGGGGTTTTCTGTCAACGGCGAAACGCCGGATCCCGATGTGCCGCTGGCTGCAAACGATATCGTCTCAATCCTGGTAGCCGATGACGACCGGACATTGATGGATTTTTTCTCACCGGATTATACCCAGTGAAAGGCGATGAACCATGATTATTCCCGTCAAGAACATTTTCGCCGATAAGGAAGGGTTCAACTGTTTTGCCTGCGGCCCGCTCCACCCGTTCGGATTGAGACTGACTTTTTCATACGATACCGATACCGATGAGATATTCACCCGTTTCATCCCGACCGAGCTGTATGCCGGATTCCCGGCCATCCTGCACGGCGGTATCCAGGCTACCATACTGGACGAAATTGCTTTCTGGGGAGCCTGGGCCAGGTTCAAACAGAGCGGATTCACTTACGATCTCAAGGTAAGGTTCCGCAAAAAATGTCCGGTGGGCGAGATGCTGGAGGGACGGGGGCGGATCGGGGACTTGAATCACCGGATCGTCACGGTCCCCACCCGGCTGATGCATTCCGGCAGCCGGGAGATTTATACGGAAGGTACGATCAGATATTATCTGCCTGACCGGGAATCCCGGTCTGACGAAACGGTTTCCTGATTGGCTTTCCCGCATCGGGATAATCCTCCAAAGGCAGACAGCGTATGATGGTCAAACCCGGAATATCATTTTCCAGCGGATTGGGGAAGCTGGTACTGCTGTCGTTCTGCATTGGCTGCTCCGTTAATCCACACCGGGATTCCGAAAAACAAAAACCGGACATACTGCTGATTGTTTACGATACGGTCCGGGCGGACCGGGCTGGTTGTTACGGGCACCCTGAACCGGTTACATCCCTGCTGGACCGGATGAGCCGGATGGGAGCGATGTTTTCGACCGCGGTAGCGCCCGCGCCCTGGACCCTTCCCAGCCACGCATCAATGTTGACCGGAGTTTACCCGCACCGTCACGGCGCCCGGTTCGTCCCGCCCGGGCTGGGCCTGGATATGGTAGGACATTCCATCGGTCTCGCGGACCCGGCCATCGCGACGTTTCCACTGCTGCTCAAATCCGCACAATACTTCTCAATCTGTGTCGGCGGAGCTCCGGCCCTGAACCCGATCCTGGGAATCACCCGCGATTTCGACATCGTCGATGTATACGGATCAAACCGGTCGGCCGAAACGATCAATCACAATCTATTCGAATACCTGGAATCGGTTGCACCCGGCAAACCGGTATGCGTCCTGGTCAACTATTTCGATGCACACGGACCGTATGTCCGGATGGATCTGGAAGGAAGTCCGTGGCTGCGGGATCTGGACGGTCCGAGATTCACCAATTTCTACCGGAAAATGCCGGACGGGCGGATGCTTGTGGAACAGATCGGAGCGGGCGATTTCATTCCTTCGACCGGCATGCTTCATTACGCGCGTGCCCTGTACGATTCCGAGATTGCCTATGTCGACCGTCAGTGTGAAAATCTCCTGCTGTTCTGGGCCCGACATCGCGACCTGGATCACACGCTCCTGATTCTGACGGCCGATCACGGCGAGCTTTTTGGTGAAAACGGCCTGGTCGATCATGCCAGAACTTTGGACGACGAAGTGCTCAAGGTTCCGCTTATCGTCCGGATGCCCGGCCGAGTGCCTGCCCGGATTATCCAGTATCCGGTCAGCCTGGTGGATCTATTCGCCACGGTGACCCATTTTGCAGGCGTTCAGAATTCACCTGACACCGATTCGGAATCCCTGGCCAGGTTCTGGAGATCCAATCCGGTCCGTTCTTCACTCGCCGCATCGGAAGTTTACCGGGACGCCCGCTGGGTCGAACTCACCAGCCCGGCTTTCGATCGAGACCAGCGGGCGCTGTATCTTGATGAATTCAAAATCGTCTGGGACCACCGGAAGTCTCCCGGAATCAGACAATCGCCGATATTGAACTTCGAATCCTCCGATTCCCGGGAACATGTGCTGTCCAGGGCCGGGGAATGGGACCGGGCGCATCCCACCGTTCTTCCGGTGTCGGCCGAGCTGCACCCGGCAATCCATGAAGAATTGAAGGCTCTGGGTTACGTGCCGGGTGAGTCGATGGAATAATATTTGCAGAATGCCCGGGCGTGGAGGTTCAGATGGTTGTTGCCAGGACGGTTCGAATCTTGTTTCTTGCTTGTTTGCTGTTCCCGGTCAGCAGGTCCCGGGCCGATTTCATGATTGCCGATTTCGAGCCACCGTGGCAGCCGGAAAAGGTTACCGGCTATCCCGGTGAAGACATTGAGTATTGGAAATGGGCGTTCGACGACGGTCACGGAGCTTCGGGGTCCACATCGTCTCTGTACCTTTATGGAAACACCTGGAAGCTGTACGACATTTCGAATCAGGACGTGACCATCACCGCCGACTCCGTCTGGGAAGTTCATTTATATGCCCCCGGCATCGGTACGATGCAGGGTTTCGGAATTACCGACGGAACCCGTGAAATCCGGTATCTACTCGAAGCAAATCCCGTCTCGGGCCTGATCCCCGCAGAAGACATATGGATCACGCCGTATACGGGCTGGTTGAATACGGGGGGCACATTTGCCCGGTTCAAACTGCCCGTTGGAGAAGACTGGCGGGATCGATACGGATTGGCGAATCCGGCCGGGATCACCGCCTTGCTTTTCATCAATGATGAAGACGATGCACAGGGATCCGCCTATTTCGATCAGATCAAAGACATCACGGAATCGGAACCGCAGGGTCCCGCGGTGGACGCCGGACCGGATTTTTCGGCGGAACCGTTCGAAACGGTGCGTTTCTCCTGCGTGGTGCTGGACCCCGACAGCTCCGAATTCGACTACCTGTGGGATTTCGGCGATGGATCGTTCTCGAGCGATCCCGAACCGGAGCATGCTTTCAGTAATCAGGGAATCTACAATGTTCTGTGCCGGGTCACCGATCCGACCGGTCTGGTCAACTGGGACAGTGTCCGAGTCGATGTGGGACAGGGAACACCGGTGATATCCCTGCTGCTGGGCGGCGACTGCATGTTTGCGCGAAGGTATGAGGACGCCAATGAAGACGGCATACCCGGAAATGGAGACGGATCTCTCATTCTTCCGGGAGACGGCGGGGCGGGAGCGGCCGGTATCGGGCGCCCCACCCGGAGAATGCTTGCGGACTTCAGGATCGTGAACCTGGAAACCCCGATGACGGACGAAGGGTATCGGCATCCCACCAAGAGTTACGCTTTCAGGTCCCGCCCGGACAGCATCGCCGGCCTGACCGAAAACAATGTGCACCTGGTATCGCTGGCGAACAACCATATACTGGATTATATGGAACGGGGCATGGAAGAAACATTGGAAGTCCTTTCGGATCCGACGGCTTACAGCCCATACGCTCGAGCCCGCCCCATCCCCCGCGTGGGCGGTGGGATGAGCCGCCGTGAAGCCTCATATCCTGTCACTCTGGCCGTGGACGGCCTGAGGCTGGGATTCGTCGGATTGTGCTCCGTCGTGGGAACACCGGCCAATGAACAGCCGTTTCTGCATGCCGGATATGACAAGCCGGGCGTTCTGTTTCTGAATTCGTTCAACCTGAGAAGAACCCTGGATCTCTGCATGCGCATTGCGGACATATCCATCGTGATGTTTCACGGGGGGATCGAGTATTCGCATGTCCCATCCGATTATATCCAGCTCCTGGCGCGCGAAGCCATTGAGCTGGGTGCGGACATGGTCATCTGCCATCACCCCCATGTCAGCCAGGGGGTTGAATTCCATCTGAATAAACCGATTCTCTACAGCCTGGGAAATTTCATCTTCGAACAGAAATACCAGCACACCATGATGACGTTCATGGCGGACGCCCGGGTGGACCGGAGCGGAGTTCGACAGATGAGTATCATTCCGGCATTCGTTGAACGATGGGTGCCGAAATTCGTGGGCGGCGATGCGGGTAACCGCCTGATCACACGCATTCTGGGATTGTCCGACTTCCTGGAAACTACCGTCATTTCCAAAACCTCGTTGAACCGGGGAATCGTGAAGTTTCCGGATATGATCGTAACGGAGACGACAACCGATTTCGATCTGGATTTTTCAACGACTGAGTTCAGCAGTGATCTGAGCGCTTGGTTCAGCCCCGTCATCGTTTTGCCGGACGACAATCATCTCAAGCGAATCGATGCGATCACGCTGCCCGGATCCAAAACCCTGATGCTGGGGCGGGACCTTTTCATGTTCGGGAATTTCGAGGACGAGGACTATGACGACGATATGATGGAGGGAACGGGATGGGATGTTCCGGGCACAGTGAGTGCCAGCATCCATGATTACAATCCGCATCAGGGTCAATATGATCTCCGGCTGCGGCGTCATTCCTCCCATTCGACCGAAATCGAAGTCAATTCACGCTGGCGGATGCCGGTTGACGGCAGCAGGATATACATGATGAGCGGCTGGTACCGGATCGTCAACGCAGTCGACATGCGGGCATCCGTCCGGTATTACGGCAATCCCTGGCCGGTGGAATATTATGATCCTTACACCGAAAAGACTGTTCTGGGCCCGCTCTCGGGCAGTACGGACTGGACCTATTTCGAAACCTTCATCTCAGCACCGGCCGCGTCCCCCTGGGCCGTGTTGCACCTGGAACTTTCACCGCCCTATTCCGGCGATTACGGATACGCCTATTTCGACGAAATCCGGTTCGTGGAATGGGAACAGACCCTCAATCCGACCCTGCCCCTTGTTCGGGATCACCCGGGCGATTCCCGGTACATAGCCCTGAAAACCGGCACCTCACAGACCGGTCAGATCAATCTGGATCTGGTCGAATACAATCTTGCCGATTCGGATGAAGACGGCCTGTATGACTGCCTGGAAGATCTCAACGGGGACGGACTCCTTCAGAGAGGGGAATCCGATCCCGGACAACCGGATTCGGACGGGGACGGTCTGAGCGATCTGGAAGAATACACATTCGGTATCGACCGTTCCATAACCAATCCCGCGGATCCGGATACGGATTCGGACGGATATGACGATTATCTGGAATATCTGGAAGGAACGGACCCCAACGACGATCAATCTCATCCTGCCGGCCCCACCGCCACAGCAGTTCCACCCACCCGGACACCCATCCCCCCCACCCACACTCCGGAACCGACTCCAACCCGGCCGCCTCCAAGCGAAACACCGGTCATGACACCGACTCCAAACCCGACGTCGATCCCCACTGTTTCACCCACACCCCCCCCCACCCACACTCCGTCAACCTTCACGCCATTTCAAACCCCTTCACCATCGCCTGGTCCCAGTGGAACCGCGACATCCACGCCATCCGAAACACCTTCTCTTCCAACGGCGACTGCAACGGCCGGGCCACCTGTGATACTGGATATTCAGACCCAAGGTGCGGTTTTCAGGTCAGGTGAGCCGTGTCATGTTAACCTGTGGATGGAAAACAACGGGGAAACCCGGTATGCGGATCTGTACTTATTGCTTGAAATCGAGGGATCATACTGGTGCTACCCCTCCTGGATCTCCGCTGACCAGGGGCTGGACTATGTCCCGGTTCATCTCCCGGCCGGATACCAGGATGTCCGGATCATCATTCCCGAATTCATAATGCCGCCGGCTCCGGATTCCGGTCCCTACTACTTCTACGCGGTGACCTTCGAACCGGGGAACCTGTCGGTCGATGCAATCGTGTCGAACATTTCGATCGAAGAGTTTTATCTCGGTTCGTAAATTCCCTTTCTGCCCGGAATCAATCCGGATTTCTCTCGCCCGCTGGACTCCCGAAGCAGTTCGGAGTATGATCGCCGCGTGAAATTCAGCGTAACCCGCCTCATGATTCTACCCATCTTCCTCTGGGCTCTGACCGCGGCAATCGCACATCCTGTCCGGGCCCGGACTGCGGAGGAACAGCCGAGGTTCAAGCAGTTCCGGTGGTCTGAAACCGATACCGGCTATCGGGTAACCTCCATCCTGCAGAACGGGTTCAATACTGAGATCGAGGAACGTATCAACGCCGGCATTCCCACATCATTTCACTATTTCCTGTCATTCAAACGGGTGAGATGGTATTGGGATAACCGGATCCTTCTGGAGAGGGAATATATCCATACCGTAACCTACGACACGCTGCGGAAACTTTATACCGTGGTGAAGCGCGATTCGGGGAATTCGGAGCCCATCGGGATCTCGACCACAGCCGATTTCAACGAGATGCGCCGCCTGATGAACACATTCGAAGGCGATATCCCGATACGCAGATCCTCCCTGAAACCAAACCGGCGTCACTATATTTCCATCCGGGCAGTTCTGAAAACGGAGAAGCTTCCACCCCCCTGGGACGTCATCCTGTTTTTCATATCGAATGATTTCGATACCAAAACCTCCCGGCAGTTCCTGCCGGTAACGGAATAGCCCTTTCAAGGCGAATCAGGAGAAATCCGGATTGAATTCTGAATCCACGGATTCCCGGCCGGCACCGGCAAAATCAACTCATGCCAGGCTGCAGAAGCGGCGGCGCCGGAACTTGATCATCGTTGCAATCACGCTGGTGGTACTGATCGGACTGACCTATTGGGAAACCCAGTTTCTTGAAAAACCCTCTCTCGGTGTGTTCGCCTTCTTTAATCTGAATATTATTCTCCTTCTGCTGCTGATCCTCCTGATCTTCCGAAATCTCTTCAAACTGTTTCTAGAGAGAAAACAGCGGTACATCGGGTCCAGGTTCAGATCCAAACTGGTGATCACCTTCGTGGTGCTGTCCATGCTGCCAACCGGACTACTGGCCTTTTTCGGATCCAATCTGATGGCGGACGCTATCCGGAACTGGTTCAATCCGCAGGTTGAAGAATTCATTGATGATGCCATGGAGATTGCTCGGCTGTCCCATGTCTCCTCTCTTGAACTGACTGGGAATTTTGCGTCACAACTGTCCCGCCAGATGACGGCGGACCGGCTGCTGGATCCGGAAAACCGGAACCGCCTGGAAAGCGTCCTGGCAAAGAAACAGCAGGAATACCAGTTGGTATTGATCCAGCTGTTCGACATCAGAGCGGACGAGATATGGCGGGGATTTCTGCAGAAACTGCCCTCCGGCGTCAGAATCCTGCCCGGATCCGATCCGGTTCGAACGGTCCTGCAGGGGGAGCCATATTCGAAACTGTCCATTCTCGGCAACGGAGAAATCGTGCAGTACGGTGTTCCCGTCTACAACCTAACGGAACCGGAACGCATCGACGGCGCTCTGATCGTCAATTTGTTTATGACCAAGGATCTGACTCAGAGAATCCGGTCGATCCAGAGAAATTATGAAGCCTATAAACAGCAGAAACAGTCGATCAGACCGACTCAGGGGCTTTATGTATCCATTTTCCTTCTGATGGCGCTCACCATCCTTTTTGCCGCCATCTGGACCGGAATCTACATCGCCCGCCAAATCTCCATTCCCATTTCACATCTGGACCAGGCCACTCATGAAGTCGCCCGGGGAAATCTGGATTTTAAACTGGACGTACTGGCTTACGACGAAATCGGATCGCTGGTGCAATCTTTCAATCGCATGACCGATCAACTCCGGGAAAACCGCCGGTTGATCGATCAGACCACCTCGGATCTGCGGCGTATGAATCTGGAGCTTGCGGAACAGAGAAACCAGCTTGAAACCATTCTTCAGAATATCAGTGCGGGAGTCATATCGGTCGATGCGTCCGGTGCGGTAACATCGATCAACAGCACCGCCTGCGGGCTTCTGGGAATTGACGCGGAGGCCGCCATCGGCAGGAGCTGCGAACATGTGTTCAGCCGGGACAACCATCACGAATTATTGCTGTTCATCAAACAGGCCTTGCAGCAACCGTCGGTCAGCCGCCAGAAAGAATTGCAGCTCATTTCCGAAAACCGGCTTTCCATATGCTCCATCAGCTTCGCTCCCATCTGGGATGCCGAACACCATCTGGGCGGTGTGGTCATTGTTCTGGACGATCTGACCCAGTTTTTGAGGATGCAGCGGATTGCCGCCTGGCGGGAAGTCGCCCGGCGGCTCGCTCACGAAATTAAAAATCCCTTGACACCCATCCAGCTGAATGCCCAGCGGTTGCAGCGGAAATTCCAGGAATCTTCGGCAGATTTCACGGATATTTTCAATGAAGCGACAGCCACCATAATCAATGAAGTCAACACACTCAGGGCTTTGTTGGATGAATTTAGCCAGTTTGCCCGGATGCCCGAAGCCTCCCCCAGGCGCGTGGACCTGCATGACATCATCCGGCAGGTTGTCCTGCTTTATTCCGGCGTCAGGGAGGGTATCGCCGTCGAGCTGTTCCTGGATGAAGCCGTTCCCGTGATGAGGCTGGACAGTGAACAACTCAAACGCGTGTTCATCAATTTGATTGACAACGCCGTTGAAGCCATGCATGGTAGCGGGAAGATCCTGATCAGGACTCAGTTTGATCCACTGTTTCAAATTGTCCGTATCGAGGTGGCCGATGAAGGCCCGGGAGTGGCTCTGGAAGACCGGAACAAGCTATTCTATCCATATTTCTCGACCAAGGGACGCGGTTCCGGACTGGGTCTGGCAATATGCAACAGGATCATCTCAGATCACGACGGATCCATCCGGATTCTGGACAACAAACCCAGGGGAGCTCGTTTTTTGATTGAACTTCCGGTAAAAAACGGGAATTGAGGTGCGAGGGAATTAGTTTTGAACAAGGAAGTTGTTCTGATAGTCGACGATGAAAAGAGCATATTGGCGGCTGTAAGCGGTATCCTGCAGGACGAAGGCTACCAGACACGCTCGGCGGAGTCCGGAGAACAGGCGTTGGAGATGATCACGAAGGAGCTGCCCGACCTGGTTCTGCTGGATATCTGGTTGCCCGGTATGGATGGACTGGAAACATTGACCCGGATGAAGGAAATCTGTCCCGATATGGGTGTGATCATGATTTCCGGGCATGGCACAATCGACACGGCGGTTAAGGCAACCAAGCTGGGCGCTCTCAGTTTCATTGAAAAACCGCTCTCCATGCACCGTCTGATCATCGAAGTTCAACATGCCCTGAAACAGCAGTGGCTGGAACGTGAAAACAGGGAACTGCGCCAGAAAATCGAAAGACGGCAAACGATGGTCGGCAAGAGCAAAGCGATGGTGGAACTGCGAAAAATCATTTCCACCGCAGGTCCCACCAGCGGCAGAGTGCTGATATCCGGAGAGAGTGGAACCGGTAAAGAACTGGTTGCGCGGGAAATCCACGCCCTTTCCTCCCGCTCTTTTGGACCGTTTGTCGAAGTGAATTGCGCCGCAATACCGGACGATCTGATTGAATCGGAGCTTTTCGGTCATGAAAAGGGTGCCTTCACCAACGCCACCTATCAGAAAAAGGGCAAATTCGAGTCGGCGCAGGGCGGTACGATTTTCCTGGATGAAGTGGGCGACATGAGTCTGAAAACGCAGGCCAAGGTGCTGAGGGTTCTGGAGGAGGAGCGGATCGAAAGGGTCGGCGGAACCCGGGCCATCGAAGTGGATGTCAGGGTGATTGCGGCCAGCAACAAAAATCTGTTGAGCGAAATCGAACAGAACCGTTTCCGGGAGGATCTGTTTTACCGGTTGAATGTTGTTCCCATACATATCCCCCCGTTGAGAGAACGACTGGAGGATATTCCGGTATTGATAAACCATTATCTGCAGGTCTATTGCCGGGACAACGGCAAAGCCTTGAAAGAAATGAGTTCTGACGCGCTGAAAGCATTGGAATCCTACCTCTGGCCTGGTAATATCCGTGAATTGAAGAATGAGATCGAACGCCTGGTTATCATGACCCCCGGAAAAACAATCAAACTGAGAAACCTTCGTGAAGAACTGCGACGGCCCGTATCTCTGGCGGAAAACGGATTTGATGCAGCCGGAGATCTGAAAAGCGCTCGGGACAGATTTGAAGCTCAATTCATTGTAAAACGTCTGGAGGAAAACAGATGGAACATTACCCAGGCCGCCGAAAGCCTGGGAATCGAACGGTCCAATCTCCACAGAAAAATGAAACAACTGGGTATAACTCTGCATCCGGACAGCACGGAAAAACAGGTTTAAATCGGGAGACGGCGAAATGGCACAACCGAAACGAGATCACATCATCATGAATGAGCGGGAAATCCGGGAAACGCTCATTGGTTTTGTATCCCAGATACAGTCTGATTATCCGGACCCGGGATCCGTGGCCGTCGTCGGGATCCAGACCGGAGGCGCGCATCTGGCCCGCCGGCTTGTATCCATGATCCGGGATCGGACTGGTTTCGAACCCGATCTCGGAATACTGGATATCACGCTGTACCGGGACGATATCGCGCTGGAAAAGAACCAGCCGATTATCCGCCAGACCCATATTCCATTCAAAGTGTCCGGAAAAGTGATTGTTCTGGTGGATGATGTTCTCTATACCGGCCGGACAGTCCGGGCCGCGCTGGACGCCATCATCGATTTCGGCAGACCCAGAGCCATACGACTGGCAGTGGTCATCGACAGGGGATTGAGGGAATTTCCGATCCGCCCGGATTACATCGGACGCTCCATTTCAACTCAATCCAGACAGACCGTCCGCGTGGAGCTTACGGAGGAAGGAAAACCCAGGGACCGGGTCATCATTTCCATGGAGGATTAAGTGTTGCCACTCAAATCAAAAGATCTTTTGGGAATCGAACATCTGGGTGTGGATGAAATCAATCTCATCCTGGATACCGCCGAATCGTTTATCGAGGTTTCCGAACGAAACATCAAAAAGGTCCCCACCCTTCGTGGAAAAACGATCATCAATTTTTTCTATGAACCGAGCACTCGAACAAGAATCTCATTTGAAATCGCCGCCAAGCGCCTTTCTGCAGATGCCATCAATTTCTCCACAAGCACCTCCAGCGTCAGCAAGGGCGAGACATTGATCGATACCGTTCGGAATCTGGAAGCCATGCATTCGGATGTCATTGTGATCCGCCATTCCATACCGGGAGCTGCCCAGTTTATCGGCTCCCGGCTCAAATCCAGGATTATCAATGCCGGCGACGGCGCTCATGAACACCCCACCCAGGCTCTGTTGGATATGCTTACCATCCGCCAGCGGCTGAACACCCTGCAAAACATCACGGTGCTCATTGTCGGTGACATTTCCCACAGCCGGGTAGCCCGATCGGATATTTTCGGTTTTCTTAAAATGGGAGCGAAAGTCATCCTGTGCGGGCCGCCGACGTTCATCCCCGTTGAAATCGAAAAACTGGGAGTTGAGGTGGAATTCAATCTCGAAAAGGCAATCCCCAGAGCGGATGTTATCATGATGCTGCGCATTCAAGTGGAACGCCAGTTCAGTATGCTCATCCCGTCACTCAGGGAATATGCCAAATTTTTCTGCCTGACCCCGGAACGCATGAAGCTGGCCAGGCCCGGAGCGTTGGTGATGCATCCCGGTCCGATCAACCGGGGAGTTGAACTCGATCCCAGGGTCGCCGATGGTCCCTACTCCATCATCCTGGACCAGGTGACCAACGGTGTAGCGGTCCGCATGGCCTTGCTGTTTCTTTTGGCCGGACGACCCGGCGCAGACGGCAATCCCGCACCCTTATGAAAGAGGACTGATCCATGGAAGAATTGTATATCCTCAACGGACGCATCGTCGATCCGGCACAAAATATGGATGAAACAGCGGACATCCGGATCAAAAACGGCTTGATTCAATCCATCGGACCCAAATCCTCCCCGTCCAAAAAAGCCCGGATCATCAATGCGGAAGGGAAATGGGTCGTTCCGGGATTGTGTGATATGCATGTCCATCTGAGGGAACCGGGGCGGGAGGACAAGGAGACCATTTATACGGGATCCCGGGCCGCGGCGGCCGGCGGTTTCACAAGTATCGCCTGCATGGCCAACACCCAGCCCGTGAATGATTGCCAGGCCGTAACCAGATTCATTATCGAACGGGCCGGCACCGCTCCGGTCAAGGTTCTCCCCATCGCAGCCATAACCAAGCAATTGTACGGGAAGGAACTGACAGAAATGGGCGATCTGGTCCAGGCCGGAGCGGCAGCGTTCTCCGATGACGGAGTCATGGTCAGAAATGCCGAACTTCTCCGCCGGGCCCTGGAATACGCCAAGATGTTCGGAAAAACCATTATCGAACACTGCGAAGATCTGGACCTGAGCGCCGACGGCGTGATGCACGAAGGACTGGTTTCAACTCGCCTGGGCTTGCCCGGCATTCCACCCATGGCCGAAGACGTCGCGGTTCAGAGGGATATCGAAATCGCCGAATTCGTTGACGGAAAACTGCATATCGCTCACGTTTCAACCGCCCGGACGGTCGAGTTGATCCGGCAGGCAAAGGAAAAGGGGGTCGCGGTGACAGCCGAAGTCACTCCCCATCACCTGTTCCTGACCGATGAAGTGGTCGCGTCATTCGACACCAATACCAAAATGAAACCGCCCCTTCGATCCGAAACGGACCGTGCAGCACTCATCCAAGGGCTGGTCGACGGCACGATCGACTGTATCGCATCGGACCATGCCCCCCATACACTCCAGGAAAAAGACGTGGAATTCAGCCTGGCTCCCAACGGGATAATCGGTCTGGAGACCTCCTTGTCCCTGGTCCTGACGAAACTGGTCCATACCCGCCGCCTTTCACTGATGCGCATGGTTGAATCCATGAGCACAGCCCCGTGCAGGATCCTGGGCATCGATCCCCCCGCAATCAAAACCGGCAAGATCGCCGATATCACAATCATTGATCCCGAAGAATACTGGCCGGTCGATCCCAACCGCTTCTTCAGTAAATCCCGGAACACGCCATTCACCGGATGGAACCTGCGGGGAGCGGCGTTCCTGACCATCTCCGAAGGCCGCATCGCTTATGATGCCGCCACCGATCGACAGATAACCTGATTCACCTCAATGTTGAAATCTTCCCTCCCGCTGCCACAATATATGGAGATTTCGTCCCCGTGAAGTCCGTTTTCCGACTTGACAACCGGCCGCGGATGGAATAGAAGGAGAAAATGGTTTCTTATAGAGGTCGATGCGATGCGTGAATTGTTCGGAAATAAGAGAAGTATGTTTATTTATACACTGGTGGTCATGGGCATATTTCTCACCGTGATGATCTGGCTGACACCTCCCAGCGTCGGCAACAAGCAGTTCGGAGAGATCTCATCCAATCAGGACGACCGAACCGTTTCCACCACGGTGGATTCCCTGCCCGATAAGTAACCTCCGCCTTATCTTGTTACTTTTTCACTCAACCGAAGGAGTGGTGTCCGCCCGTTTGAAATGAGCCGTGTTACAGGAACCGGGCAATCCGGAATAGACTGATTCTGGTATTACTTTTGCAAATCCACTTCATGTGCAATTTGAACCTCCGGGTCATTTGACTTTGATGAAGGGAATTTGGTATAAGTGATGTGTTGTTTTGCGGTTTTCCGGAACGGAAACAGAGGGGAGGACACCAGCGTGTATTGGTTTCGACAATCCGGCTTTTCACTGTTGGAGATGTTAGCTGTTGTAATGATCTTCCTGGTATTGGGAGCGGTGTCCGTAATCACCTGGCATTCATTTGCACCGGGAATGATCCTGAACAACTCGGCGCAGGGTCTTCTGGAAATGCTGGAGTTATCCCGCTCCAAAGCGCTTGCGGAGTTCAATGAGGTTTTCGTGCTTCTGGTCTGGAGCGAGATGACCTATTCCACCGTGGATAACGCTTATTACCATTTCCCGGCCAATTCGTACGTCGTTGTCGACGACGACGGCTGGATGGGATGGGGAACCCGCCAGTACAATCACATGACGATGTTCGGGGGGGTCAATCAGCAGTTCAGGGACGAATACGATCCGGAGTTAAACAACTATACAACAAATCACCGGCATAACAATTTGATGGAACGGTTCGAGTTATTCCGGGGTCCGCTCCGGCTGGGCAGGAGTGTTTCGTTCTTTGTCCCCGATGCCGTCACCCCTCAGGTTCGGCGGGTCGTATTCGCCTACCACGATCCATTCATGTACTGGCAATCACATATGACGCCGAGCAACACACCGATCCGCCCGGAAGAGCGGCGGACGGATCCGGCCCGGATTTTCATTCGGAATCATTTGTATCGACTCGGCGATTCAACCAAGGACAACCTGGCTCATCGCAGACTCGTTCGTGTGGACGAGCGAAGTACCAGGGTGATCCGATAAAGGTCAATCTGTGAATCGAAGCCAGAACCGTGCAGCTCGAACGGCCTCGGAATCCGCGGCGGGACCGCTCTGGCGGTCTCTTGCATGGGTTGTCGTCATGGGAGCCGGAATCGGTGCGGCGGCCGGAATCGGTGCGGCTGCGATGATCCCGGATGCGAATGCCGGAGCGCTGGATATTGCTTGCCGCGGTACGGAGCGGATTTTCGCGACGCATTACCAGAACATATCCACCGCCAATTTCCCGCAGGAGCAGATCGATGTTGACGGAAACGGTCGCTCCACTCTGGAACTGATGGAGGTTCGGATTTATGCCGATCAACCTTTTCCGGGACTGAAGACGGTCAAAACCATAGTGACATGGCCCCTGAGAAGTCAACGGAACGGTGGCATGACGCATCAACCGGTTCTAAATACCCTGGAATTAACTGTTTTGATTAACAGCAGGCAGTCCCCATGATGGAAATCGTCCGGATCGGGGAACAATAGAAGGGGGAAGAAATGAGCGTATTTCGGATAAGCTCACGCAGGAGAACCAGAGGATTTTCCTTGATCGAAATGCTGATATCACTCGTGATTTTTATGATAGTCATGGGAATCATCTATACCTATTTGATCCGGACCAAAAAACAGGTGACTTCCTCGGAACAGGAACTGGAAGCGGCCGACAATGCACAGGCGGCGCTGCAGGCGTTGAGAGAAGACCTTTATCTTGTCGGGCTGGGGCGGGATGTCGATAACGATCAACCAAGAATTCTGAAATGTGCGCCATATGATTTCATTTTCGTTGCGGATCTGGACCAGAACAAATCCAATCAGACCGAGCGGTACGGATCTTATAATCCGGCGTACCCCCTGCACGGCACCACTTTGGAATGGAATCCGGTCTGGCAGTACATCACGACAGCGGGTGACTGGGGTTGGGATCCCGCGATTGACTATGGTGCCGCAAACAACGGCGCGGAAGTCGTGAGATACTCCCTTGACTACAACCATGACACCTGGATCACCGATCAGGATACGGAAGACTTCATTGCGGCCATGGATCCGGATCTCACCCATAATCAAAATCCCGCCGATTTCTGGCTGATCAAGGAATGGTGGGGCACAACCGCTGATGCAACCGGATTCAAAAACCGCTATTCCGGTCTCCATCCGGTGGCTTTCAACATCCGCGGAAATCTTTACGATCCCAACAATCCCGGAATGGACCGCGCCAATTACATCTACCCGAACGGGAAATGGCCGGATTTCATGTTCACGTACTGGGGACATTTCCTGGATAATCAGACGACGAACAACGAACCGACGGATCCCAACTGGGACGGAGAACCGATCGATCTGTGGGGTGACTGGGGCGGCCAACCGCCTCCACACCATCTTCCCGACGGGGTCGGTCCGGACGGAGATACCAACAATGGCGTTCTGAGTCAGCGGGAAATCCAGTTCCTCCTGACGGGTGGAACAGGCGGGGTTGACTACAGCAAGGTCTTCGTGATCAATCCCGAACCGGATGTTCACGATGATTTCAACAAAAACGGCATATCCAATGAAACCCGGCTGGACGAGTTTGTCCGGCGTATCGGAGTTACCATAATCACGGAGTCGGGTGTTCCAGATTATGAACGTCCCAATCCGGAACACGGAAAATACGATGTCCAACCTCCCAAACTCTATCCTTTCCGCGATTACAAAGTCTCCATCAACATAAATCCCGAGAACCTGCGCCTGGAGGGAGCACCCCTTCTGAAAGTTACACCCCCCACTCCCACCGGCGTCCCGGTGACTCATACACCCACACCCATCATCCCGACTTCCACGCCCGGCACACCTTCCGCTACTCCCGTCACACCATCCGTTACACCTGGCACCGCAACACCCACACCCACTCCGGGAGCTATCGATTACAATAACGATGAGATCATCGTCGGCGGTTACAGCGGTTTCCAGGCAATCGCCCTGGATCATCACTATTACCACCCATCCTCGGTGTGCCAGAATCACACCGCCAGATGGTACAACGTGCTTGCCGGAGCGGATGTGGTGGGTCTGGAGTCGGTCAATTTCTGCGATCCGGTGACATTACCCGATGAATGGAACGACCTGATCATCGCCATGAACAATAGCGGCCCTTTCGAAAACCTCTATTACTACAAGCATGTTCCCTATACGGGGATTGACGGTTTCGAGCTGGCCGACAAGATCCGGGTGGATGGAGGCAACACCAATACCCGGATCGTGGCCATCGCCACCGGAAACATCGATTCCGAACCGCTGGATTCCTACCCGGAAATTTTCGTGGCGTATTATGATACCGCCCAGAAAAAGAGTTATGTCAACTATGTGAGGATAACCGGTCAGTGCGGTTCATTGCTGCCGCCGGTGTGTTCCCCGTTCGTCGTTAACGGCAAAATTGTTGATATGGTCATGGACGATTTCGATCTGGATTTGGTCAAGGAGCTGGCTTTGATCGTCGATATTCAGGATTTCCCGCCGTACACTCCCCAGCTGATTGTCCTGAACAACCTCGTTGAATGCTATACCGGAAACTGGGACATCATGTTTCAGGCGGCTCAGGTGTATCCGGTGTCGTCCGGCGAGATGCCGGTCGCGCTGGATTACGGGACCATCCTTGATCCGGATCTGCCCACCTCGGAACTGGTCATCGTCTCCAATCAGGGAAACCTCGTCATTGTGCCCAACAACGGATTTCCCAATTTCTTCGAAACCACCCTGTGTTTCCCGCCGCTGATTGCCTATCCGGTGGTCAGCGACCTGGAAGTTTACAGCATTATCGATCCCGATCCGACGGAAGTGTATGACCGGTTTGCCGTCATAACCAAGGATTACCTGAACACACTGCTCAATTACAAATCCACCGGGAACTGCATGGAAATCTCCCTGATGTCCGGCGTCGGCGGATGCAGCGGGCCGCTCACCACCTATCCCACTCAGATATATCCATACGATATCCTGAATGTGCCCATATCCAGAACTCTATTCGGCGAATATCAGTACAATGTGCTGGTGATATTGCTATATAACGTGGATTTCGGTCTCCACCAGCTCGCCCTGGTCGCGGATCCATGCCAGGCCCTGTATCCGGATGATGTCTGTTTCATCGATCTCAGTATTTTGCCTTACCGGCACCTGACGTCGACCCGGAACATGCGTACGCCGATATACGAAAGTCCGGCTGACCAGGCGAAACCCGGTGGACGATCACTCATGAACACCGGCACTTATCCGCCATCATTCCAATCCGGTCCGGTCTTCCAGGGCATTCAATCTCAGAATACCGGGAAACGAGCCGTCCGGCGGTAAAACAGAATAAGCAGTTCTGAAGACTTTTCTGGTCAAATGGATTGCCGGGATCACCGGCTGCGTCATCGCCTTCGCTGCCGTGTATCTATCAATCCGCGCCGCAACCAGACACCGTATCGACGAAACGGCGGCCCTGTACCTCGCGGAATCGGGTCTTCACTACGCGCTCAACCGAATCGGGAACACATGCTGGCTCAGCGATATCGCCGAACCCGGCACGCGCCTGTGGGATCGGGAGAAACGCTTCGGTCAGGCCGTCGCCAAGAATGAACCGATTCGGCAGTGCGGTCATTATCTTCATTATGCCGGCCAGCCTCCCGAAGAGGTTTTTGATATTGAACATTTCACCGATCATTCCGCTCCGGATCACGCAGTGTCGTTCCTTCCGGAAGGCGGCGGATTCAAGGTCTGGGCCAGCCCGACGGCGTTCCGGGAGGACGGTTCACCGGTCTGGAACGCCTGCTGGGATCTGATCAGCACGGGCATATACCGGAATATCGAAAGGCGACGGGAATGCCGTATTCAAACCAGATCCTTCGACTGCTCCCATATTCTTTTTGCCGATCGCCGGCTGACTTTGATCGCTGATCCTGAAGTCCCGACGCAACTCGCGGGATCCATCTGGAACAACGGGAGCACCTATATCGGGAATTCTGTTCGAATACGATCCGAGCACGAACCATGCACTTCACTGGGTCCGATCCATGTCAGCGGCGAAATCTGGGGTGATGTCAGGACATCTTCCATTCTGTTCAACACCTTCCAGCCCGACCCTTCGAAAGATGCGGCCGATCCCACCCGGTTCATCTCAGGTGGAATCCGTCTGGAATCCGCTTTTGAGAGAGTGCATGACCTGCAGAGGAAACACGGGTACTTTCATATCAGTTACCGGGTTGCCGGCGGCGGGGAGGAATCCGCGTGCGCGGCTGCCGATCCGACCGATGGATATCGATGCGTCAATCAGAAATTTTTCCCGGATTACTCCCGTATCGATGCAGCCAACCGGGTGCAGTGCACGGATGGTTACGGCGGATTCTGGATCGACCTGTCGCCCCGGCCTGATCATCGGTTCATAGCGGCCGGTCATCCGGGAGAGGAACCGGATTCAACCCGCACAGTGGAATGGAATTATTGTCTGCTCGATCGAGACGAACAAGAAGGTGACCGAGCTGCCGTGAACCGTAACATGACACATTCAGTACCATCCGAACCCGTACTGTTACGCCGGACCATGCCCGGGCTGGATTGGAGACACCTGTTCAACACCGCTTCAGCATCCCCCGAAACCTGTCGGATATCAGGGCCTGGAACCGTTTTCGATTCGTGGGAGGCATTCACCGATTATATCCACGATGACCGGCATCAGCTGGTAACCCATGTGGTCAAAAGCGGCGGGAACCATTCCGTCCGGATACTGGTGGGCCGGTACAACGACCGCCTTGAGCCTCTGGACCCGGTCGTGATATACATCCGCAAACAGAATTCCGATGAGGAAAAACCGGATACCGGTTGTTTCGGTGTCTTGATGGATCGGGCGGAGCTGGAGATCAACGGGTCGTTGATTTGCGAGCGTGGTTTCGATCTGCGGGATCTGGATGGCGGGAATTCGGTTTCGGGGCGCTGGCGGGAGTTCACCACCGGGAAAGACGGTCGGGTCGTGTCATTCTGCGGCGGGATGCCGTTGATCCCGGCGGTTGATTCGAACGCCTGCCTTCATTTCGGTCTGTACCGATGGTGCCGGGACGGCGCCGGGCCTGTCAGAATACTGGGTTACCCGGGGATACCGGCTGTGGCGTCCATGGGAGATATCTGGATTGCAAACCGGGAGCATCCCACCGTGATCGAAGGCCCACTCTATGCCCCGGAAGGGCAGATATTAATCAGTAATCCGCCGTTCCCCGGCCATCAACCCGCGGTATCGATCCGCGGTTACGTTATGGGGCGGGATATCGACATCACCGGTCCCGTCCGGATCCAGTCCGATCCCCGGTATTCAACTTCCGATTATTTCCGAATTCTGGATTGCAGCCATATCCGGGTTGTCCAATGGGAAAGCCTGTTCTGATCGGCCCGTTGTCAAAGTTTATACCCGATCATCCGCAGGAAATCTTTCCGCTTCCGGATCTCACCGGCACCTTCCACTCCCCGCGGCGAAACGCCGTCAATCACCCCCAGAACACCCCGGCCGGCGCCGTCGGATATCACTGCGATCTTAGCCGCGTTGGCGGTGGCGCAGAAGATGCCGCAAACTTCCGGAACATTCTGGATTGCATTCAGCACGCTGATCGGGAATCCGTCTTCCATGAAAACGAAGAACGTGTGACCCGCACCGATTTTCTCGGCGTTTTTCCGGGCGATTTCAATCAATTTTTCACTGTTTCCTGAAATCCGGATCAGGCAAGGACCGCTGGCTTCGCAGAATGCAAGCCCGAATTTCAGGGATGGATTGGTTTGAACAATGGCCTCATGAATATCTTCGACCGTTTTGATGAAATGAGACATGCCGAAAATGAAATTCGTTTCTTCCGGTTTTTCCACATCAAGCAACAGGATATCCATTATTTTCCCTCCATATCCCCGAGGGGATTTATTCCCATGAACCGCCCGGCGTCGATGCCGCCATCCCGCTTCTGAAATCAGGGATGCGGGCTGAAATACAGCAATGCGCCCTGCGGACCGTCACCCAGATCGACCCGTTCCCCGCCGGTATGAGAAAGCAGGACGACTTCACCCGAACCGAGATCGCCGACATCAATCCCGCCGATGGCATGACTGCCCAGCCCCGTATCGAAGATCTCCGTAACCGCACCGTCAACCGTGAACTCAATGATCAACCCGTTTCCCCGACAGGCTAAATACAACCTGTCATAATGCTTCGAATAAACGATTCCAACAGGATCTTGCATCTCCTGGAATGTGAAGTAGACCTGAGCGTCGGTTCCCTGCATGTCCGGGATGGAAACCGTATTGGGGTCGCCGGAATCTCCGGACGGCATCATTCTGATCCGGGCCAGGTTCCCCTTTTCCGGATTCAAAACGAAAAGGTATCCCCGGCCGGGCAGATTCAGGCCGTTTTCATCGGCAAACGGGATGAACTCCAATCCTGTGGGTGCGTCGATCCCGGTGAATGCGTAATATGCGCCATCGTCAAAGTCAATGCCGTACACCGCACCGCGTTGCGCGTGACTGACGAAACACAGATAATTCATGTCGCCCGGTTCATCCGGTGCATAACCTGCGCCCGCTATTCCGCACATTCCCACCAGCCCCACTTCATCCCGGAAAGGTCCGGCATGGGGTCCGGTTCCGCTGGAGCCGCTGTTGTCGCCGCCGATCGTCGCAGCCTGCTTGTCGAAATCTCCGGGGTCGTCATCCGTATCGAATGCATTGGGAAACCGGGCAACCGCTTCGCCGGCAATACCGTCTGCATTCCCGTCTTCACCTGGTTCGGGAGCCCCGTCGCCATTCCCGTCGCCTTCCGGATCATCTCCAATTTCGACATCATCCACCATCAATCCCTGTGCATTCTTGAGTGCGAAATAGATGACATTGTTGTTTGAACCGACCGGATTGCCGATAACCAGGTAACTTCCCGGCTGGAAATTTGAGAGAGTTGATGTGGCGGGATAAACAACCTCCACCCCGCTCCCGCTCCCCAGAAAATGAATTTCCGGGGTGGTATCGATCATTTCCAGCGACCATCCGGTCAGATCGAACGCCTGAGACGAAGCGTTGGTGATTTCGATCCATTCATCGGACGTCGTGATTGATCCGCTTCCCGGCATGGCATTGAAGGACACGCCATCCCCCCCCTCGCTGTCGCTCCAATCCTGTTGCGGATCCACTACCACTTCATTGATAACGATTCCTCCCATACCCGTTGTGAAGGTGGAGATGAAATCCGGGCCGGTGGTTCCGTCGCAGTCTCCGTCCAGGCCGTTTCCGCTGGAATCGGCTATCAATGCTGTCAGGATGACCGTGTAGGTTTGGGTCGGGATCAATTCCTGATGCGGGTAAAACACGACAGTGGCATTCCCGTTTTCAAATCCGAAGACCCCCGTTACCTGGCCCTGGGAACCGGTCAGTATGAACGATGATGCAGAAACGGTTGCGGGCAGGACCGGTTCGCTGAATCGAACGGTCACAAAAGTGCTGACCGGAACATTGCCGGCTCCCGTATCCGGTACGATCTCCACCACACAGGGCGGCGTTCTGTCTTCGCCGCCGGTTGTGAACACCGCCCTGAAAGGATCCAGCGGGGGTCCCGGTTCCTGGTCAAGTGGATTCCCGGCCTTATCCGCCACATCCGACATGACGGTGATCACATGCCGCGTATCCTCGTCTAGAAGTGCATCCGGTTTCAAGGTAGCGCTCATCTCCCCCGGATTTACCCATACCGAAGCCGGAATCCGGTTGCCCGGTGAAGATTCCCGGGTTAGATAGAACGTGCTTTTACTCACCGTGGCCCCATTGACCTGTTTTGAAAAATTCACGTAGACATAAGTGCTGATGGAAACAGTCACATCGCCATCGGATGGAAACGAAGACGTGACATACAGGCGGTCCCAACCGGTACCAAACCCGCTGCTGAAATTCCCGCCGGGGATCCCGTCACGGTTTCCATCCAGCTGATTGCCCACCAGATCTGTCAGGATGTCCGATACCGTCACGGTATAGACGGCATTCTCAGCCAGGTTCGAACCGGGAGTAAACTCCAATTCGGAATCGGACGGCCATTCAATCAAACCGGAGATCTGACCGCCGGGACCCTCCAGTGTAAAATACTGACCCAACCGGCTGGACGGAGCGATATCCTCCGAAAAGGTAACGGTCAGAACTGCATCGGCCGGGACGCCCTGTGATCCGTCAGCGGGATTGATTGCCAGTATATACGGGGGGTAATCGTCCGCCATACCGGTGCTGAAACTGCTCTCGAAAGGATCCGGGTATCCGCCGGGAATCTGATCGAGCGGATTGCCGGAAAGATCCGCCACTTTGGACAGTACCCGAACGGTGTAGGCGGCATTCCGTTCCAGCGGCTCGTCAAAAACCAGCCGGGCTTTCAGTGTGTCCGGGTAAACATCCACGGTCGCATCCACCTCGTCTCCCTCCAGATCCAAAACGAAAAATGAACTGGTGGTGACGGTGCTGGCACGCACCGGCTCAGAAAACATGACTTCAACCGTTGTATCAATCGATACCATACCGGCCTGGTCCGGCGGATTCACCCAGATCACACGGGGATTTCCCGATCCGGTTGTGAACAAACTCTCGAAATCGTCTGGACCGGGACTTTGAAGATTCCCGTCAAGTTCGAATCCGCGGTAATCCGAAATATCCTTATCCAGTTTTATCTCGTACCGTGTGGCCTCCGCCAGATAACCCTCATGGATGAATTCCACTCTTCTGAAATCGGGAGAAAACCGGAATTCACCCTCCGGATTGTCCGGATCCGGAGACATTGGACTGTAATCGACGCTGACGGAGAAGGTGTCGGCGGTTATGGTTCCCGGGTTGACCGGCTGTGAGAATACAACCTCGATGCGGGTATTCTGCGGAACTTCCTCCGCATCCTCTTCGGGAAATACGTCAAGCACGATGAAGCCAAAATCATCACTGCCAAAGACCCCCGTCCCGGTTGGCCCGTCCACCGGATCTCCGGGATTCCCGGAGGGGCCGTTCGGACTCCGTGACGGGTTGGGATCGGTAACCGCAACACTGCCCAGTCCGGAGGAATCATTCGCCACCCAGACAAAGGGTCCTTCAAAGGCGATATCCATCGGGCCGTCCGTGGCCGGCGTCCCGTGCAGATCCTTCCGGTCCGGATCGGTGTAAAGCGCCACGGACCCGGAATGGGGATTCACCTGAACGACGGAATTACACCATTGCCCATCGACACCTCTGTTAGCCACCAGTATATTTCCTCTGGACAGTATGCTGCCTGAACCGGTGCCATCCGCATTCTCGTTTTCGATGAAATGGACGCCCCATGGGTAATTCAGACCCTGGACAATGACGGATGGTGATACGAATGTGGTCTGATAATCGTCTTCGAATCCGCCCTCGTTTTCCGGACTGCATCCTGGAATCGTCAAAACGACGGCCACACCCCAGCTCAGGATCCAAGTGGTTCGTTTCTTCATAAATCAATTACTCCGGTACACTCTGGTTTTCCAACAATTTTTCCGAGAAAAATCCGTTCGTGACGGCATCTAGCGCGGCTGTCAGCTCGTCCAGTCGAAGCACACGTTTCATCTGGGTATGAATATCGACATCCGGCTCCAGGAACATCTCAACCTGCAACCGGCGCCGGTCGAAATACAGCCGGGTCACTTCATTCAACAGATCCTGCCGGAGTTCGACCTGATCCTCCGTCTCCGCGCTCACCCGTAACATGTCCGCGTGAAACAGATAATCCTGAAAATTCCATTTCAGCCGGAGTTCGTAATCCCAGTCGCTATCCGTATCGTGACCCCAGGTCTGGTCATCCGGCCCGATGGTCACGGTACCCCCCGTCAGGCTGATGGTTTTGGACCGGGAATAATCGGTGTCGTCATCGGTATCATGACCCACCGTTACCTGGAACGTTTCCGGGAGCAACGCCCGACGCTTCACATCCCGGCGCCATTGCTGGAACGTTCCCTGATTGATGGATGCATACTCAAGAACGGCCCGGTGAACTTCATGAATGGTCGGTTCTGTCTCATAAAGCGCCATGATTTCCTCCACCGACGGAACGGGTGCCGGTGTGGAAACCGGCAGGGATTCCATTTTCCGAATGGGTTCGATTCCGGTGGCGGTATCGGTCTGGCCCGGAACCTGTTCTTCCCGCGTACCGGACTCCGCAGAATCCAGTGCTGAAACGTCGCCGACGGTTATGTAATCCCGAATGAACTCGAAGGTCTTGTCGCCGATCTGTGGAACATTGGTGATGTCGTGAATCGTCCTGAACAATCCGTGTGTTTCCCGAAAATCAACGATGGCCCGAGCCAGGCCCGGGCCGATGCGGGGAAGCGTTCCCAGTTCCGAAACGCCTGCCGTGTTGATGTTGATTTTTGCTCGGACGGCCGCCGGCACGGTCAACACGCCTGCAATCCCCAGAAACACCAGTGCAGCCAAGACCATCCTTTTCATATCGCTCCCCTTTCTGATAACCGATCCCTCAATGATCCACCATATGATTTGAAAAATAACTGCCGGTCAGCCCATCCAAATCGGCGATCAACCGGTTTATGTACAGATACTGCATGATTTTATCCGTCCCGTCGGGCAGGCTGTGTATTCGCCGGTCGGCGTCGAGATATTCGAGATACAGCCGCCTGACCCGGGCGATCATGTCTGCTCTTCTTTTGATCTCATGATGGAACCTGTCGTGAGCTGCCCAGACATCATCTCTCATCTTGAAAAACCGGGGAAACCATTTCACACTCAGTTCAACACCACAGTCCCGGTTATCCGTTTCATCCCATTTCCAGCCGTCCGGGTCATGAGCCACTTCTCCATCCGGCAGAACGATGAACGACGGATACCGGCGGTCGTTATCGGAGCTGTTGAGATTGGAATCAAATGCCAGATGGACTTCAGGAAGCCAGGGAGACAGCCGACATTTCCGGATCCACTGGCGGTCTCGCGGAATGTTCATTTCCGAATATGCCAGCGCTGCGGCTGTTACCTCATTCAAATCCGGAATCCGATCCATCTGCCGTTCAAAGTGCATCCCGATCGGTTCACCCCGCTTCGGGATCGGAACCGCATGATAGATATAAACTCCCGTTCCGGTTGCCGCCATCAACCTGCAATCCGATCCCGAAACACCCGTGACCTGCCTGATGTCCATCTCCGGCAGACCGTTGTTCCGGAATCTTCCCACCCCGGTTGAGATGTCGAATTCATATACTCCCCGGGATGTCGCCAGATAGATGTTCCCGCAGGCATGAATATCCCTGATTTCAGCTCCCATCAAATCCATCGAAGCCAGCGATTTCCACTCATCGGGAGATTGATGAAAGTACAGGGTTGTCGGTGATGCCGCGAAGATGGATTCGCCTTCCATTACATCGACCGATATCAGGGCATAACCACTCTGTTTTGCAGGGATCGCAAAGCGGGCAACCCGGCCCGAAGGTTCACCCACGAACAGCTTATTATCCGAGACGGCCGCGTAGACATCCTGTGAGTATGGATCCGCCGTTACATCCAGATACGGACGTGTCTCCCGGATCCCCGGCACTGGAGAAAACCGAAGGTCCGTTTCCAAACTCCGGAACAGGCCCGCCTGTGTGGCCAGAATGATCCACCGTCCGGAAGTTGTGATAACTGCCGCGTTGATCTGTTGTGATTCACCCGTCAGATTGCACCGGAGGTATTCCCATGTTCGGCCGCCATCCGTCGATCGGTGAAGACCCAGGTTGGTCGACAGGAATGCCGTGTCCGGATTTTGGGGATGCCAGATTATCCGGGATGACCTGTGATGCCAGCCTGATTTCTCAATTTGTTCCTCCGGCTGCCCGACAGTTGGTTCCGATTCAAGAATACCGGCATCCATCAACCGTCGGGCAAGCTCCGAGTCATCGATTTCGTCGAGTGTCTCATCATCCTGGAGAATTCCGTCCCGGCGGAGATCCTCCGGGTCGTAGTCATCCGTGTCGATCCTGATTTCCATTTCCGGTGCCTTGGCATCCGGAATAAAACGAATGCGCGCCTTTTTTCCTTTCAGTCTGTAAACCGATTTCCAGGTGGACCCGCTGTCGGAGGAAAGAAATACTGTGGAATCGGAGGTGCAAAGCACACCGGCCGGATCCCGCGGATTTACGGCAATCGATTTGATATCCAGGTCGGTCAGACCCCTGGATCGATCTGTCCAGATGTATTCCTCGGCGGCCCCCGCTCGGCTCAGGCATACAAGACACCACAGTGTGAGGAGAACTGATGGCGTTGTTATATTCGAATTATTTCTGCATCCAATTCTCATCCACGGACTTCCGAATACATCGGGTTGCGGATTCGCTCGGTAAAATTCTAATACCAGAGTATGAAGAACTTTTCAACGGGTTGATCCGTCGCCGTCGACGATTGCCGGGAGTTTTGGAAGGACATGGATCAGGTCCGCGATGATCTCCCGGATCTGGCTGATATCGGAGATCCCATCGTTGCTCTCAAACAGGGTCGATTCCAGTTCCTTCAACACGGCATCCGAAACTTTCAGTATGGGATCGAAACCCCTCCAGTCCACGGGAATATCCAGCTCCAGCAACTGCCGGTCCCGGATCTTCTTGAGCGCAAACATCACATAGGACCGGCCGTATTCCTCCGACAACTCGACCGCCAGCGTTCTCATCCGGATCTTGAGATCTTCCGGCAGTGTCATTTAATTTGATCCGTCAGGAATCTGCTGACACAAGCGATCGCCTGTTGCGACCGGTATCTGTGATACCGGTACCGGTTCAGAAGACGGGTCACCGAATCCTCTTCACTGTAAACGACATTTTCATCCAGATCCATGCGATGGATTGTGTCGATCAGCCGTTCTCGAACGATATCGTTGGCTCCGGAAAGCGACAGTGCATAGATATCCTTGAAAAACCGCATGAACTGGTAGGCCCGTTCCAGCATGTTGAATTCGTGTTCCAGTTCCGGCAACCTGTGTTTCAGTATCTGAATGACCTCCCAGATGACCGGTTCACGCAATCCAACGTATGCCTGGCAGGCGGTCACGATGATCTGAATATCTCTCAAAGCTCCCGGATCCTCCTTGACATTGACCACTTTCCCCCGGGGCGTCGGGGATCCCCGCTGATATTCATTCCGCTGTCTCAATTCGGCCAGCAACTTGCTGATGAATCGATGGGGATTTTTAAAAAGATGCTGTTCGAGAATATGGGTGAATTCAATGTCGAACGAACGACCTCCGATCAATAGCCGGGAACCAAGCAGTTGCGAAAACTCGATGAAATCCGTTCCGCGGTCGACAGACAGGAACTGCGATATTGTTTCAATTGAAACGATGAACGAATTGAAAAATTCCGAAAAACGATAATGCGGAATAATGCCCTGTTTCCGGAGTTCCCGGTTGATCTCATTCACGATTCGCGACGCATACCTCACAAACTCGGGATCCGAATCGTAGCTGACTACGATCAGGTCGATATCGTTCTCAAATGCTTCTTCCCGGGCATAACCTCCCGTGCAGAAAAACGCCAGCGGCTGATCATCTTCATCCTGTTCCCGATAGTAGAATTCAAAATTTCCCTGCTGATCCACGGCCCACTGACAAGCCCGGTACAGCCATCTGAAATATCTCCGGAAAAATGAATTGTAGGATCCATAAAGCAGTTTGATGTCTCCCGGCTGGTTAACGGTTATCAGCCCGCACTTGCAGAAACTGAACTGATAGTACATCTCCAGATGCTCTTTCAGGGTTTCCGGAGAAGAGAACTCGGCCAAACCCGACCAGAGTTGAATCGATATCCCATCCAAAACACTCATATCGTTGATATAAGTCACTATTTCGGGACGAACCTTGACCACCCGAGATAGTATCCGGAGATAGTGATTGGAGGAAAACGCAATCAACTTGCACAGAATGGTGAATTTGTTCCGGTATTCCGGATCCGGATCCTCTTGGCTTTTCAGTTCTTTCGATATGGAAACCAAAACCAGCAGCTGCGGATTGGAAAGTGTTAACAGGAATTCCGCCAGCATGGATGGATGGGTCCGGATCAGATTAATGAAGGAAACAAGATGCATCGGTTTGTCTTCCAGGCGGCGGATCAACCATTCTCTCATATGCCTTGTATACTTGCTCAGGCGTTTATCGCGGATGTGGCGCGCGAGAAGCACTCCGACCATCACGATCGAATCCATATCGAAAAACAGAAGTTTCAGAAGGCGGTTGAACGTGTGCATCCGCCGGGAAACATCCAGTTTTTCTATGTTTTGGACGATGACCCGGAGTGCTTCCCCGTCATTATCGCCGAGGATCTGAAGGATGTCGTCCCAGTAGACAAGACCGCTGAATACCCGGAACAGCTTCAATGAATTCAGAGCTTTGTTGTCGGTCCAGCGCAACGGATATCCCTGGAGGGGTTGATCCCTGAGGATGGAATTGAAAACGGTGATCTTCTTCAGGTGCGTGTTGATCTGGCCCTGAAACTCTCGACCGATCCGGGAAAGCGTTTCCATATTCTCGTAATATTTTGTCATCAGCCGGATTCCCGGCCGAACCACACCGTAACTGACGAACCCCATCATTTTTGCCACGACATCCAGGTTGTCAAGTGTCGTTCCATCGCTGCAATCGAATGTGTCATCCACGGATACCACGATCTGGTATACATAACTGAACATCTCGATGAAATTGAAGATGTTCTCCAGGTTCTGATAAAGATCCATGTTCTGGGTGTCGATCCGCTTCAGATATTCCAGCGCATCCCTGGATCCGTGTTCGTAAAATCCGTGAATGGTTTTCATGATGTTCATCAGGCTGTGTATCAGGCGCAATCCCTGGTTTTTGGGGCTGATCCAGGTTGTGTTCAAATCGAATCGTAAAAGCACCTGAATCTCCCCGATCATCCCCCGGAGATATCCTTCATGAAGCCATGGATTGCCTTTCTCGAAATAGAACCTGTCGATGATTTCCCGCTCCAGTTTCTGAATCAGTTTCTCATCACCGAACAGAAACTCCGTGACAAGCAGCTCTGAAACAAGCACAAAATCATGCACATTGCGATTGATATAGTTGTTTATATCTGACACCGAAATCAGGAATGAATCCGGTGCCACCAGTTCCGCCAGGTAGAAATGCATCTTCGTCGAATATTTCATGAAATCGCTGCTGACCTGACTGACGATCCTGTTCCAGTAGCTTCTGTCCATCGAATCCGAAATGAATATCCCCACGTCCAGATCATCCTGATCCAGGATCATGCCCACGTTGCAGAACGCGATCCCCTCCTGAGGGCTTTCGCCTGCAAAGACTTCAAACAGGGCGGAAAGATAACACGAAACCAGGTTTCTCAGCTGAAACCTGAACCGGGTCAGTATCTGTCGGAACATGTTCAATCGGTCGGGATCGTTCCACACTTCTCTCCGGAGCCAGTCAATATTGATGAAATGAAGCTGGAGGATCTGCAGGATAAAATAGGTGCCCAGAAAGACCCGGATTTCCTTCTGGTCCTGAGCGACCGATATGATGTATTGCATTTCACGTTGATAATTGTGGGATTTCCGCCACAGATGCACTTTCCCGGTCAAACCGCAGTCATCGAGCCGCTGTCTGAGATAGAAACTGCTCTTTTTCACAAACCGCAGATATTTCTGGAAGTGATTGGACAAGATACTCAGACCGCTCACCAGATCTTCATAGGATTCCAGCATTGGGAACTACCCTTCTCGAAGTCAGATTCCAAGACCCCCGTCCACACCGATCACTTGACCCGTGATATAATCAGCTCCCGGTGAAACCAAAAACAGGATCGTCGCCGCGATATCGGCCGGTTGACCTGCTCTGCCCGCAGGTATTTTCATCATCCAGTCGGTTCTCGCCTTGTCCCCGATTGCCCGGGTCATATCGGTTTCAATAAAACCGGGTGCGATGCAATTCGCCGTGATGCCGTATCGTGCCAGTTCCAGGGCAAGGGTTTTGGTCAGCCCGATGATGCCGGCTTTGGAGGCGGAATAATTTGCCTGACCCGGATTTCCCTTCGCGGCGACGCTTGATATGTTGATAATCCTTCCCCGGGGTGATTTTCTCAGCATGGAAACGGCGTTCCGGGTACAAAGATAACTCCCGGTGAGATTCACATCGATCACCTTCGTCCATTCCGCCAGTTTCATCCGCATGAAAAGATTATCCCGGGTGATGCCGGCATTGTTGATCAGAATGTCCAGTTTCCCCCAATCCATCTTGATTTTTTCAAACATCTCCGTAACGGATGCCGGGTCCGACACGTCGCATGCCACCGGGATCAACCAGTCGGATCCGGATGATTCGATTTTTTCAACCGAATCCAGAAGTTCCTCCCGGTTCAGATCGACCAGAATCACCCGGCTGCCCGCCCGAAAGAGACCCTGCGCAATCTCCCACCCGATTCCCCTTGCGGCTCCCGTAACCATTGCTGTTGTGTCTGTCAGTTGCATGACGATTCCTCCCATATGCTGCTGATTGATCCAGCCGGTATTGTAGCGGAAACCACATTTATTTACAGCATATTCTCAATTTCCGGCCTGCCGGTTTTCATACTTGACAGGATGAGCCGTCGGGATTAATGTATTACGGTTTTGCAGCGGGTGTCGATTCAAAACTGAAGGCTTCGAAAATAATGAGAATCAAAATAAACGAAATCCCCGAACAGGGTCTGGAACTGAATCTCGACATACCGGCGGGCAGCATCGACGTCTCAGACATCGACGAGGGTTTTCTGGGGGATGTCCGTTTTGCCGGGAACATCTCCGTGTCCCGCCGCAGATTCACCGTATCGGGAAAAATGAACGGCTTATGGAATCTCCGGTGCGCCAGATGCCTGAAAAAAATCACGTCGCCGGTGAAATCGACATTCCAGGTGTTTCTGACGCCATCCATACCGCCGGATGAAAACAGGATCCGGGGATTGAAGGACGACGACATGGACGAAAGCGTTCTGATCGGCAATGAGATTGACATGAACCAGATACTGCGCGAACAGATGATTTTACATTTGCCCATGAAACCGATATGTTCGACGTCATGCCGGGGCCTGTGTCCGCATTGCGGTAAAGACCTGAATCTGGGAAGTTGTGGATGCGATGCAACTCCGGCCGATCCCCGATTGGCGAAACTCAAGGAATTTTTGGATAGGAAAGGTGAATGATATGCCGGTTCCAAAGCGTCGGACGACGAGATCAAAGAAAAGAATGCGGAGCGCCACCAAAAGCGTGAAAACGGTGAATCTGGCCACCTGCCCCAAATGTCAATCTCCAAAGCTTCCGCACCGTGTCTGCCAGAATTGCGGGTTCTACGGCGAAACAAAAGTTCTGCAGATCGAAGAGAGCTGATTCCGCATTTTCAAACCCCGTGGACCGTTTCGTGGAAATTATTCTGGACACGTTCGGCAGCGATTACGGCCCTGAATTTACGATTCAGGCCGGTGTCCGGGCCGTTGAAAGCATGGATATCCACATCGCTTTTGCCGGCAACCGGTCCGTAATCCTAGATTTACTGGCAAAAGCAGTTTGCAGCGCTACCGGACGCATTGACGAAAACTCCTTTCGGATCGTCGAAGCCGATCAATGGATCCGGATGGACGAGGATCCCGGATCGATTCTCCGGGATAAACCGGAAGCATCCATCGTGCGCTGCATTCGTGAGGTGGCCCAGGGCCGGAGTCAGGCGGTTGTGAGTGCCGGGAATACCGGAGCGGTCGTGCTGGCTGCCCGTGAAATCCTGGGCCTGCTCCCGTCTATCCGAACACCCGGATTGTGTCAGTTGATGCCGGGCCCGGAAAACCGGGATTTTCTTCTGCTGGATGTGGGAGCTTCCATTTCGTTGACAGCTTTGGATTATGTCAATTTCGGGATTCTGGGATATGCAGCGGCCCGGACAATCCTGGATATCCCGGATCCTCGGATCGGGCTGCTCAACGTCGGTTCCGAAAGAAACAAGGGCCCCCGCAGACTGCGGAAAGCCGGTGCCATTCTGGAAACCCTCCCGCTTGAATTCCGGGGGAATGTGGAGGGGAACGACATGTGGACCGGGATTTCGGATGTCTATGTTACCGACGGGATCACCGGAAACATTGTTCTGAAATCATCCGAAAGTCTCGCCCGGATGATCTTCAAATCCATGGGGATTGATTTTTCCGGTGATCGTGTCATAAATAAGCGGTTTGATCCTTCCCAATATGGCGGTGCCATATTAATGGGCGCGAACGGAATCTGCATGGTGTGTCACGGGAAGGCGGGTGTGGAAAATATTTACAATGCCATCGGCGCGGCAAAGAAATGGCATGAAAGAACAGTGCTTGACAATACGCTGGAGGTATTGAACCGTATGGGCAGATCATGAGGATATTCAGGAGCCGGTTGCAGTGAAAACAGCGGTTATTTTTCCGGGACAGGGATCGCAGTTCAGCGGAATGGGCAGGGATTTTTTCGAAACGTATCCCGTTGCGGCGGATATCTTCACCCGGGCCGATAAGGTGCTGGGATTCCCCCTGTC
Organism: candidate division CSSED10-310 bacterium; assembly: GCA_016927905.1. Lineage (GTDB taxonomy): Bacteria > CSSED10-310 > CSSED10-310 > CSSED10-310 > JAFGJC01 > JAFGLW01. Next base: position 124,691 of record JAFGLW010000013.1, on the reverse strand, counting down.
CGATCTGTGTTTCAACGGGCCTCAGGATCAGCTCAATCTGACTGCGAACACCCAACCCGCCCTTCTTACGGTATCCGCAGCCATTGCCGCGGTATTCAGGGATACAACCTCCGTCACGCCTCTTTTTGCCGCCGGACACAGTCTGGGAGAATACACGGCGCTGTGGTTTGCCGGAAGCCTGGATTTCGAATCGGCGGTACGACTGGTGAGAATACGGGGTGAAGCCATGCAGAACGCCACCCCGACGGGGATGGGAACCATGGCGGCCCTCATCGGCCTGAACCCCGATGCAATCGCGGATGTCTGCAAGGAGGCGGCTCAGGATCAGGTCCTGCAGGCCGCCAACTTCAACAGCCCCGGACAGATCGTCATTTCTGGACACCGGGAAGCCGTGGAACGGGGGATCCTGGCGGCGCAGAAACACGGCGCTAAAAAAGGTGTCATACTGCCCGTGAGCGCTCCATTTCACAGCCGGCTGATGGAACCGGCCGCGCTTCGCATGAAATCGGAACTCGACCGCGTGACCGTCCTGCCGCCGGCAACGGCGATCGTCAACAATGCCGATGCACGGGTCCTGGACGGACATCCGGATTCCATCCGGTCATCACTTGTCCGGCAGGTGATTTCTCCGGTAAAATGGGAGCAGTCTCTTCAGTACATGGCAAACCGGGGTGTGGAGTTATTCGTTGAATTGGGACCGGGCAACATCTTGACAAATCTGGTGAAACGAACTATTCCGCAAAGCATGCGGGTATCCATCGGCACTGTGGAAGGACTGGGAGAATTTATCCGAAACATGGCGTCGTGCTGAAACCATTTTTTTAAGGAGATGAATAATGGACGTGGAAGAACGTGTCATCAATCTGATCGCGGAACAACTGGGTGTGGACAAAAGTGAAATAACCCCGGAAGCATCCTTCACCGACGATCTCGGAGCGGATTCCCTCGATACGGTGGAACTGGTCATGGCGTTTGAAGAGGAATTCGATGTGGAAATCCCGGACGAAGATGCGGAAAAAATGGTCATCGTCCGAAACGCGATCGACTACCTGAAAACAAAACTCGAAGGTTGAAACCACTCCTGCGCAGTCCCGCCTTGTTCTGCGAGTCGTAGTATCCGGGGCGGGTTTTAATGGTCTCGCTCGAAATTGAAACCGATTCGCCGGATTCAACCCGGCATGCGGGGTGGCTCCTGGCAAAACATCTTGCCCCCGGGGATTGTATTCCACTTTCGGGTGAAATGGGTTCGGGCAAAACCTGTCTTGTCCAGGGTATCGCAGCCGGTCTGGGAGTCCCGTCCAGGTACCCGGTGACCAGTCCTTCGTTTACGATCGTGAACCGGTATCCGGGAAAACACATGATTTATCATGTCGATCTGTACCGGCTGAATTCCAAACATGACATCGAAGACCTGGAACTTCCCGAGATTCTGAGTGAAGACGGTATCGTCCTGATCGAATGGCCCGAACTGACCATCGATTCCCTGCCTGAAACATCCCTGTATGTGCATCTCAGCTGGGACATGATCAGTGAATTCCGCCGCCGGATCCGGTTCACGGATACTGCATCCCGATTTTCCGTGTTTTTCCAGGAGCTGAGTCATGCTTTTCCTCGGTATTGAAACATCCTGTGACGACACCGCCGTGGCCATTGTCGAATCCGGACATATCGTCCGTGCCGGCATCGTGGCCAATCAGGATGATTACCATCGCAGGTACGGCGGGGTAGTTCCCGAAATCGCCGCCCGGAAACATATCGAACATATTCTGCCGGCAGTCCAGTACTGCCTGAATTCCGCATCGGTTAAACCGGAGGACCTGACGGCGGTAGCCGTAACACATCGTCCGGGTCTGATCGGATCGCTGATCGTCGGGCTGACCGCCGCCAAATGTCTTTCTCTGTCTTTTGACAAACCGCTGATCGGGATCAACCATCTGGAAGCCCATGCTTATGCCGCATGTTTCAGCGGGATGGAATACGGAACCGGAAACATCACCCTCGTCGCCTCAGGCGGTCATACATCGCTGCTGATGTTTTCAGGTAAAACCATGACCCTCATCGGCAGAACAGCAGACGACGCCGCAGGTGAAGCGTACGACAAAGTCGCCAAACTGATGAAGCTCGGCTATCCCGGCGGCCCGGTGATCGACCGCCTGGCGCGGACGGGAGATCCCGGTAAGATAAGGTTTCCGCGCCCCATGCTTGACCGGGATAACTTCGATTTCAGTTTCTCCGGATTGAAAACAGCGGTGCTGTATCACATGCATAAATATCCTCATAGCGCTCCGGAAGATATCGCAGCCGCATTTCAGGACGCTGTGACCGATGTGCTGGTAACCAAAACACTGAGTGCCGCTGGTTTTCACCGAATCGATACGGTCTGTATCGCTGGCGGCGTCGCGTCCAATTCGGAGCTTCGTGCCCGGTTCAACTCAGAATCCCGAAAGCGGAACATTCGCGTTTTCATTCCGCCCCCGCAGCTTTGCACCGATAATGCGGTCATGGTGGCGGGTCTGGCCTACCGGAAATGGACAGGCGGATGTCATTCATCTCTGGATTTGAGTGCGTCGGCGGATGCCGGGCTCATTCAAACCTTCTGACCGGAGTGTCTGCAGATCCTCCATCCGGATCGCGGGCTTCCCAAACTGCAGACCGGGAATCAAGTCATTTTAAACAGGCGGGAAGGACCGAGAAGCAGTTTTTTGCGTCCGGCACGGTCAAAACTGACGGTTATCTTCGCTTCCGGACCCCTGCCTTTCAGATCGATCACCGTGCCGGTCCCCCACCGTTTGTGCACCACCCGATCACCCCGGCGGAAATCGTTCCCGGAGAATGGGTGGGACATCTTGACAGCCGGTGCATCACTATCCCGGAAAGACACCGGGCGGGCCCGCCGGGTCCGCGCCCCCTGAAGATTAATCCGCTCCAGGGTCTTCTCCGGCAATTCCATGAGAAACCGCGACGGTTTCGAGTCCGTCTGCTTGCCCGCGCGGAACCGCCTTTGGGCGGACAGTAGAAACAGTTTTTGCATGGCCCGGGTCATGCCCACATACACAATCCGGCGCTCCTCTTCCAGATCATCCTCCGTCAAATCGGAAAGTGACCGGTAGCACGGACACAGACCCTCTTCCAGCCCGGTGATGAACACAACGGGAAACTCAAGCCCCTTTGCATTGTGCAGCGTCAGCAGTGAGACGGTGTTCTGATCTTCCTCGACATCCCCGGGACGATCGGATGACTGCTCCTGATTTAGAGCCAGATAATCACAGAATTTGTCCAGTGTGTCTCCGGTCCGTCGATGAAATTCCTCAGCCGCACTGACGAATTCCTCGATTATCTCGAGTGAAGCGGTGGATTCCGGCGTATCTTCCGTTTCGAACTGCTCCCTGTATCCGAACCGTTCAATCATCAACCGAACAAAGGCAGGCACATCGGTGGTCCGGGTGATTTTTTCCATTTCCAGGACTCCCCGGACAAAATCGGCGATCCGCCCGATCTTGTGCCCGGGGAACACCCTGTCCTCAACCAAGGATTCAAGTACCCGGAACATGGGTCGATCCCCGGTTTTCTCCATCAACATCTCCCGCGTCGCAGCACCGATTCCCCGTCGAGGAGTATTGAGTATTCGCAGGCAGGATGCCGAATCGAGGGGATTCAGGGCCAGCCGGATATAAGCAAACAGGTCTTTCACTTCCTTTCGGTTGAAAAATCCGGTGTTTCCGATTACCCGGAACGGAATCTGGGCGACCAGGCAGGATTCCTCGATCAGCCTTGACTGAGCATTTGTCCGGAACAAAATCCCAAAATCGCTCCATTCCCTGTGCTCACGGGCGTGAAGTCCGGTCAGCTCCTTCGCCAGAAATTCAGCTTCCTCCCGATCCGATCCCAGCGTAACCTGCATAACCTTTTCACCGCCGGAACGGACCGCAACCAGTTTCTTGCCGGTTCGTCTGCGATTATTCTCCATCATGGCCGCTGCGGTGGTCAGGATGGCTTGCGTCGACCGGTAGTTCTGTTCCAGCTTGACGGTTCTGGCACCCGGAAAATCGCGTTCAAAATTCAGTATGTTAGATATTTCGGCACCCCGCCAGCGGTATATGGACTGGTCATCATCGCCTACAACCATGACATTTCGATACCGCCGGCTCAGAATAGATATCAACCGGTATTGCGCGTGATTGGTATCCTGATATTCATCGACCAGGATATACCGGTATCGCTCCTGGTAGGCATCTCGTACCAAGGGGTTGTCCTCAAGCAGTCTCACGGTTTTGACGATCAGGTCGTCGAAATCCAGGGCATGATCCTGCTCAAGCTGCGCCTGATAGATCTCGTATACCCGGGCCGTCCATTTCTGCATCAGGTCAAAACCGGCCGATTCCAGCATTTTTTCCGGTTCCTGGAACCGGTTTTTCGCATTGCTGATCCGGGTAACGATCTGCCGGGGAGCCATCCGGTCCGGGGGGATATTCAAAGTATCCACCGCCCGTTTAACCCGGGCATGCTGCTCCGATTCAGTGACAATCGTGAAGTTTGAGGTCAGTTTCAGACTCCGATGTTCCCGCCTCAGAATCCGGGCGCAGACTGAATGAAACGTTCCGATGGCGATCCGTGCGGCGGATGTATCATCTAACAGCGACGTGATTCTTTCCTTCATTTCCCGGGCGGCTTTGTTGGTGAATGTCACCGCGAGAATCCGGTCCGGTTTGACACCCAGTTCCCGAATGAGATGGGCAATCCGATGCACGATGACCCGTGTCTTGCCGCTGCCGGCTCCCGCCAATACCATCAACGGACCATCTCCGTGAGTGACGGCTTCAAACTGCTGGGCATTCAAGCTTTTTAGATCCATATCCAGCCCGAACCGGCCGGTTACCCGACATCCCGAGGGGTAATCGATGGGGATGGGTTCCGATGCGTCCTGTCAGCCGCGGAACCAGCGATCGATAAACTTGCGGAACGCACCCTTTTCATCATGCTCCGAGGGTGTCGGACCATTGGGCGGGTTCGTGGGTTCGCCGCCATTGTAAGCCCGGGTGTCACCCACGATAACCGTCACGTTGTCGGGTGCCCCGCAATCCAGCGTCCGTTGAACCAGCCGGCGGCAGCTTTCCTCCGGGTCACCCGGATTGGAAACGATCAATTCCAATATCTCCTCCCGGGACAATACGCCGCTCAGGCCGTCTGTGCACAAAACAAAAACATCACTCCGCCCCAGAGGAATCACCATCGTATCCACATCCACAGTGGGAGCTCCGCCCAGCGCACGGGTGATGACGTTTTTAAGGGGATACTTCTCCGCTTCCTCAGCTGAAATCTTGTCCTGATCGATGAGTTCCTGGACCCGGGAGTGATCTTTGGTCAACTGAAAGATATCCTCGTCCTGGATCCGGTATATCCGGGAATCTCCGACATGGGCGATCACTGCATGACCGTTGATCATCTTCAGCATTACGATCGTGGTGCCCATTCCGTGATATTCAGCGCTTTCATTGGCTTTTTCGTAAATGACCAGATTGGCGTACTGAACCGCATTCCGGCACATTTCCTCTTCCAGCCTGAGCATTTCTTCGTCCGTGATGGAATCGTCTTCCTTCCACCGGTTTTCCTGTTCGATAAAATCACATATCGCTTTCAGCGCCATCCGGCTGGCCAGATCCCCCGCCTTGTGACCACCCATGCCATCGGCAACAAGGTACAATCGAAAAACATCGTCAATATGGAAGGCATCCTGGTTCACACTGCGCTTTAAACCAACATCAGTCAAACCAAATGCCTTCATTCATTTACTCCTTCGGTTGAGTGGTTTTCCCGCCGGGACGGATTATACCGTATCTGCGGATTTTTTTGAACAAACCCTGGCGAGAAATACCCAGAACCGCCGCGGCTTTTGACATGTTCCATCCGTTCCGCTCCAGAATCTGTCTCAGGTGCCCCGTTTCGGTTTCCCTCATGATATCCGTAAGGTGGACGTTCCCGCCTTCATCCGGACAGTTCAATCGATCCTTAACCACAATCAGGTCCATCGGGAATCCGGGTTTCGTGAGATTGACGGCAACCTCCAGGACATTCTGCAATTCACGAATATTGCCCGGCCAGTGGTGATTCAACAGGCCCCGCAGCAATCCGGGGGTTAATTCTGGCACGGGTCTTTTCATTCTTTCGCATAATCCGGTCAGAATCGAGCGTACCAGATCCGGGATATCCTCCCGTCTTTCCCGCAGTGACGGAACCTGAACATGCAATACCATCAACCGGTAATACAGGTCGTCCCTGAACCGCCCGGCTCGAACCTCTCCGGCAAGATTTTTATTCGTTGCGGAAATGATCCTGACGTCAACCGGCATGTCCCGATCCGAACCGACCGGGCGCACTGTTTTTTCCTGAAGAACGCGCAGGAGTTTCACCTGGGATTGAGATGGCAGATCCGCTATTTCATCCAGAAAAACCGTCCCGCCCTCTGCGCCCCGGAAGATTCCCCACCTGTTCTGGACCGCTCCCGTGAAGGCACCCCGCACATGTCCGAATAACTCACTCTCTACAAGTGCATCGGGCGAAGCACCGCAATTGTATGCAATAAACGGCTTGAAACGTCTCGATCCCAACCGATGAATCGCCCGGGCCACCAGTTCCTTGCCGACACCCGTTTCACCGGAAATATGCACGGTACTGGGGCTGTTCCTGACCCGGTGAACGAACGACCGGAGACGCCGGGCTCCCAGGCTCTGACCATCAATCCCGGAACCATCCGGGAAAACCTGCATCTCCTCCCCGCCGGTTTCCTTTTCCATGTCGTATCGCCGGAGATATTCAATCTGCGAACCGGTCAGAGCGATGGTTCTGGCCAGAACCTGTAGTTTCTCCGGATATCCCGGCATCTCCCGCAATCCGCCATTTTCAATCCGGACCACCAGTTCTCCGGCATACGCGTTTCCCGCCCGGAGCGGTAAACACAGCACGGTATCCGCCACCGTTCGAAATCGTTCTGAAGTTCTTCGCAGTAATTCGCATTCCCGGAGCGTCTTTCTGGCCAGCCGCAGCGGAATACCTTCCCCCCATTTGAACATATCGATTCCGGCTGTCAAGCCCCGCAGACGGATCTCCCCGCTGCAAATCCCCAGCAATTCACGCAGTGTTTCCCGAACATTCCGGATAAAATCTATCCACGACTTGGACGACTGAATCCTGTCCATGGCGGTGGCGAGATTCAACCCGGGTTGAACCGAATCCCCGATTCCGGGTGCCGCAAGACTCTCCAGATGATTCCGCGCTCTGGCAACTCTCGGGAGATCGCTTATTCTCTGAGCGATGTCTCCCGACCGGATCAGATCCTCCCGGATACGCGATTCCACGGTTATCTCCGAATGGGATCGACTGGACAGTGCCGTGTAATAGTCGAGATCCGAGAGCAGTTCACCGGCGGCAAATGCCAGAAATTCACGACTCGGCAGGCCGCGTTCAATTTTCTCCAGATATTCGGGCCGAACCATGCACACCCGGGCAGCCGCGGCCAGATGCGCCCGGCACACCGGGTCACCGCGTTCATCTACCAAGCGGGCAAGGCGTTTCAGGGTACCCGTCGTCAGGATGGATCGGGAGCAGCCATGCCGCATGATCAGTATTTCCGGCAACGGATCCCTTCCCATCGCAGATCCCCACCGGTCCACCTTTTCAGCCGCTTTCCGGATTAGGATTTCAACCTCCCCGGGACAAATCAAATCCTGTTCGATCAGATACGGCATCATTTTGCGAACGACCGGCGGGTCAATCCGATCCAAATTGGCGAAAAATTCACGAACGGCTCTCGCTGCCAGCTTCTTCTGAGATCGGCGGAGCGCCAGCCGCATTGTAAATATGACTTTCTCCGGCCACAGCGAAACGGGATCGATCTCAAATCCCTGATCAAGCTTTTCGACCAACTCGTCAGCGGTTTCCAGATCTCCGTCCGCCAGAGCAATCTCCATGCGTGTTTTGAGTATTTCAAACCGTCGTTCCGGACGCTGGTATCCCTCCAATATCGCCCAGGCCATATCCAAATTGCGTCCGGCCCGGCGGGAATCCCCCATGACATAACGCAGCACGGCCATGTCCGAGAGACCTTCCGCGACCGATTCCCGATCAGTTCCGGACCGACGCAATCCGAGACTCCGAATGAAATATCTTTCCGCTTCCGCGATATTTCCCGTCCGGAGTGCGATTCGCCCCAGCAAAGCCAGGATCTGATGCCGATCGATATCCAGAGAATTCCCGCCGAAGACTTCCAGGGATCTTGACGCCCAGTGTCCGGCCTGAGTGCAGGCACCGACCTTCAAAGCTTCCGATGCAAGAATATGATACGCCAGCGACAGCAACTCCGGGCGACGGGATTTCTCAACAAATCTTGCGACCACCCGGTAAAGCGGATACGAAGATCGGATGCGGGATCTGCATCGAGCCAGGTGAAGAAAAATACGTTCAGAAATATCGGTCCGGAAGGTGGATTGACCGATGCGCCATTCCCGCAGAATCCGCCGGGCCGCCCGCCAGTTGCCGTGGCATGATTTTTCCTGAAACCAAAACAGGTGCAATGCATTTTTGTCGAAGGCGATGCCGCTGTCCTGAAGCCTGCGGATGATATCATGCGACTGAAATTCCCGACCCATCGACAGACAGACCCGGACTCCCTCAAAGGCATGTCGGACCGCATCCGGATGACGCGCCGCAATCGCGTGACATGCCACTTCATAGTGGATCGGACATCCCGTTTCCCGCCTCAGAGCGACCAGCGCATTTAAAATATCGCCGTGTAACCGGCTCCGCCGGGTCTCCGATAGTTCCTTCACCAGCCTGTCTCGAATATCCGGATTGGATATCCGGTACGATTTGCGGTCCCGGTCCATCTCCAGAATGCCATTCCTGACCAGTTTCCCCAGCAGTATCCTGGTGCCGTGATGCGTGCGGTGGATGATCCGGGCGATCCATTCAGCCGTGAACCATCCTTCGGTCAGGCCGCACAGTTCCATAATGATCTGAAGGGATTGGGATGGTGTTTCTCGATCCGAACGGGCATTGAACGACAACGCAGTATTTTGCGAGTCCGGCATTTCTTTCATCCGTCCGGAAATCTCAGGATTTCGAAATCAAGTGCTTGTTTTTCTCGAAGAGTTTCAACAATTCGGAGTAGAACTGGTGGATATCCCGGAATTGCCGGTATACCGAAGCAAATCGTACGTAAGCGATCTCATCGAGTTCGATCAGCCTCTGCATGATGAGTTCCCCGATTTCCCGAGTTGAAATCTCCCGGTCTTCCTTGGTATGGAGAATCCTCTCAATTTCATCGACAAGCTCCGCGATCTGCATGGGACTGACCGGACGTTTCTCAACCGATTTGGCAAGTCCTCTTAAGATTTTCTGCCGGTCGAACAGCTCACGGCGCCCGTCCTTTTTCACAACCATATGCTGAATATCCTCAACCTGTTCATAGGTCGTAAACCGGCGGTTGCAGGAAAGGCATTCGCGGCGGCGGCGAACACTGGCAAAATCCTTTGACGGTCTCGAATCAACAACCCTGTCTTCCAGATACCCGCAATAAGGACATTTCATGGGCAATTCTCCGTGTGTACGGTTGAATGGAAAAACCTCTCCATCCGGATTCCGGATTCATTGAGCATTTCCAAGGCCAGCGGATCATCGTACAATTCCGCATAGATGATTTTTTGTATCCCGGCGTTGATGATCATTTTTGCACAGACGATGCAGGGCATCGTCGTGCAGTAGAGAGTGCTGCCTTTGACACTCGTCCCGTGAAACGCCGCCTGGATAATCGCATTCTGTTCGGCGTGCAATCCGCGGCACAGCTCATGACGTTCGCCGGAAGGCACATTGAGTCTGGAACGAAGACAGCCACCGCACTCATCACAATGCCGGATACCCGCCGGAACTCCGTTGTAGCCGGTCGCGAGTATTCGATTGTCTTTGACGATGACTGCGCCGACCTTGCGGCGAAGGCATGTGGAGCGTTTCGCAATCAAATATACGATTTCCATGAAATACTCGTCCCAGGACGGCCGGATGTTCACATCGATGGATCCTGTCCGCATCCACCGGACTCAATATTCCGGATCTTGGCGATTCGGTTGGCATGCCTGCCACCCTCGAAAGGCGTGTTCAGAAACGTTTCGACGATCCGTTCCGCCATCCCCGGGCCGATGATTCTGCCGCCAAACGTAACGACATTGGCGTTGTTGTGCGATCGGGCCAGCTCGGCGCAATACGGATCGCTTACGGTCACCGCCCGGATACCCGTTAATTTGTTCGCCGTGATCGCCATCCCCAGGCCTGTTCCGCAGATGAGAATGCCGAAATCCACTCTGCCGGCCTGAACTTCGATCGCAACCGCCCGGGCATAATCCGGGTAATCGACGGAGGATCCGCTGTCCGTTCCCACATCGATAACATCCCGTTCCCTGTCTTTTAAAAACAGGGTAATGTGCCGTTTCAGTAACCAACCGGCATGATCACTTCCTATAGCCACCTTCATCGTCAATCACTCCATTATACAATCATCGCTTCGGTCTATTCAAAAATGCTTTCGGTAGATCTCCATCGCATCCCGGGCGTCCCGTTTCATCTGCTCCACCAATTCCGACGGAGTCTTGAACCGCGTGTCCGGTCTAATCCGCTGCATAAGATCGACTTCAAGCAGCTGCCCGTACAAATCTCCCTGAAACCCGAACAGGTGCGTTTCAACCTGGTATGAACCCTCGTCAAATGTCGGGGAATCCCCGATGTATGTAACGGAAGGACCGGATTGCCCCCGAATGCCGGCCTGACCGGCATAAACACCCGGCGGAGGCAGCACGCGGTCGGACACCGTGAAATTGGCGGTTGGAAAACCCATGTCATGTCCCCTTCCGAAACCTTTCCGGACGATGCCGGTCAACCGGAAAAATCTGCCGAGCAGCAATCTGGCCGTCTCCAGATCACCCGACGCAACCAATTCCCGGATCCGGGTGCTGGATACGGGTTCTCCCCCCACAACAACATCTTCCACGATGGACACGTCAATTCCCATTCTCGACCCGAGATCACTCAGCAGCCGGGCATCTCCCCGGCGGTCTTTCCCGAAACGGTGATCCGCTCCGATTACAATGGATTCGGGAATGGTATACGCAAAAATGACCGTCTTAAGGAATTCGTCCGGATCAAGCCGGGCCAATTCCGGCGTAAAGGAAAACGACACCATGAAGTCCACTCCGAAGGATCCGATGATTTCCATCATTTCGGAAATGCCGGTGATGCGTTTCAACTGCTTCCGGGGATAAAGAACCGAAACGGGATGAGGCTGGTAAGTCAGAACGACGGAAACACCCTTAACCCTCTCAGCTCTCAGAACCACATTGCCGATCAGATTCTGATGACCGATATGGACACCGTCGAAATTGCCCATGGTCATCACCACTTTGGTCAAATCATTCGGCAGGTCCGAGAAAGATTGGATAATCCGCATCCGTTCGCCGTTCCCCCAGAAAACAACTTCAAAACTTTACCTGCCCCCCGGTAATGTGTCAAATCTTCGGATCACACTCCCGGCCACCGCCTTCCGCCAAAACTTGATCCCTGAAAAAGACGGGGATTGGTGAACCTGTTCCGTGATGGTATAATGGGGTCTGGCGTGCATTCGTCGAAGGAGCGGACTGAGGATGAAACGACATATATCTGTTCTCGTTTTGCTGTTTTTCATGAGCATTCAGGGATATGCGATGTCTGACAAGGATCCCAGCGACATCCCGAAACCCCAGGTGGATTTTCACGGCCGGTTGACCGATATCGACAATATCGTGACCGAAGGCGCTCAAATCGCTTTCAACGGCCACACCTTCATATCCGCGAAACGGGGAGCGACCAGCGTGTACATCCCCTTCGAAAAGATCGACCGCCTGGAGATCCGGGACAACGAAGCCGGTATTACATCGGAACAGAATGAGATCCCCGGAAACCTGATCCTCACGGACGGCACCGAATACGAGCTGGAGTTTCAGAGCAAGGATGAAGTAACCGGTACGGCGTCTTTCGGGCAGTTCCGGATCCGCATCGATCACATCCGGTCTTTGAAGCTGACATCCAAACCGGACGCAACTCGGATCAACTGAACGAAGCGACGTGTTCCAGAACCGTTTTGGCAACGAAATGGAGTTCCGTATCGGTCAATTCAGAAAAGATCGGCAGTGCGATGGTTTCGTCGGACGCCTGTTCCGATACCGGGAAATCACCTTTCCGATAGCCGAGATCCCTGAAACAGGGTTGCAGGTGAAGCGGCAGCGGATAATACACCGCATGACCGATCCCCAGCTCTGCAAACCTTTTGCGCAACAGCTCCCGGCGGGGAATGCGAACAACATATTGATTGAATATGGGTGTGGCATGTTCCAGGATCCGGGGTGTTCCGACCGGCGTATTCGCAAACATACGTCCATAATACGCCGCATTTTGCCTGCGTCGTTCGCACCATCCGTCCAGATAGGGCAGCTTGACCTTCAGAACGGCGGCCTGGATTGAATCCAGGCGGGAATTCAGGCCCACATCCTCATGGATATACGTTTTCAAAGCGCCATGCACGCGCAGAGCCCTGCATTTCTCGGCAAGATGTGTGCTTGATGTCGTGATCATCCCCCCGTCACCGAATCCACCCAGATTTTTGGAAGGGAAAAAACTGAAGCAACCGATTTCGCCCAGATTGCCCGCTCGTATACCCCGCCATGCCGCACCCATGGCCTGAGCCGCATCCTCGATGACCGGAACGGTTCCCGCCGCTTGATTCAGAGAATCCATGTCCGCGGTCTGGCCGAACAGGTGAACGCACAAAATGGCTTTGGTTTTCGGGGAAAGAACCTTTTCAACTTCACAAGGATCGATGTTGAACGTCCCCGGATCGATATCGGCGAACACCGGACGAGCGCCGATCCGCCAGATGCTGCTGGCGGATGCGAAGAAGGAGTAGGGTGTGGTGATCACTTCATCGCCCCTGCCGATGCCCATGGCCATCAGGGCGATGATCAGGGCATCCGTGCCGCTGGCGACTCCGATCGCCTTGGCCGATCCGCAATACACCCCCACCGCCTTCTCCAGGTCCGCCACCTGCGGACCCAGAATAAACTGCGTATCATCCACCACCGAACGCAACGCGGCATCGATTTGATCCCGAATCGGTTCGAGCTGTCTTTTGATATCCAGTAACGGTACATTCATAATCCAGCCTTTCAAAAAAGTGTCGCATCGCTCCCGTCCGGAATAGCTAATCCACAAATGCCGGGAGTGTCAACAGTAAATTGGCCCGAAAATCTTGGTTCCCGCTGATTCCGATTCACGGTGAATTGGTTTTGATAATTTCATATAGTGGTTTGCGGAGATTCGATGAAAGTGAAGCAACCACTGCTGATTCATATATGTTGCGGGCCCTGCGCTGCACATCCGGTCCAGACCCTGCGGGCGGAATACGCCATTACCGGTTTCTTCTTCAATCCCAACATTTACCCCTCAACCGAATTCGAGCGGAGATTGAAAGTGGTCCGGGATTATCTGACGGAGATGAACATCCCGCTGATTGTTCCCGGGCAGACGCATCGTCTGTGGCTGGATCGGGTAAAGGCGTTGGTCTCAGAACCTGAAGGCGGCAGCAGATGCGCCGCCTGTTTCGAATACCGGCTGGAAGCGACGGCGGGATTTGCCAGAGAAAACGGGTTTCCCGTTTTTACCACGACCCTGACCACCGGCCCCAACAAGCCCGCGAAAGTCATATTTCCAATTGCCGGAGAAATTGCCGGCAAACATTGTGTAAAATTTCTTCCGGTCGATTTCAAGAAAAAAGACGGATACAAGCATTCCACGCGGATTTCAAAAGAGAAAAACATGTATCGCCAGAATTACTGCGGATGCGAGTTTTCGATGCGGTGAGTGTATTCCGCATCCGGTGCGGCAGAATGTTTGGAAAGCTTCCTTCAAAGAATTCATGAGCGGATCAATTCCAACACCGACCCCAACACCGACCGAAACTCCTACCACTGCACCTGTATGCACTTGCCATCCGGAACAGCGCACGTCCCAACTTCGCCGGGAAGACCGGTGGGAGGGGCCTGAGGCCGCCGGAAACGGATTGCCGGCCGGCAGATCGGAACGCAGATGCCGGAGTGAATGACAATTCATTTTCCGGAATCCGGAAAACCGGCTTTACGTCGCGGCAACCGGCATGTCCTCGAAGACCAGCCACGGGACCTGATACCTTCCGAACAGAGTATCCTCCGTCCAGACCTCCCGGCTGGCTGCCTTGAAATTATTCTTGAAAGACTCGTATACATTGCCGGATACCATGACATCTTTCACTCTTCCGACAATTTCACCGTTTTCGATTTTATAACCAAGCGCGACACTCATCGAGAATTCACCGTTCATGTTGTTACCCTGACCGGCACCCATGGTGTCGTCCACGATGATACCCTCCCGTATATCTTTGATCAGATCGTTTTTCGGAATCATACCGGGGAGGATGATCAGGTTGGACGGATTTGTATTGGGCTGGGCATCGATACTGAATCCGGTGTACAGGGAAGATTTCTTGAATCCGTTGCCCGAAGATTTCGCGCCGGCCTTGCCAGCCGATCTCAGATCGTACATGTAACCGGTCAGAACGCCTTTGTCGATCAGGACATTTCTGCCGGTCGAAACGCCCTCGTCATCGAATGGGCACGACGCAGGAAGCTCCCGCCGGGTGGGATCATCCACGACCGTGATCCGGGGATCCACAATGGATTCACCCAGCCGGCCGCTCAGGAGCGACAGCTTTCGGTAAACGAGATCCCCTCCGAACCCATAAAACAGGGGTACGAACAATCCCCGGAATCCCAGGCTGGTAAAAAGAACCGTCATTTTTTTTGTTTCGACCGGAGCAACCCGGTGACAGTGTGAAAACCGCCATACCGCATCCCGCGCGATCTGTTCCGGGGCATCGCTGAACGTGGTGTAGGTGCAGGTATGTTCCAGTTCCGCCCGGTCCGATTCCAGCATCAACAGAACATTCAGAAACGCCTGATAGATTGTTTTTTCGTAGGAGACGCATCCGCCGCTGCTGTTCATGATGGATGTCCTGCTTTTTTCTTTTGTGACCTCGACTTCCAGGTTGACCTCCGGGTATTTAGATCTGACGATGTCGATCATGTTTTGCCCGGTGTCGATCAGGTTTTCCGTGGTCAGGTCGGCCACGCGGGGATCGAAGAAATCCCCCGCACCTTCATTCCGGACGACGGACGGAAAATCGAGATCGATTTCCGGCCCGAATGCGGCGGAAGCGACCGCCCGTTTCACCAGTCCTTCCGCTTCGTCCGGATGCGTCGTCGATGAAAATCCCAGATGTCCGTCGACGATTACCCGCAACGCTGTGGATATGGAATTCTCACTTTCCAGGGTCGTAAGTTCACCGCCGGAGAAACATGCCGGTTCGGACTGTTTTTCGATCCGAAACACTTCCGCTTTGTCCGCCTTGCGCTTTGCCATTTCAAGTATTCGTTCCATTTCAGCGACCTCCGATCAGAACATTTTGGATCCGGACATGCGGACTTCCCATGGATACGCAGAGGGGATATTGCATCCGTGCACCAACGCTCTTGCCGCATCCTCCCGATCTGGACCGATATAAATCGTTTCCGACCATGTCGATATCCCTGAGTGTTTGAAAGACATTACCCGTCAGGACCAGATCCCGTACCCAGGGACCGATCTTGCCGTTTTGAATTTTCCGTGCTTTTTCGGCTGAAAACGTGAACAGCCCCTTGGAAGTGTTGCCGCTGCCGCCGCCCACAACATAAAGCCCGTTCCCGATCCCCTCCAGCATCTGTTCGAAGGAATGCGGACCGGCATCGATATAGGTATTGGTCATTCTGCATATGGGAGCAAACCGGTACCCGACGGTTCGGGCATTACCCGTCGGATTCTCACCCATGGCGGCAGCCGTCGACCTGGAATGCAGCCGTCCGGTGAGCAGTCCATCCTTGATCAGATAAGTCAGCGAGGTCGGCACGCCTTCGTCGTCGTAGGGAAGCGTTCCCCGTTCATCGGGAAGGGATCCGCCGTCCAGGACGTTGAAATGGTCCTGGGCGAATCTGGTACCGAGCTGCATCTGGCTGAGCAGTTTTGGATTGTCCGAAACATTGTCGGCCTCCGAAAGATGCCCGAACGCCTCATGAATGAATACACCGGACAACCGCGGATCCAGAACAACCGTATACCGGCCGCCGGCGACGGATTCCGCCCGGACAAGATCCACAACTTCGGAGCAGATGGGCTCAACCCGCGAATGGGCACCCAGGATTTCGGACCATCTGGTTCGAGTTCCAAAACCTGAAAACACGGATTGGACCACGTTGCCTTCCCGGGCAATCGCACCCATTCCACCGGCTCCCCACAGACCGTGCATGTCGATCAATGTCCCTTCGCTCGTGCCAAACAAAACATGCCGGTTCTCCTCCCGGTAACTGACATTGCATGAGACGATCTGGTTGCTGTATGACAGAATTCTTTCGGCAAGATCGGCCAGCGTCCGGATCTTTTCATCCAGCGGGACTTTCCTGAGATCGTCGTCGGGATCGGCCGAAATCGGCACCATATCCTGAACAACCGGAACAGGCGCCAGAACGACATTTCCCCTGCCCGCTGACCGGGCTTTCAGCTCGGCCTGCCGGACGAAATCGGGCAGTTTTTCAGGTTCATTGAAACTGACAAATCCCCAGGATCCGTCGATCAATGCACGGACATAACCACCATAATCCCGGGTTTCCTGTGCCTTCCTCAAATCCCTGCCTGAAAACCCGATTTCGGTTCTGAAACTGTCTTCCAGGCGAATCTCGACGAAATCCGCATTCGATCCGGCAATCGCTTCCTGCAAAAATGCTTTCATCTCCCCGCATCTCCTCGAAATGATGCTGTTGATAAGTGGCCTGGACAGCCGTGAAAGAACCCTATTTTAGTCGAGGGGAGAATCGATGACAACCGGAACATTGGATGCATCGGGATGAATCCGCCCATGCACATCACACCTCTATTGAAAAAACGGTTTCCTCATCGTTTTGTTCCTTCATCCGTGCCACCCAATAGTCGTACCGGCTGAAGGCATGCAGTATTTCAATATAAGAGGTGAATTCAGCCGCCATCTGCTCGACCGACAGATGCAGCCGCCCCAGAATATTCCTGAACCGGGCGGCGGGACATCCGGGGAACAGGCGGGAAAGCACTCCGGGAGTCTCCGGTTCAAGATCCGGTCTCAGATGATCCCATTCGTCACCCGACAGCTTCTCCCTGTATCGAAGCTCCACATGCGGGTCACTGATCCGGAGCCGGGTTCGGACGGGTCCGTTATCGACAGGCCCCCGGTCCGGCCATTTCAGCCCGAGAGATTTGAGACGTTCGGCTTCCATGCGGACCAAATCGCGTTCGATCTGCCGGAGCCGGGTAGGGAACACCCAGTGATAATCCACGCAGATGGAACCGCGGGAGGCCGCGAAAAAACGCCAGTCATCCGGAAGATTGATGAGCAGACCCACCGCCGGGCCGCCGCATCCTCCGGAAATCTCCACCGTAAGCGCTTTGACGGATTCTCTTTCTTCCGGAAACAGCGACAGCCAGCCGGTCGGAGTGGAAATACCGGCTGCCCGGAAGGATGAACGGATCCGGGATTGCGGGTCGGTATGCATTCTTTTGGCTGCGAAATCGAGAAGAATTTCGTGCGCGGCCTGCCGGTTCAGATTCCGGGTATGGATATTCCAGTAATGTTCTTTTGACTGCGTCATCCCGTTACCGAAAGATAAATCCAAATCAACCATCATGCAAGACCGTATTTACAGAGTCTCCAACCTCAACTACAATAGTTTCCTACCATGCGTATCGATCAATGGCAGTCCGTTTTGCTCGGTGCACTTCTGATTCTGACCGGAACACTCAAGGGATTGTTCTGCCTGGGAGCCAATCCGCCATGGCAGGCCGCTGACGAAGTCACTCATTTCGAAGCAACCGTGCTGGTTGCCCGCCATTACCGGGCGGACCGGGCACCGATCCCGGATTCGGAACTTCAACACCGAATCCTGATCTCCATGAACCAGTGCGATTTTTACCGGCACGTCGGCGTGCCCTCACCAACCGGACTTCCCTCGGGATTTCACGAAACGCCATTTCTGGAATCCTCCCCCAGCAAGCTGGGACGGCCTTCCCTGTATTACTGGATCACAGGGCTGCCGGGTGAATGGTACCAGAGCGGCCTGCCGGAGACTTTGATGATTGCCCGGGCAATCAACGCCCTGTTCAGCATTCTTGCGGCGGCTGTCATTTTTATAACGGCCATTTACGCCACCCGCCGATCTCCGGTTGATTCGTTCATCGCATCCGGAATCGTGCTGTTTCATCCGGCATACTGGCACCTGGGAACAGCGGTCACCCAGCAATCCTGGATCGTACTCATTTCCGCATGCGCATTCTTCCTCGCAGTTTCAACGGTCCGTACCGGCCCGTCAACCGGACTGCTGCTCGCCTGGACGGCAGTGCTGATCCTGGCGGCCGCAACCCGCTGGACCCTGACGGTCTCCCTGCTCGTTCTTCTGTTCACATCGGTCCTTCTCCACTCCAGGCCGTCCCGCCGCAACCCAAATACCGGCGTCCGCATCGCGATATTCCTTGGATTGTCGGCTGCCGTTGCGGTCGTTTTTGCTCTGTTTTTTCATGCGGGATTCCGGGACAGCCTGCTGCAGCACGAATTCAACAACCTCAAATCGGGATTCCGGCTGTTCCAGGACTTGAATCCCGGCAAATTCTGCAGCCGATGTTCCTACCTGTTTAAAACGTTCTGGGCCGGATTCGGATGGCTGACGATCCCCGTTCCCCAAACGGCTTTTCTCATTTATGGATTCCTGACTCTGTGGATACCGGCATCCATCGCATTGTCGATGCGGCAGGGCGGTGAATCCGCTCGAATCGCCACCCTGTCAACCGTATTCATTCTTTTTTTGGTCGGAACCGCCATTATTCGCGCCCACGCCGCGGAACCGGCAGTCCAGGGTAGATACATGCTCCCCGGATTGCCCGCCCTGGCAGTGATCGGTTCAACCGGGCTGATCGGACTGAAGAATCGTCCGGCCCTGAGAAAAAGTGTCCTGGCCGTTCTGATGATATTGTTGCCCTGCGCGGATGCGGTTGCCACAATCGGCGGATGGGTGTATTCCTTCCGGGTACTGCCTGTTCTCGGAGATCCGGTTTTTCGGGCGGTCTCCGCCCTGAAATGGACCGGCCGCCCCCTCTTAAATCTCTACTTCGACATCGGATCAAAAGCTTCCGAACATTTCCTCAAGGAGGGCTGGTACCCGAATGAAAGCGCACCGCAACGCTGGTTTCACAACGAAGCCGGAATAAGCGTACCCCTGCTTCCCGAAGCCCCTTTCACCGTAACCGTTCGGATACTTCCCTATCAGCCGCCGGGTATTCAACCCCGGCAACTGGATATTTCCTGGAATTCGGAGTTTGTCCATTCTCGGAAACTGCTTCCGGGATGGAATGAAGTTCGATTTCTGATCCAACCGCATCAGGTCGGTCCATCCGGCAATGAACTGCGATTTTATGTCCCTTCAGCGGGTTCCCCCTATCGGCGGGGTGACAGTATGGATCGCAGACGGCTCTCGGCAGGCGTCGATCGCATCGCCGTTGCATCGGTATCGGCGGATCCGCTCAATCTGGAATTCTCCCGTCTGACGGCTACCCGCAAAGGCGTCCGGATCCATCAGCCGCCGGATTCAGGATTGACATTGAAGGAGGGAACAAGGTTCAGTGTTACATTTGATCCGGAATCCGGTTCGCCCGTCAAGATCTCCCCGCAGTCTCCGGCATATCTCACCCGCACCGCGATGATTCTTTCCGATCCCCGGATCGGATACCCGATCGGTGTCGCATTCGAAACTTACCGGCAGGCCTATCGAGATACATCCGGCTGTTTCCCGGGATTGCTGCAATCAACCGGGATTCAGGAACTTCTCTTCATTTTTTTTCTTGCCTCGATTCTGCTGCCTGTTCCGGCTGCCGGAATTTTGGTGTTCACCATCCCGTCGGCGGGCCGGCGTCCTGCTGAAAGGGCATCCCCCGGAGCGGTTCCGGATCCCGGGAAGTCTTGACCGGGAACCCTTTGAATGCTAGTGTGCCTCGACTTGTACCAGGGAACCGAGTGAACATTGCATGAAAAGCTTTTTTCTCTGTATTGTAACGATGTTCAAGGAGATCATCATTGTGAAAAACAATTCCATTTTTCTGGTTTCAATCGGAGTGATGCTGTTTCTGGGGGGCTGTTCAGGTGGTCAAGACGGGAGTCCCATGGAGTTCAAATCGTCCATCGAGAAGATGAAGCTTCCGGACGGCAGTTTTCAGTTCAGTGTCGAAATCGATCCCGAAACACTCCGAGAAAATCTGAAAGAACCGCTTGATTATATCTGGGAATTCGGCGACGGGCATGAATCGCAGTCGCCTGGTCCCGTTCACGGTTATGAAAAATCGGGTGGATACACCGTGACCTTGTCCATCCGGGACCGGGAACAGAATTTCAGCGATCCGATGCTGTACGTGATATCCGGTTATTCGATCGTCGACTATGCGCCACTGCTGGGTCTGGTCGGGCTGATTCTGGCGTGGATTCTTTATTTGTTCATCCGCAGGCTTCCCAGCGGCACTGACTTGATGAAGGAACTGGCAGGGGCGATCCACAACGGAGCGATGGTTTTTCTGAGACGCCAGTATCATTACCTGATCCGATTCATCCTGGTGGTCTTCGTTCTGCTGATCCTGTTCATCGACTGGCGAACCGGCCTGGCATTTCTGGGCGGAGCGCTTTGTTCGATGGCCGCCGGATTCATGGGTATGGAAGCGGCCACCCGGGCGAATGTGAAGACAGCCGAAGCTGCCCGATCGAAGGGATTGGAGAAGGCGCTGTTTGTTGCTTTCACCGGGGGTGAAGTCATGGGTTTGGCCGTTGCTTCACTGGGTCTTCTGGGTGTGGGGATCGTGTTTTTCTTTTTCGGATCGCCTCAGATGGCGCAACATATCAGCGGATTCGCAATGGGCGCCAGCTCGATTGCTCTGTTTGCCCGTGTCGGGGGAGGCATCTATACGAAATCGGCCGATGTGGGTGCCGATCTGGTGGGAAAACTGGAAGCGGGAATACCTGAAGACGACCCCAGGAATCCCGGAGTGATCGCGGATAATGTCGGGGATAATGTGGGCGATGTGGCCGGAATGGGGGCGGATATTTTTGAATCCTATGTTGGATCCATTGTCGCCACCATAGCGATCGGCTCCAGTTTTGCAACGGGAGTTTTTCAGCACATGGTTTATCCGCTGCTCGTGGCCATGATCGGGCTGGTGGGATCAATGCTCGGATTCGGATCGATCAAGCTGTTTTCCGGGAAGAATCCTGCAGCCGTGCTGAGATTAACTACTTATGTCGCCGCCGCGATCATGGCGCTGGGTTCACTTATAGCAGCTCTGATCGTGTTTGATTTCGTTGAGGGGCTACGTATCTGGCTGGCCATGCTGTTCGGGTGTATCTGCGGAATCCTGATCGGACTGGTGACGGAATACTACACTTCCGGGAAACCGATTCAGACCATCGCCAAAAGCTCTGAAACCGGTTCAGCCACCAATATCATCACCGGGTTGGCCGTTGGAATGGAATCGGTGGCTAT
This sequence comes from candidate division CSSED10-310 bacterium, assembly GCA_016927905.1. Classification (GTDB taxonomy): domain Bacteria; phylum CSSED10-310; class CSSED10-310; order CSSED10-310; family JAFGJC01; genus JAFGLW01. The sequence goes on along the minus strand of JAFGLW010000013.1, from coordinate 102,957 downwards.
CCCCGTCTTGACGATCTGCCTGGCCATTTTCCTGTCATACAGACTTGGCGGTCTTTACGGGATCGGCATTGCCGCAGTGGGCATGCTGGCCACTACCGGAATAACCATGAGCGTGGATGCTTACGGTCCTGTGGCCGACAATGCCGGGGGTATTGCCGAAATGGCGGGGCTGGGCAGCGATGTTCGAGGCATTACGGACCGTCTCGATTCCCTGGGAAATACCACAGCCGCAATCGGCAAGGGATTTGCCATCGGTTCCGCCGCCCTGACCGCCCTGGCTCTTTTCAGTGCCTATACCCAGGCCGTCACATTAAAAATCCCTGATTTCTCCATTGATATCATGCATCCCGGTGTGGTTATCGGACTGCTGATCGGCGGGATTCTGCCGTTCTTCCTGGCCTCCAAAACCATGACATCCGTCGGGAAAGCCGCCTTTGAGATGATTCGTGAAATCCGCCGTCAATTCAAGGAAATCCCGGGACTGATGGAAGGGACGGCCAAACCGGATTCGGCCCGGTGCGTGGACATATCCACCCAGGCGGCAATCCGCGAAATGATCGTCCCGGGAATCACGGCGGTCGCAGCTCCCGTTCTGGTCGGTTTGATACTGGGTCCGGAAGCCCTGGGCGGGACGCTTGCCGGAGCGACCGTTACAGGTGTCCTGCTGGCCTTGATGATGGCCAACAGTGGCGGAGCATGGGACAATGCCAAGAAATGGATCGAACAGGGAAATTTAGGTGGCAAGGGATCGGAAGCGCATCATGCCGCCGTTGTAGGAGATACGGTCGGTGATCCCTTCAAAGATACATCCGGACCGTCCATGAATATCCTGATCAAGCTGATGTCCGTCGTCGCTCTCGTGCTCGCGCCGCTTCTGTAGTGGAATCAGGGAAACAATTCTTTCGGAATCACTGCCGGAACATGTACCGTACGGTCCGAATTCAACCCCTCAGCAGGATCGGCCTATGATCCGGACAATCTGTTATATTACGCCTTCCGTTCATCTGCTGGGAGCCAGGATCAGCCTGAGCGAGCTTCTTCTGCACCTGGACCGAAACAAATATCGCCCGCTGGTGGTATGCCCCATGGAAGGAGACCTGACCGATCTGCTGAAGGAACACGATATCGAGGTCCGGATCATCCGTTTTGGAAACTGGCGGAAAGTCAAGCACTGGCCGCTGATCCCCCAGGCGGTTTACAATCTGACCGAGCTGGGACGCGAAGAAAAAATTGATCTCTGGCATTCGAATGAATTCTGGACATTTCCCTACATCTACTACGCCTCCAGACGACTGGGTCAGCCGGCGATCTGCCATTTCCGATGCTCCAGAAGTTCAACTCGGCTTCCGCCGCGCAAAATCAAGATGTACCGACTGCATAAGGCGGATTACATCATTACCGTTTCCGAATCGAGAAGAGAAATTTTCCGGGCTTTCCCGGATCTCCAGCAGAGAATAACCGTCATTCCCAACGGCGTTAATCTGGACAAATTCATCGATCTGCAGAAAAATCTCTTCCGGAATGAACTGGATATCAGCGACGGCGAATATCTGATCGGAATGATCGGTCTGGTCAGTGAACACAAGGGTGTCACCGACATTCTGATGGCGATGGCGAATCTCGTTCAGAGAAAAGTTCCGGTGAAAGCGGTGATTGTCGGTCCGGACAGTCCCAAGGGACATCTGGAAAAAATGAAATCTCTGGCGGGAGAATTGAATGTGCTGGAACATGTTATTTTCACCGGTTTCAGGAAAGACATCCCCAATATAATGAAAGATCTCGACCTGCTGGTGACGCCTTCCCGCGAGGAAGCGTTCGGGAGGGTTCTAATCGAGGCGATGGCCGCGGGGACACCGATCGTCGCCACAGTTGTCGGCGGAATCCCGGAAATCATCTCCTCTCCGGATACGGGCGTACTGGTACCGCCTGGAAATCCCGAGGCGCTGGCGACCGCCATCGAAGATCTCCTGGCGAATCCACAGAGGCGAATATCCCTGGCTGCTCAGGCACATCAGCGAATCGTCCGGAATTACTCCATTCAGCAGCATGTCGAAAAGATCCAGGAATTCTACGACCGGGTCTTTTCAGGGCGGGATTGAAAGGCGCATCGAAAAAAACACCGTCAATTCCACTACCCGTTTGCGTAAAATCACCTTTATATCTATGCTAATGACCGGTGGAAGCATAGTGAGATGGCGACAATCCAGCAACTGATAGAAAAATACCTTCAATACAGCGGCGAACCGGAAGGCGCTGCCAATATTCAAAAAGCCTATGAAATGGCTCAGACCGCTCACGAAGGCCAGAAACGCAGATCCAAGAAGCCGTATATCGTTCACCCCCTGTCTGCAGCGTGTTTTCTGGCCGAGCTGGAGCTTGACTGGGAAGTCATCTGCGCCGCTCTGCTGCACGATACCGTCGAGGATACCTACCTGAATTCGGATATGATACGGGAAGCTCTCGGTCCCACCGTAGCATCTTTGGTTGAATCCGTGACAAAGATCAAAACAGAAGCCCTGTCCCGGCTGCACGATCAGAAAGAAGCCGAAATCGAATCGATGCGGAAAATCATCCTGGGCACCACACAGGACCTCCGAGTGATCCTGATCAAACTGGCCGACCGCTGGGATAATCTCAGCAGCCTGGAACACCTCAGCCGCGACAGACAGAAAGCCATTGCCAGTGAAACACTGGCCATTTATACGCCATTTGCCAACCGTCTGGGATTGTCGGTCATCCGGACCGAAATGGAAGATCTCTGTTTCAAATACCTGAAACCGCGGCAATACATGAAATACAGCCAGAGGCTGGCCATCAGCAAGCGGTTTCTGAAATCGGATGTGGAGCAGTTGACCCGGAATATGAAACAGCATCTCGATGCAGCGAAGATTCCCAACGACATCGTCAATGTCTATCTGACTCCGTACCGCCTCTATATCCGATCGACACGCAAGCTGCAGCCCAAAACCCTGGAAATGAATATCAGCACCGAGAACCCCAGCGATTGCTACCTCACACTCGGCGTGATCCACGAGAAATTCACGCCGTTGTCCAGCAGCATGATTCGTGATTTTATCGCCGTACCCCGGTCCAACGGCTACCAGGCCCTGCACACCAAAATACTCTTCAATGAGAATATTTACAGCATCCGTATCAGAACGAAGATGATGAACCGGATCGCTCGGTTCGGGATTCTCGCCAAGGTCGACGACAGGCAGACAGCCGGCTTTCAAACCTGGATTGATACACTGAAAGACCTGGTTACAGACGAAACGGACTCCCGCCGCTTTATCCGGAGCATCCGGGATGCCGCAGAAGACGACCGGATATCGGTATGCACTCCCCGGGGCGATTACTGGAGTTTCCCGCCCAATGCCATCGTGCTGGATTTCGCCTATCGGATTCACACCGACATCGGGCAGCAATGCGAATCGGCGTTCATCGACGGGCAACCCGCGGATATCTATGACGAACTTCGCGACGGGTCCATGGTCAGAATCATCACATCGACTAAAAGCCACCCCAAATCCGAGTGGTTGAGCCGTGTGAAAACACCCCGCGCCCGGACCGCAATCCGCAATTGGCTGGATGTGCAGAAACGGAAATGGAGTTGTGATTTCGGGCACAAAATGCTGGCTGCGGATCTGCAGTTGATCGGAGTGAAACTGGAAGATTTCGTTAACAGACCAGAATTCAGGGAATACCTGGAGCGGTCGGGCTCGCTCGAACTCGAAGACTTCTATTCCAAAATCGGCAGGGGAATCATCTCCACGAGGGAAATCATCAGCCAGTTCGCCTCCATCAAGGACTACAAAAAAGCGCTCAAAAAAGACGATTCCAAACTCTCTTTGTTTCTCCCCAGGTTCCTCAAAGAAAACAAAGGACGGGTTTACCAGATCCGCTCTATCGATGATGTGCATATCAAGCTATCCAGATGCTGCAATCCACTGCCCGGAGACGATATCGTCGGAATACTCTCAAAACAGCACGGTGTTTCGGTGCACCGGTCCGCCTGTGACATTCTCAAAAAACACAAACTCGGCAAAGATCAACTCCTGCAGCTCAGCTGGAACCTGGAAACCGAACAGAAACACATTATGCATCTGCAGGTCAAAACAGAAAACAGGCAGAGCATCCTGCTTAAAATCCTGACTCTCCTGTCTGAGAGACGGCACTCTTTGTCAAAATTCTGTGTCAACACTTCGCCGGAAGGATATTCGATCGAGATCGATCTGGAAACATTGAACACCGAGCAGGCGAATCTGACAACGAAGTTGATCCAGAAGATCAAGGGTGTTCAGAAAACCCTGCGCCATTGAAGACACCAACACCCCGCCGCCCCGATATCCCCGAGCTGTGCGGGTACGGCGAATCGGTCTGTCGAAAAGCAGGCAATCTGCTGCTTCACTATTTCAAACAACCGATTCGGATCGGGTTCAAAGCCCGATACAACATGGTCACCGAAGCCGACTTGGCTTCCGAGAACCTGATCATCGACTCCCTGGCCCGCCTGACACCCGAAATACCCGTTCTGTCGGAAGAGGCTGCAGAAGCCGGGCCGGATGGAATACCCGAACCGCAGGATTTAATCTGGATCGTTGATCCTTTGGACGGAACGACCAATTTCGCTCACGGATTCCCTCATTTCTGTATATCAATCGCCCTGTATGAACGGGATACACCGCTGCTGGGATTGATTTTCGATCCCATCCGCAACGAAATGTTCTCCGCCCGGTCGGATCAGGGTACATTTCTCAACGGATCTCGCTGCCGGGTATCGGAAACGGAGGATCTGGAACGGTCGCTGATCGCCACCGGATTTCCATACCGGGTCAGAGAACTCAGGCAGAACAACCTCGTCGAATTCTGTGTTTTCCGCCTGCGAACCCAGGGAGTGAGACGGTTCGGAGCGGCCGCACTGGATCTTGCATATGTTGCCGCAGGCAGGCTGGATGGATTCTGGGAGCGATGGTTGAAACCATGGGATACAGCCGCCGGCATCCTGATGGTTCATGAAGCGGGAGGGCGGGTGAGCCGGTTTGACGGCGGACGTTATACCGTTTTCAATCCCGATATCCTGGCAACCAACCGGCTCATTCACGACAGCATGCGGGAACTGCTTTCCCGAAAATGGAAAAATCTGCCGAACTGGCTGGTTGAATGAACATCATGAACACCGTTTCGTTTCGGTATTCCCCGAGGTCCCTTTCGAAATCAGGGCATCGCTTTATGTCGATTCTCCGTTTCTGTTTCCTCGCGATTGCCCTGTTATCCTATCTTCTGGCTATTTCGCGATGCCTGGATCCACTGACGGATAAAACGATCCAGCGGCTTCTGGTCGTTCATATCCCCCTGATCTATCTGTCGTTTTCATTATCACACCTGATCTATTTACTGGCTTCAGGAAAACAGGCAACCGGTTATGATGCTGCTTCATACTTCCTGCTGCCGGTTTTCCTCTGCTGTGCCTGCCTGACGCATCGGATCATCTTGCTGCAGCAGCTTCTGCCGGTGATCGGAATCATTCTGACAGCAGTGAAAACCGTTTCGCTCGTTGGCCACGCAGCCGGAACCCTCCGGATACCCGGCCGGAAAAAGGTTCGCGCATGGGTCGTGCCGCTTCTGGTGATGACACCGGTTCTGCCGGCCGGATTCCAGGTGATGGACCGGATGCCGCTGGAAGGCGACGAGCCGTATTTCCTGCTGCTGACCCACAGCCTGATCCAAGACCAAGATATCAATCTTGAAAACAATTATCTGAACGGAGATTCCCTCAAGTTCATGAATGAACGACTGGTTCCCCAGTTGTGGGACAATTATGTGAACGGGCAACTCATGTCCCGTCAGACTTCGCTTCTTCCCGCATTGCTGATCCCGGGATATCGCATTGCCGGACGCGAAGGAGCCGTCTTCACCATAATGATCCTGTCTTCACTTCTGGCCTTCGGCATATTCCAGATGGTCCTCGCCTTCATCCCGTCGGTGCGAAGCGCATTCATTTCCACGATTCTGATCATGTTTTCCTTGCCGGTCGTATTGTATACAAACAAACTGTACACCGCCGTACCGGGTGCGTTGCTGGGCGTTCTGACGCTGTGGATGTGCAGGCGTCTTTTAAGCAAACCGGGATATGTCGCGGGTGCTTTCGCCGGTATCCTGCTCGCCGGGTGGCTGAAAACCCGCCTGCTTGTTCTGACCCTGCCCATGGTGATCGCAACCATCCTGATGAACCGGATTCCCATCCGGAAACTCAGCAGATTGCTGTTTCTGATCCTCATCCTGATCGTTCTTCTGGGAATCGTGAATACGGTCATCTACGGATCCCCCCTGATTCGCTATCAGTTCAAGGATCTCACAGGTACGGATCTGCTCCGAATAACACGGGGAATCCTCGGGCAGCTGTGGGATATCCAGTACGGTATACTGCCTGCCAGCCCGGTCCTTGTTTTCGCACTGCTGGGCCTGGTACCGTTTGTGCTCCGGAACCGGACCGATGTCTGCCCGGTGATCCTATGGACTTTCGCGGTTCTGCCCTATTTCCTGATTATTGCCGCCTATGCCGAACTGATCGGCGGGATCTGCTCCAAAGGACGATTTTCAGTCGCGTGGGTGCCGATGCTGGCGGTACCCCTGGCTTACGCAATTCACACCATACGAAAGGGTATTCTCCTGTCCGTTTTCCGCAGTTTTTGTCTGATCTCGATCGGATTTACGGTCCTGATGTTCTGCTTCCCCCGATGGCAGATAAACATGCCGGGCGGTTCGGACAGGCTATGGGAAGCGCTCTCAAGAATGTTGCAACAGGATTTACTCGGCGTCCTGCCCGCGTTCGACCGCCCGGACTTTTCAACCTGGCTTCACGGAACCATTCTCATGGGAATGAGCATCATCTTGGTCGTGGCAGCCGGTCTGAGAAGATCTTCCGCACCATCGCCGGATCCCGCCACACCCGCCGCCATCCTGATTCTGCTTTCGATCTGCAGCTTTCTCCCGTGGATACAAGACCGGTGTTCATCGGCATGGATGGAAGTGGAAGATGCGACATTCACAAAACACCGGGTCCAAACCCACTGGGAAGAACCGTACGACTGGGATTCCCCGGTCGTCGACAACTGGCCCTATCGCGCCGGTATTCAAATGGGTCGGGATGGGACTGCCAGACGCACCATGCCGCTCCGGAAAACAGGACATTCCCTGGAGATCATCGCGGCCGGTATCGCCCGGAACGGCATCGTGCCGACCCTGATCGTTACCGGAGGGCAAGAACCCCCCTTCCGGATCCGCATGCGCTCCGACCGGTTCGAATCCTACTCGATCCCATGGAATCCGGATGACTTAGGGGATCTCGAGTTCGCCGTGGAACGCCAGCCGGAACCGGCCGAATCGGCCATAGTCATCGATAAAATCCGGTTGCGACCGGGACGGATTATTTACCGTGCTCCCGTCGCCGGAGCCTCCCAATTGCTTCCAGTTCATTTCGGATCACAGGTTTTAACGAATTTCAGTGTTTCACAGAATACAATCCGCCAGGGACAACCACTGAACGCAGTGGCTCGTATCGACTCACGCGATCCCCAGAACCCGTACGATTGCCGACTTCGCCTGATCCAAAATTACCGCCGGATCGAACAGACATGCCGCTTCAGCCGGCCGGGTGAAACCGGGATATCGGTCGATATCCCCTTCGACATGGGAACCGGGTCATTCGAGTTGATGATCCGGAATGTGGAACCGGGAATTCCACCGCATGGACCGGGCATGTTCCGCAAGAACGGATGGGTATATCTGGGAGATGTACGGATCGAACCGTTTCCCGAACCCATATCCTCCGGAAATCGGGATCTTCTTGCATCGGTTCATTCCGGGGACATGGATATTCTGCCATGGTCTGTGCATCTGAGCGGCGGCAGTGATATCGATTTGCCGGTCCAATCGGAGGGGATGTACAGTTCCATTGTTCTGATATCCAACATGACGGATATCTTTGAGATGATCCCATTCCAGACTGTCGTCGGTTCCATCACCGTCTCGACAGCTCTCCAGGACGAAACCCACCCGCTGATCATCGGCAGGCAAACGGCCGAAGCGATGTGTGAGCTGCCCTATCCGCGATTGAAGCTGGCGCACCCCGTGCCGCGGATTGTCAAACGGATCCCGGCACGGGTTGATTGGCCGCCCATCATTTCCGGGATGGAGTACAACTCCCTGGTCTTTCTGTCCGAACTCTCTCTCGAACATCCCGGGACCATCCGAAAACTCAGAATTTCCTCGCAAAATCATCATGGTGTCCTGCATCTGTATGCAATCGGATTGACAAAACAATCATGAATGCCAGACACCCTCTGAAAACACGGCAGGTTCTCGCGATCGTCTTGCTGGCGGTTTTCGGTTATCTGTGTTTCGCACTCATTCGAATGGTTGAAACCGGCAATATCCCCGCCGAGCGATGGGGACATTTTTTCAGCTGGAGATTTCCATTGGTTCTGGTTGGATCCGCTGCCGTCCTCCGCACATGGATTCTCATGGGATTGACCCGGAACGCGCGCCGTTCCTGCCGAATGGATTTATGGACACTGGGCATGATCATCCCGGTGTATTTTCTGAGTTCAACCAGAATGGGTTCCGAGGAATTCAGCTGTTGGACCGGCCTTGTCTTTCTGGCTTTTTTGACATGGAAATCCTGTATTCTCGCCCGTCATCTTTTGGAAAATCTGCCCCTGGCCAGGTCACGACGGCAGTTTCAAGTACTGTTTATCGGTTTTGTGTGGTTTTATGCCAGCTATGCCGCATGGAGTGTTCCCGCTCATGAAGTCGGCGGCGATGAACCGCATTACCTTTTGATGACCCACAGCCTGATCCACGATGCAGACTTGAATCTCCATGACGAATATATGAATCGGGAATACACCGGTTATTACTCCGGCAAGCTCGTTCCCAAACCCTCGGACCTCAACGGTCCGGGATTCATCCGATCCAGGGGACTGGGAGCTTCGTATTCGGTTCTGCTGATACCGGGGTACCTTCTGTTTGGATACCCGGGGGCGGTTCTGATGATGATTGTCTGGTCCAGCCTGCTCATGACGAATACGTTCTTCTTCTATCGGAAAGCGGTGGCCAGTGAGCGTGCCGCGCTGATTGCCGTACTGTTTCTCTCGATATCCATCCCGATTCTCATCTATTCACACCTCATCTATCCGGATATGATCGCGGCTTTGCTTCTGATCATCGCACTCCGGACAGTTCAGATCCAGCCTTTGACCCGGAAGGGCCGATCCGTGCCCTTCCGCCTGGCCCTGATATCCGCAATCCTGCTGCTGATCAAATTCAGATATATCGTTGTTTCCGCATTGCTTCTTGCCGCCGGAACAGCGCGAATGCGGCGGCAGGGATCACGAATCATCCTGTATGCCGTTACGGCTGCGATCATTTTCTCAGGATATCTGGCCGCCGATAAAATCCTGTTTGACGGCGATATGTTCCTCAACCGGTTTGGCGGTATCCCGCAGGTAAGATCCTATATGCCGTCCTGGCGGAGTATTCTGGTCGTTCCCGGGCTTCTGTTCGATCAGGAAGCGGGTTTCTTATGGCTGGCACCTCTTTTTTTCCTCGTGATACCCGGAATATTCACATGGCGGCATGAAAAAGGTGCTGTTTTCTGGGTATCTCTGATGGCGTTGCCTTTTACGGTTATTGCGCTTCTGGGCCATTTTGCCTGGCATTGCCTGCCGACGCCCCCACTCAGATACATGATTCCGGTTCTGCCCGCGTTCTGCCTGTTCGGAGCCTGGACGGCATGCCGCTGGGATTCAATGCCGGTGAACGGCCGAATCACCGGTCAAATTCTGGCCATTCTGACCATCAGTTTTGCCTGGCTACATTCACTCAATCCCGCATGGCAGGTGAACATGGCGGATGGAACCGGCAGAATTTTCGAATCTCTCGGCGAAACGATCCGCGTGCCGGTGACATCGATTCTTCCCTCTTTCATCCGGCCGTCAGGCGTCAACATCTGCTGGCTGACGGGAATCGCCGTCGCATGCATATTTTTTGCGATTCGACGCAGGACGAGCCGATCTTTACATCATGACGTCAATCCATCACTGTCCATGCTGAGCATCTGCGCCGTTTTTACGGTTCTGGGATGGGCAGGCGCAAATCTGCCCCTTTCCAGAATCGAGATTGAAGACCGTTATCTGTCGCAACCGTCGGATGGAACATTCTTTCCGGAAAAACGGGATCCTTTCTATCATCGGGAGACAACCTACGGCTGGATTTTTTCAAACGATGATTCAATGACTCCGGCCTTTTCATTGCCGCCGGGGAAATACCATTGCACCATTCGGGCAAAACTCATGAACCATCCGTTTCCCTGTGATCTGATCATCGACCGGAACGGCAGATCCCGGGGATTCATTACCGTAACCGGCATCGACTGGTCGATCTATGCTTTGCCGGTCATGGTTTCACAAACCCCTGAAAACACCTGGAAAATGCGGTTCAAATGCCCGGAGGGAAAGCATGTCGCCGTGGACAGGATCACCTTTTACCGAACCTCCGATCGGATATGGTCGATCTGCAGGGTGTCCGCCGATCTGTCTCGAATTCTCCGGATGCCGGATCTGGAGCTGCTGTCACTGCGTACGGGATTCCTCCGCCATCCCGGAGATCCCTGGCACGCCTTCAGATCCCATTTCAATTCCAACCGGCTGCTCCCGGTTCCGCTCCCGGAAGCAGACCGCTACCCAATACAATCAGAAGATCTGATCCGGGTGTGTGATCTGGCTGCCGGAAAAGAGTGGCAGGAGCTGATTGCACTGGAGCGATTGTATAAATTCTCAGCCTTCTCCAGCGTTGAACCAGGACAGTTACGAGAATATTACCTCGGTAGAGTCCTGCATCAGAGCTGGCTGGATCTCAAGCCGGCCTTGACCGAAATGCTCCGGCATCACCCGGACGATCAGGAACTCAGACTGTCTTTGGTTCTCCTGAATTTTTCCAACCGGAATTATGCGGAAACCCTGGACGGCATGGAAACCGTTGTGATGGATCAATGGCCCATCATGACACTCAGTAAACCGGATAGAGCCCGCCTGATCGCTCCCGGTTTCACCGATCAACTGGCCGCGATGGCCTCAGATGAAATGTATCAGGAATGTGTCAGGGACAGACTCGAAACCCGGTTCAGACAGGCTTTGAAAGCCTATTTGGAACACGACATTCCACGGGCCGCAGGCTTTTTGTTCGACTGCTACCGTGCGGATACGGAAGTTTTCCGGAATCTGTTGCTGCGTCTGAACCGGAAACAGTTCACGTCGATACTGCCGGAAATGCCGGATCTTCTGATACGGGATTTTCTATTCCTGAGTGAATCCCTGATTTCTCTGAGACGTTATCCCGAAGCGCTTATGTGTGCAACGCGTGCACTCGACATGGACCCGAGCCGACCCTGCGTGCGATACGCCATGGCCAGATCTCTTTTCCACAATCTGCGATTCGAGGAAGCCAGGCGGCATTGCCTGATCGCCATATTCATGGATTTTCAAGACGATAACGCCAGACACCTTCTGGAAACCATTCTGGAAGCAATGCATCGGCACGGCATTCAACTCGGTTCCACGGCAATCTGAAACAAAACGTGTCATGGATTATTTTTGCCTTCTTGCCATCACCACGGAATTAAAAAGCCGTTTGTCCGGCTGCCGAATCAACACCTGCCACCAGGTCGGGGAAAATGCACTGGTTCTGGACATACGCGATCCCCGCCGGCCGGAATCCCCCCGGACGCTGATGTTCCGGACTCGGGGATCGAATCCGGGTGTTTTCCCCCTGCCGGATTACCAGCCCCCGCCCGGATCGAGCACACTCCTGGCCAGATCTTTCCGGAAAAAGATATCCGGTTCCAGGATCCGGGACCTGGACATGCCTTACCCGGACCGGTTGATCGTTATCCGTCTTACGGCCGCGGAATGGGCTGCCGATCGAAACCTGTATTTCGAACTGCGGGGATCCCGAAGCAACTTGTCATGCGTCGATACCGCTCAATCCGCCATCCTCGAATGCTTCAGCAAAATTCCCCGCTCCCGCGATCCGGAACATCCCCGTATGCCAGGTGAACAATTCAGGTTCCCACAGCCCCCGGAATCTTCCGGAAATCTGGAGCTGACAGGCTCGATGACAATCCAGACACTGAAGGACGCCATGCCCGGTCCGACAACCGACTGGAAAACACTGTTGAATCGAATCAAACCCCTGACACCCTCTCTGGCAAAAGCACTCGCCACCGCTGTGAACGACCGGGACGAGACTCGGTTCCACCAGCTCATTCACCGTATTCTGAAGGCCGGACAAAACCTCATGTTCGATCCGGTGGTGGAGTTGAGAACCGGCAGGTGGGAATTGCACGCGGTATCATCCGGATTGCCCGCCGAAAAGCGGTACGAATTCGATTCCATACTGGATGCCGCCATTTTCTGGGAATACCAGACCCGTCAATCAAACGAGACCAGCCGGCTGTTCAGTCAGATATCGAATGCACTGCACCGCCGGGCACAACAGGTCCGCAAAAATATCTCAGCGCTGCAAACGGATCTGGAACGGTTGCCGGATACGGGAACCATCCGGATGAAAGCGGATCTTCTGAGTGCAAATTATCATCTCCTCAAACCGGGACAGACCTCCTTGACCGTTCCCAATCTCTTCGCACCCGACAATCCTTCCGTGACAATCGAACTGGATGCCAGCCTTCCGCCCGCCATACAAATCGACAGGCTCTTTAAAACGGCCAGGAAAACCGATCGAGCCAAACCGTTTATCCGTAAGCGCATGGCCAGCCTGAAAGCTGAATTGGATGCGTTGCAGATTCTGAAAACCGAACTGGAGAATGCCCATGATCCGGAGACGCTTCAGGAGTTGAAGAAACGACTGAATACAAAACGGCTGATCGCCGACGAAAATACACCCAAAATACATCCTTCCGGGGATATCAGTGAGATATATTTTAAGTATCGATCCTCCGAAGGCTGGAATATCTGGGTGGGACGCAATGCAGCCAAAAACGAAATCATGACTTTCAAATTATCCTCGCCGCACGATTTCTGGCTTCATGCCGAGGGATACCAGGGTGCTCATGTCATCGTCCGAAATCCCTCCCGGAAACTCAGTCTCCCCAGAAGAACCGAACAGGAAGCCGCGGAACTGGCGGTGTTCCATTCCAGTGCCCGTGGTGAAAAAGGCGTGCCGGTGCTGGTGACGACTCGCAAACACCTGAGACATCCTGCGGGCGGCCTGCCGGGACGGGTGATCGTCAGGGAACACCGGACGGTTCTTGCGGATACGCCACGGCAGGGAAAAATCCCGAAGGAACTATGAATTCCCGAATCCGGTTTCGCCTGACGGTATTGCAAAGCAATGCTGATATGGGATATGAAGTGGGATTGCAGAAAATGCATGATTCTGCGGAAATCATGCTTTCAATTCATTCTGAAACGGGAAAGGAACGACATGAAAATCGCAGTGATCGGAACGGGTTATGTCGGTTTAGTTTCGGGAGTATGTTTTGCAGAATGCGGACACGATGTTATCTGCGTGGATAAAGTAAAAGCCAAGATCGACAATTTACTCAAGGGCATCATACCCATATATGAACCGGGACTGAATGAACTGGTGGAGAGCAATATGCGGGCGGGACGGCTGGCCTTCGAAAACAAGATCGGACCGGCGGTCAAGGAATCCGAGGTTATCTTCATTGCGGTCGGCACACCGCCCAAACCCACAGGCGAAGCCGATCTGTCGTATATCGAGGAAGTTTCCCGCCAGGTCGCACTGGCCATGGACCGGTATAAGGTGGTCGTCGAAAAATCCACTGTTCCCGTGAAAACCGGGGAGTGGGTCAAACGGACCATCCGTTTCAACAACAAGGCCGGTGTGGAGTTTGATGTGGCTTCCAATCCGGAGTTTCTGCGGGAAGGATCCGCCATCGGGGATTTCCTGAAACCGGATCGAATCGTAATCGGCGTCGAATCGGAACGGGCATCCGATCTCTTGCGCAAATGCTATCAGCCGATCATCGATCAGAGCGTTTCCTTCGATTTGGAGACACAGAAAGTGATTCATCAGGCTGTCCAGGATACGAAAGTTCCGTTCATCGTGACCGATGTACATTCCTCCGAATTGATCAAACACGCCTCCAATTCGTTCCTGGCCCTGAAAATTTCCTATATCAATGCGGTAGCGAATTTCTGTGAACTGGCGGGCGCCGATGTGGAACAGGTCGCGGTGGGAATGGGATTGGACAGCCGGATCGGCACCCAGTTCCTCCACGCCGGTGTCGGCTACGGTGGATCGTGTTTCCCCAAGGATGTCAGCGCATTCCTGGAGATATCCCGCGATCTCGGATATGATTTCAAACTTCTGGCAGATGTCATCGAAATCAACACCAGACAGCGGGAGATCTTCATCCGGAAGATCAAGAACGCCCTGTGGATCCTGAAAGATAAAACCATCGGCATTCTCGGGCTTTCTTTCAAGCCCAATACCGATGACATGCGGGAAGCACCGGCGATTGACATCATCAAATCCCTGCAACTGGAAGGTGCGAAAATCAAAGCCTACGACCCTGAAGCGATGGATGTCGCCAGAGAACATTTTCAGGATACCATTACCTACTGCAACGATCCCTATGAAGTGGCCAGGAACTGTGACGCACTGGTGCTGGTCACGGAATGGGATGAGTTCCTGAATATGGATCTGGAGCGGATCTACGAACTGCTCCACTACCCGATATTCATCGATGGACGAAATTTGTTCAATCCCGTTGACATGAAAAAAATCGGATTCGAATACCATTGTATCGGGAGACAGATTCCGCGCTGATTACCATAGGGTTCCGATCATCCGATCCGACCGATTCATCGGGACTACCCGGAGACATCGACCCGATTCCCGGTCATATTGATCCATTCCCGGGATGCAAGTATTGTATGGGGGATGTCATCTCCACCCCGCAGGTGTCCGAACTGCCACCAGGGCATACCGCTGGCCCGCCGGAGGTGTCCGTACTGCCGGACGCTTCTGCCGGTCGGAGAAGAAACCCGGTCACTGGAAGTCGTATTCCTGCAGGATAAACTTTCGGGACGCTTTGAAATCATTTCCGAGCTTCGCAGCAGGGGTATCGGCAAGGTCTTCCTGGCTCACGATCTGATACTGGAACATCAAATCATCATCAAATCGCTTCACCTGGGTGATATCAGTGGACAGGCATTTTTCCCGAAGTGGGAACAGAACGCGCGCCGCGCCATCCGCCTGGATCATCCGAATGTGGCCAGAAATTACATCTGCGGCAGAGCCGGACCATTGTTTTATTTCATCAGTGAATACATCGGCGACCGCATGCTCTCCGAATATCTGGAAGGATCCCGGCCCCTGCCGATCTGGAAATGCCTGCGCATCGGGCGCGATCTGGCCAGAGGGATCCATGCCGGGTACAAGATGGGGATCGCCCATCACCGTCTGAAACCCGCCAACATCGCCGTTTCCATGGACGGATTCACCAGAATCCTGGATTATGGTTCAGCACAGGGAACCCTGGATGCCCTGTCCAGCAAACCTTGGTCGGCCGCTGCCGAATCCTCCGCCTATTTCGCACCGGAACAAATCGAAACGGGATTATCCGATCACCTGTCCGATCAGTACCGAATCGGCCTGATCATGTACCAGATGCTGACCGGTCACCATCCGTTTCCCGGGATGGGGGAAGGGGGAGCATTTTTGCGGCTGGGAACAAATCCGGCTCCCGTCCGGAATCTCAATTCTTCTCTTCCGGTTCAACTGGAGTTGATCGTGAATCAGACCTTGGCCGCCGATCCGAACATGCGATATGAGAACGGTCAGGAACTGGCTGCAGCCCTGGAAAGCCTGGAACCGGAATTATGGACGCCGGTCGCGGAACCTCTGGAATCCGGGGAAGACCCGGAAAAGGTAACAAGCGATCTCATCGCACGAGCCAGGAGAGCGCTGGCAAACCGCGAACTTCATCCGGCCGTGTTTTTGTGCGAGCAGGCCCTGGTGCACGCTCCTTATAATCAGCAGGTAACCGATCTCCTGGTGGATCTGCGCGGGAAACTGGACCGGGAGAATGAGGTTCGGAGTCTGATCAACAACGGACTGTCTGCGTTCTACGAACAACGCCTGGATACCGCTTTGTCCGTTCTGACTCGAGCCCGGCAGATCGACAAGGACAATCCCGAAATCACCCGCCTGACTCATGAGGTTCTCCAGGAACAGGAACGGATCCGCCTGACCCAGGTCCTGCTCCAGGCTACCCGGATTGATCTGTCTCAAAATGCCCTGGCTCAGGCCATGGCCAAAATCGTTCGAATCCAGGACATCGATCCCGGCAACCAGGCAGCCCTGGAACTGAAAGCCGAAATCGAATCGGCAATGGAAGACAAGGCAACACTTGGAATCATGTTATCCCGGACGGAGGAATCCCTGCGAACCGGTGAACTGGAAGTGGCTGAAAATTACATCAGTAAAATTCTCAGGATCGATCCATCCAATTCAGAAGCATTGATCCTGGCCGCGCGTATCAGCGAGGAACAACGCCGGAACACCATCAACAGGCTGAAAAACAAGCTTGAATCCGTTCTGCGGAACGGATCTTCGGAAGAAGTGATCCGGATCCTGGCGCAGATCGCCGACATGGACCCCGCTCTCGCCGATGAACTCCATGATAAAATCGAGAGAATCAAGACTGTTATCGCCGGATCGGTAAAACAACAGCCGCCGGCTGATCCGCATCCAACTGAACCGACGCAGCCCGCCATACCCGCTGCTCCGCCCGAACCCGGAATCGAACAGCCGGAGCCGGAACCCGATACCGGGCTGCAGATATCCTTTCAGCCGGAGAAAAAACCGATAAATTGGGTTGCCTGGCTGGCAGGGCTGGGTGCAATCCTCATCATGTTCGTTCTGATCAGATTCACGATCGGACCCACATCCGGCAACAAAACACAAGATCAGGCCGGCATTCCGTCCAAAGTAACGATTGCCACCGCACCCACACAGACGCCCGCCGTTCGGCCCATACCGACATCCAGCCCCATCCCCCGTCCTTCCGCCACACCCCTCCCCCCGCTTCCGACGACGCCGTCCCGGGCAGAACAGCTGGACTGGCTGCTGAACCAGGCCGATAATCTGGAAAAACAGGGGAAATACCACGAAGCAGCTGCCCTGTTCGAAAAGGTTCTCGATATCGAAAAAACCAACATCCACGCTCAGGGGCGGATTGCCAGAATCCAGCGCATACTGAACGGGGAATCCACGAATATGGATTCTACGGAAAGAACAATCCCGCTGAATATCTCAAAGAAAGAGCCCGCACCGGCATATCCGCCGCCATCACCAACCCAGCCGGCCTGGAGAGATCCGCCGTCCCCGGTATCGGAAACCGCGGATACAGGTCCGATAGACAAAACACCCCGTGACCTGGGTTTTTCGGTCGAGAATGTTTCGTTCTCGCCTTCTCCTCCCCGGCAGAATCAGAAGTTGAGAGTCACGATCAGAATCCTTGAGAAGCGGAAGAAACAAATCCTGGGGTTGTGGTTCAACTTTCGGATGAAGGGAGAGACCGGCTATTCGCAACTGACCGGGAAACGTTTCCTGAACACCTATAAATTCGAGATTTCAGAAAACGACGTTACCGGCGACATCTTCTATTATTTTGTATCCGTGATGGACAAATCCGGCAATGAACTCCTGCACGGTTCCCCGGAACATCCAAAGTGGGTTCCCATCTCGAATCCGGCTTTGAATCCCTGAACTACCGATCGATGACCACAATATCCGCTTCGATGGATTTGATCCGGAACCGAATCAGCGTGGACCCGATCTGAATTTCATCACCATGCCGCAGAAATTCCATGCTTACCGGGGATCCGTTGAGGAACGTGCCGTTCGTGCTGCCCAGGTCCTTGAGCAGATACCGGCCGCCGGATGCTTCAATCGACACGTGCCGTCTCGATACCAGCCGGTCGTTCAGATTGATGTCCACTCCCCTCCGCCCGATCACGATCTTGGAGGTGTCCATGACAAATTCAAGTCCCAGGTCGGGCCCGTCAAGAATCGATAATACCGCTTCCGAGGTTGTTTTTCTGGGAAGATCAAGCCGGGCTGCAATGGTTGTTGTAATATTGCTTTGAGCGACTGAGTTCATCTCTTCAGTGGCGTCATTCTCCAAATCGTCCAGCTGTCTGTCGACAATGGGATTCCGCCGTAACAACAGGGCATCCACCGCATCTGCATCCACATAGATCATGTGACCGCAATTCTGGCACAAGGCCCTGTAACCATTGCTCTTCACCTGCGATTCAGGAATTTCATTCTCCCCCATGCAGTTGTCACAATAAACCTTCATGATTTTCCCTCTTTCCTCCCATAAAGTACTTTTGAAACACTCTGAGAGAATTGTCAATAGACAGTGCGATTATTTAACCTTTTCCCGCATCCACGAATCTCCCCCCCCCTCCGATCGATGAATCCGGCAGGAAGAACCCGGTTGACAAGCGATTCAAATGATGTTTCAGTATTTAAACCGCTCGTTGGGCCGGATTGTGGGAGGACGGATGAATATAACAAAGGGTCTGCCGTTTCGATTTCTGATGACGGCGGCAATCACCTTCATCATTTTGACGGGATGCTCCCAGGACGAACCGACAATCGATGTGACCGGTTACTGGAGCGGCAAAATACTGAATCCATCCGCAAAAACCGCCTGGGAATTCCACATGTATCTCGAGCAGGACGGCAGGGAAATTTCCGGTGTATACAGCGATTACCGGGGCGGGATCACCATCCGCAATACTTCGTATGACGGGGAAAATATCGGGTTCATCATCGACGTTTATCCCGAAATCGTCACTTTTTTCGGGATGGTGGACAGTTCTTCATACATGAGCGGGACGTGGAGTTATTCCGGGGATGACAACAATGGAACATGGTACCTGGAAAACGACGCTTCCAAGATCGATACCGGCGATGAGGACGATGAGCCAGCCGGTGATTCGTCGAATCCGTTTTCCCGCTGACGGCGTTTCGTTCCCTGTCCGGAAGTTTTCAGAGAAAAGTAATCGAATAGATTGCCAACTGGCCGTTGGGGCAGATGGATGGCGGAAGTGCATACCTGATCCGAATGCCAGCCGGCGCTATCGGCGGGTGAATGGTTTTCGTGGCGGCATATGTGTGAGACAGAAATACCCGGTCCCAGGCATCCTGCTGGCGTTTTGACATGGCGACGGAAGCTTTGGAATGACGCACCTTTCCGATCAGGTCGGGACGGTCATACGCCCATTCCGAGGTATCAGCGCCGATTCTCAGATGATGCACGATCTTGACTCCGGATCTCCCGGTAATCTCCAATCTGGCAATGGCTACGCCGTCCGGCACTTCCGCAGCATTCGAGAGATTGGATACGATGCGGATCTTGCGGACCAGAGGCATGCCGGACAAATCGGTCGCGAATTCCGGATTGGCCGTGTCCAGAATCAGATTCTGAGATAAATTCACGGGCTGCGGGGACCCCCAGTTCATGGCAGCATCCATTCTCCGGATCCGGACCCCTTTGACTGAGAGAGATACATTCGACGGAAATAATGCAGGATCCATCTGAAATTCTATCCGGCGGAGGACGCCAGGCCGGTCGAGATACCACCGGGATCGGTAGGCAAATTTGACCTGATGGCTTCCATCGTCCATCTCAAACCGCTCCATGCTGTAAACCTGCGGTTGATGATGGCGTATTTCCCGGAGCACATCCATCCGCCCGAAGACACGCTCCGCCGTCTCGACTCCGGCCCGAATCCAAATCTCCGAAGAATGCCCGTCCAGAAAAAATGCAGTCATTCTGCCCACCGGTTGTTCCTGCGTCAGATGTACGGAATGACTCAGCCAGGATATCAACTCGATTCCCCACACCGGATCCGGTTCGTCCACCAGTATCACCATTTCGGTCTGCTGCTGGTCAAGTATAATCTCCCGGGTGATCGGCAGCGCCGTCCACTGCTGAATATCCCGGGTGGCAGCCATGGCTGCACCGATCAGCAGGATCGTCAGCACCAGGAACGCAATCTCTCCCCAATGCCCGTTCAATTCCCTTCGAACCAGCCAGCGCTCCACCGATACAACCGCGATCCCCAGACCAAATACCAGAAGCCAAATTCCCGAACTGAAACTCCATCCGGCAGTCAGATGATTGAATATCGGGAAATATTTTTCCAGGTTCAGGTCGGACAGTTCGCCGTACCGGGCCAGTAACGACAGAACCGTCGGTTCATAGGCATCCCGAAGTGCCATGAACGCGAAGAACAGCCCGGATACACAAAAAGAAACAATCAGGATGAACCGGGTCCATGCAAACGCAAACGGTTTCTTTGCCTCGGCAAGAAATACTGCGGCAAACGGCCAGATCATCATAGCCGAAGGAATCAGCTCAACCATCCGCGGTCCTTCACCGGTACGGTACAGCGACACCGCTGCAACCGGCAGAATCGCAGCAGCAAACCCGAGTCTCAATAAAAACGGTTGCACACCGGTTCTGCGAAAACTCCAGACCAATCCCGTCAGTGCGAACAGGATCGATGGAGATGCGAAGAGAAGGCCGCCTTTTACATCCAGCAATCCGGCGAGCAGTACGGCCCCAATATCCACTGGCCAGATGAACCGGTTGTGGAGCCACATTGAGTTCTGGATCAAAACCGACCCGAAAACACCCCCCAGAACAATGGCGATCGATCCGGTGATTTCAAGAAACGCCAGATGTTTCCTGGTTTTCAAACCCGAAACGACGATCAGCATCACAGCCCAGATTGCAATACCCCAGTTCGCCGGTCCCGATAAACTCGATAAAACCAACAGCGCGATACCCGCCGGATACCCGATACGCAGCCATTGTTCCCCCCTGAGAGACAGGCTCAGCCAGAATCCCAGAACCGCTATACCGATGAAATGCTCGATCCGAATACTGTCCAGATTCGTAAACAACGGGAGACTCAGGATCGACAGCAATCCGACGCCGTTGGACACCCCTGGATCGGATTTGTTCGATGCAACAACTGCCGCCGAAATCTTCCGGATCAAACCTGCCAAAACCACAACCGCGGCCCATCCCCCGATCAGGACGATAACGGACCGGATATCCGGAAAGGAAGGCAATTGAAACAGCGCCAGAATGAATGCGACAAAGGCATACAATACCATGGCGAAATGGTGCTGCCGCTTGGGAGACAACCGATTGAGAAGAAGCAGGCTCGACCAACCCCGCATCACAATCCAGCCGAAATAAAACAATGAAAACATAAATTCCCATCGGTCCCAGACACTCCAGGAAACAAGCATCAAAAGGAACGGGATGACCGTGAGCGAGAACCATCCGTCCTGTTCCAGATGAGAATACAGTCTCGGATCTCCGCGCACCATCAGGGAAACCAACAGGGAAAAACCGAAAATGGAGAGGGGGTAAAGAGAACACCAGATCCATTTCCCCGCCTTCAGCTCCGGTATCCCGGTACGCTCCCAGATATACAGAGCCAGAATTCCGGACAACACCGCGATCCCGGCCGCGAGAACCGGATGGATCAACAGACTGCTTATCCGGTTATTCTTCAATTCCCAACTCTCCGATTATTCGATCCGTTTCCGAAAGAATTATATCATCTTCAATAAAACTCCCCCACCCGGTCAGAACCAGTGCAACATGGTCCGGAATGCTCAGAATGCCGGAACCGGAAAGCGCGCTTATAGAAGCAAAAGGCGTAATGCTTTCCCGGATTGCCACCGAATCGGTGATGAATTCCCGTATCCCATCAACCCATTCGACAGATCGATGCTTCTCCTCCACATATTTCCTGGCCAGCCGCCCGATGTGTGCCGCCTCGTCGGGATGACCCGCAAGCTGAATCAAAGCCCTGAAAACGGCACCCGCCTCATCCGGATACAGGTCGATATGGACACAGGCGTCTCCAGGCAGTTCCCGGTACTGCCTGTACCGTGACACCAGGACCGGCTTGGATGCTCCCATGACGCGAAGGAGAGCACTGGAGCTTTCTCCCTGAGCAGGATATCGCAAGTTCACACAGATGTCCGCTGCGGCAATATATCGGCGAAAGGTTTCTTCCGGTACAAATCCGGTGTATACCACGCTGTTTTGAATCCCGGGCGGCAGAGATTGCATCAGCCCGTCAAGATACTCTGGATCAAGGCATTCCCCCACCATCAGAAAACAGCAGTTCCCATGATGAGCTGCAAACCGCTCGAAAGCTTTGAGAGTGCTTTCCAATCCCTTCCCGGGAACGACGAAACCGAATGCGGCTATCACCAGCCGGTCGGAGCGCAATCCCAGTTCACTCCTGGCTTCCCCCGGTTCGGGAAGGGGTTCCGGGTGATAGGGAAACGGAACGATCCTGACCGGCTTGACGACTCCGGTGTCCAGCACGGCCTGTTTCGAGTAATCATTGTGCACAATGATACCGCACGCGGCTTCGCAAACGTCCTTCAGCATGGGAAACCGATCGTATATCAATTGTCCGGCAAAACCCTTCGCCACGATCCAGCCCACGCCTTCCCCGGTCTCTCCATGGCAATACCGGATTTCTTCCAGGTAATCCCCCAGCCTGTTTTCCTTGAAACGACCGAATGCCCTTGCTCTGTGCAAATTCACATCATGCAGAACGACAACCCCGGGATGGCGGAACATAACCGGATAGATATAATGATGGCACCGGTTGTTGCCGATATGATAGAGAATTGAATCGTACGGATCGACCAGATGCCGCCACTCAAATTCACGCCGGTGCCTGGCCTTGACAATTCCACTGAAGATATCCGATTCCGGTCCATAGCCGTCCAGATAAACATCGATATCCATCCATTCGTGCAAACGTGTGACCAGTTGCTCCGTATACCGGGAAACACCGCTTTTAACCGGTGATACCGGTGAAAACACGGCAATTCTCATCCGATGATTCACTGCGCTTCTTCCAGGCGGATCCCGGTTACCGCCACTCCCAGAATGCGTCTATCCGTCGATCCGCCATCCACGGGACTCCACGCATCCGACCTGAACTCCAGCCGGCGGTAATCTAAACCCGGACTGGGCGGCAGCTTAATGGATAAATCCTGCCATTCGCTCCCCACCGACCCGCACAATACCGTTGTTTCCTCCATATTGACAGTCAGCCGGGTGATTTTGGGGGAACCCGAAATTCGCAACCGAAGCTCAACCATGCCGGTTCTGGCCGGAACAATCATCACCGCGTGCGGTTTTGCCCAACGCACGCTCAGGAAATCAGATCCGTCCGGCCATCGCTCCACCGGATACCATCCCCATGGGAAAAACGAATCGTCATCCATCGGAATCCGAACGGGTCCGGAATCCAGAAGGGCATTTTCAAGCGCATGAATCATGGCTTTCACACTCAACGACCAGTCAAAATCCCGCTCAGCCTTCAACCGGGCGGTCCGCCCCATTTCCCGCCGTTCCTCAGTTGACCCGGACAGCTTGATGGCAAGCCGGACAAAATCATCCGGATGGGCAATCACAATGTTGTCGCCATCAGCGACATCCAGGCCTCGAATACCCAGTTCCGTCGATAGAACACACAATCCCGCTGCCATGTATTCCAGAACCTTGAGATTGGTACCGGATCCCGAAAACATCGGATTCAGGGCGATATCGGCGGCTGCCAGTGCTTTCAGGCGGATTTCATCGTCCACAACACCGGTGGCAATGATGTTGGACGGCGGATGGAACGGGCCGATCCGGGCTGTATACTGATCGAGAACGCTCCCCACTACCAAGAACATCATCGAAGGTATAGCGGGTGCCATCCTGTCGACAATAAACCGGAACGCTTCGAGGTTCGGGGGATGCCATGCCCCCATGAACAATGCCAACGGTTGCCCGGATATCCCGAAATGCCCTCGAGCCGCCAGCTGCTCACCGGGATCAGCCGGCCTGATGCCGGCGGTGTCCGTCCCGTTGGGTACGATACTGAAGCTCGGGGGAACGCGCCTGTAACGGTGCGCAATTTTCTCACCCTCCGCCTTCGATACGGTCAGCAGCACATCAGATCGGCTGACAGCCAGTTTCTCGCTGTCAATCACATCGCGAAGCAGTTTCCGCCCCGGAGGGGAATCCGATAAAATACTCGACTTCAGTTCCGCCTCAAAATTATGGGATTCATGAACGACCAACCGGCACCGGTCGGTTTTGTGTATGAACGGGTGCATATAGGGATGCGAGGAGATGACCACATCCGAGCATGCCAGGAAATGTTCCAGAGCCCGGATGAAGTTGGGTGTCCGGCGCAGAAGACGCGGGATGGCCGCATCGGTGACCGCCACTTTCGTTTCCTGTTCAAGGTTCCATTCTATTCGGGCCTGACCGATTGCCGCCGGGATCCGCACTTCGTGCAGATGCGGATTGATTTCCAGGGTTTGATGCGGTTCACCGTAACGGTCCAGGGCAAGCAGCCATACATCGTAGACTTTGGACAGACCTGCATACAAGGCTGCAACCCGGCGCTGCCCGCCGCTCCGGGGAGGATGAACGCTGTAGGGTACCAGGACCAGCAGCCGGCGCCGGTCACCGGTTCTGCGCCCGGCCCGTTCTGGCCAGTATCGGTACGGAGCCAATAAAGTGTCCACGGTTTCGCGCCAGCGGATCTTCGCCACCCGGTCCTTTGCCGCCCTACCCATCCGCTCCGCAAGACCGCGGTCGGCATCCAGGCGGATGACCGCCCCGGCGATCTGTTCGGGATTCGGAGCCGTTACAAACCCTGTGACCCCATCCTCGATGAATTCAACCGGCCCGCCCGAATCGGCAGCGGTCACAACAGGTTTGGAGCTCATCATGGCTTCAACGGTGATAAATCCGTAATCTTCCGCATGCGGCACGTAAATGACCGCGATCGAATGAGCATACAGATCTCTGAGCCGATCGTCCGAAACATCACCGGCAAACCGGATCCGGGAATCGATCGAGGCCAGCCGCCGCAAATACGAATACTGCGGTCCCGTGCCTCCAATCAGAAGCGGTGTGTCGCCGGGAACCTTCCGAAATGCCCGGATGACCAAATCCATCCGTTTCGGAGCATCCAGGCGACTGACAGCCAGGAAATATTCACCGGCAGCGCAGTCGAAGCGTTGCAGCAATGGCGGAGGGTGGAGCACCGCCGGCGGAAGTTCCGGATGAAAATAAGACGCACGTCCTGCAACGGTGCCTGAAATACAGAACATGTGGGAAATCCGCTCCGGACATAAAGCGCGATTGTCCAGCATATGGACAATCCGCCGGATCAGAGGTCCCGGAAACCGCATCGGCGAAAGGGATGGACTGCGTTCGTCCGCCCGCCGGTCGGAATAGGTATCGTATAGACCTCTGAGACGATGGCAGAGATACACGATGTGATTGGAATGCCGGATCATCCATGCCGGATACTTGACCGTCAGGATCAGGTCAAAATGATCCAGATTCAGTTTTGAGAATGTCCGGTAAGCCTGCAGAACGGAACGGAAATCGTCCTCCCGGACAGGAATCTTGATGAGTTCGGCGGAGTGATCCGTCAGCCGGTTGATGGCTTCGTGCAATCCCTGAAGCAGGTTTTCGACACCACCCCGCGTATAGGGTATCGGGCTGGGGCCGACCAGAGCGATCTTCATCCGGATTCCCGATCCGCATCCAGGATTGATGTCAATCGCCCGATAACGTTATCCCAGTTGATATCCCCCGCTATTTCTCGACCGGTTTCGCCCATGATTCTCCCTCGGTCCGCCGACTCATACCAGTGATCTATTCCAGCGGAAAACCTTTCCGGAACCGGGTCCAGGACATATCCGGTCCGCCCGTCCCCGACGAATTCCAGAACCCCGCCTGAATCGGCGGCCGCCAGGACCGCCTTGCCGCTCAGAAAAGCTTCCAGAGTTACATATCCATAGTCTTCATCCAGAGGTGCGTAATAGACGATGCCGCACCGGCTGTACAGATCGAGAAGCGTCCGGTCATCCACAAATCCGCGGAAATCGATGCGGTCGGTCAGTCCGAACTCCGCTGCCAGGGAACGGAGATGGTCGTTCTGGGGACCTTTCCCGACAATCACCGCCTTCACCGGATGGCGGGTATGGACGAGAGAACGGATCAGGAGATCCACCCGCTTGTTGACTTCAAGCCGCCCCACCGAGAGAACATAATCGCCGTATTCCGCGCACCGGTACCGGCCGGCCAGGGGGGGAGGATGATACAGGGGCTCACTGTCGATACCGAGATATTTCTGCATGCGGCGGGCGACATTCCTGGAATTGGCGAACCTGTGCCGGCATTCCAGGAGCGAGCGGCGGTCCATCTGGTAAATCAGTTTCCGGACGTGATCGTCGTCGGGACGGTCTTTGAAATCCGTCAGCTCCGTCGTCAGCAAGTCATAAACCTGCCTGTGTTGATGAAATACCCAGGCGATCTTTCTGGGATGCCGTACTGCATAGGAGGGAAACCGGGTGGCGATCACCAGGTCCACCGGCAGTCCGTAGGAGTGTGTCAGATCCAGGAACCGCCAGGCTATTGCATCGCTGACGATCTGGCGGGGCGGATACCATTTCAACGGCAGTCGAACAACATCCACTTCGAATCCGCGGTTCAGAAGCTGCAGCCTCAGCGACTCGATATGACTCTCGGCACCCCCGGTGATAAAAGGGATCTGTACCCCGCAGATCAGCACCCTGGGGGGGCGTTCTCCGGTAAAAGGCTGCTTTTTTATCGGCGCATATCTGCCGTGGGTACCGTATGTCACGTATTATCCGTCTCCGGTTTCCGGCCCGTGACAACAATATCACACGGGGCGTAAATGAGTTTTTCGATTTGGGTTATGGCACTTGAAACATCCTGTATCATCCTCCCCGCGCTTTCCGGAACACCCTCCGGCAATTCCTGGAAATCCGGTGTATCTCCGGGAGAAAGAACCGAAGATCGATATTCCAGGCGGACATTTTCGAACCCGTGAATTTCCAGAAGAAACACATAGGTTTCGGGATGCAGGGGAAGCTGATGGGTCGGATCCCTGAAATAATGATTGAACAGGGCGTATGGCGACGCCGCATTGATCGTTTCCAGGCAAACGATCCCGCCAGGTTTCAACACCCTGAAAACTTCCGTGAACCATTCCCGCAGAACACCCCTGGGGAAATGTTCCACGAGCTGGGCTGCAAAGATCCCGCCCCATGTCCCCGACCGGAAATCGACCAGAGATTTCACGGCGTCGCCGAGCTTGACATCCAGACCCTTCTCCAGACACACTCCCGCCATCTCGGGACTGGCATCCACACCCTTTGCAGGTAAACCCGCATCCTTCAACAGTTCCAGGAATTCCCCCCTCCCGCAGCCGATGTCCAGCACCGGAACGTGATTCCGGAATCGATCGATGTATTCGGCCTGTTTCCTCCGAATCGTTTCTTCGGATCCTCTTCTCTCCCGTTCAAACAGATAGTAATCGTATCCGCCCAGTCCGGAGGAATCGGCGGGAACAAGCGGGATTTCAGGGGATTCAGGCGGTCGGGTGATCGAATCGATCTTGCGATGTTGAAGCGACAATCCCCGGGTGGTTTCTTTCTGGAGAATGCGAAAGTCGGTCAGAACCTGATCCAGTTCCTTATGGGTATTTTCCAGCCAGGTGAGAACATCGGTCTGTCGCCTGTCCAGACCTTCATGCAATATATCCATCCGCTTGACGAGAATCTGGATATTTTCGGAGATGACCTTATCGAGAGTGTCGTACGCATAGCGTATCTTCTCATCGATGACCGGGACGATGGTCTGACCGAACAGGGCGGTCGATGCATTGAACTCGCTCTGATGACCTGCGACACTCCGCACCCGCCCGGACAGCTCGTTCAACACCCGTGTCACGGCTGAATTAACCGCGCTGATCCGGCCCAGCTCCTTCGACAGACCGAAACGCAGCAGACGATTGATCCAGCGCCGGAACCAGGATCTCCATCCGGAGCGACCGCCGGAGCCGACATCCTGATTGACCAGTGTGTTCAATTCGGCAAGAACGGCATCCAGGCTGGATTCCGTCCGGAGATCGGTATCGGTCACATGGATCCGGTTGATCCGGTCCAGTTCATCTTCATACCGCCGCCGAACGTCACTGAACGCCCTTTTGTCGGTATCCGGATTCCGGGACGGTGACGCCGTATCCTCCGGACCCAGAAAACTCATCAGATCTCCCGGATGCTCCCGTTCATGCTCCCGGATCCGATCCCGGATCCGATCGGATAGATTCTCCGGTTCCTTCATTGACCATCCTTCCCCTCCGATTCGTCACTCACGGAACGAATCCTGTGCGGACCGTCGGAGAAATCCCATTCATGGGAGACCCGGTATATACCGGCCTCCTTGATCCTCGAACGCACAGCCAGTTGATACAGTTTGTTGTGATAATCATAGGGTGTCTCATCTTCAGCATGCACCGCCACACTGACCAGATAAGTGTTTTCAACAAATCTAAGCTCCTGGAAAGAAATACGGATCCGCCCGCTGCCTTGAACCGAATCGATCTCGATACCTTCAATCCGCGTATTGGTCCCGTAACACCAGGTCCCATCCGGAAGATAAAAACCGATCCCGAAGACCGGTTTTGCCACTTCCCTGCCAGCATAATAATCGATCTGGACATCCACCCGTTCCCCGGATTGGAACACATGACGTTCGGTCCCCTGACCATCCAGAAAACGTACGGAAACGATTTCTATCTCCCGGGTACCCCACCGCTTCGGGCCCCGGCGATCCTCCGTTTCGCCCACAGAAGTCTCCGTTTCCCCGCATTCGATTTCCTCCTGATTCTTGCTTTTTTCCAGCGATTCCAGGATCTGCTGGTGCCGGGTGGCAAACCGCTCTTCCTCCCGTTCGGCAATGGAAACCAAATAGGCGTCGATGACCTCCCTGGACGCTCCCACCAGTTTCTGTTCTCCCTTCGACAGCCAGACAACCCGGGAACAGAGTTTTTCGACGGAGGCAAGATCATGCGATACGATCACGATCGTTTTACGCCGACGTTTGAAATCGAAGATCCGTTCAAGGCATTTGTGAACGAATGCCTGATCGCCCACAGCCAGGATTTCATCGATCAGCAGGATCTCCGGATTGACATGTATCGCCACGGAAAACCCCAGCCGCATGAACATCCCGGACGAATATGTCCGGACGGGATTGTCGATGAATTCCCAGAGTTCCGCGAAATCAACTATTTCATTGAATTTCCGGGTGATCTCATGTTTGCTCAACCCCAGCATGATTCCATTGATGAATACATTTTCTCTTCCGGAAATCTCCGGGTGAAATCCGGCGCCCAGCTCGATCAGAGCCGACAAGCGCCCGTTGATGTGCAGCCTGCCCGCGGTCGGTTTCAATATGCCGGCAATAATCTTGAGCAATGTGGATTTACCGGATCCGTTGGAACCGATCAACCCCAGCGTTTCCCCGCATTGCACATCCAGCGTGATCCCCCTTAAGGCCCAGAAAAGATCCTCCTCCTCTCTCCTGGTTTTCCAGATATCCCGGATCAGGCTGCTTTTCAAAGTCAGAAAATGCCTGCGGCGATGGTGTTTTTTGAATGCTTTGGTGACGTCGGTGATGCGGATTGCGGGGCTCTGCATCAGACCTCCTCGGAAAAAGACACCTTGAAATGCCCGAATATCCGGTAACTGATCACCAGAAAAACAATCGAAAAGAGAGCCACCCCCCCCAATCCCTCCCAGGGCATCGCCCGGTTGAATGACAACATACCTGAACCATCGTCCATCAACTGAAGAAACGATCGATGATAACCGACCATGAGGTGAGCTACGGGGTTGAGATCCATCAGCCACAGATATTTCTGAGCTCCCGACGGTAATCCGGACATGGGGTAGATGATGGGCGACAGGAAAAACCATAATGTGACCAGGTTGTTCAGTATCTGCTGGATATCCCGATAATGAACGGATAATGCCGCCAGAAGCAGCACCACAGCCATGGTGAAAATGAACTGAACCAACACGATAACCGGAAACCATACGATATTGATACCGATGGGAATTCCGGACACCAACAGGAAAAAAATCAGGATGGGTATGGCCAGCAGGAAATGAATGAGGTTGGCGATGATCACCACGATGGGCAGGATTTCCGCCGGGAACAACACTTTTTTGACAAGATTGGACCCGGAAATGATCGAATTGCAGCCTTCCAGAACGGACGATGAAAACCATACCCATGGCAATAAACCACAGAATAAAAACACATGGTAATTCTTCATGCCGAATCGCATGTAGATCGAAAAAACGAGCCAGTAGACCAGCATGAGCAGCAGAGGATTGAGCAGTGACCAGAGAAATCCCAGCAGCGAGCCCCGGTATCGCGCCTTCAATTCGCGGGATACCAGGGCTGAAATGAGCGCCCGATATCTGACGATCTCAACAATATCCTTCCACACCGAAAACTCTTTCTCCCTTCGACCATGTTCCGGCAATCCAATGGATGCTATCATCTGCTCCGATCAGCTTCAAGATGATGTCGGCTTCATTTGACATCGATCCACCGAAATCTTTAAATAAACTTCAGATGAGTTTAAAAGGAGGATCAGAAAAATGAAGCATCTGATTGTTGCAGTGATCGTATTTGGGTGTTGTGCCGGTTCGGCAGGATGGCAGGCCATCGACACCGGCGTGACGGCACACCTGACCGGGCTGGATATCCTGGACGATGAGAACGTTTGGGTGGCGGGTGTCGACGGAATGGTACTGCATTACGATGGGACTGGCTGGAATATCATGGATACGGGAATTGAAAACAATCTGAACGATATCGACATGTTGAGTTCTGAAGAAGGCTGGGTGGTCGGCGATGAAGGATTGATCCTGCATTATCATGATGGTATCTGGGACCCCGTACCCGACCTGGAACAGCAGACCAGCTACGAGGATTTGCTGGCATTCGATGCGGAAAATGTTTATTTCGTCGGCTACGGTATTTTTCCCGGAGGAATGATCCTGCACTGGGACGGAACGGAAATGACCGAAGTGTATCAGAACACTGCCGCCAATATGGCCGATATGGCCGCGCTGGGACCTCAGGATATATGGGTGGTCGGAGGGGATGGATTCCGGCTGCACTATGACGGCGCTGCATGGACTCAGGATACCGCTCCATTGGCGGAATCGACCAAGCTTTTCTGCGTGTGTTTCGACGAGGACGGAGCGCCGGTCATCGGCGGGATGCGGCTGCCCGGGTGGGATCTGGTGAAAATCTACAAAAAATCGGGAACGGACTGGAACACGGAATATACCGATTACGCCCCCTGGATGTTTGATTTGGCCATCCACGAAACCGTGGGTTTTTTCGTTGGGAAAGAGGGCCAGATGATCGAGAAAACGATTTTCGGATGGCATAAGATTTCCGCCGTGACAACCAGGCAGATCAACGAAATCAATCTAATCGACATGTCCAGGGGCTGGGCGGTGTGCGACGGCGGAATTGTTCTGCGTTACGAGCAGCCCGCCATCGATATCACGCTTTCCGATTTGGATCTGCTGGCGGGTGACTTTTGCGAAGTGAACGCGGTTCTCATGAATCCGGGCTCTGAGATCGATGTCAGCGTATTCGTCATTCTGGAAGCATATGGCTTGTTCTTTTTCTATCCTTCATTTGCTACCGATACGGATTTCATGGAAAGAACGCTGCCCGAGAATTCCTTTGAAACGATGACGGTTCTGCCGGAATTCGCCTGGCCTTCGGGAGCGGGTTCGGGGGAGGCGACATTCTGGGGAGCTCTGCTGGACAATACGGGACTGCTGGGTTACGACACGGAATATTTCACCTGGAACTAGACGGGCCCCGATCAGTCCAGGTCAATCAGCCGTTCAGTTCACAATGCAAGATTAAAATGGAAACAGAGAAGCCATCCATACCAGGACGGCCGTTAGGATCAATCCCACGTCGGCGGACGCGTCGGAAGTCATGCTCAGAAGAATCAACCGGTGCTGAAAATTGAACAGATACCCCAGATAATAAAGGGGGACCAGCGCCAGAAGAGCTCGGGGCGGACCAACGGATTCCAGGAATATGGGAACCAGGGAAATGAGCAGCCAAAATCCCAGAACTGCATAAGTCAGTATGAACGTATTCTGAATTCCCAGTCTGACCGGGAGCGTGGTGTTGCCTGAGATCATGTCCATCTGGATGGTTCGAAGATCCAGCAGGGTCATTCGAATCCAGATCAGGAGCATTACAAACAGAAAGTAAATCCATCCGGTCAGGGATGCGGAAGCGGTTGCGGTCATTGGATACGCCACGGCGATCAATGCAATCATGAAACCGGCTGCAGCGTTCCTCTGAAACGGGCTTTTGCGCAGCGGCCCGAATCCGGGCGGCAGCGTCAGGTGAGCGGATTCAAATCCGGTGTATAACACAACCAGGAACGCGAACAGCAAGACCAGCAGCCCGGAACCGATGTTGTGTGATCCCGCCAGGATCAGAGCCGGTACGGAAAGCATGCCGAATAGAGCATAAGCCCGGTTCTGATGCCTGCGGACCGGGTCGATGAACCGGTCGTCTCCGGATTGCCGATCCCGGCGGTCGGCCAGCATATTGATGACCGACCAAAACAGGCTGCCCCATAACACGATGTATGCATGGCCCGGCGATGGTGATATGCCGATCAGATTCACCAGGCCGACCGCCATCGCGGCAACGGACAGCCCGAATAGCGCCTGGGTGTGATACAGGGTCTCCAGAATGCGCCATCCGGCCCGGAAAACCGGGCGGGAATGATACCAGCCGATCCTGCGGACCCGGTCCACAACCTTGCTGATAACCCACGCGGGCGTCGAAGCGCCCGCTGTAACGCCGATCCTGCGGGCGTCTTTGAGCATATCGTAATTCAGGTCGTCCGCGGAATTGATCAACAATGTCCGGCATTCCGCCCTGCAGATATCCGCAAGCCGCTTGGTGTTTGCACTGGAATTGCTCCCTACTACAATCATCAGGTCGGATTTCCGGGCGAGCTCGATGGTTTCCTTCTGACGTTCAGCGGTGGCATCACAGATGGTGTCGAATACCAGGCATTCCGAAAATCTGGAGCGGATTTCAGCGACGGTTTCTTCATAGATTGTGCGACTCTGGGTCGTCTGAGCCACCACACAGATTTTCCCGCCGGTCGGGATCAATGCGATATCTTCCTTGCCTGAAACCGCAACGCTGCGATCCGGTGCGTATCCCAGAAGACCTTCAACCTCCGCATGACCCCGGTCACCGACGATGACGATGGTGTAACCCTGTTCACTGAATTTCTTGACCGTAACCTGAACCTGAGCGACTTTCGGGCAGGTTGCATTGCACAGGGTGACATTCATCCGCTTAAGTTCATCCAGAACTGCCGGGCTGACGCCATGCGCCCGGATCACGACAGTCTTGCCTGCGGGATCCTCCGCCCGGTCCAACTCCCGGACACCCCGTTTCCTCAGGACATTGAGCACGATCTCGTTATGGATCAACGGACCATGAGTCAGAACCGGTGAACCGTCACGGTTTATCAGTGAAACGATGCGATCCAGGGCCCGCTGCACACCGAAACAGAATCCCGCCGTTTTGGCAACGCGGATTTTAAATATCATGCATTGTTAAAAGAAGCGTTAACCACTCGCCTCTTCAGGCTCCGGCGAATCAACGGGCTGGCCGGCCTTGGGTTTCGGCTGATCCGCTTTTTCTTTCTTGGTCTCGGGTTCTCGCTGTTTGACTTCGACCGGCTTCACTTTGGATTCCATGTCGATTTTACCTTTGTATACCGCGCCTTCCGCCACCACGACTCTGGGAGCTGAGATGTCGCCGATCATGGACCCGGAAACGTCGATTGTGATCTTGTCTTCCGCGGAGACATTTCCTTTCAGTTTGCCCAGTACCGACACGGTTTTCGATTGGATATCCCCTTCAACAAGCCCTTCTTCCCCGATGATAACCTCGTTGCTGATTCGGAGTTTACCGACAAACCGGCCTTCGACGCGAACGGAACCGCTGCCCTCGATCTCACCCTGAAAGACAAGACCCTTGCCGATCAAAGTGGTGGAGGGTCCCGAACCCATCGAATGCAGGATGCCGTCGGGTGTCTGCTTCAACGGGATATTTCTCGACGGCCTATCATCGCCGCCATACGGTGGAGATGTCTGGGGTGACGGAGACGGACGGGTGATCTGCTGCCGGTTCCCCTCCATCTGCCCTTCAGGTTTTCCCGATTTCGGTGTCCTAAAGATCGCTAACATGATTTATGACTCCTGAAAAAATTTTCAACACCCGGGTTCATCCCGTTCCGGATTTCTCCAGTCCGGGAACCAAAAAGCGGGAAACGGGATTCGAACCCGCGACTTGCAGCTTGGGAAGCTGCCACTCTACCAGCTGAGTTACTCCCGCTCGAAAACAGACTCCAGAAGACCGGATCAGTCAAGTGTTATCAAAACAACCATTATCCGTCAAGATAAAGTAACGGTTCGGGAGCTACTTTCCGAGTTCCTTGAGCAGTCTGCCCACTTCTCTGTAGTTCTTGTTTGTTTTCTTGATCTCCGTGAAGATATCCTTCGCTTCCGAGGTCTGACCGGCCTCCTTGTAAACCACTCCCAGGTCGTAATTCAGGACGAGTTTCTGATCGGTGGACAGATCCTTGTTCTTCAGGACTTTATTCAGGACGGATGCCGCCTTCGTATGTTCCCCCTTCTCCAGATAGCACATGGCCAGAAGATCGGCGCCTTCCGTCATATGAGACGGGAAATCCAGGGTTAATTTGAATTCCTCAATGGCCTCATCCCACAAACCCATCTCTTTGTATGCCAGACCCAGATTGTAATGGGTTTCAACATCCCGGGTCTCATGCCTGCTCACCAGGCCCTCACGGAATTCCCTGACCACTTCGGCCAGATCACTGGACAGTTCGGAACCCACCTCCAAACCCTGGATACTCTCCACCCGTTCCGGCTCGGTGGCGATCTCAACCAGAGCCGCGGTATCTCCTCCCGAAGGATACTCCACTTCGGCCTCCTCCACGGGAATCTCCGCGAACGGTTCGGCATCCGACACCCCCGGACCGCTGATATCTTGCAGGGGGACAAAATCGCCCGCCGGCACCCGTTCCTCCACTTCGCCAGTCAATTCCAGATCGGCCATCCGCTCCAGCAATAATTCATTGTCCGGAGCCAGTTTCAAAGCTTCCCGCAACAGGTTCCCGGCCCGTTTCTTATCCCCCGCCGCAAGCGCCATATCCACCCGTCGGGTCCCGATCTCGGCAACCTTGCCGGGTTCACCCGCCCGTTCATACACCTCCATGAGTTTTTCCATGGATTCATCATCTTCCGGTACAATCTGGAGAATGGTCTTCAACCGCTCCGCAGCCTTCTCCAACAATCCATACTTCATGAAGACTCCCGCCTTGATACGGAATTCGCGGACCTGCTCCTCGGCAGGCACTTCAACTGCCTCCGCCGGACTGAGATCCGCTTCATCCTCCCCCTCCAGAGAGAAAACATCATCGCCGACAGCCGCCGGCACGATTTCCCCGGGTCTTTCCGGTTCATCGAGGAAAACCGGCATGGATATCTTCTCGATCTCGGAGGTGTCGAACAGGGATTCAAGCGAAGCGGCCTCATCATCCAGATTCAACGTATCAAGACTCATTTCCAGCAGATCTTTCTCCTCCAGAACATCCTCTTCCACAACGGTCTCGAATCTGGGCTTCTCCACCAGTTTCCCGATCTCGATGGGCCGTCCCCGCAGCTCGATGGAAATCTGATTGAACCGCTGTTTGACCGGGTTGTCATGGGGATCCATGGAGAAAAGACGCTCATAAATATTGTAGGCCTCCTCCAACCTACCCTTTTCATAATAAATCTCAGCCAGGTCCCTGAAGGCGGTTTTGAGATCCTCATCCCGGTCCAGTTTCTGAAATATCTCGATCTTCCTCTCCCGAATGGCGATATTGGCCGGTTCCAGCTCCTGCAGCTGGCTCAGGATACCCAGTGCCCGTTCATACTCTTCCCGCTCCATGGCAACATTGATGATGTCCTTCAATCTCTTGAACGCTTCCGGATAATTGCCCCTGAGAATGTGGATCCGGCCGAGTATTTCATTTACACCCTCCTGCGACGGATCCAGCTCAAAAACCTTGTTGAAGACCTCCACCGCTTCATCCAGCATTCCCGAATCCATGTAAACACGACCCAGAGTACTCAATGCACCGATGTTCCGGGGATTTTTTTCCAGCAGCTGCTTCAAAACCTGAATGGCTTCATCCGTCCGCTTGTCGGTGAGATAGGCCGATACAATACCGCTCAACGCCGCATCATCCCCCTCGACCTCCTGCAGCCCCATCTCAAAATTCCGGATTGCCGTATCGATCTCCCCCCTCTTGATATATCGCTCCCCGACCTTGACCCGCTCCGCGCACGCCTTTTCGGGAAATCCCTGCTGGGAATACAACGTGGCCAGTCTCTCCCGAATGGCCAGATTAGAGGGATCCAGATCCGCTATTTGACGGTAGGCATCCAGGGCATCCTCGGTTTTCCCTTCATGCTCATGGTGCTTTGCCAGGAATTCATACTGGGTGATGGCATCCTGAATCAATCCCTGATCGGAATACAATTGCGCCAGTTTTTCGTAAATCCGGGGAAGCTTGGGATCGTGACGCAGGATCTTCTTGTAGATCGCCAGCGCCTTGGGAAGAAATCCCTTTTCCTCATAATACTGACCGGCTTTCTCATATTCCGCCAGCGCTTCGTTTATTTTTTTGGACTGTATCAGTAAATCGCCAAGCACATTTGCCAGACTCGGTTCACCAAAATCCTCCTGAGTCAGCTTCCGATATTCCGCAATCGCTTTTTCGTATTGATTCTTCTTGGTATATTTTGCGGCATTCTTCAATATTTTTTGTTTGTTAATGGCCATTTTTCTTCCTCTCGAAGACAAAGATCGGTAATCAAAAGCGTACCGGGATACTCAGATTGTGTCAAGACGTTCACAACCATCCGGGAACGATAGGTCCGGGTATCCTCCGGATGCAAGATGCTCAATCCGCACAGCATCTTCATCGGTCACCAGCAACGGTTCGAATTGAATACCATGGCTTTGGGCAAATCCTTCCCGGATGGTCGTCATGAGTGCATCCACCGGCGGAATATGGCCCGTTTCCCGAAGAATCGAGGTCACTCGATCCGCAGATTCATCCCCACGTCGTTTCATCAGTTCCAGCCAATCGGCATGACGGTAGTCGAGCAGCAGGGAACCATGCTGTAAAACGCCGTTACGGGTCCTTTTTTGAGCGGATCCCAGGATTTTCCGATCCGCCGCCAGAATCTCATAAGCGGACGGCTGCGCGAAACACGAGGTAACCGCACCACCGGAACTCCCCGGACGGGGCTCTGCCATCCGGACATCGATACCCATCCCTCGAAACGCCTTCAGAAATCCGAGAGCAATGATCCGGTATGAAGACAGCAGATTTCCGTCAAAAGGAAAACATCCGGATGATCCGATGATCGAATAGGTGAGTTCCCGGTCGTGATATACCGCCTTGCCCCCGGTCATCCTCCGGATAACCGGCACCCCCTTCCGTCGGCACCGCTCCAGGTCGACATGGCGGTCAAGAGGCTGGGCACGGCCAATCGAAAGCGTGGGGGGATCCCAGCCAAAGAAACGCAGAACCGGCCCCTGCCGCTCCCCGGATGTCTCCAGAAGCCATTCGTCGCATCCCATGTTCCAGGATCCGCTGCGGTATCCCGTCCACAGCCACTTCCAATACTGTCTGATCTTTCCGTCTGCGTCCATCCCGATGCCGTCTACCCGCCTGAATACGAACGCAAACCTTCCCTCAGAATTTCGACCGAAGCAACCAGATCCTCCTGTTTCAGCACATACGCCATCCGAACCTGGTCCAAACCAAGACCCGGTGTGGCGTAAAAACCGGCTCCCGGGGCCATCATGACCGTGCGCCCGCTCAATTCGAAATCCTCAAGCATGTACTGGCAGAACCGGTCGGAGTCGTCGACGGGAAGGGTAACCATCATGTAAAATGCTCCGTCCGGTTTCCTGCAGAATACTCCGTCAATCTCCATCAGTCCCCCGAAAAGAGTGTCTCTCCGGAGTTCATATTCCGAGATGACCCGCTGGAAATATTCTGCGGGCGTGTCCACGGCGGCAGACGCTCCGAGTTGTTCCAGCGTGGGAGGACACAGACGGGCCTGTCCCATTTTCATCACGGCCGTTAATATATCCCGGTTTCGAGAGGCAATACACCCGATGCGGGCCCCACAAGCCGAATACCGCTTGGACACCGAATCCACCATGACGGCACGGCCGTCCAGATCCGGGATCTGTAAAATGGAGGTGTGGGAAGTGTCCCCATAGGTGAATTCCCGATACACTTCATCCGAAATGATGAACAGATCGTGATCCTCGGCCAGGCGGACCAGGCGCTTCAAATCCGATTCCGGGTATACCGCTCCGGTGGGGTTATTTGGATTGCACAATAGAATTCCCCGGGTACGCGAATCGATTTTTTCCAGGAACTTTTCCGACGCAGGAACCGCGAATCCATCATCCGCGGAAGTGGGAATGCCCCTGACTTCGACATCCACCATCGCAGCAAATCCATTGTAATTTGTATAAAAAGGTTCCATGACAATCACATTGTCACCGGCATCGGCAATTGCGATGATCGAAAACAACAACGCTTCGGATCCCGCTGTCGTAACGAAAATCTCATCCGGCGTCAACGGAATGTTCCAGCTGTCGTAATACCGGCACAACGCCTGCCGATACGACAGCAGCCCGTTCGAAGGCCCGTAGGCCAGAACATCCGCCCGGTAACCCCGGATTCCATCCAGAAACAATCCGGGCGTTCGAATGTCGGGCTGCCCGATATTCAAATGATATACATGGATCCCCCTCGATTTGGCGGCATCCGCAAACGGCACCAATTTCCGTATCGGGCTGGCCGGTAAACCGACTGCCCGGGCTGATAACTTCATGATCGCCTCCCTTGGTTTATAAATTTCCGGTGCTGCTTCCGAAACCAAATTACGCGCGACAATTCCCGGATGTCAACGCCTGAATCGGTAACCCAGCCGACGCCACAAGCTCATGATTTCCAGAAACGCCCTGAAAATCACCCGGATGTCGGAACCACTGGATTCTCCCGAACGACGGGGCAGATGTGTGACACCCGTCTGGACGATTCTGAATCCGGCACGTTGCGCCTGCAGAAGCATTTCGACGTCGATCATGGCGCCCACAGACGACATCGATATGGTTTCCAGAACCTTCCGGCGATATATCTTGTACGCACAGTCGGGATCCTTGACTTTTAAACCGAACCACAACCGGACCGTCCATTCAAACAGGGTCGTGTTCAGTTTCCGATACCACTGGTCACAACGCCTGGTCCGGAAGCAGCTCACAATATCCGCCTGCTCGATCAAAGGTAAAATGCCCGCCAGATCCTCACTCCTGAATTGACCGTCCCCGTCGGTGTAAAATACCAGTTCCCGAGTCGATTCCCGGAAACCACTCTGAAGGGCGGCACCGTATCCGCGGTTCACCCGATGATGCACCACCTTTAAAAACGGGATGGTCCGGGCCAGTTCATCCGCCAGCTCCCCGGTCCCGTCATCACTGCCGTCATCAATTATTAACAGCTCTGGATCCGGTGAAAGACCGGGGAGAATTTCGGCAAAGGAACGGATCAGAGGCTCCAGATTCTCACGCTCATTATGTGCGGGGATGAATACCGACAATCCAAGATCGCAAAGTGTGTTCACGGCCGGGAAAATATCAGATCGCCCGGCAAACAATCAATACAGCTCACAAGGCCGCTTGCTTGCTCTTTCCGACCCTCAGAAATTGAACACCCACTTCATACACATTGTAGGCGACCCGATGACAGTGGATAACCTGGGAAAGCGTGCTGACTTCTTTCCCATCCTTCATCGTAATATAAAGCTCCACTTCCGCCCGCGGCGGCAGATAGTTCTCGATCCGGATCAGAGCTCCTTTCATGGATAAATTGACCGTGTGCCCCGATCCGGCGTAAATCCGGTTCAGTCGAACATTGTTGTATTGATAATACACATTCGTCTTGATCGGTTTTCGCGGATACTGGCGCTGCTTATGGACCTGCTTGCTGGCTTCACCTGCAGACATTCTCCACCTCTCTGATTTTCTCCGGATTTAATCTACGTCGCTATTCTAATTGTTTCGTGAGGATTTGGCAAATAGAACATCTCGTAAGCGAGGCTATAGAACAATCCCCTATTGACAGTTTGACCGACGATTTGCGATAATCCCATAAAATCCCAATTATTCCCGATTTTTCCCACTCTGAATCGGGAGATGGGGTATCGGTTGTGCACCGGGGAGAACCGGCAGATTGACTGGATTGACTGGAATCACACGCAAGCAGATCGACGGCAAAGGACGGTTGAGCATACCCAAAAAACTGCGGGATCTGCTCACCGGAACCAACGGAATGGAAATCACACTGTTGAAAATCGATGGGTGTCTGCAGCTTTATCCCCAATCCATGTGGACTCAGGTGGAAACCGCCATCGACGCGCTTTCTCCGTTTGCAGAGCGGACCCGGAAACTTCAGCGGTTCTGGGGAATGCGGTCGGATCAGGTGGTTGTCGATCCGGAAGGCCGGATCAATCTGTCCCCGGATCAGAAGGAGTATGCGGGTATTGATCGTGATGTGATGATCATCGGAGCGATCAACAAGGTTGAAATCTGGAATCCTGAAAGGTGGGAAAAAGTGACGGGCGAATCGCCTTCACTCGAAGAACTTGCGGATGAAATGGCAAACGGAACCTAGCCGGCATCGCCGGTTTTTGAAGAGAGAACGCATATAAATGGCACATCACCCGGTTATGATGGATCGGGTGCTGTATTGGTTGGGCGGGATTTCCGACGGGGTCATCATAGATGGTACGCTTGGTTCGGGAGGTCATGCCGTTGCTTTGTTGAAGGTGGTTTCAAAGAATGTGTCCATTCTGGGACTGGATCGTGACCCGGCATCAATCGAACGGGTACGACGCCGGATGGCCGGATCGGATGAGAAAATCCGGTTGGTCAACGGTAGCTATGCGGATCGGAACCGGATTGTCGGCGAGGTTGGATTAAAACCGGTGATGGGTTTTCTGATGGATCTCGGGACTTCCTCCGATCAGCTGGAAAGCTTTGGCAGGGGGTTTTCGTTCAACGATCCGGAATCGCTGGACATGCGATTCAATCCGCTGGAAGGCGGGATCACCGCATCTGAAATCGTGAATTCTTGGGGTGCCGGAGAATTGGAGACCGTTTTTCGCGAATATGGTGAAGCCAGATACGCCAGGCGGATTGCCCAAGCGATCGTCCGGCGACGGGGCGTCAGGCCGTTAAGATCCGGAAGGGATCTTGCCGGCTGCATATCAGCTGCGGTTCCGAAAACCGACGGGCATCTCCATCCCGCAACCCAGGTTTTTCAGTCGCTGCGAATCGCCGTGAACGAGGAACTGGAGCATCTGAAAGCGGGATTGGGCGTTGCCCTGGATCTGCTCGCGCCGGACGGACGGATGGTGGTCATATCGTTCCACTCCCTGGAGGACAGAATCGTCAAGCGTTTCATGGTGGATCAAACCGGAAAATGCCGGTGCCCGGACGGGCTGCCGGTATGTGTGTGCAATCCGGTCAGAAAATTGGAAATACTGACTCGACGGCCCGAAGAACCCGGGCAGTCTGAGATGAACCGGAATCCGAGATCTCGATCTGCAAAATTGAGATGTGCCCGGAAAGTGAAAGCCGATTGAAATGGTGGAAATCAATCACACGGAATCCATCGAACCATTGATCCTCTCGGATCTGATTTCATCCTGTCCGGACCTGACCGTTCAGGGTGATCCGCGGATTCTTATTTCAGGGTTAACCACCGATTCCAGGCGGGTTCGGAACGGAGATCTTTTTGCGGCTCTGAAAGGATCGGTCACGGACGGATCGATGTTCATCCGGCATGCAGCCGAACAGGGCGCTCGTGCCGCATTGATCAGCCGGGAAAACTCCATTCAGGCCATACCCGGACTCACGATTCTATCTTCCACCGATCCCCGGGCCGCCCTGGCCCGTATCGCCGATCGCCTGTACCGGTCACCGTCCCGGCATCTGAAAATCGCCGGAATCACCGGAACGAACGGGAAAACAACGGTAACCCATATGGT
Organism: candidate division CSSED10-310 bacterium; assembly: GCA_016927905.1. Taxonomy (GTDB): domain Bacteria; phylum CSSED10-310; class CSSED10-310; order CSSED10-310; family JAFGJC01; genus JAFGLW01. The sequence continues at coordinate 60,660 of JAFGLW010000013.1, read as the reverse complement.
CCGGGAAATTCTCGACGGATGCGGCCTGTCATGCGGATCCGTGGGAACCCTGGGTGTTGCGGCCGGAACGGAATGCCTGAAGACCGGAGTCACCACGCCGGAATCACCGGATCTTCAGGCTGCACTGAACTGGTTCATTCAGCGGGGGATGAGTCATGCCGTCATGGAGGTTTCATCGCATGCCGCCGCCTGGCACCGGGTCGATACCATCGATTTCGATGCGGCCTGTTTTACAAATTTGAGCCAGGATCATCTTGATTTTCACAAAACCATGGATCGATACCTGGATGCCAAATGCGGCCTGTTCCGGCAGCTTCCTGAAAATCGCGGAACGGCGGTACTGAACCGGGACGATCCCGCCGCGGATACATTCAGGAATGCGACACCACCATCCTGCCGGATACTCTATTACGGGTTCGACTCCCGCGCAGATATCCGGGCGGAATCGGTGGAGAATGATGTTTCCTGGAGCCGTTTTCACCTGGTCAGTCCCTGGATCCGGGAGATCGTGCAGGTGCCGCTGCCCGGCCGGCATAACATATCAAACGTCCTGGCTGCCGTGGCGGTTGCATGCATCCTGGGCGCTCCACCCAAAACAGCTGTCGAATCCATTCCCCGTTGCAAACCGATTCCCGGGAGAATGGAGCGGATCGATTGCGGCCAGCCTTTTCTGGTCATTGTGGATTACGCCCATACACCCGATGCCCTGACCAATCTCCTGGCTTCCCTTAAACCTCTTGTTCGCGGTCGGTTGATCGCCGTTTTCGGTTGCGGCGGAGACCGGGATCGGACAAAACGTCCCCGGATGGCGGAAGCAGTCACCAGGCTCGCCGATTACACGATCATTACATCCGACAATCCCCGCACCGAAACGCCGTCCAGGATCATTGAAGACGTTTTGCCGGGAGTGATCCGGGGGCGGGCATTCAAGACGGTGGAAGACCGCACGGAAGCCATACGGGAAGCCATCCAGTCTGCACAGCCGCAGGATGCAGTTGTCATCGCTGGGAAGGGACATGAAGATTACCAGGTGATCGGAAGACGGAAATACCCGTTCGACGATCGCCGATGTGCCCGCATCGTTCTCGCGGAACAGGGGTTTGCATCATGACTCCCGTCCGGCTCGATCTGGCCTGCGAACTGGGTCGTGAATTTGTCGGAACCATCCGCCCGGATGTTCCCCTGAGCTCGCTGTCATCATGGAAGATCGGCGGGAATGCGGACTGGTTTGCCCTGCCCCGGGATGAACCGTCTCTGCACAGCCTGCTGACGATCGTGAACCGGGAGGGTCTGAAGTGTCTGATTATCGGCGGGGGGACAAATATCCTGTTCAGCGATTCCGGATATCGGGGCGTGATAATCCGGCTGGGCAGGGATTTTGATGCGGTGAAACCGGATGGGACAAACTTGAAAGCGGGTGCCGCCGCGACCATGAAAAAACTGGCCGACACCGCGTTGAAACACGGATTGTCCGGCGTGGAACCGGTTGCGGGTATTCCGGGTACCGCAGGGGGAGCGGCGTTCGTCAACGCCGGTGCCTTCGGAATATCATTTCTGGACAGAATCATTCATATCGACGGAATACATCTGGACGGCAGCCCGTTCACCGTGAAAGATATCCCCTCCCGATACCGCTCGGGTATCTCGAACCGGTCGGGAATCATCACCGGAATGACTGTTCAGTTGCGCGGGGAGCGCTCGCAGACAATTCTCGAGTCGATGAATTATTTCAATAACCGGCGGATTCAGTCCCAGCCGCTGGACGAGGCTTCAGCGGGCTGCACTTTTAAAAATCCCGAAGGAGAAGGTGCCGGGCGTTTGATCGACAGCCTTGGATTGAAAGGACTGCGCGCGGGCGGTGCGGAAGTGTCCCGGAAACACGCGAATTTCATTGTCAACCGCGACAATGCCACAGCCCGCGACGTGTTGAATCTGATCCGCCGGATTCGCAGGGAAGTATCCGCGCGGTATGGAATCCTGTTGGATATCGAGGTGGCGATCCTGGATGAATTCGGCGCCGAACGAATCGGTACCGGTGACGGATCGCCGGAAATGTGAGTGCTCATGCGGAGCGTGAATGTGATAACCGCCGGACTTGATCTCGGATCGACGAAAATAGCCGCTGCGCTGGTCGGAACGGAATCCGGCAGCCCCCCTCAGCTTCTGGGATTCAGCCAGAAACGCTGCCGGTTCATGCGGGACGGGGCGATCGTGAATCTGGAAGTGATGACCTCGGTCGTACAGGAATGTCTCGAGGAACTCAGATCCCTGGTCAAATACCACGTCCATGACGTTGTCGTGAATCTCCCGGCCGGTTCAATCCGGTCGGAATCCGGCGAGCATCGGATCGAGATGGGCGGGAAACGTGAAGTAAAACACAGGCACATCCAGCAGCTTCTGCATTCGTCCAGGCTGGTGGATGATGAAGACTGGATTATGATCCATTCCATTCCGGAAGAATTCTTTCTGGACGATCAGCGCGGGATCCGTTCGGCTGTCGGGATGATTGGTTCATCTCTGGGCGTACGGATGCACCAGATTTATGCCCCCCGCCGGACCGTCGACAGCATCCTATTCGGTGTTGCCAAATCCCGGTTGAAAGCAGTGCACCTGGTGATCGATCCGATGGCATCCATGGAATCATTGATCACTCAGGATGAACAGGAGCTGGGCGTCTGGCTGGTCGATATCGGCGGCGGTTATTCATCACTGGCTGCAATCCGGAATAATCGCATCCTGCTGTTGACCGCCATGGATTTCGGAGGGGATTCGGTCACATCTGATATCGCAATCGGCGTCCGAACACCCATACGGGATGCCGAGGAAATTAAAATCAAGCACGGACGAGCCATCCCGGAACTGGCCGATGAAGAACTGGAAATGGAAATTACGCCTCTGGGCGGCGGCCGGACCCGCAGAAAAATAACCCAGCAGTTGCTTACGGAGATCATTCAACCCAGGATGGAGGAAATTCTGGATATGATTGCCCAGACGTTCCACGGTCATCTGGATAAAAATGATTACCATGCTGGAGTCATTCTGACCGGCGGCGGATCTCTGATACGCGGAGTGAAAGAGCTGGCTGAAAAGCATTTTCAGCTGCCCGTTATTCAGGGGAATCTCAGGGAGATTGAGGGTTTGCCGAATCTCGCTCCGGCGGCACTGACATCCAATGCCGTCGGCCTGGCTCTTTACGGTCAAAGACACCCGACGGCCAGATCGTTTGGTCAGATGCCCGTTCATCCGATATCCCGATTTTTCAAACATTCCACTCTGTTTCGATTGGGAGGTTTCAGAAAATGAAGTACAGTATTGAAACACCATCATCGACACACGCCATCATCAAAGTCATCGGCATTGGCGGCGGTGGCTGCAATGCCGTTAATCGGATGATCGATCTGAATCTGGCCGGCATTGATTTCATCGCCTGCAACACCGATCTTCAGGCCCTTTCCGGCAGCAAAGCTCCCAAAACGGTTCAATTGGGTGCCAATCTCACCCGAGGCCTTGGAGCCGGCGGTAATCCCAAAATCGGCAGAGAAGCGGCTCTGGAAGACGACGAAGCCATACGATCGCTTCTGGAAGGTGCCGATATGGTGTTCATCACCGCCGGAATGGGTGGCGGCACCGGAACCGGAGGTGCTCCCGTGGTGGCCCAGATCGCCAAGGAACTGGGATCGCTGGCCATTGCCGTTGTGACCAAACCATTCCGGTTCGAAGGCCGCCGCAGAACAGAAATCGCGGATTCCGGTATCCGGGATCTGGAGGAATTCGTCGATACCCTGATCACCATCCCCAATCAGAAACTCCTGGCCTCCGTGGAACAAAATACCACCCTGAAAGCAGCATTCATACTCGCCGACGAAGTCCTGGGTCAAGCGGTTCAGGGAATATCGGATCTGATTACCGTACCCGGTTTGATTAATCTTGATTTTGCCGACGTTAAAACCATCATGTCAGACATGGGCAAAGCACTCATGGGAACCGGAACCGGGATCGGACCCAACAAGGCGACCGAGGCCGTTCGACGCGCCATCGAATCCCCGCTGCTCGATGATCTGACCGTGAACGGCGCCAGAGGGATTCTGATCAATCTCACCGGCGGTGAAGACCTGACGCTGATGGAAACCGATGCAGCAGCCCAGCTGATAAACGAAATATGCGATCCCGAAGCCAATATCATTTTCGGAGCCGTCATCTCGGAAAACTACGAAAACCAGGCCAAAGCAACGGTCATTGCCACAGGTTTCGAATCCGCCAGGATCAAGAGAGAACCGGTTTCATTCGAACTGCGGAAACGGGAGCATACGCTCGAAACACCGGTAATGAAAATTGCCCGGGATGGGCAATCGGATCAGCCCGCCGTGGAATCCCTCCCGCCAGCCCTGCTGGAACCGGTCTCCTGCCGGAACGATGCATCTCCCGGGGAAACAACCGGGCAATCCGCAGCGGAAACGGTTTCGCAACACCGCACCGATACCGAAACTTCAGTCAAACCATCGGTCGCTCACCCCGAACTCGATCTGAATGATCCCGTCCCGGATACCGTTGCATCCCGGGCTATCAACGCCCCGAAACCGGATTCCCGGAAACCGGAGATCTCCAAACAACCCGATATCCACCCCCTCAGAACGCTTCCCCAACCGGAACTCGAACTGCCTGAACCCGGAGAATCCGATGCCGGTTCCCAGAAACTGCCCTCCTACAAACGGCGGGATCTCGGCAGCGGACACTTCAAACGACAACCGGAGCTGGACAAGGGAACCATCGCCATCGAAGTGTCCAATTATATGATACCCGCATTCTTACGTCGCAAAGCCGACTGAGATTCGTGACTGAAAAGCATTTTCCCGATCCGACCCGCCTGAAAGATCGGGAAATATGCCGGATTCCTCCCGGAACGGGGTCGGAGTTGAAAGTTGTTGCGGTTTACCCGTCTTCCTATCGCATCGGGATGTCCAACCTGGGATTCCAGCTGGTATATGCCGCTTTCAATCGGGTTCCCGGTGTAACCTGTCACAGGATGTTCATGCCGGAACCGGACGAATCCCGGCAGAATGATTCAAAACCTCCCCGCTCCATCGAAACCGGGCAGACAATGCACGATTATGATCTCGTGGCCGTATCCCTGAATTACGAACTCGATACAACCGTCTTGATCCGGATGCTGCATCGATCCGGAATTCCATTGCAGGCGCGGAACCGATCACCACGACATCCGTTGATAATAGCAGGCGGCGTGGTCCCAACCATCAACCCTGAACCCATCGCCGATATACTGGATGCGGTGGCGGTGGGTGAAGGCGAACCGATCATTCCGGAAATCGCCCGGGCGGTCGCCAAGACATTCGCCCACCGGCGGGATCGATCCGAATCAATGAATGCCCTGTACCGGATCCCGGGACTGTATGTTCCCGGCCTGTACGATCCCGTTTATGACACCAGCGGCACCTTCCGCAAATTGGTTTACCGTGGACCCCGCCCGGAGCCGGTCTTGACACGCCGGATCGTCCCCCGGCTGGACACCGTCCCGGGATCCACAGTGATTCACACGCCCTTCTCGGCATTTCCGGACCTTCATCTGATCGAAATATCCCGGGGATGTCCCCGGAACTGCCGATTCTGCCTGATACCCCGCTGCTATGAACCGTTCCGCATCCGCTCAGTCGACTCCATCCTTTCGGAAAGCCGCCTGGCCGTTCCCGGAACCCGCATCGGCTTGCTGGGAGCTGGTGCAGCCGATCATCCTCAGCTGGAGATCGTCTGCCGGCAATTGCTCAACGAGGGAAAAACCTTTTCGTTTTCATCTCTGCATGCATCGGAAATCACCCCGGGGCTGGCCGATGCAATCCTGAACGCCAACTGCAAGACCCTGACATTCGCTCCCGAAACCGGTACCGAAATCCGCAGGCTAAAACTCGGCAAAAATATCTCCGATGAACAGCTGATCGAAGCCGTCCGGCTGATCGGGCACCGCCCGATCCGTACAATCAAACTGTACTTCATGGTCGGTGTTCCGGGTGAGAACCTGGACGATATCGACGCGATTCCAGCTCTATGCCGGAAAATACACCATGTTCTGATTCAGCAGGCTCGATGCGAAAAATCATTGCCCGGGATCACCGCCAGTATTTCCTGTTTTGTCCCCAAGGCGCAATCATTTCTGGAACGAGCTCCCATGCAGGATGAAACCCACCTGAAAGCTGTTTTTCAGCACCTGAAAACGGCTTTTCGGCATTCCGGAGGTGTCACCTGGACCCACGATGTTCCGAAATGGGCTGTCATCCAGGGTTTGATCGCACGCGGTGATCGGAGGGTATTGAAGCTGCTGATCGATGCCGCAACAACTGGAAAATCCTGGCGCAGTCTGACCCGCAATTCCTATGTGAATCCGGGATTCTACCTTCATCGTAAGCGGCCCCTGCACGAACAGCTGCCATGGAACCACATGAAAACACCCCTGTCGGGATGAAGGGCCTTAAATGGAAAAATACTCTTCATTCGAGTTATGATATATTGATTTTCATGTCAGTCTCTTGACCTGGACATCCCGATGCGCCTGATAAAAAAACAGACGATTCAATCCCGGATCCTGAGCGTCATCCTGAGTGGCGGACTGGTAGCTATCGCCGTCTTTCTGAGCTTCTGGACGGTCGTGGAAATCCAGAGAGAAAATGATGCGCTGGTCGATTCGGTGTCAATCAATACCGACCGGGTATCCAATCGTTTGAAATCGATCGTTTCGGAACAGTTCAATACCGCGATCATGATCTCCCATGCCCTGTCCCTGCGGCGTTACATCATCGCCATCGGCCAGAACAATCTCAAGAAACCTCTGCCGGTGATCAAACAGGAAATGCGGGCGATCGAATCCCGGTGGCAGGATGTCACGCCGGCGTCACCGGAAGCACGGGAGATTCTGGAACCGCTGGAAGCCCAGTTTCTGAGAGACATCGTGGCGGCTTCCAGCGGCATTATCGACAGCATCGAGATCACGGACGTGTTCGGCCGGATCCGCCTGGCTTCCAGACTTCCGGACCGAGTGATCGCAGCAGATGAGAACTGGTGGCGCAACGCCCTGATCATCAACCCGGAGGAAGTGTTTTCCGGAGATATGACCTACCGGGAAACCCTCCATCTCTGGGATTTGAGTATTCCTCTGCGGAACGATGAAGGCATAGACGCCGTGGGGATCATTCGGCTGCGCCTGCGCATGGAAGCGTTATGCCAGAGAGCTCTGGACGCCAATCGGCTGCAGGATGTCAGCGCGCATATCCTGAACGGCAGAATCATGTATCCTCTGCCTAAAATCCCCTATGTCCTCGATGCCGATACGATCACCCGCATCCAGTCCCTGAAAACGGGCATCATCATGAATCGAAATAAAAATCTTCTCCTGGCATTCTCCAGCGTATTCAACCCGTCGGATACCGACCTGAGCAAACCGGACTGGATCGTTGTGCTTCTGAAACAGCCGAAAGGCGTTCTGAGCTGGCATAATCCGGAAATGCAGAATGCTCTGTTGTTGTCCCTGGCGGGCGTCTTGATCCTGATTCTCATCAGCCTGGTGCTGTCCCGCTGGATCACCGAACCCCTGCTCATTCTGACCCAGGCGGTCAGGGAGATTTCCGAGGGAAAACTGGATGTCCGCATCCCGGCAACGGGACACGGCGAAATCGCCACACTGGCCTCGCTTTTTAATGATATGGTCAGGCGGCTCTCCACCACAAACAAAAAGGTCAATTACCTCCTGAAACAACTTACGGAATCCCTGAATACCATATCCGAATTCGTGAAGGAAGTTTCCCCGGTCAAGGACAACCGGGCAATCGCGGAAATATTCCTGAGATTCTGCATCCGGCATGTGGATGCCGACGCAGGATTCGTGGTTCTGAGCGAGCCGGAGGATCCGGAGGACACGACCCGTATTCCGGCGGCATCCTGGCGCATGAATCAAACGGTGATTCAATCCCTGATCAATTTCCCCACACCACCCCCGACCGGAACAAATCTCTACTATGCCTGGACCCATGATGAATTGAAGGCGATCTGGTCGGCTGGGTATCAGGTTCTTTCCATCATTCCCATCCACACAATGGATTCGGTCATGGGATCTGTTTTTCTGCTGTTCCGACAAGCCCCCGAAGAAGCGCTGGAAAAAGCATCTCTCCTGGAAGTCCTGTCTCTCAAAGCCGGCATCCACATCGCCCATAACCGCCTGAACAGCATTTTGGTTCGCGAAAAACTCCGAATCGAAGGGATCCTGTCCGGTATCACGGCATCAATCACCACCATCGACAAAAACATGACCATCACCTGGCACAGCCCGCATGCTCATACATTCTTGAACCTGCCGCCGGACACCCGGCTGTGCGGACGGCACTGCTATACCATCCTGCGTAATCGAGACAAGATCTGTCCCGATTGCCCTGTTCAGCAAGCTTTCGAAACCAACGAACCCCAGCGCATCATTCAGAGGTGGCTGAGCCCGGAAAATGAAATTCGATGGGTGGAAGCCAGCGCGTTTCCGCTTCGGAATGTCCAAAACGAAGTCGCTTCGGTCATCCTGGTCAATTCGGATGTCACCCGGCAGGTCAACGAAAATCTGGCGGTCAACCGGTTTTCCCATGCGATCGAAAATATCGGGGAAGCGGTCATCATCCTGGATATAAACGGGAAAATCGTCTATACGAACTCCTCATTCAACACCATATTCAAATACTGTAAATCGGACATCGAAAACGAATCGTCTCAGATTCTTTTCCCGACTGAATCCATCCCCGTGTTCAACACGATCCTGACCCGCACCCGCAGAGATAAACTATGGAAAGGCGAACTGGAACTGCAGGATCGATACCGTAACAGACTGACTGTCTCGCTAACGGCCAGCGCGGTGAAAGATGTTTCCGGATTTCCATCGGGAATCGTGCTCACCTGCGTCGATATATCGGAACAGAAACATCAGCAGCGCGAATTCATGCGTCGGTACCGGGAATTGGAAATCCTGACAAAACTCGCTCAGACCGTGATGGAGGCCCGGGATACCCAGTCACTTCTGAGAGAAGCCCTGGATACGGTCATCGAGGCTTCCGGCGCATCGGCTGGAGTGATCGTCGTTTTCGATCCGGAATCCGGAAAACCGGAAATTGCAGGTGAACATGATCTGCCTGTATATCTGAGCAAGTTCATCGAAGAAATACAGCACGGCCGCAGTTCGGAAGGTCTGAAAAAACTGCGCTCCACAATCAAGCCGGTTATCAGTCCTGATCTTCGCCCCAATTCACAGTCCGAGGCCAAACTTCTGGTACGGCTTGGTTTCACCTCCATGGTTTCTATCCGGATCATGATATCCGATCGGCTGTTCGGATTGCTGATTCTCCTGGCTCGACAACCCTTCCAGTTCCGTGAAGATGACCGCGCCACCTATTCCGCCATCGCCGCGCAACTCGGCATATCCGTTCAGAACAGTCAGCTGCAGGACCGGCTTTTACAGGAAGCGAGATTGATTTCGGTTGGCGAACTGCTCGATCGGATCGGGGGTGATGTCAAACAGGTGCTTCAGGGACTGGAAAATTCACGGCAGAGAATCGATTCGGCCCTGAAAGCGCGCGACGTGGCCTTCCTCGAAGAAGGATGGTCGGCCATCAACCGCCAGATCTGGCAGTTGTATCAGGTTCTGACCAATATCTGGGACTACCCCAAGGAATTCCCCCAACTCTTCTTCCCGGAAAATCCCAATACCATCTGTGAGAATTGTTTCAAGTTCATAACGGATCAGCAGTTCAGCAACCGGATGAATCTACGGTTCACACCCAGTGAAAACCTCAAGGAAGTGTTCGTCAATAAACTGACACTGTCGAAAGCCGTGAACAACCTGCTGACTCTGGCCGTGGAAGCCGTATGGGCGGTCGACGAACCGCAAATCCACCTGGTCCTCAATGACACAAGCGAGACGCCCGACCGATATCAGATCATCATCTGCCATAACGGGCCGTCCGTCCCCGAAAAAGATCTTCGGATCATCGCCGGGGGAGACATGTCGGGAGAATGCGCCAGGGGAATGGGATTGACCATGGCCCTGGTAAAACGGATGATCGATTCCCATTACGGCAGTTTCCGGGTTTCAGCGTGTCCCCGCGAATCCGATCACCGCGCATTCATCATCGAACTTCCGCGTTACCCCGGATTGAAATAAATCCTCTCAAGGCTTCATCGAGAATCCGGTCCGCTATGTTTCTTTTCGTATCCACAGGCAGTTCAATCACGGCTCCGGATGGATCCAGTATGAATCCCGAATTGGTCTCTGATTCGAAACCCGAGTCGATCCGGGAGACATCGTTTGCCACAATGAAATCGAGTTTTTTTGCGTGAAGCTTCTTCCGTGCGTTCTCAATCAGATCCTCCGTCTCCGCAGCAAATCCCGCCACCAGTTGAACCTGGTTCTTGACTTCACCGGCATACCCGGCGATATCCTCATTCACCGCCAACTCCAGCACCGCTTCACTTCCGCCCTTTTTCCATTTTGAGTCAAGCCGCAGCCGGGGTCTCCAGTCGACAACCGCCGCCGCTAGAATCAGGATATCCGCATGAGGGAAACGTGCCCGGACCGCCTGGAACATTTCTGCTGCCGAATTAACTGATACCGTTTCGATACATGCATGGGAACGCAATGCCACGGGTCCCGATATCAGGGTGACCAAAGCGCCTCGCTCCACCGCGGCTTCGGCCAGGGAATAACCCATCAGTCCGGAGGATCGGTTTCCAAGATACCGCACCGGATCGATCATTTCCCGGGTCGGCCCGGCGGTGATCAACATCCGGATACCGGCTAAATCACCTGATCTGCCCAGTAACGCGGCGGCATGTTCGGCGATGATTTCCGGCGCACTCATGCGCCCCGGCCCGGAGCGGCCGCATGCGGTGTCTCCAGTGTCCGGACCGATGAAGATGTGACCCCGCTCCTTGAGCAATTCGACGCTTCGGCGGGTGGCCGGATGAGAATACATACGGGGATTCATGGCCGGTGCGATGATTACCGATGCATCCAGCGCCAGGTAGAAGGTGGATAAAAAATCGTCCGCAATGCCCGCGGCGAACTTGCCGAGAATGTTCGCGGTAGCCGGCGCGACAATGAACAGATCGGTCCAGTCGGCCAGTTCAACATGCTCCAGATGTGATCCCGCATCCGGACCGAACATCTCCATGAACACCGGATGCCCCGAAAGTGCCTGGAACGTGACCGGTCCGACAAACCGGGATGCGTTCCGGGTCATGACGACCCGGACATCCATGCCCTTTTTGCGCAGAATGCGGAGCAGTTCGGCGGACTTATATGCGGCAATCCCACCGGTCACTCCCAATACAACACGTCCGACCCGCATCGAACCCCGAGCCACGGTCATGATGTCACCGGGAGATCCGATCTATGGCTCTTCCCCGGATGCACGATCGCTCCCGGAACGATCTGCTCCGGTATCACCGGGGGCGGTGCCCGAAGCTTCGGCCGGTTCGTCACCGGTACCACCGGTCTCGGGTTCCACTTCATAGAATTCAACTTTTTCGTTGATGAATTCTTCCAGGGCCATGCTGGTAACCTTGAGATTTTTCCCTTCAAACAACGGCCTTAATCCCTGCTGCAGCTGCTTGGCGCGTTTTGACGCCACCAGGACTGCCCGATACCGGCTGTCAACGCTGTTTAAAAATCGTTCCAATTCCTTTTGTTTCATTCCCGTTCTCCCAGACAATTGATTCCAAACCCTATATTTTAAACTTGTTCCGGTGTGTTTTGCAATGTTCAGCCACTATGATGCAGTGCATCTGTTCGACAGCCTTTCCCAGATCATCATTCAAAATAATGTAATCGTATTCCAGAAATTCAGCCATCTCCCGCCCGGCAATGCTCAAACGCCGCTGAAGCTCAGCGTCCGATTCGGATGCCCGTTCTTTCAACCGCTTCTCCAAAACCGCCATGGAAGGCGGCATGATGAAAACATGCACCGCGTCGGAAAGCTTGCCTTTCAAGAGCATGGCACCCTGAATGTCAATATCCAGAACCACGTCGGAACCGGCGTCCAGGAGATTCTCAAGATCCTCCCGCCGCGTGCCGTAAAGATAACCGTGAACCATCGCCCATTCCAGAAATTCACCGCGGTCGATCATGTCCCGGAATACCGGCTCCGGGATGAAATGATAGTCGCTCAGGTCTGACCGGTCGTTCCGGGGAGGGCGGGTTGTGTAGGATATGGAATGTCTGAGATCGGGGAACTCACGCATCATCTCTCGGATCAGAGTGGTTTTGCCCCCTCCCGATGGGGACGAAAAAACAATGCACAAGCCCCGGCGATTCAATCTCCAACACTCACTTCAGAATGGATTCCAGCCGCCCCGCAAGCGTTTCCGCCTGGATGCAGGACAGGACAAGATTCCCCGAGTCCATCAGAACCAGCGCCCGGGTCTTCCGGCCCTGGGTTCCATCCACCAGCCGCGCTTCCGCCCTGGCTTCGTCCCGAAGCCGTTTCATGGGCGCGGATTCGGGATTTAATACCGCCAGAACTCTTTCCGCTGCCACGAAATTGCCGAACCCGATATTGAGAAGTTTCATGATCCTCCCATATCACTCGATGTTCTGAATTTGCTCCTTCATCTTTTCAACGGCCGTTTTGATCTCGACAACCAGTTCGGAAATATTCGAATCGGAATATTTCGAGCCGATCGTGTTGATTTCCCGGTGCATTTCCTGAAGCAGAAAATCGCATTTCTTTCCCACCGCACCCGGGCTATCGATCAGATTCATGAAGCGTTCAAGGTGGCTGTTCAACCGGATGATTTCCTCCGAAATGTCCGCCCGGATCGAAAACAGTAAAACCTCCTGTTCAAGCCGGTTCTCTGAAATCTCCAGATCTTCACCCAACTTCCGGATGTTCAACTTCAATTTTTCCCGGAGCGTATCCACCTGGGAATCCGCCAGATCCCGGATGCGGTCCAGATCGCCTGAAACCGCCCTGCACAGGATCTTGATCTGCCGCACCAGGCTTTCACCCTCCCTGGCCCGTTCCGCCAGGAGATCTTCCAGAGCCATGTCCAGAGCTTCATGACATACCGGCCACAACATGTCCTCCCTGCTCTGATCCGGCACCAGATTGACCAACTCGGGAAAACGAAGCAGATTATCCACGGTCAGGCCGGTTGGAATGTCATACCGGGACGCGGTCTGCTTAAATATGTCGATCAACCGGTCGGCCAGGGATTCGTTGATAACAACCTCCTGTGCTTCCCGGGGAATCGACAGCAGATCCAGATGCAAATCCAGCTTGCCCCGGTGAAGCTTCATCCGGATATGGTCCCGGATCCGGCTCTCCAGATTGAAATACCCCTTTGGCAGACGGATGTTGATCTGAAAAAACCGGTGATTCACCGATCGGATGAACACGTTCAAATCATAGCCGTCCCGCACCAGACGGCTTTCCCCGGTTCCGGTCATACTCAGTGCCATGCCCGATCCTCTCTCCAGACAGCCGATGCCTGGACTGATTGAGCAGTATGGTATCGGTTCCGCACTCCGAGTCAAGTCTCTCAGATCGAAATTCAAACACGGATCCGAAAAACTTGATCGGGAAACCCAAATCACGCATAATGCCCTCGAACTCCTTCACACTCAAGTTAATTAGGAGGGCAGCAGAAAGATGAACCATCCGATTCTCTCAATCACCGTCAGCCTGATCATGACCAGCGCTATATTCCATTCCATTCCCGCGCTGGCAAACAAATACGACGATGCGTATCCTCTGTTCAAGGAAAAAAAGTATTCGGCTGCGATCCCGCTGCTGGAAGAGCACTGCAATCAGTATCCAAAAGACCCCAGAGGCGGGTATACACTCGCCCAGTGCTATATGAAAACCGACCAGACGGATAAGGCCATTCAGCGCTTGGAAACAGTGCTCGAACACCACCCGGAGCATGATGCTTCCCAGTTCTTGATGGGTTTTCTCCTCTTGAACAAACAGGCGACGGAACGGGCCATGCCCTATCTGACGGAAGCCGTCAAACTGGATCCGGAAAACGCTCAGTATAACGCCGTTCTCGGCAAGGCACTGCTGGCCAAAAAACAATATGATGATGCGGTCACGGCACTGGCCAGAGCGGCCAAAGATCAACCGCTCGGCGACAGAATCCATCTGGATTACGGAATGGCGCTGTTCTTCTCTGGAAACTACGGCGAAGCGATTCAACCCCTTTCCAACGCCGCACAGTCATCCAAAACCAAGGACAAGGCCCTGATTTACCTGGGCACGAGCCAGCTGCAGCTCAAACAATATGACGCCGCAGCCAAATCTCTGTCTCAAGCCGCCACATTGAATCCCGAAAATGATGCCGTGTTTTTCAACCTCGGCCAGGCTCTGGAAATGAAGCTGGGCGACCAGGGCAAATCACCGGACGATTACGCCCCCGCGATCGACGCATTCGGCAAGGCCGTTAAACTGAACCGGAACAACGCCGATTATCAGTACCGGCTGGGTAAAGCTTACGAAATGGCCGCAACCAGTATCTACGAACAGAGCGTACATGATCCGGCTACGGGCGCAAGGGCGATCGAACTGCTGGAAAATGCCAAAACCGCTTACCAGGCCGCAGTTAAATCGGCTCCGGATCACGAAGCCGGTCAGAGGATCAAGGCGGTCGATGAACGGTCCGATGCCATCAGGAACCCCAAAATCATCGAGGAAGAAATCAATGAATAACCACCTGCCTGAATGCCGGATTCCAAAAACGAAATTGAGTGCACTTTCTGAATATGCGCCAGCAATCCCGGCTATCCTGCTCGCACTCGCCGTATCCATTGCCCGGGCGGGATATTATCAGGATGCTTACGATGCCTATAATGCGAGAAACTATCAGGATGCCATCCAGATACTCGAAGAGGGAATTGCAGCGGCACCCAACGATGAACAGCTTTCAAACCTTCTGGGACAAACCTATTTCGTCACCAGGCAGTACGATAAAGCCATCGATGTCCTCAAAAAAACCATTCTTCTGGACCCTGAAATCGATTCAGCCTATTACCTCCTGGGCCTGAGCTGCATGCTCAAGACGGAGAACGGGCAGAGCAAGCCTGCATGGTTTGAAGCATCCCAGGCATTTCAGCAGGCGGTTCAGCTCAAACCCGACGAATTCAAATACCTCTATAATCTGGGGCATTCACTACTGGAATTGAAAAAATACCAGCAGGCTCTGGAGCCTTTGCAGAATGCTTACAACACCGACAAGGGCGCTGCCGATTACAAAACCGTTCTGGACCTGGCTCTGGCCTACCAGTTAACCGATCAGAAGGACAAAGCGATCACCTATCTGGAAAAAGCCCACGAACTGGATCCGTCCAAATATCAGCCTTTGAAGTATCTGGGCAATCTGTATCTGGAAAAGGAACTGTACGATGAGGTCACTTCCCTCGGTAAAAAACTGACGGTTCTCCAACCCGATCTGAGCAGCGGATACCTGTTCAAGGGAGTCGGCCACCTTCAGGCAAAGGAATATTCCAGCGCCAGATCGGCTTTCGAAAAAGCCATCGAGAAGGATCCCAAGGACGCTCTGGCCCATTATCACCTGGGACTGGCCCTGGAAGGATTGCTGGGACCGGATTCCAGCAGCTTCAGCCAGTTGATCAACGCTTACGGCAAAGCTGTCAGCCTGGCTCAGGATGCAATCCCGCCTGATTGGTACTACCGGCTGGGACATGCATACGAACTGGAAGCACACCTGGACTGGGAACGGGCGGTCCGGAATGTGGAGGCCCGGGCTCGGTGCCTGCGCAATCTTCGGATGTCCAGAGATGCCTATCTCAAGGCGGGATCCGGCGGTTCTGCCCGGGAACGTCTCGAGATCGTGAACGAACAGATCCGTCAACTCGAGGTGATCGGGTAACCGGAATCAGACTGCATGACCGATACGGCGTTTTTTCAGAAAGTCTTCGATGACTCCATTACCTGTAAATCGGATTTTATCGCGGCGCATGCCGCTTCGATGGTCATTCTGTCCGAGCGGATTCTCAAACAGTTGCGGGAAGGTCGGAAACTTCTGATTTTCGGAAACGGCGGTTCGGCAGCCGATGCTCAGCATCTGGCGGCCGAACTGGTCAACCGACTGACCCGGAGACGCCGACCGGCCATCCCCGCCATTGCTCTGACCACCGACACTTCAATTCTCACCAGCATCGCCAACGACGATGAGTTTTCCCATATTTTTTCCAGGCAGATCGAAGCTCTGGGAAACAGAGGGGATATCGCACTGGGTATCTCCACCAGCGGCAATTCCCCCAACCTGATTCGAGCGGTTGAAACGGCACGAACCCTGGGTCTCGTCACCGCCGGACTCCTGGGAGGCGACGGCGGCAAACTCAAAGACTTGGTCGAATGCGCGTTGGTCGTTCCGTCTTTTTCGGCTCAGCGCGTCCAGGAAATCCACATCACGTTCTGCCATGCATTGTGCGAGTGGATTGAAAAACAACTCTTTCCTCCGGCATCACACGATGCATCCTGAATACCCCGGAACATCCGTTCACATCACGGGTCGGTTCGAGGTGTTCCACAAACGCAACCTCGCCTGGATTCTGAAATTAAAAGAAATCGCCGGGTCGGATGCAACCGTCCGCCTGCTGCCGGGAAAACCGCATTGGTACCTGCCGGACATTGCGGACCGGCTGGCCTTCTGCAACGCGTTCAATCTGGACGTCACATTCCGGGCGTTTCGGCCCGGGGAGGATTCAACAGGGGATGACGCGCCGGTTCCGGACGAAGGCGAGACCGGCAGATTGATCGGTGATTTCATCGCGAACAAGCGGCATCGGTGTTTTTTCCCCGGCCGGTCTGTCCCGGCAGACCTGCTGCCCACTGACAGACACGGGATCCTGGTGACCGTAAACGGATGTTTCGATGTGCTTCATCCCGGACACATCGATATCCTGCAACAGGCCAGGTCCAGAGGCGACCGCCTGATGGTTCTGATCAATTCGGATACATCCACCAGACGGTTCAAGGGTCCGGACCGCCCGGTTCATGACCAGGAATTCCGGGCCGCGCTGCTGTGCCAGCTTTCTGCGGTCGATTATGTCTTCACATTCTATGAAGACTCACCATTGAATACACTTCGCATCATCAAACCCAATATTCATGTCAAGGGCGGAAGTTACCTGGAAGACCGGGTCCGTCAGGAAAGAAATCTCTTGTCAGAATGGAGTGGATCAATCGATATTCTGCCCATGAACGGTCATTTTTCAACCTCCGATGTCCTGAAACACTACGCAGGCAAGCAATTTCCCTGTTGAAACGGTGACGCGTCAGAGCGGAATGATCCGCACTGAGAATTGAAGGAGACTGGCTGATGGAATTAAAACCGGCTGATTTGTCCCGGATCAGACGTATTCCCCTGTCTGACCGCAAGAATCTGGTGAAAATCTCGGAGTTCGCTGGTGTTCCGGCTCCCGGAAGCGGATTCGGCGAATTCCTTGAATCGCTTCCCAAAATCAGACACCGGACCAACGCTGCAGACAGCCTGAAATCACTCGTCGAGCATATCCTGGCAGCCCGCACAGCCGGATTCCCGGTTACCTGGGCCCTGGGCCCCCACATCGTGAAGTACGGCCTGTCACTGCTCATTATCGAGCTGATGCGGCACGGCATCGTCCAGGCTGTCGCCACCAACGGCGCAGGAGCCATTCATGATACGGAAATCGCCATGATCGGTGAAACATCCGAGGAGATGAGCGGTCACATTGCGACGGGCGATTTCGGTATGGCCAGGGAAACCGGAGAATTTCTCAACGGCGCGGCCCATGATGCATCGGATCAATCCATTGGCCTGGGACAGGCCATCGGCAATAAAATTCTACGGGAAAATCTCCCCTACACATCTCACAGCCTGATCGCCCAGGCCGTGAAACGAAATATCCCGGTCACCGTGCATGTCGCCATCGGGACGGATATCATCCACATGCATCCGGATATGAACGGGACCCGCACAGGGGAAGGCTCGTTCATCGATTTCAAGTTGTTCGTCGGAGTTCTGCAGGGATTCCAGCGGGGCGGGGTTCACCTGAACATCGGATCGTCGGTGATTCTTCCGGAAGTCTATGTGAAAGCCATGACATGCGCCAATAACTTGAATGGCACACCCTGCCGGAACTTCGTCACAGCCAATTTCGACCACCTGTCGGAATACCGGCCTCTGATGAATGTGGTGCATCGTGGATCCATGGACGGCGGAGAAGGCTTTGAAATCATTGGCAGAATGGAAATCATGATCCCCCTGTTCATCAGGCTGCTTCTGGCAAAACTGCGCGGGGAATGATCCGCCACCGATCGAAACCGCACTGTTCAACCATCCAGAAATGCCATCAACATCCGGGCGTTGGTGACCGCCTGACCCTGGTAATGGTTGTTGAAAAAAACGTAAATTCTTTCGGTGTCTTGTACCATCCGCCGGATAACCGGTACCCACACAGCCAGTTCATCTTCGCCGTATAAATAATTGTAACGCTGCCAGGCATGTTCATGCCGCCACCATGCATCCCGGTTCCGACCGTGGAACCGGATGTAGGCGATTTTGGAGGTGACCGCCGAAATGATTCCCGGCAATCCCGGAAGATCCGGTTGATCCAGGCAGCAGAAGGCAAGATTCAGGTCCGCCAGGGTTCGGAATGTGCGGTCGCTGATCCAACTGTCATGCCTGAACTCCACAGCCCCACGGATCGAACCCAGCTTACCGGCAAGCATCTCGATGTGTTTCCAGGCCGCATCACTGCATTTGAAACCGTAGGGGAACTGAAACAGCACGCAACCGAGCCGGTCTTCACGAATCATTGGATCCAGCGCTTCCATAAACGCGGAAAACTGCCGTGGGGTCGCCGAACCGTGGGTGAATTCCCGGTTCGCCTTGACCGTGAACTCCATCGGGCTGCCCGCCCTCCGGATCATCCCCTCGATCTGTTTCCGCGAAGGCATTTTGTAGTACGTGAAATTGATCTCCAGAACATCGAACTGGGTGCCGTAGAAATTGAGCTGATCCCCGCGCGGAAGATCTTCCGGATAAAATACGCCCTTCCAGTCTGAATAGGAATACCCGCTCGTGCCGACCCGTATCTTGCTGCTCTGATCCCGCTCCCCAATCATCCCGATCAACACATTAACCGCCGGAATATCCGTGCCGCCCCAGCTCCTTTTCTCCAAAAACCTCCGCCTCGAACACTTCAAATTCACATCCGCTCTTCCAGGCATCCGCAGGCAGACCCGCCTTGAATGACAGATGCCGAAGCGTCTCCTCGAGATCCCAGCCCTGTTCGGATGCGACCTGGGGAAGAAAAACCGCCTGTCGGGATCCCTTCTTCAAGATGATGCCGTGACGACCCGCTTCGATTTCACGATATTCCTTCACCGGTTCCGGAACGGTCAGAACCGACACTTCAATATCGATCCGGTCCAGTTCATCGGGCTCGACCGGCGGAAACCGGGGATCATGAGCGGACGCATTGACCGTATTCTGAACGATGGCATCGAACAGGGAGTTGCGGGGAAGAATATACCCGATGCATCCACGCAGATTTCCTTCGATTTTCAGCGTGACGAAAACACCTCTCGGCTCCAGAAAGACAGGTTCGCCCGTCTTCATGACCGGCGGTTTGCCGGTTCGCACCGATGTTTCCAGAACGTGTCTGGCCAGTCCCAGAAGTTTTGTGCGCTGTGTTTCGTCAAGCCGGCCGCCACCGGTTTCAATGACTTCTTCATCGGGTTTTGGATCCGCACCGTCCCGGTCAAAAAACGCGACGGCGCCATATCCCACTACCCGGCCGCGGTCACCGAACGGGACATCCCCGGAATTTGCCCGGTTCAAAACCACCCCGTGGTCCGCTCCTTTGTTCCTGGCCAGATCAATCAAGGCAAATACGGCAGTATCCCCGCATAAAACACAATCCAGTCCCGGGATACCGGCGGATAACTCCTTCCGTTCAATCTGCCTGATTTTGGCCGGTTCCATTGCCGCGATCGCCTCCACCGTGGCCTGGTCGATCCGGACCGATTCCCCGTAAGAAGGAAAATGCGTCAGATCCGTGCTGGCAACAAACAACACCGACTTGCCCTCGGTAAGCTCCCCAATCCGCTTCACGATATGGTCATACGCTTCACCCGGTTGAACCCCAAACAGAACGGGTACAATCTTGAACCGGCCGGCCAGCGTTCTCTGAAGGAATGGAATCTGCGCTTCCAGAGAATGTTCCTGAAGATGCGGATGCGAATCGATGGATACATTCTGGCGGGGCGATGCCAGCGCTTTTACGAAATCGATATCCACCGGAACCTCTCCCAGGGGGGTCCGGTAGCGCATTGCACCATCCAGCGCGGCACCCCTGAATCCCACACGGTGCGCATTGCCCAGCAAAACCACCGTGTCGAAATGACGCCCTTGAACCAGCTTGTATGAATGCGCCGCTACCGGACCCGAATAGACAAACCCGGCATGGGGAGCGACCAGTCCAACGACATCACCCTGAATCTCGGGGTTTTCTGCCTGAAGCAGATACTGATCGACTGTTTCAGCTAGTTTCTCCGCATCGTCCGGATACCAGGTTCCCGCAACCGCCGGAGACCGCACCTGGGCCGAACCGGCGCTTCCAAACCACCCAGTCAGCATGCTTGCCATCATGACTGCAACCCCTTTCAAAATTCTCATTTCACTCCTCATGACATCTCCCTCACCCTATATATTACATGGTTTTGATCCGCACGGGAAATACTCCCGATACCACCGGGGTATTTCCGCCGCTTGCACGGCTGGACTTGCCGGTTGAAGTGATTGATAATCAGGGATGCCGGTCCGCATGCCGGCGTTGAGAGGATACAGTGCGTATTGTTCTGATCGAAAACTCCTGCCCGGACACCCGTGCACTCGGTGTCCGCAGTCTGTCATCCTATTGCCGGGCCGGCGGACATGACGCCCGGATCATTTTTCTTCCCCCGGTGGTTGAAAGGATGTCGACAGGCGTCAAACGCCTGCCTCCCTACCGCAAATCCACAATGAACGATGTCATCAGCATTTGCCGCGGAGCGGATCTGGTCGGGATATCCGTTCTTTCCTACTATTACGATCTCGCGGTTCAAGTAACCAGGGCGGTTCAAACCGGGCTGGATCTACCGGTTATCTGGGGCGGGTACCACCCGATGGGCACCGTGAGCAGTTCCCTCGAAATCGCCGATTTGATCGGAATCGGCGAGGGCGAACAAATGCTGGTGGATCTGCTGAACGCGTGGTCGGAAGGACACGATGGACTCGCTACCCGGAATCTGGCCTATCCGGAAAACGGCGGGATACATCAAAACGATGTCCGTCCCCTGATCCAGAACCTGGATTCTCTCCCGTTTCTCGATTACCGGCTGAATGCACACTACGTGATGGACACCCAGTCCGGGCGGCTCGTTCCCCTCGACCGGGGACAGGCTCTGAGATTGTCGAGAATGGGGCCTCTGTCCCGTTTGGGTCCGCATCACCATTATCAAACATTCATGAGCCGGGGGTGCCCCTACCATTGCGCATACTGCTGTGAAAACATGATTCATGCCATCTACCGGGGCCAGAAATATCTGCGGCGGCGCAGCCCGGAAAGTCTGGTCGCCGAACTGGAATGCAATTTGAGAGAAAACGATTATGTCGACGCCATCGCCTTCTCGGACGATTCGTTTTCGGAAGCATCCGATGACGAAATCGAACGGTTCGCGGCAGTGTATCGATCCCGCATCAATCTCCCCTTCTCCGGGCAGTTCAGCCCGATCACCCTGTCCGAACGCAAACTCAAAGCCCTCCTGGACGCCGGCCTGAAGTATGTCGAAGTCGGAATACAAACCGGAAGCGAACGGACGAAAAAAATGTATCACCGCAGTCTGTCCAACGATAAAATCCTTAAAACATGCGGGCTTCTGAACCGCAACATCGGAAGGCTTCTGCCCCCGGACTATCATTTCATCGTCGATAATCCCTGGGAATCAACATCGGATCTGATCGACACTCTGAACCTCGTCACCAAAATTCCCAGACCCAGAGGGATCAAAGTGTCATCTCTGATCTTCTACCCCGGCACGGAACTGTATGAAAAGGCCAGAGCGGAAAACCGGATCGGGAATGAGATCGAACAGGTCTATCGAAAAAACTTCGGGGCCCTCAGCCCGGCGCCTGCCAACCTGATCTTCTTCCTTTCGGATCTCGCCTGGTTTCCCGGTGTATTATTGAAACCGCTGATCAAGCCCTGGATATTGAACCGCCGGGGCCCTCTGTCCCGGACGATCGTGTCAATCGCCGTTTCAGGCATCGTTTTCGTTCGCCGCGCCCTGGGTAAAATCCGGAGAATTCTCAAGCGCAGCGATCCCTCTTAACGACCGCAGCAGCCCTGACATTCTTGCGGCTGGCTTTTTTCCGGGGAATATGCGAATATATCGTTTGAACGTTTGACCCCACTTCCGTTTGGCGGTGATTTAAATTGTGGGAGGTTCACATGAGATACAGAATTGCAGCGTTGATAGGATGTCTTTCGATTGCCTTGTTTACGGGAGGTCCGGTTCGCACCCTGGATCTCAAATCCCATAACCTCGTCCTGGTCATCGATTCCTCGAATGCAATGAATAAACACTGGAATAACAAAAAGAAAATCGACATTCTCCGTGATAGCCTCAAAAAAGCGTTCGAAGAACTCAATGAATCTTCAGGCTGGGGTTTGAACATGGGTATACGGGCATTCGGAACCCGGATCGGGCGGCAGTCCGACACATCCGACACCTGGGCGGTCACCAAAGTGGAATGGTTCGATCCTCTGACGCTGAGCAATGCCCTGGACGGATTGAAACCCAGCGGAAAAGCACCGGTCGCCGTGGCCATACGGGAAGCCGAACACGATATCCCTCCGGTTACCAAGCCACCCTGGCCCTGGAATGCAATTATTCTGTTGACCGCAAGCGGCGACGACCTGGATCAGGATGTCCTGGCGGCCGCGAAAGAAGTCCGGACCCGACCGGTCATCGACGGCATTTACATTCTCGGCCTGAATCTGAATCCCCGGAATCAGAAAATTTACGAAGCGGTGGCATCAGAAACAAAAGGCTATTTCGAAAACTTGACCAGCCCGGACAACCTCACGGAAACACTGGTGAAACTGATCAATGAACGGGCCAGACCAGCCAGTGTCGACATGAAAACTCATCAGTAAGTTCATCCGCCGGAACCTGCCGGACAATTCCTGATGCCTGACCGGCCCGAAACCCGGAATTCTGGGAAAAACCACAACACATTTCGACGGACAACCAAACATTGAAAACAGGGAAGCTGCTTGTATTCAATATGGCTGCCCTGCTTCTTTCGGCGGGAATTCTGGCAGGCCTGGAATTGGCGCTTCGCCTGATCTTCCCCGATCTCAGGGACGATTGCCGGAGACTGCGCGTTTTGGCGTCACAGGATGCCGACCGCAAACAATCCGTGATCAAGGAACCGGACCGGTTCCTGATGTGGAAATTGAAACCGGGCGCGCCGCTGATGCAATCCGAAAACCTGAATCGCCACGGGTTTCGGGGGCCGGATTTTAACGTGCAGAAAAAACCGGGTGTCACCCGGATCGCATGCATCGGGGATTCCCGGACATTCGGATTCGGCGTCCCCTCCGAATCACAAACCTTCTGCGGCCGCCTGAGGGATTTTATCGCCAGCCAGAAATTGAACACCGGATACGAAGTGCTCAACCTGGGCACAATCGGTTATTCATCCTTCCAGGGAAAACGACTGATGAATGCCCTGGGCTGGTCCCTGGATCCGGATATGATCATCTTCTGGTTCGGATTCAACGATTCCCTTTTTTTTCATCTCACCGACCCGGAGTCGGCCGCTCAATCTCCCCTGATAATCTCCACCCGAAATTTTCTGTACCGGTTTGCAATCTTTCACCAGATACGCCGATCCTATGTCACGCTTTCACGCCTTCCCGGACAGCCCGTCCAACTCGGTCAGCGCATCGTCCGGAGGGTTCCTCTGACAGATTATCAGAAGATTCTGACCGAACTCGCCCGGTCAACCGCCGAACGAAATATCCGGATGGTCCTGCTCACTTCCCCCCTCCGGCCGGATATTCCCCTGGTTTTAAACGCCCAGCGGATTACCGAAGTCCGGGAGGACGGAACACCCACGGAACGGCTTCAATGTCAGTACGTCCTGGATGACTACTGGCTGATGGACGCACGGCGCTTCCCGGGAACGGAACCGGAACTCGATACATTGCTGATCAAGTACCCCGAACTACCGATTCTCCACTATTTCAAATCGCAGTTTCTGATGGATCAGGCCCGGGAACAAGAAGCTTTCGAGGAAATTAAAACCGCACGGGAATTGGATACAGAACGCGATACGATTGCACAATACAATACCGTTGCCCTGAACATTGCCGGGAATTTCCCTCACGTTGACGGGATCGATCTGGTTCCGCTCTTCCGTCAATATCCGGATGTGCCCCTTTTTGTGGACGACTGCCATCCCAATGCCAACGGCCATTCGTTGATTGCCGCGAACCTGATAGAATACCTTTTCAAAGTAAAACCCGCGATAGAACAATCCCGGTGAAATATCCCCGATCGGCACCGATATTGCAGAAATAAATCTACCGTTTGCGACTGTTTTCTTTAGAGGAAAATCATGAAATTCTGGACGATACCCTGGCTCCTGCTGACCATCCCGGCATTTCCCGCATTCGCTGGACCATCCCTGAATGAAATTCAATCCGATATCAACCGGAACGGATACACATGGCAACCGGCCGAACCGGATGTTTTCAGACTGCCGGATGACATCAAAGAAAATATGCTCGGCTTCCGGCTTCCCGACGGTTACCAACGTCTCGAACCAATCGGCCCGGGACGGCAGGGAAAGGAAGCCCTGCAGGATGGACCGGTACCGTGCGCATCCTCACCGATGAACGGACTATGCTTGTGGGGACTGCTTCCGGACAGAACGGGTCAACCCGTCTACAGCTATGATTTCGCTGAATTTGGATTTGAGTGGAGATCCGGACCATGATGACCCGAAACTCCGCCATCCTCGCAGTGATCGATGTCCAGCAGAAATTGATCGGGCATATTCATGAACATGAGAAAGTGGTTAAAACCATTGTGACCCTGATCCGGGGCATGAAAATCCTCGATATTCCAATTCTATGGCTCGAACAATACCCGGAAGGCCTGGGTAAAACGGTTCCCGAAATCGCGGAACAGTTGAATCAGGATTCTCCCATAACGAAATTGACTTTCAGCGGGGGCCGAAATGCCGATTTCATCGCCCGGCTCGAAGAATCGAAACGCCGGGATGTCATTCTATGCGGCATCGAAACCCATGTCTGCGTCTATCAGACCGCCGCAGACCTCCTGCAGCAGGGATACCGGGTGGAAGTGGTCACCGACGCGGTATCTTCCAGAACCCTCCGGAACTCCGAAACCGGACTGGCAAAGATGAAATCGCTGGGAGCTGGTTGGACCTCCCTCGAAACCGCTCTGTTCGAGCTGCTGGAAACGGCCGAAGGTGATGCGTTCAGAAAGATTCTCAGACTCGTGAAATAAGTCAAAATGCCGATTCGTTATTCAATATATCGGCGATCGTTCTGCTGAGATCCTCAATATCAAATGGTTTTCGCACCACACCGAGAAAACCGTAAGACCGGTAATCGGCCATGACCGGATCCTGTGAATACCCGCTGGAAACAATCGCCTTGACCGCCGGATCGATTTCCAAAAGCCGCTCCATCGCTTCAGTCCCGCCCATTCCGTTCCGGACGGTCAGATCCATGACGACCGCATCAAACGGAATGTTTCGTTCATAAGCTTCCCGGTATTTGGATACCGCTTCGGAACCTTCCAGAGCTAAATCCACCGAATATCCCATCTGCTCCAGGTATTCCTTCAACACATTCCGGACAATTTCCTCGTCATCCATCACCAGAATCCGCCCACTGCCCCTGACCAGTTCCCTGCAGACTTCCTTTTTCCAGACCGGATGCGTCTGATCTGCAGCAGCCTGCAGATACACAGAAAACAGAGTGCCCTGACCCGGTGTCGACTCCAACTGGATGGATCCGTTGTGTTTCCGGATGATGGAATACGCAATGGTCAGACCCAGACCGGTGCTGCCCGGTTTGGTGCTGAAAAAGGGATCGAACACCCTGGTCAGATTGTCCTTCAGAATACCCACGCCTTCGTCCCTGATATTCAACTCAACGTACCGGCCGGGTTTGAGAGCCGGGTGATCCCCCTGGGCAAATTCACAGTTGGTTCCTGTGATATGGATGTTCCCGCCGGACGGCATGGCTTGAACCGCATTGGTGACCAGATTGTCGATCACCTGACCCATTTGAGATGGATCGGCCTCCACAAACCATAGATCCTCCGGAAGATTGATCTTGCTCCGGATCGCCGTTCCCCGAAGAGAATACATCATGGAATTTCGAATCAACGGAACAAGGGAAATGACATCCTTGATGGGTGAACCCCCCTTGGAAAAACTCAGAAGCTGCTGGGAAAGATCCTTGGCCCTCAATACCGCTCTCTCCGCTTCCAGCAGCATGTTATGAACTTTGTCACCCGGTCGGGAGAAATGTTTCGCCATATATATGCTGCCCGTCAGACCGGTCAAAATATTATTGAAATCATGGGCAATACCGCCTGCCAGCGCACCAAGGGATTCCAGTTTGCTGGCCTTGAGAATCTCCTCTTCCAGTTTCCTGCGATGGGTAACGTCCCTCATGATGCCGATCGCATGCCATGCACCCCGGATTTTGACCGAGGATACGGACAGGTCCGCCGGGAATACCGAACCATCCTTTCGCACAGCCTCTATATCGGTTGTCTTGCCGATAACGGTTCCCGCTCCCGAATGACGGAATTCCCTGAATCCGGACAGGAACGCTTTGTGGTAACTTCCCGGTGCCAACAGAAGATGACAATCTTTCCCGATCACTTCCCGGTCCCGGTACCCGAGAATTTTCTCGGCTGCTTCGTTCCAATAGGTTATGTTGCCTTCATTGTCCAGCATGATGATAGCATCCTGGGCCGAAGAACTGATTTTCCTGAATTTCTCCTCGCTCTCCCGCAACGCTTCCTCGGCCAGGGATTCGGATGTGATGTCTCGGACAACCATGATATACCACCCTCCCCGCACCAGGGTCAGCGACAGATCCTGGCGAAATGCCGTCCGGTCCTGCCGCATCCCCACCATCCTGCCACGCCAGTTCCCCGACCGGTCCACCGCCGGAATCACTTCCCGCTTCAATCTTAAATACTCCCGGTCACTGAACATCTCCCGCCATGATCTGCCGATCATGTCCCGGGGGCAGGAAAATCCGTAAATATCCGTAAATGCCTTGTTCAAAAATACGAATTCACCGGTTTTCCGGATGATCGCCATTCCGTCGATGGACGTTTCCATCGCCGCCAGCTGAATCCGCAAAGTGTCCTGAGTTTGTTTCTGCTCGGACATATCCTGGATGATACCGCACGCTTCATCCACACCGAATGAGGGGAAAAAGGATTTGCTCCGGATGAGAACCGGAAATGCCCCGCCGTCTTTCCGTCGCCCCAGGTATTCCTGCTGGTGAATGCCGGGATCCTTGAATACAGTGTCCAGAAACGCCTGTATACGGACCGATTCACCGGTATCCATGAGATCCAAAAGCCGCAGACCGGCGTCTATGTCCGCCTTCTGATACCCGAATTTTTCCCGTAACACATGGTTCGCCGAAATGATCCGGCCCTCCGGGTCCATCTCGAAATAGGCCTCCGGCAGCAACTCGGTCAATTCCAGGTATCTGCGATTACATAATGCTGTGTTCCCCTGAAGATGATCCAACTCGTGAAATCCGGATGTCTTGGATCCGGGTTCCCGGGAATCGCGTTTTTTCTTCCCTGACATGCATCCACTCCATACCCCTTCCGGCAAAGCAGCCGGAATATGCTACAACGGCGACCGGATTCCCGTCCAGAAAATGCAACCGGGACTAGGGCAATATCCGAAGATGCACGGTTTCATTTCTGCGGTTCGAATCGGCAAAATACGTGGTGATATCGGGCGCGATCTGTTCCAGAGTTTCCAGTCTGAGCCGCTCTCTCGTCACCTCAGGATTGTTCCGGTACTCTTGTGCGACCATCTCAAACCGCCGGGACTCTCCCTGAGCATGATCGATCTTCTGGGTCCGGTATGCTTCGGCTTCCTGCGTGATCCGCTCGGCTTCCGCCTGAGCCTCCGGTACAATCTGATTCCGGTAAGCCTCCGCCTCATGCACGATTTCCCGGCTCTCTTCCTGGGCATTGATCACGTCCTTGAACGCACCGACCGTCCTGGATGGCGGCCGGACATTCCGTACCTGAATACTGTGAATCGCCAATCCCAGATCGAGCTGCTCGGTTGTGCGCGTCAGTTCACTATATATATCTTGTCTCAACTGCAGTTTGCCGGTTGTCAGAATATCATCAACAATGCTGGAAGCCGTCAATTTCAAGATCGCACTCTGTGCCAGATTCGCCAGGACGGATTCCGCAAGGTTGATGCTGAACAGGTAACGCTCGGGATCGGATATGCGATAGGTGATGAGGATCTTGATGTGCAGGATGTTCTTGTCTCCGGTAATGATATAGGGTATCCGAAGCGTGCCGTATTCTATCTGATCGATATCGCCGTAGGTCCGCTCAAATTCCGTCACCTTGTCCGGATCGGCGCCAAATCCGGTCTGAAGCGTCTCGATGGTTCTCGTGTTGACTTTGACCAGCCGATCCACCGGCCAGGGAAATTTAATGCATATACCCGGATCGACCCGGGAACGGACAACCTTCCCAAAACGAAGCAGAACGCCGGTTTCCTGTACCTTGACCTGAGAAATACAGGTGGACAGATACGCAATCAGAAACATTCCGGCCAAACCCCAGCCCGACCTCTTGAGAAGCCGCCGGAGTATCTCGATCTGAGGACCGAAACTGTCTCTGCCACTCACCGGTTCACCCGGATTCTGCCGTTTCGGCTTCACCTGCTCCCAGTCGCTCACTTCCCGCTGCCGGTCTTCAATACCTGCAACAAATCCGATTCGGACGACAGAATCACCATTGATTTGTCATCCAGAATTTTCTTGTCCGCTTCCAGCGTCCTGACAAACTTGAAAAACTCGGGTGCCTTGCTGTAACTCGATCCATATATCCGGGCTGCCATCGCATCCCCTTCACCCCGGATAATTTCGGCTTCCTTGTATGCCGCCGAAAGAATCTCGCTCTTCTCCCGGTCCGCCTGTGCTCGAATTTCCGCCGCTTTCTGCTGTCCGATCGCCCGGTACTCATTGGCGATTGCAGACCGCTCCGCGATCATCCGCCGGTAAACACTCCGGGCATTGTCCTCAGGCAAAGCCAGGCGGGATATATCCACCATCTCCACCCGGATTCCGAACGACTGAGCCCGTTGATCCGTGTCGGTTTGAATCTTCTTGACGATATCTTCCAGAACAACCTGACCGGGTTCTGCGGAAATGATTTGATTCATCTGGTTATCCCCCAGAGTGGATGCCACATAAGAACATAGAATGTCATCCAGCTTCTGATTGGCGGTGGGAATGTCCCGCGTCGTCTGAAAGAACAGAAGCGGATCCTGGATCCGCCAGCAGACATATGTCTGAATAATCAGGTTTTTCTTGTCACCCGTCAGGTATTCGATCAGGGCTGTCTGATACAGCTGCAGTCGCCTGTCAAAACGGTTGACGATGGAAAATGGTGTCGGCCACTTGAAGTAGAGTCCCGGATCCAGTCGGATCGCACCCGGCCTGCCGAAAGAGGTTATGACGGCATATTGATCCGCCTTGACCGTATACAGGCTGATCGAAGCCAGTATCACCAGGACCGCTGCCGATCCTAAAATCATCATCCATTTTTGCCGAACCGTCACGGCTGACCTCCCAGTCCATCAGAAACCAGAGGAATAACCGTTTCCCTCGAATTTCTGGACGGATTTAAAAACATGTCTATTGGCTGTTTCGATACTTCCCGATCAACAATGTACTTGGATACTCCCGCCAGTATTGTTTCCAGCGTTTCCATCTTCAACCGGAATATATTGACATCCCGGAAATGCTGAAACGACTGTTCCATCAACTCGAATGCATGAGATTTCCCCGCGGCAATCATGGAAATCCGGGTTCGCTGAGCTCTGGCATTCTCCATGAGAACCGCTTTCTCCCCGGCCGCATTGGGTATCAATTCCCTGCGGTAACCTTCCGCTTCCTGGATATAGGTCTCCTGATCTTCCTGAGCACTGACCACATCCTCGAAAGAGGCGGCCACATCCACCGGTGGATGTATGTCGCGGAAATAGATCCTCAGAATTTCCATTCCCAGCTTCAATTGATCGGCCCGGCACTGGACTGCCTCCGTCACCCGATCCTCAAACGGCCTTCTCCAGAATGTCAGAATATCGAAAAATTCGCGCTGGCCGACTGTTTCCTGTAAAACCCCATACGCAATGGTCTCCAGAAGCTGTTCCGGATCTGCAGTCTGGTAAAGATAATCCGACGGACTCCGGATCCTGTAATGGATATTGGCGGCCACGTCCAAAAATGTGCTGTCTCCCGTCAAAATAGCATGTTCCCGAAGGTAATGA
Source organism: candidate division CSSED10-310 bacterium (assembly GCA_016927905.1). Taxonomy (GTDB): domain Bacteria; phylum CSSED10-310; class CSSED10-310; order CSSED10-310; family JAFGJC01; genus JAFGLW01. Next base: position 29,973 of record JAFGLW010000013.1, on the reverse strand, counting down.
ACATTCGTCCACAGGATGAAATCCTTCTGTAAGATCGACTGATATCCGAAACTCGTTCTGCGGATGCCGCCGATATCCACTTTCCGGATATTTCCGATGGGTTGGGGAAAATAATAATGCAGGCCGGGTCCGACAGGGTTCTCGGGGTCAACCGGACAACCAAACCTTTCGCAGACAGCAACTTCCGCCGGACCGACAGAATAAAATCCTGTACCGATATACCCGCATGAAACCGCCAGACCGATTCCAATCGAAATGTTGCGCAGCAAACGCCGGCGAATCCTCTTGTCCGACCATTTCAAACGGTCGACCAGCCGCTTCTGGAACCATTCCTTGTGAATGGATAACCGGCCGGCCAGAATCATGACCAGATTTTCCTCAATACTCCGCTTGTCCGGCTCCGTCTGACGGCTGGCTTTCAGGAACACACCGACGGCGCGGGTAACGATCCTCAGGCCGATACCCAGAATCATCATCCCGATGATCATGGCAGCCCAGCGGTCCAGGGGCAGTTTCAGCATCTCCCCGCCCAGCGATACCAGGACCATGCTCAGAACAAACACATCCACTTTGGAATGATACGCATCCGCTATCAATGCGCTGGACCCCGTTTCCTTCCCCACACTGGACTCAAATTTGAACCGAATGGTGCTGATGATTATCAATACAATGACAATCAGGGCCGCTATCCCCGGAGCTCGAATTCCTGCCAGCCCGGTTCCCGAAATCGTCTTTTTCAATACCCCGGCGGCGACAATAATCAGCAGGATCCCGATCACCGCGGTGGCCCTCAGCTCCCATCCGGCCCTGCGGATGATCACCGGTTTGTCCGGTTCCTCAATCTTGCGCGCCGCCTCCCTCCGGTCCAGAAACAGCGAAATCAATACGGTGAGCGATGTGGCCAGATCCCCCAGAGAATGCCAGGCATCGGCCAGAAGCGACAGACTCCCGGTCACCGTCGCGAGTACGAATTTGATTACCGTTGACAGCAGATCTCCCGCCGCAACAATAATAATCGTTTTTTCCTTCTTTCCCATCAAGCCGTTCCCAATCTCGGGTTACTTTAGTCCAGATCCCATTCAATTTCCAGTCCCTCGCGAACCGGATCGCTCCTTCCTGTCCAGACGGCAGAATAGAAATTCCGGCTGATATGGAGATCTTCTGAAATCCATTGTATCATCCTTCCCATGGTTTCCCTGTCCGCCGTCGTCATCACACTCAATGAAGAAAACAATATCCAAAACTGCCTGAAATCCGTCGAGTTTGTCGACGAAATCGTTGTCATCGATTCCAGCAGCACCGACCGGACCGTGGAACTGGCCAGAAAATTCACTCCCAATATTCATCGCGTTCCCTGGAAGGGATTTGCCAAAGCCAAAAACATGGGAATCGACCGGGCCTCCCATGACTGGATACTCTCAATCGATGCCGACGAAAGAGTCAGCCCGGAATTGAAAAAATCAATTCTTGAAGCCATCAACCGCAGCCGGCTGCCGGCGGGATTCTATTGCGCCCGCCGAACCTGGTACCTCGGCCGGTGGATCCGGACCGGAGGGTGGTACCCGGACCGGACGGTCCGCCTGTTCAACAGGAAATATGCCAGATTCAATGAAGTGGCTGTTCATGAGAAAGTGATCATCCGGGGTGATACCGAACAGTTGAACGGGGATCTGCTCCATTACAGCTATCCGACAATCAATGATCACCTTCGTAAAATTTCCTTGTATACCGATCTGTCCGTCGACAAATGGATCGGGAAAGATATCCGCATCAACCCGCTTACCATGACCGGCCGCGTCCTGTGGGAATTCTTCCTCAAACTGGTGATCAAACAGAGCTACAGAGATGGTATGCCGGGATTCTTCCTGGCAGGCATGCACTCGGTCTACATTTTCCTGAAATATGTGAAAGCCTACGAGAAACTCCACTCCGGAACAGCCGAACCTGCTTCGGAAGATTGCTGATCCATCATGTTGACCGATCGCGTTCACCCGGGTGACGTCATCGAGGTCTTTCTGCAGAAACGCATCATCGTCTGCGGATGCCTGAATATCAAAAAAAACAAACTGCATGTTCTGTGTGAAACAGGCCGGGAATTGAACATTCCCGAAAGCCGCGCGATCCATATCACCCGAAACCGGTTCGATCCCGGCAGATCCAACAGCGAAATCCTTGCCGGTCTCAGGGAAATCAGCCGGAACCGGGGAAGCCGCGTGATGCAGCTCGACCTGGCTGATTTATGGGAACAATTGAATGCGGAAGGGACAACCTTGTCTCTGAGTGATCTGGCCGAGCTGGCTTTTTCCGAAGGCGATCGAGCCGACAACGAGGCGGTCCTGAACCGGGCAATATACGCCGACAAGAATTATTTCACACCCGAAGGGAATACCGTGCGGATTCAAACCCGATCCCATATCGAAAAGACTCTGACCCGGCGGGAAAAGGAGAAAACCGAGGAAACGGAAAAGGAAACCATCGGTCAATGGCTGATCGCCCGGAGAAATAATCAGGCGGTCTCCGACCCGCCAGCCGCAATCCGATTCATCAACGCCCTGAAAGCTCTGGCCACAGACGCCCAGGACCAACCGGACCGGACCTGGCTGAAAGACATCCTCCAACGCGCCCGGCAGCCTTCCGATGACGCGTTTTCACTTCTGCTGAACCTGGGCGTCTTCGATGCGGATGAAAACCTGGACCTGGTCAAATACCCATTCTACAGACACTGTTCCCCGCAGACTGAAAACGAGCTCGAAAGCATTCCGGATGATTTCGCTGAACATGAAGGCAAAAACCGATTAAACCTCCGCCACCTGACGACCTTCACCGTGGACAGCGCCGAAACTAAAGATATGGATGACGCCATTTCCGTGGATACTCTGGATGACGGCATCATCCAGATCGGAATACACATCACCGACGCATCGGCTTTCGTCCAACCGGGCAGTTTCCTGGATCAGGAAGCACGGGAAAAGGCCCAGACACTGTACATGCCCGATGATATCATCCACATGTTTCCCCGTCGGTTTTCGGAGCAGATCGCCAGCCTGGTTACCGGCACCGACCGACTGGCTCTCAGCACTCTGGTGACATTCGATCCGGAAGGAGCAATGACCGGATACCGGATCGTTCCATCCGTCATCCACATCCATGATCGCTTCAGCTATGAGGAGGTCTCATCTGAAATCGATTCCCCGGTTTTCGCCCCGATCCTGAGAATCACTTCACGCCTGAGGCGGGAACGACTGGCGCAGGGAGCCGTCATCATGCCCCGCCCCGAACTGACGATCCGGGTCGATGAAAACCGCCGCGTCACGCTCCATGTCCGGGAACGGGAAACCGAATCGCAGATCATCGTCTCCGAACTGATGATCCTGGCCAATTTTCTGGCCGCCCGGACGGCCGCAGACAAAAAGTGCCCCTTCCCCTTCCGCTACCAGGATCCCCCAACCGAAGATATCCCGGTTGCCGCCGTTCGTTTCGACCCGTTGATAGCCTACCGCCAGCGCCGCCTGATGAACCGGGCGGGCAGCTCCATCGATCCGCGCTCACATTTCAGCCTGGGCCTTTCCTGCTATACCAATGTGACTTCTCCGCTGCGCCGGTATTTCGACCTGCTCGCCCAGAGACAATTAAAAGCAATCGTCGATCATGAAGAACCATACGGTGCGGACGAACTGGCCATGTTGATCTATGAAACGGATGCCGCCGTCACCCGGGCGAACGCCGTTGTCATGAACCGTGAGAAATACTGGTTGTTGAAATATTTCAAGGGATTGACCGGAAAAACAATTAAAGGAATTGTCCTGGATAAACTGCCACACCGCTACCTCATCTGGCTGAGTGAAACCTGCACGCAGGCCGATTTCCCCGCTCCCTTCGGCATCTCCCTGCAACCGGGACAGGAGGTCCGCGTCATCTTGGAACGATCGGATCCCCAGCAGAATATACTGAAACTCAGACTCCAGGAATAACCATCAGGAATTAACCAGATCTTCTGTAAACCACGAATAACTGGTGCATTTGAGTCCCGTACATGGCGGAACACTCGCATCGGGACGAAGAAACATCCAGGGCAGATCCGGCCCTTCTCAAATCCGGTATTCTCCCCCGTCAAAAACCGTGCCGTCCGGGATCTTGGCCCCGTCCGGATGGTCGTTGATAATTGTCACATCGCCGCGAATCATGATCCCGGCGCCAAATGAAACATCACCCCGGACCCGCCAGCGACCGCATTCCCGCAACGACGGAGCGCCGTGTGGAAACCGCTCCCGGACCTGATCAATCATCTTGTAATAGGTCTGATCCAGAATCGTGATGACCGGTCTGGACCGGTCGGGATGCATCGACAGGGTGAAATCCGGATTCAGAACATACGCATCGGACCACAATCCGATCAGATCCTGACAGGTCTTGACCGGCAGAAACCGGTTCCGGGGAACCCGGATCGCAGTCGCACCATCGAACAGGGACAAAGCCGCACCCATGGCCGTTTCCAGCTGATAAACGGGTTCACTATCCAGATCCTGAGGATTGACCGGTTTTTTATTACGGATCAGCGGAAGTTCCACATACGGGTGTTCCGAGGTCAACGCAGCCAGGGATTCCAGGTTCAGCCAGATCGTGTTTGTATTGAAATATCGGAAAAGCTCGATATCCTGAAACTCATTCATCTCCTCCGGAGGACACTGCGCCACCTCCCGAAGCATCAATCCGCCGCCCCGCCGGCTCCGTGCCAGATGCCCACCCTTGCGGTCCGCAGGCGTTCGGTCCGCCACTTCCATCATGAACGGATAACCGCCCTCAGCGAAATACCCGAGTATTTCCATGTCCAGACAAGCCCCGAGATTGTCCGAATTGGATACGAACGCATATTGATATCGCCCGGATAGGAGCCGATCAAGCAGCCCCGTTTCCGCGAGCGAATCATAGATGTCGCCGTGACCCGGCGGGTACCATTCCAGATCCGGATCGGAGGGGTACGATACCGGCGTCAGATCCCGGCACCGTATTTTCGGCACTCTCGATTGAAGAAAATCCAAAGGAATATCCGTTCCCAGATCGGGATACTTCCCGAGATATTCCAGGGTATCCTGCCGGGTATTGGTGCTGTTCATGAACAGAACCGGCAGCCCGGATCCGCTGACCGACCGAAGATGCCGGATCTGGCAGGCGATGACATCCAGAAATGTCATCCCGTTCTTGATCCGAAGTAAACTCTTGGCTCGACCCATGCCCATGGAGGTTCCCAATCCCCCGTTCAGTTTGATGACGACAGTGCAGGGCAGCGCCCGACGGCCGGATTCGGTATACCCGGACAACAACCCGGCATCCGGAACATCCAATACCGGCTCGATGGCATCCCTTCCGATCAAACCGGTCTGTCCGCTGCAGAGTCGATCGTAACAGCGATGAAATTTTTCGATGGACCGGGAGGATATTCCCGCAGAGTTCATCTTGGTTTCAAACGGCCGGAAATCACATTGTTTCACATATTAATCTTACCGGTTGCCGGAGATAAATCAAACCGCAGACTCCCGCCTTGCAAAAAAATATAAATCAGCCAGAATCAGTCCAGGCACAACCGGGAGGATTTCATGGATTTCCTGATCGATACACATTACCACCTGACAGAACCACCCTGCTATCAGAACGCCGGACAGATTCTGGAAAATTTGTCCGCCTGCGGGATCCGGACCGTGATCGTTCCAACCTTCAGCCGGGATTCCATTCTTCGGCTGAAATCCCTGAAGAAGACATACCCGGATCTTCCCGCTGCCTGGGGAATTCATCCGCTGTTCATCCCGGGCAGTCCGCCCCTCCTGATAAACCTCATCGAAACCCACAACACGGTCGCAATCGGGGAAATCGGACTGGACGGCCGGGCGGGGCCGAAAGCGGATGAATCCCAGGAAGCCGTGTTCAGAGACCAGATGAAAATCGCCGCCGAAAACAACCTGCCGGTTCTGATTCACTGCGTGAACCGGCATGACCGCATCGCAGCGATCCTGCGGGATTTCCCGGCCGCGAAAGGCGTGATTCACCGGGTGTCCTGCAGCCGCCGGCAGGCGGAGCAGTACCTGGATCTCGGGTTTAATCTGGGATTCGGCCCGGACATATGCGAATCCCGGTTCAGAAAAATGCGCGATCTGGCGCAGTGGGTGCCCGTCGAATCCATTTTGTTCGAATCCGATGCGCCGTTTTTTTCCAGCTACCCGATGGAACCGGACCGGCCGGCCGACCTGGGACCCGTCCTGAAAACCATGGCCAACCTGCGTAAAACGGACCCCGAAGAACTGGAATCAATTGTAATGCAGAATACCATTACCCTGTTCGACCGGCTGGAGCTGACAGCATGAGCGACCAACGGTTCGCTCGGGTCATCCTGGCGATCGGGCCGGAGCATTTCCATCGCCTTCAGAACGCCAGCGTCTGTATCGTGGGACTGGGCGCGGTCGGCGGGTTTGCCGCCGAAGGACTGGTCCGGTCCGGAGTTGGACGCCTTCGTCTGATCGATGTCGATACCGTCCAGATCACCAACATCAACCGGCAGATCACAGCGGCAGAGTCAACCCTCGGCTGGAAAAAAACCAAGGCGGCTGCGGCACGAATGAAAGATATCAATCCCGGAATCAAGCTGGAGCTGTTCGGCGATTTCTTCCATTATGATACTGCGGAAAAACTGCTGGATCCATCCATCGACTTTGTGGTCGACGCCATCGATGCCGCCGGTCCCAAGATCGAATTGCTGGCGTTCTGCTACCGGGCCGGTATCCCGATCATTTCGGTCATGGGCGCAGCCTACAAGACCGACCTGTCATCCATCCGGATCGTCGATATCGCTCAGACCCAGAAATGTCCCCTGGCCCGGGTGATCCGAAGAGGATTGCACCGGAAGGGAATCCACACCGGGATAGAGGCGATATATTCACCGGAACCCGGCCCACCCGTCCAGAATCCGGCCGATGTCACGGATCCCGACTGCGGCACAGTGACCCACCGGGGCCGGCCCCGGCGTATCCTGGGCAGCCTGTGCCCCGTTCCGGCCATCTTCGGCATGATGGCAGCCCACCACGTCATCCTGAAACTGGGCCGCACGGAAAATTCCCGGATCGTACCGTCCAGCCGTTGCCCGGGTTGACACCGGGACCGGGTGACACCGGATTATGCGAAAGGGGGGAATATTTGCCGCTTCCCAGACCCGATGGTACAATCATACCCTGTAATATCGATTTCCTTTTGAAGGAGGAACGCGTATGAATGACGATTTCAGAACACAGATCGAACAGGGCATACCCGACAATCTGCCGGATCCAAGGCCGCGGGATGAATCCGTCAGCCATGCGCCGGTTCGTCCACTGGTGTTGAATGAATCAGAAAAAACGCTGGCACTCGCCAACGCGCTCCGATATTTCCCCCGCAAATTCCACGATATCCTGGCACCGGAATTCGCCGGGGAGCTTGAAAACGAGGGGAGAATTTACATGCATCGGTTCCGGCCCGCCTACCCGATGCATGCGCGATCCATCGATGCATATCCCGCACGGTGCCGGGAAGCCGCCGCCATCATGCTCATGATCCAGAACAACCTGGATCCGGAGGTGGCTCAGTTCCCTCACGAGTTGATCACCTACGGAGGGAACGGCACCGTTTTTCAGAATTGGGCACAGTATCTGCTGACCATGAAATATCTGGCCGAAATGGCCGACGACCAGACGCTCGTTCTGTATTCCGGGCATCCGCTGGGTCTGTTTCCATCTTCGCCGTGGGCACCGCGCCTTGTGCTGACTTGCGGGATGATGATTCCGAATTACTCGACACATGAGGATTACTGGCGTTACAGCGCACTGGGGGTGACATCGTACGGCCAGATGACGGCCGGGAGTTTCATGTATATCGGTCCTCAGGGTATCGTCCACGGCACGACCATCACCCTTTTGAACGCCGTGCGTAAATATCTGGATATCGACACGGACACCTCTCTGGGCGGCACCGTGTTCGTCTCATCCGGTCTGGGCGGCATGAGCGGCGCTCAGGCGAAAGCCGGCGCGATTGCCGGAATTGTAACCGTCATTGCCGAAATCGATCCGGCTGCGCTCAATAAAAGACTGTCACAGGGTTGGCTTCTGGAGGTCGAAACCGATCTTGACAAACTGCTGGTCCGGATCGATCGTGCCCGGCGGAACCGGGAAGCGCTGTCCATCGGCTATTTTGGGAACATCGTCGATCTTTGGGAACACCTGGCAAAAAAAGACTTTCAAGTGGAACTGGGCTCCGACCAGACCTCGCTGCACAATCCGTTCGGAGGCGGATATTATCCGGCCGGCCTGACTCTCGACCAATCAAACCGGATGATCAGATCGGACCCTGACGGATTCAGGGAGGCCGTCCGGGCTTCGCTGCGAAGGCAGGTCGAAGCCATTCATGCCATGACTGAAAACGGGATGCATTTCTGGGATTACGGGAACGCATTTCTGCTGGAGGCTTCCCGTGCTGGAGCGGCCGGGATCGTCCGGCCGGACGGCCGGTTCGCTTACCCATCGTACGTCGAAGATATAATGGGACCCATGTGTTTCGACTACGGATTCGGACCGTTCCGGTGGGTGGTGACATCCGACGATCCAGGGGACCTGGAAACAACCGACCGGATTGCCGGCGAAGTTCTGGAAGAGATGCTCCCGGATGCGCCTCCGGAAATCCGCCAGCAGCTCCGGGACAATCTCCACTGGATAAAAAGCGCCGGGGAACACCGCCTGGTCGTGGGATCCCAGGCTCGGATATTGTATTCCAACGAAGCGGGACGCATCCGGATCGCCCTGGCGTTCAACGAAGCGATCCGGAACGGCGGGATCCGCGCACCGGTGGTTCTGGGCAGGGACCATCACGATGTTTCCGGCACCGACTCCCCGTTCCGGGAAACCGCCAACATTCATGACGGTTCCAACCGCACGGCGGATATGGCGGTTCACAATGTCATCGGAGACGCGTTCCGGGGAGCTACATGGGTCAGTCTGCACAACGGCGGAGGTGTCGGCTGGGGGGAAGTGATCAACGGCGGATTCGGGATGGTCCTGGATGGCTCGGACGAAGCAGACCGGCGGATCCGCCAGATGCTGTTCTGGGACGTGAACAACGGGATTGCACGCCGCGCATGGGCCCGGAACGAAGGCGCTCTGTTCGCCATTTCCGAAGCAATGAAAATCGAACCGAAACTCCGGGTCACCCTGCCAGAGACGATCGACTGGGAAAAACTGAAATCAGAATTCAACTGATTCCATCGACCGGTTCCCGGTCCGGATTTTACTGGATGTATCCGAGCGCTTGCAGATGGTTTAAAATGAGCGCGTCTTCCGCTTCGTAAGCCTTTATTTGCGTTCGGACTGCTTTCGGTTTCAGCTCGTCATCTTCATAGGTGTCAATGAATTCCACGGGATGGGCTTCCTTGAAATCATCCGTGAAAAACTCCGTTTGGAGCTTTCCGTCAAAATCCTTTGCAACCGGCAATCCCATTGCATACAGAACGGTTGATGCGATATCGGCAACCGAAACGGATTGAGCGATGCAATTCCGTTTGATTCCCGGACCGGTCATGACGAATATCCCGTCGGGAGCATTCACATGCTGACCGCTGGGTTCGGTATACTGGAGCTGGACGGAAAACGGATCGGCATCGAAGGCCGGGGCCGTTGGAAGTCGAAGTGCTTCGGGCGGTTCGTCCGGTTTCGGGGGATCATTTTCGGCGCGGATAATGAATTTCTGTGGTTCCAGGGCGAGTTCCATGCCATGATCGGAACAGACGATCACGTAGGTCGAGGCGTCGATCAAGGCGAGAATCTCACCCAGGAATGTATCGTACAACCAGCACCAGTTCGGAATAATTTCGGTGAAATTGGGAAATTCCCTTTCTTTGCCCTCCGGATCGTTGAATTTGAAGAACGAATGTCCCAACGCATCCATCGAATAAAAATATACCGCCGTAAAATCTCTCTGTCCGCTCCGGAGGAGTTCTTTCGCGGTTTCCTTGAACTGCACATCCAGATCATACTCCCGCAACAGGAGCATGAGTTTCCATTGCCAGGTCGTATCCAGAAGATCGTATATCCGTTGGTTCACGCCGGTCAGGGACTCGATATCGTCCAGCCGGAAATCCTGTTCATGACGGTCAACTATCTGTGCCAGTTTTGGAGGATATGTGCGGAACTCGCGATTGCGCTGAAAGGCATATTCCGAGATCATTTGACCCCGGACCTCCTCGGCCGGCCAGCTGACCGGCCACCGGACAACGCAAACCTCCCGGCCCTCCTCGGACAGGATCTGCCACAGGGTTTTTACTTTTCTACGGAGCGAATCGATGCGGTGTTTCGAACCGTCTTTATCCTCAATCAGCAAGCTGGAGATTCCATGTTTTTCCGGCATTTTCCCGGTGGCGATGGTTGTCCAAATAATCGGCGTCAATGTTGGACGGATGGTGGCCAACCGACCGTTCGCACCCTTCCGGATCAGACCGGACAGGTTCGGCATCAATCCCCGGTTCAACGCCGTCTGCAGGGAATCCCAGGTGGCCCCATCGAATCCGACGATGAGAATCCGGGGCCGCTCCGGCTGCTGCTTAAGAACAGGCATGTTCTCCTGTTCAACGGGAGCGGAGCAACCCGTGAACCCAATCACCAGCATGCAAATGACGATGCGAAGCCGCATTTCACCTCCCCGGCATATATTATTTCCGGCTGATTCGAATGTCAAAAGCGCGTCAGGACAGGAGATCCTCGATTTTTTTCTCTTCTTCCAATGCCGTTTCCCATCCGGTCATGGCTCGATTGAGTTCTTTCTGGATGTTCCGGGCCTGGGTGACCAGATTGTCGAGCGCCGCCCAGTCGGTTGCCAGTGCGGGATTTTTCGTTTCTTCCTGGATCTTCGCCAGTTCGGATTCCAGGCGTTCGATTTCCTTCTCGAAGTGGCGGCTCGATTTCCCGGTTTTTTCCCGGATGACGGCACGGGCTTTCCGGATATCCCTGCGGGACGGTTTTGACGGTGTTTTCGAAATCTCCTCAGGACTCCCGATGCGATTTTGCCCGGTCTCCACGGTTTTCAATTCCCGGTACCGGCTGTAATTTCCCAGATAATCCCGCACGGTTCCCCGCTCCAGCGCCCAGATCCGGTCCGACAGCTTGTCCAGGAGATACCGGTCGTGAGTCACGATCAAAACGGTGCCGGGAAACTCCAACAGCGACCCCTCGAGCACTTCCTTGGAATCCATGTCCAGATGGTTGGTCGGTTCATCCATGATCAGCAGATTGGCGTTTTTCAGGAGCAGTTTGGCCAGGGCCACCCGTGCTTTTTCCCCGCCGCTCAACGATCCCACAGGCTGAAACACATCATCCCCGCTGAATAAAAAGCGGCCCAGATGAGACCGCATGGCGAACTGGGTTTCATTCGGTCGGAGCTGCCAAACTTCATCCAGGACTGTATTCTCAGGATTCAGATCCTCCAGATGCTGATCGAAATAAGCGGTTTTAACCTGGTGCCCGAATCGAATTTCTCCCTCGTCCGGTTTGAGTCTCCCGGAGATTATCTTCAGCAGGGTTGTTTTTCCCGATCCGTTCGGACCCAGCATCCCGATGATTTCCCCGCGATGAACCTTGAGGGATATACCCGCAAAAAGCAGGATGTCATCAAACTGTTTGGCCACGTTTTCCAATTGCAGAACAACCCTGCCGGATTGCGGATGCCCGTCGAAATGCAGCCTCATCGCTCTGGCAGTGCCGGCCGGTTTTTCCAGTCGTTCCATCCGGGCCAGTGTGTTCAGCCGGCTCTGGGCCATTTTAGTCTTCTGGCCGGCGATATTACGCCGGACGAAATCCTCCATTTTCTCGATTCGCGACTGCTGGTGGCGGTACCATTTTTCCCGCTGCCGGAGAATCTCATCCCGCTGCCGCAGGTACACCGTGTAATTGCCCCGGTATGAATCGATCTGCATCCGGTTCAAATCCAATATCTCGGTCACTACCCGGTCCAGAAAGAACCGGTCATGGGAAATCACGAGAACGCCGCCCTTGAAGCGATTCAAATACCGTTCCAGCCACTCGATGGAATCCACATCCAGGTGGTTGGTCGGCTCGTCCAGAAGAACCAGATCGGGATCCTCCAGCAAAAGACGGGCAAGCTGGATGCGGGACCGCTCCCCTCCGGAAAAGGAATTCAACGGGCGGTCCATTTCGGGATCGGCGAATCCCAGCCCACTCAGAACCTCCCGGATCCGGGCATGAAATTCATATCCCCCCCTGCGCTGGTAAAGCTCCAGGAACCGGTCGTATTTCTCGCTCAGCCTGTGTCCGGGTTCGACGGACATCACCCGGTTCATCTCCGCCAGCTCCCGCTCCATCACCTTGAGATGCTCGAACGGAAGCTCCATTTCAGATGCAAGTGTCCGGCCCGTGCTGAGTTCAAGTGTCTGCGGCAGCAAGCCGATTTTGACATCTTTCGGCACGACGATATGTCCCTCATCCGGGGTCAACCGGCCGGCGAGCAGCCGGATCACGGTGGTCTTCCCGCTACCGTTGATTCCGATCAGTCCCGTCCGGCATTGACGGGAAAGCTGAAAGGAACACCGGGTGATGATCTGCTTGTCCGGAAACCTGAAACTGACATTGGCGAACTGGATCATGATCAACCTCTTCGCTGAAAGTATAGAATGGAACCGCAAAAAGGTATAGGAGTCCTTGACAGGGCTTCCCGGGACAAGTAATATGCAGCGTTCCTGATATGCAACCCGGATCACCTAAAACAGAATGTGCAACGCTCGAGAAGGATGCCTAAACAAAAGGAGGTAAAAAATTGAAGCGAACCTATCAGCCCAGCCGGATCAAACGAAAAAGAACACACGGTTTTTTCAAGAGAATGAGTACCCGGAACGGCCGGCTTGTATTGAAAAGACGACGGGCCAAAGGCCGCAAACGCCTGGTGGTGTAATCGATTGTTCCGGTCAGCCAATCCGGATCGAACGGCTCAGGAACACCGTTCAATTCCGTCAAGTGTATACGCTGGGGAAAAAACATTCGGACCCTTATTTTGCCGTATTCGCGGTGCGCACCGAATCCGGCAGCTTCAGATACGGCCTTACGGTTACCCGGCACATGGGGTCGGCCGTACGGCGCAACCGCATCAAGAGGCTGTTGCGGGAATCCATCCGGGTTTGTGCTACGGATCCGGCCGGTTCCGCGGATGTGGTGGTCGTCGCCCGCAAATCCATTTCCGATGCTCATTTTGACGATATTCTTGTGCATATGAACCGCGTTTTCAGGAAAGCCGGTTTGATTTCCCGGGAGATCCCGGAGCAGCGTAAAACGACATGAAACCGGTGGTGATCGGGTGTCTGAAATTTTACAAGCGGTGGATTTCCCCCCTGATACCGCCTGCATGCCGCTTCCAGCCGACCTGCTCGGAATATGCGATTGAAGCAATCACTCGATGGGGAACGTTCAGGGGTTTGCTCCTGGCGATCAAACGCCTTCTGAAATGCCATCCCTTCCATCCGGGTGGATATGATCCGGTACCTTAACCGATACCAGCCGAACGGCTCGATTTAAGGAAGAGTGGTTTATGGAGAAACGAGTTCTGCTAGCGGTTGTTCTATCATTGGCGATTCTGCTCCTGTACCAGGCGTATTTCGTTCCGCCGCCGCCGGAACCGCCGCCCAAGCGGGAGATTGAAGCGGCCGATGTCCCCAGTACGCTGGTTGACGAGGGTGGTGCGACCGATCTGCTGGAGTCCGGCCAGGTCGTCATTGAACCCCAAACCGATGTTCCGGATTTGGAGGATCTTCCGATCGAACCCGCACAGGCCCGGGACATCACGATCGCATCCCGGAAATACACGGCCATAATCTCCACACGCGGAGCCTGTCTGACCGGATGGGAGATGAATGAGTTCGCCGGAACGGAAGGGAAGCCTCTGGAGTTCATCGATCCGGCGGAAGGGCGCCATCACCCGGGGGACGTGGTCGTGGGGGAATCGGAATGGTTCAATACCTGCGTTTTCGAATCCAGCGACCCTTCCGACACCATGATCCTCGATCAGAGAAAACCGGCGGTAACGCTGACGTTCCAGGCTGCCAACAACCAGAAACTGCAACTCACCAAACGATACACTTTTTACCATGACACCATCCTCGCCGACCTGGATGTCCAGATCAGCAACCGGAGCGCCCAGCCTGCCGGAGGAACAGCGTTGATTTTCCTGCCCGACAAAATCATCCGCGATCCGGGGGACAATGCCAAAAACCGGTTTGCACGCTCCGGACCATCACTCCTGATCGGAAACAGGCTGGAACAGCCCAAACTCAAGAAATTGCAGGGGCTCTGGGTATATCCCCAACCCGTGCGCTGGGTTGCAGTGGAGGAAAATTTCTTTTTTGCCGGCCTGGTGCCGGTCGATCAGACCGGGAAAGCGTTCATACTGCCGACCGAATTCGATGAACGCAGCGGGAAAGCACTTCGCGCATCCGTGGGATATCAATTCGGATCCGGGATGCTGGAGCCCGGTGAACGCCGCAAGGCTTCCTTTCACATGGTTCTGGGTCCCAAAAAATATGACGAGCTCAAATCAATGAATATCGGAATCGAAAACATCGTCAATTTCGGATGGATCACCTGGCTGGGCAAGCTGTTTTACTACATACTGATCGAGACCACCAAAATCGTTAAAAATTACGGCCTTTCAATTATCATCCTGACAATCGCCATCAAGATCATCCTGCTGCCTCTGTCCCACATGTCCATGAAGAGCATGAAGAAAATGCAGGAAATACAGCCCCAGATGAAAGAGATACAGCAGCGGTACCGGAAAGATGCGCGCAAGCAGCAGGAGGAATTGCAGAAACTGTATAAGAGACACGGTGCCAATCCCATGAGCGGATGCCTGCCCTTGCTGGTCCAGTTCCCGGTTTTCATCGCGCTGTATCAGGTATTGATGAACTCCATCGAGATGCGCGGCGCTCCGTTTTTATGGGCCGAAGACCTGTCGCAGCCCGATATCCCGCTGGTTCTGATCATGGGCGCAAGCATGTTCATCCAGCAGAAAATGACTCCGACCACCGGGGATCCCCGGCAGGCCAAGATGATGATGTTCATGCCGGTGCTGTTCACCGCCATGTTCTGGTCGTTCCCTTCGGGACTGGTGGTATACTGGCTCATGAACAACATTCTGACCATCATCCAGCAGTATTTCATGAATGTTCGAAGCGAAGATTCATCGGGGGAGGACGGGCTGAAGCTGAAGGCCAGAACTTTGAAGAAACTGGAAGAAAAAGGGTTGTCCGGCGATTCGGACAGGGAGTAATCCATGAACGAAAACTCTGACCACAATCTCCAGAAATCTGCGCCGGGATTTGAAATCTCACGGGATCCCGGCAAGACATTTCGGGAAACCCCGTTCGATCCCGATCAATTCATCTCGGATGAAGATCCGGAATTCACCGGTGAAATCGATGCGCTGGGACCCGATCCGGACACGGGAGATCCCAGGGTTGAGATCATTCTGGATTCACTGCTTGCCAGGGCACTCGAAGCATCCGAATTTTTACGCGGCGTGATGCTTTATATGAAGTTGAGCGGCCGGATTGCCGCCACTTTGAGGGGCGACTCCATCTACCTCAACATCATCGGAGCTGAGCCGGGGCTGGTAATCGGGCACCGGGGACAGAATCTGGATGCGCTCCAGCACCTCGTCAACCGGTTTGTGAACCGGAGCACAACCGATCTCGTACCGGTCACGGTGGATTCCGACGATTACCGGGACCGTCGCAACCAGCAGCTGGAACGGATGGTCTCCGAGATCGGCAGTGAAGTTCTGAACTCGGGGGAATCCATGATCACCATTCCCCTGACCCCCTCGGAGCGGCGGTTGTTTCACATCGCCGCCGGTAAAATCAAGGGAATCCGCACTTCCAGCTACGGCGAAGGATTCTTTCAGCCGATCAAGGTTACCTGGCTGCACAATCACCACCCGGATCCAAACCGGACCCAAAGTCCGTACCCTGACAGAAGAGCTACAAAACGGAAGGATCCGCGCGATGCCGGCGACGGCAATTTTCAGGACACCTGGAATCAATCCCGGGGATATGAAACGGAATGACACGATCGCTGCCGTAGCGACGCCTCCGGGTATGGGCGGTATCGCCGTCATCCGGTTGTCCGGTCCGCAGGCGAAAGCCATCGCCGGGCATGTTTTCCGGCCTTTCAGAACGGTAAAACTGAGATCCAGATACTTTACCGGCGGATCGGTTGTCGACCCGGAAACCGATGAAATCCTGGACAGGGTGTTGCTGGTATTTTTCAAGGGACCCAAATCGTATACGGGTGAAGATATCATTGAAATTCACTGTCACGGCGGCGAGGCGATTGTCCGGTCGATTCTGGATCTCCTGCTGAGACAGGGTGCGATTGCAGCCGGGCCCGGAGAGTTCACCCGCAGGGCATTTTTGAACGGGAAAATGGATCTGAGCCAGGCGGAAGCCATCGCGGCATTGACCGCAGCAGAAAACCGGCAGGTTCAGACCCTGCTTTTGAAAGCCCTGTCGGGCGGTCTGAGCAGGTCCGTCCGTAAACTCCGGAAAATCCTGATCGAACTGATGTCCCTGATCGAACTGGGTCTGGATTTCCCTGAAGAGGACCCGGCGTTCACGGGTAACGATATCATGCGCCTGGCCTCCGATCTGGATCGCCGGATCAGGGAAATCCTGGATGCCGGATTTGCCGGTGAATCGACCCTGAAAGGATTCCGGGTGATCCTGCTGGGCAGAGTCAATGCCGGAAAATCCAGCCTGTTCAACCGGCTCGTCGGGAGAGACCGGGCGATCGTCACCAGCGAACCGGGAACAACCCGGGACAGCATCGAGAGTTGCATCGAATTCGAAGGCATTATTCTGTCCGTGGTGGATACGGCCGGATTACGCCGGGCGGAATCTCTGGCGGAAACCGAAAGTATCCGGCGCACCCACGAAATTCTCCAGACCGCCGATCTGGTCCTGTATCTGATTGATGGAATCAGTCCGGAAATTCCGGATACCCTGCCTTGTTTCCAACATCCCGTTCCCGTCATCGCGGTATGGAACAAACTGGATATCGCCGGGCCGCCGCCGATGCCGTCCGCTCGAAAAATCAAAGCCCGGTTCGGGACGGGCAACCTGGAAACAATATCCGCCGGAACGGGCGAGGGCATACGGGAACTCCGGAGAAGGATCAGCACGCTCGCTGCAGAATCCCGTACGAAAGATCTCCATGGCATGCTCTGGATAACCTCCCGCCAAAGGCAGTTGCTGGAGACGGCGGCGGAGCTGATATCGCGGGCTTTCCCGGTTCTGGCCGCTCATGAATACCCGGAATGCGCCATTCCGGATCTGAGAACTGCATATCAAGCGCTGGGGGAAATCATCGGCGACCATGTCGACCCGGATGTGCTGGACACCATTTTTTCCAGGTTCTGCATCGGGAAATAGACCGGGTCCGGATTACCGGGAATGCCCGGTAAATTCAACCTCCAAGATCATGATGATGTCGGCCGGCCTCCCGTACTTGGTTCCCCGGTTGAATTTCCAGGATTTGACCGTTTCCATGGCGACCCGGTCCAGCATCGGGTGAACCGGATTGACGATCTCCACATTTCCGATCTGTCCGGTTTTCAATATAACCGCCTGGACCAGAACCGTCACCGGAAATGAGACCTCCTCGGCACCCCTGGGAACGACCGGCTCGGTTCTGGAAACGATCCGGGGCGGATCAATCCCCTGCCCGCCGGCCAGAAAGGGCCCGTCACCGATAACCGCCGGTGTGGGCAGACCGGGTGCGGCGGTCTTTTCGGGAACCGGCTGAATCGATTCCGGACCCTGCTGTCCGGCCGGAACCCGGGTGGATGCCTCCGGAACACCGACAAATACCCGGCTCCCGTTCCTGTCGCCGGTCAGGGCGGCCAGGTGGACCCGGATGAACCGGCCGGAACGGTCGGTCCACCTGCCCACCAGATCTCTTTCGAAATAATAGACCGATCCCAGTATGATCCCGATACAGATGGTCACGATCCAGGTGACGGCAAGCCGCCTGCGACGGTTTATGCGGGACCGGTATCCCGGATGATCCCGGTCCAGGCTGACCCGCTGTGGAGACTGGGGAAAATCCAGCGGCGTCGCATATCGCCGTCGACGGAAAGTCGGATCAAATTCATCATACATGCCCATCAAACCAGGCAACCGGGCAGATCCGTTCTGCTTCCGGCCAGAATCCCCGGCTGGTTCTTGAGGTTTTTCAGGAGACTGACTGTCGAATTTTTTAATACCCGCCAAAATCTCATCATGCACGGGCACTTCCGCGGTGGCATCCTCAATCCGGGCCGTCAGGAGCGCTTTTTTGAATTCAGCCATATCCGGGTACCGGTCGCTCGGGGAGCGCTCCAGAGCTTTGTCGATCACCTGCTGGAGCGCTGAAGGATAAGCCGATCCGGGCCGAACTTCACTCAACTTCGGCGGCGGTTCATGCAACCGCATGGTCAGGCTTTCCATCGGGGTTTCAGATATGAATGCAGACTTCCCGGTCAACGCCTCGTACAGGATCAGCGTCAGTGAGTACTGGTCGCTGCGATGGTCGATGTTCCGCCCCATTGCCTGCTCCGGAGAACAATATTTGATCTTCCCTACGAACACACCCGGCAACGTCAGATCGGACGACATCAACGCACCCGGACTCAGTTCCTCCAGATAGGTCTTGGC
The DNA here is from genome assembly GCA_016927905.1 of candidate division CSSED10-310 bacterium. Taxonomy (GTDB): domain Bacteria; phylum CSSED10-310; class CSSED10-310; order CSSED10-310; family JAFGJC01; genus JAFGLW01. The sequence goes on along the minus strand of JAFGLW010000013.1, from coordinate 11,219 downwards.
AATGCCGAAATCGATGATCTTGATGTGATCCTTCCCCTCCGAACTCTGGGTGATGATGATGTTGTCCGGTGACAGGTCCCGGTGAACGACACCCTGGGAATGCGCATGCGCCAGCCCGTCACAAGCCTGGCTGATCCACTCGATCACCTTGTCCGCCGGGATGGAACCCATGTTTTCTATCTTGTCCGCCAGACTTTCGCCGGCGGCGTATTCCATCACCAGAAACAAATGCTCCCGCTCCTGAAAAAATTCATAGATCCGGATCAGATTGGGATGCTCCAGACGGGCCAGGATACACGCCTCCCGTTCGAACCGGCCCTTGAAACTCTCGTCCCGCAACAGCTCGGGTTTCAGTATTTTGATCGCCCGTTCCGCTCTCAGACGGATGTGATACGCCTTGTAGACGGTTCCCATGCCGCCGAAACCGATTACTTCCTTCAGGTGATACTCCCTGAAATTTTCCCCCAGGAAAATGTCGGAATCCCTGTCCGGAGCCGATTTTCCGGGAACCGGTTCCTTATCGTTTTGCATCATCATCCGCCCGCCGTTGGATAAATTCATGGAGTGCCGGGTTGAAGGGATCCAACTCCAGCACCCTTTCGGCTATCTCACGCGCTTCCCGCACATTGCCCTCCCCCGCAAGTCTCCGGGCAACAATCAACATGTTCCGGCTACGCTCCAGCACATCCTGGATTTCATATTTCAGCCTCAGAGCACCTGCGTTGTCCGGATCTTGGTTCAGGACCGACTTGAGCACTACCAGCGCTTTCCGGTAGTGTTTTTCAGTATGCAGCCGTTGCGCATCCATCAACCACTCCCCCGGCGTCTTGGGAACAGGTGTTGCCGTCGGCCGCGGTATGGGTGTCGGAGTGGGCGGGCTGGGTTTGGGGGTCCGTGATGGTGACGGTGCGGGGATCAAGGTGGGGACAGGCGTTGCGCTTTCAACCGGCGCTTGCGTGTCAACGACCGTCGATACCGGTGTTTCCGGCTGCGGTGGGATCAATCCGTCCCGGAGAGACGCATCATGCTGGCTCCGCAGTTTGCCGAATACCATCCAGCCTCCGATACCCCCTCCGGCCACCATGGCGGCAATAATCAAGCCAATCAGCCAAACCGGAATCCGGAAACGCTCTTTGTTTGTTTCCGGACCTGCCGGCACCGTTTTATCCTCCCGGGAAAGAACCGCGCCTCCGATACCATCGGATGCACGTTCACCCAACACTTCCCGGAGACCTTTCTCGGCAGTCTTCCGGCCCGGCTCCATCTTCAGCACTTCCCGGTAAAGTGCAATCGCTTCGGTGAGCTTGTTCTCCCGCCTAAGATCCTGGGCTTGATCCAGCAGGTTTTCAATATGCTCCGACCGTTCCCTGCCATCCTCCGCTTCCCGGAGCAGTTCGGTCAGCCCTGCACCCGGGCTCAGAAGTTCCCGGGCGGCATTGAACCGGTGAACGGCCGTATCGAACCGCTGCTGCTCCAGAGCCCGGATGCCCTCCCCTTTTAACTCCTCACCCCGCTTGGTCGATTGCTGCTTTTTCCGGGCCCGCTCAATCAGTTTCGGCAGCTCGGTATTGGCGGGATAAATACTCAAAGCCTCCTCCCACGCCGCGATGGCATCCGTATACCGGCCGTCATGAAATCCCGCTATTCCGCTCTTGACATACCGCTCGAATTCCTGGGCCCGGCCCTTGTTCAACCGGACCACACTCAGCATCTCCCGGACATCCTCATTGTCCGGATCCAGCTGACAGGCCGCATTCAGAATCTCATACGCCCGAATATAATCGCTCCGCTCCAAGGCCTCTCGACCCTTTTCAACCAGCTGATTTATCGTGGGACCTTCCCAGGTGGTCCGGTCGGTGGTCAGCACACCTTCCCGGGGCAACGCAGCCAAATCCAGCCCCTCCAGCTCCCGCAGAACCGCCCGGCAGTCCGGATACCGGTCCTCCTGGTTTTTCTGAAGCATCTTCAGCACGATATGCTCCAGCATCTCCGGGATTTCTGGATTGCGCTGCCGGAGCGGCGACGGCGGCATGGAAAGATGCTGCTGAATCAATCCCGTTCCGGTTCCGGCAAACGGGACATCACCCGTCAGCATCTCATAAAACAGGATGCCCAGTGAATACTGGTCGGTCCGCCCGTCAAGATCCTCACCGCGGAACTGCTCCGGGGCCATGTAAACCGGTGTCCCGATAGCTCCGGTGGTCAATCCGGTCACATCAGACCACAACGCCTTGGCGATTCCAAAGTCGGTGACAACCGCAGTCTCGCTGTTTTTTAAAATGACATTCGCCGGTTTGATGTCCCGGTGGATGATGCCGTTATCGTGCGCAAAGGCCAGCGCCCTGGCCATATCCTGGCCGAATTTGACCGTGTGATACGCCGAAAAAACCTGCTGTTCGATCATCACCTGCTTGATGGTCGGCCCGGTTATGTACTCCATGACAAAATAGTGGACGAATCCGGCGAAATCGATGGTATAGATCCGGGCAATATTCGGGTGCTCCAGCTTGGCGGACAGACGGGCTTCCTTGATGAACCGGTGGACCAGCGCCTTGTCGCCGCTCTTGGTCAAATGCAGGACCTTGATCGCCACATGCCGACCGAGCTGCAGATCCTCGGCGCGGAATACCACGCCGAAACCACCCCGGCCCAGCTCCTCAAGAATCTGGAATTTCCCCTCCAGCGCCTTGCGCAGCAGCTTCTCCTCCGTCAAATCCTCCAGCGTGATCCCATCCGTGGAATCCAGACGGCTGCCACAGATTCCGCAAAATACATTGGACGGCGGATTCTCACTGCCACACCGGCTGCAATGCAGAAAATCAAACGAAGTCATCTGACGCTATTGAACATCATATCCCGTTGAATCGCAACAGATGTGGATCCCGTTCAAATCCGGTCGATTCCCGGATATCCGGCGCTGATCCGCAGACCCGGATCAGGGCTTGACATTTACCGAGACAGTCATTATGGTGACCAACCGGTTTCTCAGTTGAACCGGGATTCAGGGGTGGATATGGCCGGTCAGGAACAGACTCAGAAAAAGAAATGGGATGCCATCAAGCAGGAAGGGATCCTGAAAGCGGCGATCCGGGTCATTACACAGTCCGGAGTGCACGGTCTGACTATGGAAGCGGTGGCTCAGGAAGCGGGAATTTCGAAGGGGGCATTATACATATATTTTGACAGCAAGGAGCTCCTGGTGCATTCCGCCATCGAATCCAGCCTCACCGATTTGAAATCAAGTCTGGGAAAGGTGTTCGAAAGTGACAGTCCGGCCGATCGAAAGATCACCTACATGATTCACCGGATGATCATGTTTTTCGAAGCAAACCGGGATCTGTTCCGTATTCTGCTGTATGAGCGTCAAAAGATGCACGGCAGCTATCCGGTGGAAGAACACAGAGGGTACAGCAACTTTTTGAAAGCTCTGGACGGTCTTTACTCGGAAGGTGTTGAATCCGGCTTGTTTCGAAGGATGGATGCGACCAAAGCGGCGGCGTTGATTGCCGAGATGTGCATGGCACTGATCAGCCACCGCCTGCTGGTCGACAGCTCCCAGCCCCCGGAGGAAGACGCGCAGCTGCTGACGCGATTTCTGATGCACGGGATTTCAACGGAAGGACAAGCCGGATGAAACCGATTCACATTGGTATTCTGATCGTGCTTTCGATGGAAATTTTCCTGTCGCCGATTCGGAGCGCCGATTCGGATCGATCGACGGAGCCGGTGGTGGATCAGCGGCAGACCATGATCGGCGGGGGATTGAATCTGGATGATACGATCCGCCTGGCATTGAATCATAACCGGTCGATCCAGACCATTCTGGAGGAAAAAACCGTATCCCGTGGTCAGATCGTGGAAGCATACGGTTATGTGCTTCCCGTCGTCAATCTGGAGGGTTTGTATACCCGTTTGAACGAGGTTCCAACCCGGGAGACTGACGGCGAAGTCGTTGAACTGGGCAGCCTGGACAACTATTCGGCATCCCTGAACGTCTACCAGCCCGTATGGCACGGCGGCGCGCTGAGTGCGGGAATCCGCGCAGCCAAACTCTACCGGGCGCTGTCGGACGAAAATGTTCGGCTTGTTGTGGAGAGGGTCATCGATACGGCGATCCGCTCTTATTTCGGCGTCGTTCTGCTTGAGAAACAGATGGGGGTTCAGGAAGAGTATTTGGTTTTGACGCGTGAGCATCTGAGGGATGTAAAGGCCAAGAAACGGTATGGGATCGCTTCCGAGTTCAATGTTTTGAGGGCCGAGGTGGAGGTATCGAACGCCGAAGCCGTTCTGTTGCAGACGCGCCAATCCTTCCATCTTGCCAAGCATATGCTTCTGAAAACAATCGGAGTATCACAGGACAGCGATATCCAACTGACCGATGATCTGGTATTCCGGGAATTTTCGATCGGTGCGGATGAGGCGATCGAGCAGGCGCTCGCCAACCGCCCGGACCTGGCCGGTGCCGAACTCACGGTCAAACTCCAGCAGGAATCCCTGAACGTGGCTCAGGGAAGCTACTGGCCGAATCTGGATGCCTTCTTCAACTACTCGTTGACGCGGCCCGATACGTACGATCCGACACTGGATGAATGGACGGACGGTTGGCGGGCGGGATTGTCGCTCAAGCTGGATGTGTTCACTTTGAACCGAAACGGCAGGGTGATTCAGGAAAAGGCGCGACTCCGCCAGCAGAAGATCAGCAGTCTGGATGTGCGGGAACAGGCGGTGTATGAAATCCGGAGCGCTCTGAGTGCACTGGCCGATGCGGCGGAATTCGTCGAGACCCAGAAGTTGACCGTGACTCAGGCGAATGAAGGCCTGCGGCTGGCGGAAGTGGGCTACCGTGAAGGCACCATGGACCAGGTGGCAGTCCTGGAAGCCCGGAACGCTCTGAACCAGGCCAAGCTGCTGTACTGGAAAAGCCTGTTCGATCATACCATGGCCCGGCTGCAGATCCGGAAAGCGACCGGAATGCTCGCGCCCAGAATCGGCAGCGATCAACCCGAAACCGTTCGTTTCGATCTGGAAAACTGAGGGATCTCATCATGTGGATATCCGATATTTCCATCAAGCGCCCGGTCACCACTCTGATTCTCATGGCCGCAATACTGATCTTCGGAGCCATGGCCTTTTACCGGATGGGCATGGACCTCATGCCGGACATCGAATTTCCATTCATAACGGTTCAGACCGTGCTAGTTGGTGCCAGCCCGGAGGTTATCGATCAGGATGTGACCGACGTCATCGAGGAGCAGATCAACACGGTCAGCGGGTTGCGGACATTGACATCCATGAGTTACGAGGGGTTCTCCTTCGTGATGGCGGAGTTCGACCTGGAGAAGGATGTCGATGTTGCGGCAAACGAGGTCCGGGACAAGGTCAATCTGGCCAAAACGACCATGCCGACGGATGTCGAGGAGCCTTTGATCGACAAATTCGACATCGCTTCCATGCCCATCATCTGGATTTCCGTATCCAGCACCGGCGATTACCGGGCCCTGTCCGAATATGCCGACAAGGTCATCCGTGTCCAGCTCCAGTCAGTGCTGGGAGTCGGCAACATCGAGTTGAGCGGGTTGCGGGAACGGGAGATCAGGGTGTGGCTGGACCCGTTGAAACTGCAAGCCAGACAGTTGACCGCCCAGGATGTGGTGCGGGCCATCCAGAGCAAGCATGTGGAGCTGCCCGGCGGGCGGATCGAGACCGGCGAGCGGGAATACACAATCAAGGTGGAAGGGGAATACGAATCCGTCGAGGAATTCACCAACCTGGTGGTGTCCGAATCCAACGGTGCTCCCATTTACCTGAAGGACATCGCCCGGATCGATGACGCCTCGGAAGACCAGCGCAGCATCGCCCGGTTCAACGGCATGCCTTCCATCGGCATGGGCGTCCGAAAGCAGTCGGACGCCAACGCGGTAGAAGTCGCCCGGTCCATCAAATCCAAGATGGTTGAGCTTCAGAAATCGGCTCCGGAGGAGTTCTCGATCGATATCGCGTTCGACACGTCCAAATACATCGAGCAGTCCATGAAAGGCGTTCAGACCGACATCGGATTCGGGGTTCTGCTGACGGCCCTGATCATTTTCTTCTTTCTCAGAAACCTGAGAATTACATCGATCAGCCTTCTCGCGATCCCCATATCGCTCATCGGCGGATTCATCGCCATGAACGCCATGGGATTCACGGTGAACAATATCACCATGCTGGCCATGTCACTCTCGGTCGGACTGGTCATCGATGACACGGTGGTTGTTCTGGAGAACATTTTCAGGCATATCGAACGGGGCGAGAAACGAATGTCGGCTGCCGGTATCGGTGCCCATGAGGTGACACTGGCGGTCATCGCTTCCACTTCCTCCATCGCGGCCGTTTTCATACCCGTGGCCTTCATGAAAGGCATCATCGGCCGCTTCTTCTACCAGTTCGGACTGACCGTCGCCATGACCACCATCATCTCCACCTTCGCCTCCCTGACCCTGACCCCGTTCATGTGTTCGCGGACGCTGGTGGTCGGGAACACTCACAGCCGCTTGTACCGTGTGCTGGAAAACCTCTTTATTTTTCTGGAAAAAATCTATCGCCGAACACTGCACTGGGCGGTTCATCACCGGCTTCTGGTGATTCTGATCGCCGTTTGCGCATTCGTCGTGGGTCTGATGCTGGTCCCGATCATCGGCTCGGAATTCATGACCCAGGCCGACGAGAGCCGGTTCGCGGTCCAGTTCGAACTGCCGACGGGAACGTCCCTGAGTGAAACCAACGAACGGATCCTGGATTTTGAACGGATGTTCCGGGACATTCCGGGCATACAGGACATCTTCACCACCATCGGTTCCGCCGCAGGCGGACAGGTCAACAAAGCGTCAACCACCATCAATCTCGTGCCGAAAAACCAACGGTCCAGGACCCAGCGAGAAATCATGGGGGAAGTCCGCGAAGTGCTTTCGGAGAGCCGGGGCATCATCTATTCAGTCGGACCGGTGGACGAGATGGGCGGGGGCAGAAGTGCCGATGTGCAGTATGTTATTCAGGGCCCCGGTGTCGAACAGCTGCAGGATATCAGCCGGAAGGTGATCCGGGAACTGGAGCAGCATCCCGAGCTGGTGGATGTCGACACCGATCTCAGACTCACCAAACCGGATGTCAAGGTGAAAATCAACCGGCACCTGGCGGACGACCTGGGTGTGGATGTTCAAAGTATTTCAACGGAAATCTATGCGATGTTCGGCGGCATGGATGTGGCCAAGTTCAAGGAAGGCGGGTATCGGTATGATATCCGGGTTCGAGCCCTGCCCCAGTACCGGAAAACACCCGCCGATCTGAATCTGCTTTCAGTCCGAAACCTGAGGGGAGAACTGATCAAGGCTCCCAACATTCTCACCTATGAAGTCGGCCAGGGTCCGAATGTAATCAACCGCTACAATAGACGGTTTTCAGTATCTCTGTTCGCCAATCTTCACAACATCAGCGCCGGCGAGGGTTTGAAGATCGTGGAGGCGGCCGTACGGAAACATCTTCCCGCGGATGGAGCGTGGAATGCGGAAGTCAGCGGTATGAGCCAGATATTCGTGGAATCGTTTCAGTATCTTCTGGAAGCTCTGTTCATAGCCATACTGGTCATTTATATGGTTCTGGCCATCCAGTTCGAGTCGTTCATTCACCCGTTCACCATCATGACGGCTCTGCCGTTCACAATGATCGGCGTTTTCGGAGCATTGCTATTATCCGGAATGACCCTCAACATTTTCTCGTTCATCGGCATCATCATGCTGATGGGCCTGGTCACCAAGAACGGAATTCTGCTGGTCGATTTTGCCAACCAGGCCAGGGGAAGGGGCATGGACAGCATGAGTGCCATCCTGGAAGCCGGTCAGCTTCGCCTGCGCCCCATTCTCATGACGGCATTCTCGACGGTCATCGGCGTTGTTCCGGTTGCACTCGCCCTGAGCGAAGGGGGTGAAATGCGCGCACCCATGGCCGTTTCCGTCATCGGCGGCCTGACCACGTCCACCCTTCTGACACTCATCGTCATTCCGGTCATATACCTTCTTCTGGACGATCTCACCCGATGGTCCGAAAGACAATTCAGGAAACTTCGGCGGTCCGGACCGGAACCGACCGGAACAACGGCATCATCAGGAGATGCGCAATGAAACAAACCAAACCCGTCTGGACAATCCCGGTCTATATCCTGACCGCATGGCTGCTGATTCTCCCCGGATGCCGGGAATCCGAATCCCGGGAACCTGCCGCTGATTCCCCGGATCAACAGATCCTGAAAGTCAAGGTGGCACCGGTTGAAATCCGGGATTTCGAACCGATGATTCAAAGCACGGGATCACTCCGGCCTCATCGACATGCCAGCCTGAAAGCCCTGGTGGGCGGCGAGATCTCACAACTGCCGGTGGATATCGGAACCTCCGTTTTCAAAGGATCTCTCCTGTTCGAAATCCGACCGGTGGACTACCAGCTCGCCCTCCAGCAGGCTGAAGCGAATCTGGATCAGGCCCGAGTCATGTTGAAAGACCGTGAACGCGAGTTGCGGCGTATGGAGAACCTGTTTGCAGAAGGATTCGCCACGGAACAGATGCGCGACCAGGCCCGGACCGGCACCGAACAGGCCGAAGCGGCAGTGAAACAGGCCCGGGCAGCCCGGGATACCACCCGGCAGATGCTGGCCGACTGCCGCATCACCGCACCCTATGACGGTGTCATCACCGCCAGGTTCATGGAGCTGGGGGAATTCGTCGGGGTGGGCGATCCCGTGGTCGAAATCATGGATCTGACCGTTCTCAATGCAGAAGTGGAAGTGCCGGAACGATATGCCGGACAGATCCTGACCGGAAGCACCGTCCGGTTGAACGTCAACACTTACCGGGATACCTATGAAGGAATCGTCATCGCCGTCAATCCAAAAATCAATCCGGCATCCCGCACCTTCCTGGTGAAGGTCGCCGTCGAAAATACGGATTTGAAACTGCAGGCCGGCCTGTTCTGCACCCTTGAATTCACATTGCCCGTTCTCCACGATCAACTCGCGGTTCCCCGTGCCGCTGTCATCCGCGATGAGGGACGGTCGATAGTCTGGATCATCCGGGATGGGAAAGCCCATTTAACACCCGTCACGGAAGGCGCTTACCTGAACGGTTTCGTGCTCGTTTACAACGGACTGACCGAATCCGATGTGGTGGTCACAGACCGTTTCGGCGGGCTGCAGAACGGCATGGATGTGATCATTGAAAACAATGACGGGACCGGCTAATCCTGCAACTCCCCCTGTGCAAATGGATCCGAAGAAACCCCCACCGGGATCTCCGTTTTGATGAACCTACCCCCGGTATCCTTCATCCTCTGCTCAATACTCAGAATGGATTCGTTGATTGCAGTCAGCACTTTGGGAGCTTTGAAAACCCAGAAAAACGGATGAAAGTACACGTAGCCGAGTGGATTGCGGAACCGACTCCGTATACGCTCCAGCGCTTTCACTTCCTTTTCCGTTCCGAATCTTGCCACCGCCCGGATAACCGAGCGGTACAACGCAAAATCCTTGAAAAAAATCCGCTTGAACTGGAGATTCTCCAGATAAAGTGAATCCAGAACAAACTCCTCGGCTCTCTCCGAACCGATACTGGCCAGCGTTTCGATGACGGATTCCCGCAGGGCCGGTTCCTCGATGAAAATCTGTATCAGGTCCCGGACCGAATCGGTTCCTTCCGGAGACCGCAGGGCGAGCATGGCGTAACTCCTGACTTCGTTGTCCTTGTCGTGGATCATCCCGCGGGCGATGACACCGACCGTATCGCGGCCGTTGTGAAGCAGAACATTGACCACTTCCTTGCGGATCCTGGGATCGGGATCCCGGGACACCGCGTAAAAGACACGGGCCGCTTCCTCATGCCAGGTATGAGCCAGAACGCCGAGCGCGTTTCTGGCCCGATACCAGGCTTCATCCATGAGAATGGACCGGTTCACTTCCTGGCGGGGAAACATTTCGGTGTCGTACAGCATGTCCAGAACCCAGATCAGAGTCTTGGAGGAAATTTCCGGCATTTTCACCAGCATGTTGAAGGTCCTGCTGCGGTTCTTCCGGCTGGCGGTCTCGAACACCTTGAGAAGCTGCAGGACAACCTCCTCCGTCTGCACCATATTGATGATCTCGATGGCCCGCTCCGCAACCGCTCTTTTGGAGTCCTGCATCTGGCGCACCAGAAATTCTACAGTCCGGGTTTTCGATATCCTGTCGAACAGCCGCTCCAGGGCGGCACGGAGCAGTTCGCTCCGCTCGGAAAACTCCGCCTTTTCGAGATCTTCATGCGCCGTGCGGAATGTCTGGAGCGTGGATTGAACCAGGATCAGGTTGTTATACTCGATCAACGTGCAGATCATTGACGACAGGACATCGGAAATCCTGAATACCATGTCCTCGTCGATCTCCTCCTTCAGCAGCTTGTCCACCAACACCCCGATGATCTGGCGGGTGCTGGAGTTCTTTGAGCGCACCACTGCAAGCTGACCGACCTGGCCCAGGATCTCCAGAGCCCCCATCCGGACCGCCAGTTTGTCCGATTTGAGCTTGATGATCACCCGATCGATAATCCTCCGGATCACGACCCAGGAAAGCCGCTCCCTGATTTCCGGGTATTCGACAATGGCTTTTTCCATGAATTCGGGGTCCAGGCTGATGATGAGTTCCGCGAGTGTTTTTTTCAACTGCACATCTTTATCAATCTCCCCGCTCAAAATCCTTTTGAACAGGGATCCGATCTCTTCGGACGAAAATGTCTGCAGGCTTTCCCCGCCGCTCACCCTGGCAACGATCTCATTCAGCAGCATGAGCTCCGGTTGTGATTTCCGGCCGGTCCCGCCGGCCAGACCCCGGCCGGTTTCCACACCGGCACCGGTCCCCAATCCCCTGCCGCCCAGTCCGGGCTGACCGCCTTTACCCGGTCCCAATCCAGGACCCAGACCCACGCCGGTTCCCGCGCCTGTGCCCGTTCCCGGTCCTTTACCGGTCCCCAGACCCGCTCCGGTTCCCGGACCCGGTCCCCGGCCCATACCGGGACCTTTCCCGGGTCCCAGTCCGGTGCCGATTCCCTTCCCGATACCTGGTTTAGATTCGATGGCGGCGGCCGGTCCTCCGGGACCGCCCGCACCGGCAACACCGACGCCCGCGCCCGCTCCGCCCGCACCGGCGCCCACACCGGGGCCGGAACCAT
>JAFGLW010000005.1 GCA_016927905.1 candidate division CSSED10-310 bacterium | reverse complement strand
GTGCACCGGCTTCTCGTCATCATCACCATCCTTCGACCCCATCTGAAAATTTCCCGGCTGGATATACACCATCTCCATCCTGATCCCACCGCCCAGGTCGATTGACTCGATGTCTCCATGCGACTCGGAACGATACCGGAACTCCGACTTCCGGGTCACCCAGTCGGACTCGCTCCCGGATCCGTCCAATGCCTGTGCATAGATCATCAGGGATCCGTCCGCCACCTCGAATTCGAAGGTGCCCGATGCCTGTTCAATATAATTCTCAGGGCAGTTCACGGCACATCGATATTTCAGGGCTTCTCCCTCCGGGTCCGTCCCCGCCACGACAACCTTCAGCTTCTTTCCCGAAGCGGTTCCACCGTCCCCGGGTTCCGATATCTCCACCGTCGGCGGCAGGTTCTTCACCTGAAACTGATACCGGATCGGATCGGAATCGTTCCCGTCACAGTCAACGGCCTGCACCTGGAACGTGTGACTGCCCAGACCCACGCTTTCAATCGCAACCTCGCTCCGTTTCGTCTCCTGCACAGCCTGATCATCCAGCCGGTACCGATACCCCTCGATGCAGCGGTCATCGGATCCCCGGAACCGGAATGTCACGTTCTTCGCGTCCCGGAAACTCATGCTTCCCTTCGGCGTCTCCAGGAACGTCACCGTCGGGGGTTCGCCTCCCGTCCGCACGACCGGCAACGGCACGGAATCGGGTGACCGGCTGCCGGAGGGCTGCACCGGCGGAATCGTCTTTGACCGGGTTTCTGGAGGCTGCCCGGTGGTCTCCGCTCCGGGGGGTGTCAGTTCGAGGACGATTCCGGGGATTTCGATCAAAAGGTCCTCCTGACTGTCCGTTTTCCGGTTGCAGGACCGAGCGATTCTGCCGGATTCCACGTCCACCAGTTCCGCATTGACAAGGAATCGTTTCCCGAATTTCGAGAACGAACCCATGACGATCCAGCGAACATTCAGCAATTCACCAGCCCGGACGGCGCAGGAAGATTCGGTGCAGTCATGCAACTGGACGGATTGTTCTTTCAGGATGGCATCCATCCGAACGCGGTCGACGATGACGAGGTTGGTTCGACTTACGAACCCGCTCCGGATCTGGTCGGAAACGATTACGGCATCCGTTGCGCCGGTATTTTGCGCCTTGAAATTCAGAACCGCCAGGTTCCGGTCCAGATCACCTGCGGATATACCGGATGCAATACTCACGATCCACATGAATAGAACCGAAATTCCAATACATTTATTCATTCCGGTCGCTCCCAATGTGCGACATGTTCCCGGTTACTATACAGTTCGGGCAGCGATAAACCAATACTTCAGTCTGAAAATGAAGTGCAGTATGCTTCCATTTTATTCTTCTGAATACTAAAACTGCCGACCTGGAAAATTAATGCAAATCTTGCATTTAAACCAAATAGACTTGCTAAAAATCACCACTATAATAGTATAAATCAAAAAATCTTATCAATAAACTCAATTATTCCAGCGATAATCATCAATATTATCATCATACAACCAATTGCTGCAATAATACTATTAACTATGTCACCTAAAGATCGTTTTGTTGTATATATGTTCGATGCCAATTGATTTGATTCTTGACTCTCATGCTTAATAGTATTTGCAATATCGGAAGAAAGTTTTCTATTAGGTTCCCTTCCTGATAACTCATTCAAAACAATCCTGAATCCGATAAGTCCCTCATCATCAAAACAACTGCGATAAGTGGGTCTGCATAATTTTGAGATACTATTAAAGCAACCACCGCGAAAGACATGTTTAGTTCCACTATCGGGACCTTTTGGATCTAATATGGGGCTTTTATTGTAAAAGTCGGGATCCCACCAGTCTTGGCAATATTCATAAACATTGCCAGCCATATCATGAATCCCCAGTTCATTTGGCTTTTTCATGCCTACCGGTTGTGAACTGCCACTATTTTCTATATACCAACCCACTTCATCAATATTGTCTGATCCCGGGAAACGAAATCCTTTTGTTAATGGTCCACCTCTGGCTGCAAATTCCCATTGTGCCTCAGTTGGAAGGCTAAAATGCATTCCTGTTTTTTTTGTTAATAGTTCACAAAATTCTATTGCATTATTCCATTCAAGACCTTCTACAGGATTATTAAGTCCTTTATCCAAACTGGGATTTTCTCCCATAATTTTTTCATATTGTTCTTGTGTAATAGGATATTTACCTATCCAAAATCCTTCTGAAATCTTTACCTCATGGACAGGCTTTTCAAACTTATATGCACCACGTCCACCGGATCCCATCTTAAACATTCCTGAAGGAACCCATATTAATTCAATACCGCTGTATTTTTCAGTCCAAACATCGCCAGGGCTGCGCTTAATTGTTTCGTCTAATGTGCCATTTAGAAAATGATGTTTTTTATTCTGTGATTTAGATCTTGAATGGTCATTTGGAATTTTTCGCATTTCCATTTGTTTATATTGTTTTTCAATATCAAAAAGGCTTATACAAGTTTTAAGTCGGTCCGCCGGGTCCTTGCTCAACCCTTTCATCAGCGCTTCCCGGAAATCCTCCGGCACCCGCGAAATGTCAGCGGGTTTGCTCAGGATCTGATGATAGATGTCACCCCGGCAGAACGGCGGTTCGCCGGTCAGGCACTCATACATCGTCGCCGCCAGGCTGTATATATCCTGTTCCCTTTTGGGCAATTCGCCGTTCACCTGTTCCGGGGACATGTAGGGCAGCGTCCCGGACGTGTCCTTTCCCGTCATCCGGGTCATGGACTCCTTCATCTCCCGAGCAATACCGAAATCCGAGATGAATGGCTCTCCATTATCATGGATCAATATATTGGACGGCTTGATGTCCCGGTGGATCACACCTTTGGAATGCGCGTAATCCAGTGCGTCTGCGATCGGCCGAAAGAGTTTCCGGACCTCATCCACGGTCAATGTTCCCTTTTCATTGAGAACATCCTCCAGGGTCTTTCCCGGGATGTAATCCATCACCAGAAACGGTCCCTGCAGGGATTCCTCGAACGATCGAAGGGTGGCGATGTGGGAATGGGACAGGCGGATCGCCATCTTGGCTTCCTGTTTCAACTGCTTCAGGGCACGGGGATTCCCGGCCAGGATCAGGGGCAGGCTTTTGACTGCCACCGGATGGTTGTCCAACCGGGTATCCTCCGCAAGGTAAACCGCCCCCATGCCTCCTTCGCCCAGCTTCCGGACGATTAGGTACCGACCCGATAGAATTAAGTGTTCCCCATCCGTCGGCAGATTCCCGATCGTGCCTTTATTCAGCTCTTCGTTCACATTCGATCCCCTCGGATACCCTGACGATTTCCAATTCCGTATTTTGTATCAGATTTTCTGATGGATTGCACCGTCCGGATGCTGATTTCTCCATCTGAACCCTCACCCGGCACTGCGCTGGTATGACGGTACAAATGGATTCACCGGCGGCAGATTCCTCGTCGCCCATTCGGGGCTCCTCGGAATGACAGATTCAGTTGATCGATTGCTGGCGGCTATCGGTACGACCAGGGGACGATCTGGAGATCTCCAACGAAATCGAAACTCGACGCCCGGCAGCACAGCCCGTAGAACATCAAACCGTCCGCCGATCCGCCCACCTGCGGCCAGGTGAAATCCAGCACCGTTTCCGTTTCGACGGCATACCCCTCAAGCGGCACGTTCAGCAGATCCGGTTGGGGATTGTTGACGGTACAGTGCAGATGGAACCGGTCACCGGCGGTCAAGCGGGTATCGTCCAGTACCGGGATCATTCCGCTTTCGGCGGGCGGGCGGGTTGCGGTTACGGGGTCGGCGTGGCGGAAGTTTCCGGGCACTGGATTTCCATGGTGAACTGGGGATCGATTTGGTTTAAGGAGACATTGACCGAATCCCACTGGAGATCCGCTTCGACCATCTGGAACGGCTCGCTGGTTATGGTGATGTTCAGCACGTCCAGCGAAAAGGGATAGTCGATCGAACAGTCGTAGATCTCGCCGCCGGAATCCGTCCGGATAATCACCAGGTCGTCATAATAATCGTAAAACGTTGTGGTTGCGACGAGTTCGATGGCTCCTGTTGCGTCTTCCAAAGCGCCGTATGCCTCCTCCCAGTCGGCATGTCCGACGGCCCGGCTCCAGAGGACGGATCCCTGGTCATTATATTTCACGAGAAGAATCACCTTGTCATCTTGCGAGGAATGGGTATACCCGGATCCCAGCAGGTTCCCGTCCGCCGTCCGGCGGATCGAGTTCAGTCCGTCGTGATAGCCCGTGCCGATGACGCTCGATCTCAGAACATTTCCGCTCATGTCGAACCAGGCGAGCCCGACATTGTAATCCGCCCTGCCGGGATATTTGCCCGCGACCACAAATTCGGCACCCGAATCACACAGGATATCCGATCCCCAGGTGTTCGTCTTCCGGCACCAGGCGACCGACCCGTCCGGGTTGCATTTCTGAAGGACTCCGAATGTCGACATCAGGCCACCGGAATGACCGAACAACAGAATATCTCCCGATGGAGTCTCCGTGACGAGCTGGAAGTGGTCGAAATCGGTTGCGTCGAACCGACGGGCCCGGACGACAGATCCTCCGGCATCAAATTCCATCAGCAGAGCGTCCATCCGGAAATTCCCTTCCGGGTCGACATATCCCGCAACCCGGTACTCGCCGCTCCGGGTTTGAACGACATCTTCGGCATATACGAATTCCCCGGAACCGGTCTTCGTCGCCCATTCGACGTTCCCCGACGCATCGAACTTGACCAGGAGGATACCGAGAGATCCGCCGGTTTGAGTTATGCCCGTGCAGACCCAGCCGCCGTCCATTGTGGCGTCGATCCCTTTGAACTCGTCCACACCGTCCGCGCTGAAAATCTGAGACCGGAGGATATTGCCGTCCATGTCGAACCGGACCAGCAGGGCATCATAATCACCCTGCAACCAGGATGTCCTGCCGGCGGCGGTCAAAATGCCGTCCCGGGTCCGGCAGAGGGTCGTACACTGATCGATGCCGCGTTCACAGTACGCCTTATAGTGGGTCGATCCGGCCATATCGGTCCATTCGAACCGGAACATCCCGTAATTGCCGACCAGCTCGGTTATCTCCGGGTTCGTCAGCGCGCCGTACCACACGGCACCTGAAAAGGAGCCGGCACCGTCCGGCCAGATGAACTCGGGGATCACTTCAACCGATGTGGTACCGGGAGCGAAACTCAATGAATACGCATCGAGATCCCGGGTGAAACCGGGAGCAAAGAAGTATTCGCCGGCCACCTCGAGCAGGACAAGAAGCGGATATCCATCGATCGGATCATCGCTGGAATTGCACACGATCGCCCGGCAGAAACAGGAATCGCCGGGATGGTACAGGTTCGACGGCATCCGGATCGTGACGCCCGTCTCCGTGCAATCCGGGATGGATGCCGGCTGGAATGTTTCGGGAACAGCTTGGGTCGCATTCATAAAAAGACCGAAGCCCGATGCGTTCCCGAACAGTAACAAAAGGATT
Organism: candidate division CSSED10-310 bacterium; assembly: GCA_016927905.1. Lineage (GTDB taxonomy): Bacteria > CSSED10-310 > CSSED10-310 > CSSED10-310 > JAFGJC01 > JAFGLW01. Next base: position 33,486 of record JAFGLW010000005.1, on the reverse strand, counting down.
ATCGAACGCGTGTAACACTTTGGATCGCGGAATCCCGTCACAACCTGTAACCCCATGATTTCACCGCCATGTCACCGATCAGATCGCCGGTTTCCGGATCGATCATGCAACCGAAAAAATGCAGACCCCGCATCATGGTTTCGTTTCTCGAATAGTGCGACCACGCCGAACCGTCCCAGCGATAGATGTATCCGACGGTGTAGGGATTGGACGGACTGCCGCCGCTGTAACCGCCCGCCACGAAAATATTTTGCAGGGATGAACACCAGATACCGTTCAAACCGCCTCCGCCGGGATTCTCCGGAATTTGAGACCATGCGGCTCCGTCCCAGACATGCACCTCGTTTGTTCCATTTTCTGTTCCGGACACCGCGATTTCCGCCGCCGATGCGCCCCAGATATGTTGCAGGACTGCATCGGTCCAGTATTCGGAAATGTTCCATTCAACACCGTCCCAGTGGATGACCGCGCCTTTGGAACCGGCGGCATAAACGCAGTCCCAGTCGATGGCGAATACATCGTAAAACACACTGCCCATCGGTTGGCAAATATCGGACCAGCCGGCTTCCGTTCCCGGCCCTATTACCGCCAAGCAGCAGAACAAAAAACTGCCGACAAAGACCAATATTGCTCGGCACATGACTTCTCGCCTCCTTTGGTATTAATATACCGAAATTAATACGTTTTGTCAATTCTAAATTACGATTAATTGAAATGGGGTCAAGTCTGCTCTTGACTCTTGCAAATCCTCTGACAATGTATTTTGACGCGTTGCCCGCTTCTTTATAGCCTGATTTCCGGATGTATTTCAGCTTCCGCTGATTTGGATGTTAACAGCCAAGTTCTTATCCAACAGAATTCTGTAGAATTTAATAATAAGACCAGGGGACGATCTGGAGATCTCCAACGAAATCGAAACTCGACGCCCGGCAGCACAGCCCGTAGAACATCAGGCCGTCCGCCGAACCGCCCACCTGCGGCCAGGTGAAATCCAGCACCGTTTCCGTTTCGACGGCATACCCCTCAAGCGGCACGTTCATCATCCCGTCCAGACCCGTTTCAATGGGCTGCCAGGACGGCCAGCACCAGAACTGCCCGTACACATCCAGAATGATGAACAAGTCAACGTTCAGCGGATCCGGTTGGGGATTGGTGATAATACAGTGAAGATGGAACCGGTCACCGGCGGTCAAGCGGGTATCGTCCAGTACCAGGATCATTCCGCTTCCGGCGGGCGGGCTGGGTGTCGGTGTGGGGGGCGGCGTGGGAGTCGGTTCACCGCATGGCCAGATGCTGCGGATCATCACATCGTCGATGTTCCAGCCGCAGTATCTCCACCCTTCGTCGGTCGGGCCGATGACCCACCTCAGGACCACGCTGTCATGGTATGCGGCATGTTCGGAAATATCATATTCAATGTAGGTCCATTGATCGTCCGCCAGCTCCTTGGCCGGATTCTTCCACAAAACACTCCAATCCTCGGCGTTGACGGAGATTTCGATCGAAGCATCATCGTACCGGCTGGATTCAACACCCAGCCATCTCCAGAATGAAAGGAACACGTTCGGTGAAGTGGCGCAATCGAAGGACTGGGTGCTGATCATGTATCGTGCCATGTTGTTCGGGTAGTCGCCGCCCAGGTTGTAACCGATGACATTGAGCCCGGTATGACCTTCGGTCGGGTCGGGATACCCATGTTGTCCGCCCCCGCCGGTGGGTTGACCGTAGGCCCATTCGCCGCCGGATATCGTCCACTGGGGCTCCGTCGACATGTCGGCTTCCATGATAACGAACCGCTCCTGTGTTCGGGCAGTGAAATACAGGCCGGAGTTATCTTCGATCGTCTGGTTACCTGCAGCATCTTTGGATGCGACGAAGAAGACATATTCCGTGCAGGGATTCAGATCATTCACCTTCAATTGATGATGAAGCGACAGACCGTCAACCTTTGCGGTCTGATCCGGATCGATCTCACCGTAGAAGAGCTGCGTATCGGCTTCCTCATCCGTTTCCCAGGAAACCGTCATCTCCCAGTCGGATACAACAGACACCCGAACCCCTGAAATGACCGGTCCGACGCAATCAGTCCGAGCAGTATCGGTCACCTCGACATTGGTACCGCCGTATCCGTCGTCCGCATCGATATACACTGCGGTGATGGTTTCGCTGTGAGAGATTTCCAGGATTCCGTTGCCTGTAGTGACTGCATTATCTTCTAGGGTTATCATGCCGTTGAAAATGGATGTGTCAGCGGCTGTTTCGGTCAGGACCATTGTTTCCAGATCTCCACCGGCAGTAGACACCGTCACGGTGATGATTTCAACGGTTTCAGGATTTGTGTTCAGATCCAGATCCCGCACTGTTGCCGTCAAATCCAGTTGGGGGCCGTAGAGCGATCGGTCGAGAACGATTGCGCCCCTGGAAGACAGGACTGGCGCCATTCCCAGACTCGGATGCCCCCAGATGTTCCACTCGGTCATCTCGTACCGGTCGTCGTACCAGCCTTCGTTCTGGTACTGCAGCATCAGACCTCTCTGGTGTGCAGCGCCCTGGGAATATTCGGCGGATGTGACACCGGTTGTGAAATAATAATCCAGGGACTGGCTGGATCCGTCGTCGGGCGATTCCCAGCCACTGGCTCCGTAAGCCACCTTGGTCGCTCCCACGAAACCCACTCCTCCCTGTTTAAGCATGGACATTCCGATGTTCGTCGTATCGGTGTCGGAATTACTGCACGCATCTGCGAAAATGATGGCCGGGTAATCGTCATTGAGAAGGCTTGCATCGCCGCCGGTAATGAACGCCGGGGAACCGATACCCATGATGTGGCTGGAAGTCGGGCTGCCGTGCCCCGCCCAGTTGACGAACGAATACATCCCATTCGACCAGATATCCTGAACATTTGCTCTGAGGAGTTCGTAGTCGCAGTCGTAATCGGAATAGATTTCAGAGTTTTTCTCGTACATCCTCGTCAGGGTCCAGTCGGCCATCCAGGTCTGGTCCACCTTCGCTTCCATGAGCACCGCGTTGTCGGTGTTCTCCCAGAAAAACGCGCCCAGGAGAAGGATATTCTTCTTGAATTCCGGATCGTCGTTCTGCTCGAACAGAACCGATTTCCGGCAGATGCTTTCAAGCGTATCGGGATCGCTCCATGGGATCCGCCCGACGTTCACCTCGGAATAATAGTCCATGGCATCCTGGGGATCACAGTACTGTCCATCCTGATCGCTGTCCCAGGATTGCTCGTCGGGCAGCGACAACTCCGCGAAGTAGAAATCAGTCAGCGGGTTCCCGTATCCGATACTCGACGCGGCTTCACGCATTGGAACGTCTGTGTGGTGACCGGCAAGCAGGACCTCCTCGATCCCCCATTGTTCCGTCGGATATTTCTCTATCAGAAAATTCCTCATTTTTTGTGCCAGATCCACGCCTGTATAAATCTGGTCGATCCACTCCACGGTCACGACTTCCGGGTTCGACCCCTTTATCTGTTCCCACTCAATCAGAGGAACGACCGAACCGGTCAGATCCTCGGTGGTAATTATCACCGTCTGGTGTCCGTCCCGGGATGTTTCAGGTGCCGGGTACCAGCTCTGGGCTTCCCGATAGTTCCATATCATTTCCCTGGCCAGTTTTTCCCGGGCCGTCGGACGATCCGTCCATTCCGGTTTCTGTTTCTGACCGGCCGGAAATTCGACATCGATCCGGATCTCAATATTCCGGTGGATAACCAGGGTTCCGGAAACCGGATTGTATTGGACGGGAGAAATCCGGATGTCTGCGATGTTGTATCTGCGAAGACCTGATTGCCTGATGAACTCCCCGATCCGTGCAGGATAGAACCGGTCCGCTTTGTAAACGCCATATAAATTCGACTGATACTCATTCAAGAGTCTCTGGTAGTGTTCCGGTTTCTCCCCGCTAATAACGCGTCTCAATGTTACCGGAGCCACGTGATGGGATCCCGGCAGAACATAGGGATTTGAGCCGTCAACCCTTACCGATTTCACTGTTGCACCAGGTGGAATTGCAAATGCATAGATCCGTGATGGCAGTTTGGGTTTACCGGGAATGTTGAGTGCGCCCATCCCTTCGATCCGAATCGATATTCCGGATTCCGTTTTGACGATTTCAAAGTCATCGAAACAGATGGACTCCGTCACCGTCAGTGCCATAGCCGGTGTCAGTGACAGTAAGCAGCCAGCGATTGTGAATGTACAGATTTTTCCGATCTTCCAGTTCATGCCGTCCTCCTTCAATCCGAAGCAATATCTCAAGTTCCGATTCAAAGCAATATCACTGCCAAAAATCCACTGAAACGAAGAATTTCACATGATTGAATCAAGACTCCCAATCCTGTAATGTCAGGCAGAACAACCCGAGAGGATCCATATGCCTGTTGATCAACCGGTATGCGAGCAATCCCGCAAAAAAAAGACCGGAATCTCCGTCTATAGCCTGCTGATGCTGACCGTATTTTTCGGTATCATTCTGTCTGAAGGGCTTGAATATTTGATTCCAGCCGCTGGGAAAGCCGGGATGATTCTGTGGGGTATTTCATTCGGATTCATCTTCATATTCATGCTCCGGTCGACGGGATATCTGCTGGCACAAGTCCGGCGGCAAAAGCGGGTGTTCACGCTTTTGACTCTGGTGATACTTCTGGCATGGACTTTGATTGAAGCCGCCGATCCGGGCAGAGTCTGGCATGAAACTACCCAGCAGATCGGATGCATGCTGCAGCATTTCACCGATTCGAGAGACTGGGGGTTTCACAGGACCTGCTTTTTGGTCGGCTATCCGGCGCGTCAATTCCTGATACCGACACTCCCGACATTTCTCATGGGCAGGACACCCCTGGCGATCAACCTGGGCGGCTGCATCTATTTCATCCTGGGTATCGTAATCTTTGCCGCATCCGTCCAACGGAATCTGTCGGAACGGTTCAAGAACGCGGATCTGATCACCGCAATCGTCCTGGTGTGTTTTCTGCATTTTTATTATGTGAATGTCATGTTGTTTCATTTCGAGCAAGCGTTGTTTCCGTTTGAATTTGCGCTGATCGCCTGCGGTTTGTTTCTGTGCATTCAGAGCGGAGACCGGACTTATGAAATGATTGCACTGGCTGGATTCACCGGGTTGTATCTGATTCATGTCTATCCTTCCGGACTGGCGGTCTACGGACTCTGGGCGGTCGTCATCCTGAACTATATGAAATATTCGGGGTTTACGCGGAAGCAGAAGTATTTAATGCTGGCTGTTTTTCTGTCGACCCTGGCCAGCCTGGCTGTTTCGTTTCAATTTCGCGGTGATGTCCGGCTTTTCGGGAAACAACCGGTTGACTGGCTGACTTTCGGAAAAGATCTTCTGCTTGCAGCCCGGCATGTCTTTTATCCCGTCAAGGTCAATCCGGTGATGAGTCCGGTTGTAATACCCTTGATCCCCCTGGCGATATTCGCCGCATTGAGTCTGGCTTTCGGTTGGGAATTCATGATGGTGGGATTATGGTGTGTTGCCACCATATTTTTCGCGATCCTGGCGAAAGGGTACACCAGTTATCAGGTTCATTTCCGATTGCTCAGACTGACCGTCATCCTGCCCGTGGTCTCTCTGATGATTCTTCACATGGCCCGTCACGTCCGGTTTGAATTCAAGAGAAGCTTTGTACTGTTGCTGATCATTTTCCTGTTTCTTCTGGGAACTGGATACCACTACAATACCGATTCGGCCGTTTTGAATCCTCATGGCGGAAGAATATGCCATTTCGCATACTGGGCTCGAAAACAGCTGATTGACCGATATCCGGAGACGGAAACCCTCAGGCTGCATTTCGATCCCGATGTCCAGCGTCGTTTTGTACCGCTGAACGATCATTTGAGGTATTTTCTGCCGAATTCCAAGATGTTTGTATCACTGGACATGTGCAGTGCGATCAGATATCTCAAAACATTCGGCGGCAACCGGCATTTCCTGGTGGTATCCAAGCCGCTCGAAACATCATGCTACCGGGATATTCCATTGAAATATATCGGCACTTTTGAACATCTGAATGAATCGGCGGTCATGCTGTACGAAATCGATCAATAATCAACCGCTTTTTCAGGTTCGTCGAACACTCCTTTCGATGATTCCAGGATGGATATCACGTGGCAGTCGGTGTGTGGAGCGATTAATTTCCGGTCATGAGCGTCCGGGACCAGAACAATTTTATCCGACGACTTGATTTGGGAAAGATCGATATTCCCGGGCACACGCCATTCCCTTTCACTCTCCCAGTTCCGGCCTTTTCTTGAAACAGCCTGAAATCGGAACCGGTCGGATTCGGGCAGTTTATCAAATGTATCCGAACCGGCATAAATCACCGGTTGAGCGCCAAGGTCCCGGGCAGTCTTGATCGAAATTCCGACTGCATACGGTTCAAATCGATACCTTCTCAGGTGGGGCACCCAATGAAACATATGAATCATTTCCTCCGGGGATGCCTCGGTCAGACAGACAACCGGGTAACCTCCCCGGATCAAAAACCCGCCTGCGACGGTTTTCCGGCCGGTCAGTATCCGCTCCAGTGCATCGAAGGCGGTATAGGGAACCCGAATCGTTCCGGACGCCAGATCACTCAGGTAGGATTCCCATCCCTGCCCTGGCCACGGTTGATTTCTGCCACGGGTGAAATGCCACAGGAACCGTCCGGTATCCGATCCGCATCGAATCAAAACCGGAGTGGATCCGGTTTTTTCAGCTCGAGTATTCGAAAAGACATGCGGGTACATGGGGTCGTGTCGAATGGAGTGAATCCGGGAGTAACGGACCGGGCAATCGGTGACCCGGCCGCCTGTCGACCGGAAGATATCGATCAGGCTTTTCCCGCCCTGCATCAACCATAAGTAGAGCGGGAAATCGTAATGCAGCATGCCGATCCCGGAAACAAGGATTTCTTTTGTTTGAGCAACCCATGGGTCATGGCTGTCGCTTCGGGGGCTGACGCGGGAATGAAGGAGACTGAATCGATGCCACCCGACACATTCACAAATGTCTTTGGAAAACTGGTATTCAATCCCTTTTTCCGGCAGTCCGTCAGGATTGTCTGCCGTCTCGATCATGGTGGGGTAGGCCACCAAAGCTTTGGGTGCATGGCTGGCAATTTCAAAATGGGAGACTCTCATATTGACCAGAACTCACAGTAACAGCCTGGGTCATGTTAAAAAAATTGAACTTTATTTTATCATCGCCGAATTGATTTGACCAAGGCCCCGGGCTTGTTTGACAGGTGGAAATGGAAGATAATTCCCCCCGGGGAAATATCAACCGGTTCGGAAACTGGATATGCTGGATTTCAATACTCAGGCTGCCGCCGTAGCGTTCGGCATCAACACATTTCTGTTTTTCTATGTTCTTTTGAACAAGCGGGGCTGGTCCAGTCTTTTAAACCGGACCTTTGCCATCTTGATATTGATGTATGCCGCATGGAATGCCGGAAACGCGCTCGACAATCCGCTCCTGTTCTATTCCGGTTTATTCCTGATCGCTCCTTCCCTGCATACGTTTTTGATTGTATTTCTTAGAAAAAGAGGCCATCGAGAGCGTCAGATCAACCGGATTCTCTGGGGACTGGGCATACTTCTGATCGTTATCTTTGCCTATACCGGATTTCACAGAACCACTTGCGGGCTTACGGCTCTCACACTGATCACACCGGTTGGCATCTGGGGTGGATATTATATTTTCAGACGTATTCAGAACAATGCATCGCGCCAGGAACGGATGCGGTTTGCCTATGTATTCGCCGGGCTCATCGCCGCTGCACTGGGAGGCATCGCGTCATTTTTTCAGTTTCACCGTATTCCAGTCCTGTCGGTCAGTACGCTGGGCAGTCTTGCCTGCACGATTTTTATCGCCATCGCCATCACCCGGCACCGGCTGATCGATATCGGCAGGCTGGCGAGCAGAACTTTTATTGTCACTGTTTTCACACTGATTTTTTGGTTCCTGATCGGCATACTGGGCAACTGGTCCCTGAATCCTCCCGTAGCGCCATTGTTCTCCATTCTCATCGCTTCCATGATTCTGGTCTTCTTATATGAACCGTTGTCCAGATCCCTGGAGAGTCAAGCCGACCGGATGTTAAGCCGTGAGCGGTACCGGTTTTCACTTCAGGTGGAAAATTTCAGCCAGCGGATGAGTTCTCTTCTGAGCGAACCGGAATTGCTCAAAGCATTAACCCAGATGCTGAGGAATTCCGATCTGATCGGATCTTTCGGAATATATCTTGTGGATGCCAACAACCGTCTTTTCATCCGGGATGGTGAAGATATCCGGAAACCCCGGGGATCGGAGATCGAGCATCCAAACATCCTGGAAGAGATGATGATTTACCGACGCAGACCGATCAGCAGGGCTGAAATAGCACAGGATTTGCGCAGCGGATTGCCGGCGGTTATCAGAAGGCACCGGATCGCGTTGTACCGGGATCTCACGCGTTTAAGGGCTCAGGTGGCTTTTCCGATTATTTTTGCAGAGCAGTTCCTGGGATTTCTAACTCTGGGATTCACAGATGAGGAGGCGGGGATCACGCTTCGTGAGGAAACGGCGCTGATTGCGGTCATCCGTCAATTTTCAGCAGGTCTGGCCCATGCCCGGCTGATTCAGCGGGAAAAGACCCGTGACCGTCTGGCATCCATGGGGCAGCTGGCATCCGGACTGGCTCATGAAATCCGTAATCCTCTCGCAACCATCAAGGCAGCGGTTCAGTATCTTCAACCGGGCGACAGCGATCACCGACCTTCTGAAAAGGCAGCCGGTCAACCGGATGCCGATGCTGAATTTCATGCCATCATCCGGGATGAAGTCGACCGTTTGAATCGTTTTGTCGAGCGTTTTTTAAATTTCGCACGTCCCGGGCTGAGTGATCCCAGCACGAATGCCGAACCAATTGATCAACTGATTCATCGAGTTCTTTTGCTGTACCGGACCCGATCCGATGTCACCGGTGTGATTTTTGAATCGGATATCGACCCTGAAGCTGAAAGGGTATCGATATCGCTGGATGCGGGAATGCAGATTCTGACCAACCTGATCGACAATGCGATCCAGGCAATCGGGGGTGCTGGAACGATCCGCATCGGCGCATTGCGCCGGGAAGGTTCGGACCGGCTTGAACTTGCGGTTGAAGATTCCGGACCGGGCATTTCCGAGACCGATTTTGACCGTGTGCTCCAGCCTTTCTATACTACCCGGGAAACCGGCACGGGTCTGGGTCTGGCCATCGTTCAGCAGTTGGTTCAAGCTTTGGGCTTGGAGCTTGCCATCGGCCAATCGGATCTGGGTGGTGCCCGATTCTCGGTTCTATTCATGATCAATCCGCAGATTGAGCCATCGCGTGATCCGTTTTCAAGCAGGATGTCTGTGAGTGAGGATTCCAACGAATCGGGAAAAGAGGATTAAATGGAGACGCCTAAAATTCTGGTTGTTGATGATGAAACAAACATGAGGCGGATACTGGCCGCATTCCTCACCCGGGAAGGTTTCGAAGTGCTCACTGCCGGCAACGGCATCGAAGCCGGAAAGATCATGAATTCAGATCCCGCTCAAATCGTCATCACGGATCTTCGAATGCCCGGTATGGATGGCTTGAAACTTCTGGAATTGATGAACCGCCGCTATCCGGATGTGCCGGTTATCATGATTACCGCGCACGGAACCGTTGAAACGGCAGTGGAAGCCATGAAACGGGGGGCGTTCGATTACATTTCCAAACCGTTTGAAATGGACGAATTGCGATTGATCATGTCCAAAGCGGCTGCGGTTTATCATTTGAACCGGGCGGAGCTGCACAGCCGGGAGGTTATTGAGGATGGCGGGATTGTTGCGGCCAGCAAACCCTTGAAAGATGTTTTATCCATGGTCAGGAAGGTTGCAGGCAGTCCCAGCACCATACTCATTACCGGGGAAAGCGGAACGGGGAAGGAATTGATCGCCCAGTTGATCCATAATCTCTCTTCCCGGAAAGATAAACCGTTCATCAAGATCAATTGCGCCGCCATACCCGATACTCTGATGGAGAGTGAATTCTTTGGATATGAAAAGGGTGCGTTTACCGGTGCCGTGACATCCAAACCGGGCCGATTCGAGCTGGCCAACAACGGAACTCTTTTCCTCGATGAAATCGGTGAAATCAGCCGTGAGATCCAGGTTAAACTGCTTCGGGTTCTCCAGGAGCGGGAATTTGAGCGGGTGGGGGGACTTCACACCATCCATGTGGATGTCAGACTGGTTGTGGCGACCAACATGGATCTGGAGGAAGCGGTCAAGACCGGCAGATTCAGGCAGGACCTTTTCTACCGGTTGAATGTGGTCCCGGTACATCTTCCACCGCTCCGGCAACGCCCCGAAGACATCCCTCCCCTGGTCCGGCATTTCATCAACCATTTCAACCAGAAACTGGACCGGAGCATCAAGGGAATAACTCCGGAAGCGGTAGCTCTGTTGTCAGGGCATACCTGGCCAGGCAACATCAGAGAACTCGAAAATGTCCTGGAACGCGCCATGCTTTTATCTGGGAAGGAATCCCTGGATATTGATGACTTCATGCCCCTGATGTCGCTTGACGGGCCTGGAAGAACCGTGGTGATGCCGGAGAATGCATCGTTCAGGGAGTTGATCCAGCGGGAAACGGAAAAACTGGAAAGGCATCTGATCGAAAGCGGTCTGGATGAAACCGGCGGGAACGTAACTCACACCGCCAAACTTCTTGGACTGTCCAGAAAAGGTCTTCAGCTTAAAATGAAAAAATACGGAATTCAAACCGGCAAATAACCGCTCATCGCATCATATTTATGCTTGACCTGTATTTCCCAAACAACTAGATTTAGTGGTGATTCGATTGAAACGATCATCTGAATCGATATGGCCCGGCCGAAAATGCAGTTTGGTTTTCCGAACCGGGACGCTCTCAGCCGGTATTTAATTTTTTACCGATAAGGAACAATTATAAATGTCAATTTTATCCAAGTTTTCAAATGATCTGGCGATTGATCTGGGCACTGCCAACACCCTGGTATATGTCAAGAACAAGGGGATTGTTATCAATGAACCGTCCATCGTTGCCATACACAAGGAAAAGCGGAATGTTCTGGCGGTGGGGAAACAAGCCAAAGAAATGCTGGGTCGAACTCCTGGAAACATCATCGCGATCCGACCCATGAAGGATGGTGTAATCGCCGATTTTGAAGTGACCGAAAAAATGCTGCGGTATTTCATCCAAAGGGCTCACAACCGGCGTATTTTTCTGCGGCCCAGGATCATCATATGTGTGCCGTCGGGTATTACGCCTGTAGAGAAAAAAGCGGTGCGCGATTCCGCCCTGCAGGCCCGGGCCAGTGAAGTGTATCTGGTCGAAGAACCGATGGCCGCTGCGATCGGTGCGGGTCTGCCGGTATCGGAACCGAGCGGCAACATGATCGTTGATATCGGAGGCGGCACGACTGAAGTTGCGGTGATATCTCTTGCGGGAATTGTCTATAGCCGTTCTCTGCGAATGGGTGGGGATGAAATGGATCAGGCCATCGTCAAGTTTATCCAGCGGAAGTACAACCTGCTCATCGGAGAAAGGACAACGGAGAACATCAAGATCGAGATTGGATCGGCCGCTCCCCTGGATGAAGAAATGACCATGGAAATCAAAGGGCGGGATCTGGTTGCCGGAATACCCAAAACACTGATCATCACCTCCGAGGAGATCCGTGAAGCGCTGATGGATGCGGTTCAATCGATCGTCGATGTCGTTCGTACCGCCCTGGAAAGAACTCCCCCTGAGCTTTCTGCAGATATCGTGGACAAGGGGATTGTTCTTTCTGGGGGATGTGCTCTGTTGAAGAAGCTGGATGTCCGTCTTCGTGAAGAAACCGGCCTTCCGGTTACCATCGCGGATGACCCGTTGACCTGTGTATGTGTTGGAACCGGAAAAATGCTCGATGAAATCGACCTTCTGCAGAAGGTTTCGATCAAGTAAGCCCCGTAATGAGGTTTTTCGCGACCCAATATCGCCCCTGGGTGATCTATGCTGCCTGTTCACTTGCCGCACTTTCCATTTTCACTTCCAATCTGCGGGGCGGCGAAGCTGCCCGGGTGATCGAATCGATCATTCTGTCCTTCATGACTCCGCTTTATACATCCGTTGACTGGGTGGCGGATTATGCGGTCGCTGTATGGACGGAGTATTTTTATCTGGTTGATCTGCGCCGGGAAAACACATTTCTCAATAATAAACTGGTGGAACTGGAAATCGAAAACATTCAGTTGCAGGAAAAACTGGATGAGATTCGACGTCTCAGGATGATCTTCGATATGCCGGAGGGGACCGTTCATCGGCGGCTTCCGGCCGGTGTGGTCCGGCGTGCTCAGCAGACCTGGAATACAGTGCTGATCGTCAATGTCGGAAGTTTGGATGGAATTCGACCGTATATGGGAATTGCGTCTTCCAACGGCGTTGTGGGGCAGGTAGTCAGGGTGGCTCCCAGAGCGTCCAAATCCATCACTGTTCTGCACCCGAAAGCTGGAATATCCGTGATTCTCCAAAAAAGCAGGATATCGGGTATTGTTTCTGGTTCGGGATCTGGATCGTGTATTTTGAAATTTATCAGCCGGTTCGACCGGGTTGTTCTGGGTGAATCGGTCTTAACGTCGGGGCTGGACGGCGCATTTCCCAAGGGTTTGCCGGTTGGGCAGGTATGCCGGATCGAGCGGAACCCCGGGGAAATATTCCAGAAAATCGAAATAATGCCGTTCGTTGATCTCGCAACTCTGGAAAATGTTGTTTTGTATCTTCCGGAAGCGGAGGTGATTCCGGTTGATTAACATTTTCCGTTTTCTGACCCTGACAGCATTGCTGATTGTGCAATTTATGCTGATCCCCAGATTATCTCTGGGAATGTTTGAACCAGATCTGCTCCTGGTATTCACCGTTCTGATCGGATTGTTTCATGGCATGGAGACTGGCTGCATTGTTGGTTTTGCAGCGGGTCTGCTAAGCGATGTCAACACAGGTATTTTGCTGGGCGCCAAAGCGCTGTCCTGGACTCAGGTCGGATTCGCAGCCGCTCTGGCCCGTGAAAAACTCGTGTTTGACAATTACCTGTCGCAATCCCTCCTGGTTGTCCTCGGATGTCTATTGGCCGGCGTTTTTCAGGTATTTTTCTACGGGATGTCGATCCACGACGCCTCCCTGAACAACATCATTTTCCATTTCACTATCCAGGCATTGATAACCGCTGCCCTGAGCTATCCGTTGGTCCGGCTTTTACGGTGGCTTCGATGGGCGCCGGTACGCCAACAGGAATAAATGGCCACCGAGATCATCCGCCGCAGAATCGTCTGGTTGACTGCTGTGATGATCGCGTTCTTTGCAGTTTTACTCCTGAAATTGTGGTGGCTTCAAGTCGTCGATGTGCAAACCTACCGTGACCTGGCACGGAACAACCGGACCCGCCATATTCGCGATCGTGCCCAGAGAGGACGGATTATGGACCGGTGCGGCCGACCACTGGCGACATCGCGGCCCAGCTTTTCGGTTTACATGATACCGGAGGACTGTCCGCGAACCCTGAGAAGTGATGTCCTGCATTTGACGGCACTTCTTCTGGAGCAACCGGTTGAAGAGGTTAAAACAAGATACAACAGACGCAGGACAGCATCTTTCATTCCCCGCAAAATCGCCGGAGATGTCTCATTTGAAACGGTTATATCCATTGAAACCAGGAAACACGATTTACCTGGGATTGCCATCATGGCCGAGAATATCCGTTCCTATCCGCACGGGCAGACATTGTGCCATTTGATGGGATACGTGGGCGAAATCTCTCAAACCCAGCTGAAATCGAATGGATCCAACCGGTACCGACCGGGTGATATTATTGGTAAAACCGGAGTGGAATATATTTTCGAGGATATTCTCAATGGAACGGACGGTGAGCGTTGGGTGGAGGTCGATTCGACGGGAAGAATTAAAAGAACTCTGAAATCACCAGCTCAGGTCCTGCCGGTTCCGGGCCATGAAATCAATCTCACCATCGATCTGGATCTCCAGAAAGCCGTCGAAAGCGCTTTTGACCCGTGGAATGGGGCTGTCATCGTTCTGGATCCCCGGAATGGGGAGATTCTGGCGATGATGTCCAGTCCGGCGTACGATCCCAACTGGTTTGCTTCCGGGTTGTCGGAGCAGCAATGGGACGACCTGAATCAAAATCCGCATCATCCCCTGATCAACCGGTGTATACAGGTGGCCCAGAGTCCGGGTTCAATATTCAAGATCATCACGGCCGTTGCCGGATTGCGTTCGGGTGTTATCGATTCATCCAGCCGATATTACTGCAATGGTGTTTTAAGAATGTACAACACCGATTTCGATTGCTGGAAAAAGAGTGGCCACGGCATGGTCAACCTGGAAGCCGCTCTGACAGAATCCTGCAATGTTTTTTTCTATCATGCGGGTTTGAAAGCCGGAATCGATTCCATCGCTCAGACAGCCCGGGATTTCGGTTTGGGAACGATCACCGGAATACATCTTCCCAATGAACTTACCGGATTCATTCCGGACCGGTCATGGAAACGGAATGTCAAAAACGAAATATGGTGGCCGGGAGAAACGATTTCGGTGTCGATCGGTCAGGGAGCGCTTGAAGTCACGCCGATTCAACTGGTTAATCTGATTGCAGCCGTTGCCAACCGGGGCACGGTGTATGCACCGCGGATTATCGCCGGTATTCATCCGGATATTCCGGATGAGACGGAGTATCTGGAGTGCCGGGTACTGCATCGTGTTAAGCTGCCGGATTCGAGCTGGGAAATCCTTCACGAAGGTTTGAGCGGTGTGGTTTCAAGCGAGCACGGCACGGCGCGGGGATTGAAAATGAAGGAAATCACGATAGCGTGTAAGACCGGCACGGCCCAAACGATTTCCAAGTCTGCTTTGGTGAAACTCGGGTTTATCGAGGAAATCCCGGTTCAGTACCGCGATCACAACTGGCTGGTCGGATTTGGCCCCGTCGAGGATCCGCGCGTGGCGGTGATGATATTCCTTGAACACGGGGGCAAAGAGGGCGCAGTGGAAAAAACCGCCATCGCCAAAAAAATCTTCATCAGCTGGCTCGAACTGATGTCTTCGTCCCGGATGGCAACGGACAATCCGGAGGTTGAGATTTTGAAGGATCCGGATCCATGATCGACCGCCGCTGCATCGAGCATTTTGACTGGATTCTTCTGATTGCGGTACTGATACTCTCGTCACTGGGAGTGTTGACCATTTACAGTGTAACCGGAGAAGATCCCGGTTTTTCGGACTATCAGAAACAAATGATCTGGATCGGGTTCGGCCTTATCGTATTGATTCTGACTCTCCTGCCCGGATATCAGTTAATCCTGAAATTTTCCAGTGCCTTTTACATTCTGACATCTTTACTTCTGATCTACATCCTGTTCACGCCGCCGGTTCTGGGTGTTCACAGGTGGATCGACATACCCGGTGTTATCCGGATACAACCCAGTGAGCTGGCGAAGATATCTCTCATTTTGATCCTTGCGCACTGGATGTCCAAAATGGGGAACGAATTCCCCACGCTTAAAGACATGGCCGTTCCGACCCTGCTGACCGTTTTCCCGTTTTTGCTGATACTGGCGGAACCGGATCTCGGCACATCGCTCGTTCTAGCTCCTTTGTTCGTCATTTTGGTTTTTACCAGCGGCTTCAGTGTGCGCTTCATGGCGATTTTCAGTGCGACAATACTCGCAGCGTCGATTTTGACGGCGCCACACGTTTTGAAACCATACCAGCTTAAACGGATTGTCAGCTTTTTAAATCCTGAGGAGGATCCATTGGGATCGGGATATCATCTCATCCAGTCCAAAATTGCCATTGGATCGGGTGGATTCTGGGGCAAGGGATTCAGGGGCGGAACCCAAAGTCACCTGGATTTTCTCCCGGTCCAGGACACCGATTTCATCTTTTCGGTTTGGGGTGAAGAACGTGGTTTCGCGGGGGCTCTGATATTGCTGGCTCTGTATTTGGTTGTACTTCTCCGTATCGGCAGATGTGCCAGGCAGGCCAGGGACAAAAGCGGATCTTATCTGTGTATCGGGTTCGCCGTCATGATTTTCTTCCAGGTATTCATCAATATCGGCATGGTGATCGGCCTGATGCCGATCACTGGCTTACCGCTCCCATTCATGAGTTACGGCGGTTCGGCATGTCTGATCAATTTTTTCGCTGTGGGTATGATTCTCAATGTGGGTATGCGGAAATTTCCGGACTATACTGGTTGACCTGTGAGAAGGATGATCGATTGACCCTGAACAGAGCTGGAACACCCCGGTTTCTGGACGCGTCCATTCAGCGTCCGGGACGATATATCGGGCTGGAATGGAACCGAAATCCAATTCCGGAGCATCCCGAATTGCGAGTAGCGCTCTGTTATCCGGATATATATGAAATCGGAATGTCCCACCCGGGATTGTTGATTCTGTATCATGTCCTGTCCAATTGCAGGAATGTTGCGGTGGAACGGTTTTTCTCACCCTGGCCGGATGCTGAAAAAGCGATCCGCAGCCGGGCGTTGACCATCGGTTCGATCGAAACCGGACGTCCGCTGGATTCTTTCGATACCGTGTTCATCACGATGCCGCACGAATTGTTATACACCAACATTCTGAACATACTGGATCTTGGCAATATCCCGCTGAATCGATCGGACAGGCGGTCCGGGCATCCCGTAATCATCGGCGGCGGTATCGGCACAATGAATCCGGAACCGCTGAGCCTGTTTTTCGATGCATTCGCCGTAGGAGACGGTGAAGAAACGATTCTTGATATCGTCTCGGTTCTCGCCGGACTGGGTGGTAAAAGTGCTTCCCGCCGGGAACTCAATTCCTCGCTGGCAAACCTGGCAGGCTGTTATGTCCCATATTTCCACGCCCCCCCAGAACGCCCGGATGATCCACCTGCTGTTCGGAAGCGCGTTTTAACCGACCTGGATACATCACCTTATCCGTGGCCCGTTCTGGTTCCCGTTTGCCGTCCGGTTCAGGAGCGAGTTGTAGTTGAAGCAGGAAGGGGATGTCCGCGCCAGTGCAGATTCTGTCAGGCAAGAGTATTTTACAGCCCGTTACGCAACCGGTCGCCGGAGAAAATTCTGGAGATTGTTGATCGAAGTCTGATCTCATCCGGATACGAAGAAGTGTCCATCCTGTCATTGAATATCGCGGATTATCCCGGGATAGAGGTGATGATCGACACGTTGATGGTGCAACTGAGGAAGAACCGGACAGCGTTGTCTCTGCCATCTCTGAGGCCGGAAAGACTGACACCGGGGCTTGTCCGTCAGATCCGATCCGTGCGAAAAACCGGATTCACCCTGGCGCCGGAAGCCGGAACGGAACGATTGAGACGCATTATCGGAAAACCATATGATACGGATCAGCTGTTCACCGGAGTGGAATCGGTATTTCTGGCGGGATGGTCGCTGCTCAAGCTGTATTTCATGCTGGGGCAGCCTTTCGAGGAAGACCGGGATATCGAAGGGATTGCAGATCTGGTCCTGAAGATCCGGGATATCGCCAGAAGAATTCAGGGCAACAAAGCGGAACTCAACATTTCCCTGTCGACATTCATTCCCAAGGCCCACACGCCTTTCCAATGGGCGGGTCAGGCGCTCGAGCCTGACTTGAACCGCAGATTGCGTTTCCTCCGAAAAAAATTGAATCTCCCGGGTATCAAGCTATCATTTCAGGACATCAGAACCAGCCGGCTGGAGGCGTTGATCTCCCGTGGCGACCGTCGTATCGGGGAAGTCATCCTGAATGCCTTCCAGAGTGGCTGCCGTTTCGATGCCTGGCGTGAATGGATGGATACTGAAAAATGGATTAAGGCATTCGAAACGGCCGGAATCGATATGAATGAAGAAGCGTGCCGCACCTTGCAGGTGAACGGCGTTTTGCCGTGGGACGGTATCGATCCATTGATTCCCAGACAGCAGCTGGTCCAAAGTTATCTCTGCGCCCGGGATCTCGCAGCCGTGCCCGGTACGCCGGCCCGGGGAGTGGTTCCGGTCGGCCGGAAACCTTCTCCTGGCACGATACCTGCGATCGAATCTGTCCCGGACCAACCGGCTTCGCGCACATATCGGTATTTCGGCCTGTATTGTGTGCGAGGTAACTACCGGTTTTTCAAGCATCTCGAGATCAGCACCACACTGATCCGGGCCGCCCGGCGTGCCGGACTGCCGCTGGAGTACAGTCAAGGATTCAATCCGCGCCCCCGGTTTTCTTTCGCTCCACCGGCTCCCCTGGGATTGGAACTGCTTGCCGAACCTTTTGAGTTCAGGTTGTACCGGCCGCTGGCGGCATCTCAAATCAAGAAGGCACTTTCCGGTCAGCTTTCCGCCGATTTTAATGTGATCATGATCGGGAAAATACCTCAGGGATGCGATTCCATTCTGCAGAGACTTGGATCGGCAACGTACGCTTTTCGGGTTTCCAAGTCAGATAAAGCGCGGTTCAACCGGATTTTCGGCACATATTTCTGGATCTGTCCTGAAACCCGTCACGACGATTTCATCGCGCAAACGGATCGATCGTGCTATAATTTAATATTCGTTTTTCCGGCGAACCGGAAGGATGTTCCCAGGTTCCGTGACATCCTGAAAGAGATGTTCCGGCAGGAATTCTTTCCGTTCGATTCAGTATCCGGTTGCCGGTTATGCTGGAATCTGGATGAAACCGGGCAGGTTCCTCTTGCGATGGAATTTGGGGGAGATGGCTGATTGATGAACCGTCTGATCTGTATCAATGCATCGGAAATCTCCAATCGGGTCGCGCTGATCGAAAGCAACCGGGTTGTGGAAATTCACATCGAAAACGCCTATTTCGAGCAGCTTCAAGGCAATGTTTATCTTGGGACAGTCGCCAGGGTTCTCCCCGGTTTGCAGGCTGCGTTCGTGGATATCGGATTGGAGCGGCATGCGTTTCTGTTCGTAAACGAAATCGCCTCCACCCAGCACATTCAGGAGCTTTTCATTGATGAAGATGTCGAGAAGGATATCGACCAATCCGAATCATTGGTTTACCCTGAAATATCCTCCTCCATAGAACAGCTGGTTCATCCCGGCCAGCAGATAATGGTTCAGATCACCCGGGAACCTTTCGAATCGAAGGGTGCCCGCATCAGCACTCATGTCACCCTGCCGGGCAGATACCTCGTTCTGATGCCGACGGTGAACAATATCGGGATATCCAAACGTATCGACCGGATCGAGGAACGGGAGCGGTTGCGGCAAATCGCTGAATCAATCCGGCCGCCGGGAATGGGTATCATCATGAGAACGGCTGCTGAAAACAGATCCGAAGGGGAATTTAACGGTGATTTTGAACGCTTGTACCGTACCTGGGAATCCATCCAGGCAAAAATTGAAACCATGCCCGCCCCAGCGCTTCTTCATGAGGATCTTGATCCCGTATCGCGGATTTTGAGGGATTATGTCGAACAGGCGGTAGATAAAATCCTGATTGATTCCGAAAGCGAGTATGAACGGTGCCGCCAGTATTTCTCGACTTATGCTCCTGAAATATCCGATCTCCTGGAGCTTTACACGTCTCCCGTGCCCCTTTTCAAGCGGTACCGGATCGACGAGGTTTTGGAAGATATTCTGAGAAAAACCGTATGGCTGCCGTCCGGTGGATATCTCGTTATTGAACAGACCGAAGCTCTGGTGGCAATTGATGTCAACACCGGACGATTTGTCGGATCGCAAAATCTCGAGGATACAGTTCTCAGGACGAATCTGGAAGCGGCGCACGAGATCGGCTACCAGATTCGCCTGCGCAATCTGGGCGGCATCATCATCATTGATTTCATTGATATGGACAGCGCTGATAACCGGGACAAAGTACTGGAAACGCTTCGTCATTCATTTGCCGGTGACCGTGCGGGTGTTCAAATATATCCGTTCACGCAGCTTGGTCTGGTTGAAATCACACGGAAACGCTTGAAGAAGAGCCTGAATCGTATTTTGCTGCAATCCTGTCCATATTGCCAGGGTGAAGGATTCATCAAGCATTCAAAAGCGGTTGCATATCAGATGTTCAACGAGCTGGAATCATTGCTATTGGAACCGGGATTCCGATCCATCCAGGTCAGGATACATCCCAGTTTCCAGCCGTTTGTCGATCTGAGATATGAATCTATTTGCGCGATGTTTTCTGAAAAAAACCGAGAAATCATGTTTATCCAGGATCCGACACTTCACGAAAACCATTACACGATCGTCAAATCGTGATGCATGTAAATTCGAACCTGTTTCCGCCGGTTGATTTCGCATTTGAAATGCTGTCGTACTTTTTTTTTGGGAACCGTTGACGGGTTTTCAGGGTAAATAGAGTGACCGGCGATTCGAAGAAAGAATGTTCTCAAGGGTTTAGGGAATTGGATGGCAAGTCTGGCCAGATGATCACCAGTGATGATGAATTGATGTGCCGTTTTCAGAAGGGCGATGAAACCGCCTTTCGAAGGCTTTTGGAAAGGTATCAGGACCGGATTATCAATTTCGTATTCCGGATGCTTGGAGATGAAGACACGGCGATGGATATTGCCCAGGAAGTATTCGTGAAAATTTATCTGAATGCGGGACGCTATCTGCCCGGCAGCCGTTTCGCCCCGTGGCTTTACCGGATTGCATCCAACCTGGCCATCAATGAGATCCGGCGGCGTAAAAGGTGGCGGTTCATCTCCATCGACGAATCCGCTTCGAGCGACGATCGGAATTATTCGTTCGAACTTGCGGATGAATCGGCGACCGGTGCGGATGAGGTTCTCCTGCAGAAGGAAGCCAGCGACTCGATCGAAAAAGCCATGACAAAGATACCGGTCAAATACAGGGCTCCACTGGTTCTCCGGGAAATCGAAGGGTACGATTATGATGAGATCAGCCAGATCCTGAACATTCCCCGGGGTACGGTCAAATCCAGGCTGAATCGCGGCAGGGCATTGCTCAAGACCGCTTTATATCGTGTCAATCCGGCTTTGAAGACAGCAGCGCTTTAACTGGAGGAAAAATGAATTGTTCGAAAATCAAGGATGTTTTATCCGCTTTTATTGATGGAGAAACGGATTCTTCAACGAATGCGACGGTTCAGGCACATCTGCTTCGATGTCCCGAATGTCGCGCGGAACGGGACCGGATCGAGAAAATCGGAGCCCGCCTGCGGAATCTACCCCCCTTGACCGCTCCGTCCGATTTCGAATACCGAATCTATGCCGATATCAGAAACCGGGTATCCTCCGTGCACTCACGGAACCGGTTGAACTGGAGAACTGTTTTCGTTCCTGCAGCGGCCATGATGGTGGGGATCATTATCGGATCCATCCAACTTCGTTCACCAGCGGAAATCGCCGGTGGCGGAGCAGGTCAATCAATGGCCCGGAATCTCATTTCCATGTCTCCCGTAACCACGGATTCGGAAGGGTTGAGAGAATATACGATCGATACTTACATCCCCGGCTATTCAACTCCCGTAACAGTTGACGCCATCCCCGACGAAAATGAAATGGTGCAGCCGGATCGGAATCGTTCCGGGCAATCCGGCAATTACGCTTCATCGCAGGTGAACCGGTATGTTCTGGATCAGGTTCCGATGCGTGTCGGTTATGAACGGACGATTTACTGACATGAATGGAAAGACAGCCGGAATGAACGTCAGTTCGATTCCGGGACTGGTTTTTTGTCTGTGGATATCCTTCATGACCTTTCCGGCAGACGCTTTCGATTCCTGGAATGACCAGGTTGTATCCATTATTCAGAAAGCGCGGCTATGTGTTGTGAATATTGAAGCGAGATCGCCCATCTCCTCCCGCCTGGGTCCTCTGGGAGAAGTCATTGCGGCCCGGCAGAGAGGGAGTGGGGCAATATGGTACAAAGCGCTGGCGTCCGGAGTAATATGGGACAAGCAGGGTCACATCGTGACAACCGCTTCGGTTGTTCGGGATGCGGAGTCTTTCATTGTTCATTTCGGCGATGACAAACAAGCCCTGGCGAAACTGGTCGGACAGGATTTTGAATCCAATCTGGCGGTGCTGAAATGTGAATCGGACGGAGAATACTCATTGAGCACGCTTCCGAAGCGTCCCGATGAACTTCCCGAAGGCTCCTGGATCGCTCTTTTGGGATATGGTTTCGGCGGAGTTCCAACTGTTTCTTCGGGTCTGGCCGGCATTCCTCCCCAGCAATTCGATCCCGCCCGTCTATGGTTTCAGTTTACGGCTCCCGTCCGTGCCGGAAACAGCGGCAGCGCTCTGGTCGACTCACAGGGTCAGCTGGCTGGAATCGTTCTCGGAAAGGAAGAAGAAACCGGATTCCAGGCGATTTTGAAACAGCTGACTCAGCAGTCTCAGCCCCCCGACGCCATTCACTCCAGCCAAGCCGCATCGTGCCTGTCCAACTCCGGTGTAGCCATCCCGATCAACAAAGCTTCCGACATCATCGATCAGCTCATTACCAAAGGTGAAGTTACCCGGGGCTGGATCGGTGTGGCGGTTCAGGGATCCAGCTGTCCCGTATCCGATCAACCGGTCTGCCTGCAGGTTGTCCGTCTGGTTCCTGGAAGTCCGGCCGACCTGGCCGGATTGCACCTGGGGGATTGCCTGGTCAATCTGAACAATCATCCGCTGCAGACACCTTCGGAACTGGGACATCTTGTGGCCACCGCACCACTGGGCGAGATCGTGCAGATAAAATTTTACCGCGGCACTGAAGAACACGAGGCATCAGTGCAAATTACCGCCCGACCTGTTCCGACCAGCATGGATACCGGACCGGCAGATCGGATTCAATCCATCGATCCCGATTCACTGGGTATTCGGTTGCAGGATCTGACCGAGTCGTTGCGACGTCATTTCAGGGTACCGGAAACTTCGGGAATCATCGTTTCGGAAATCCGCGAAGATTCCCCGTTTCTTGCGACTGGACTGGAAGTTGGAGATGTCCTGGTGAGCCTGGAAGGATATCCGCTCAAGTCAACCGATGATTTCAGGCGTATTCTGATGGGGAAACATCGCGGAGATGCCATCCGTCTGACCGTCTACCGTGGCGGCGCAGAGCGGATTGTCACACTGAAGCTGAACTGATTCCTCATGTTGATTTAATTATACCATCCGAATGAAACCATATCCAAATCACCGATCAAATGGGTGATATCGGCATCGGTCATGGCGGCATAAAGAAGAATACCCTGAGCGGAACCCGCCCCTTCCGGCCAGGAAAATGGAGGGATCACTTCGATGACCTGCATCCCGAGATACAAATCGATGATATAAGTGTCGAAATCGGTGAAACTGGGTGCAAAGAAGTATATTCCGTAGACATCCAAGATCAGAAACAAACAAAGATTCTCATAATGAAACGGCATCGGGTTGCATGCATAGACATCCAGATAGAATTCGTCCTTCGGCCCGTAATTGAGAGACGGCATATCGATCCAGACACCCAGGCTTGAGCATTCAAACCGGGAGGGATAATGGAATCCAATATTCAATACTGAACGATCCCTCTGCTGATCAATGCGGGTTACGAACAGATTCATGCAGTATTTCCCGCGCATTTCCTCGACGCACACCTGATCGCCGGTTGTACTTCCTGCGTTCAGGCACGGGGAATCGATGGTGTGTCCCGTGGCTGTCTGGCTGAGGCAGTAATCACCCGGAATGCCGGCAACAAAGAGCGGATCGGCATAGAAATTCCCGGTTCCGGTGATGCCGTAAATATCCGAATAAGTCGCGGACAGCGGCTTATTGATATCTTCAGGCAGGTTGTTCCAAACAATGGTGTCGATCAGCGTGACATTGCTTTCAAAATGCTGGATCCCGCCCGTCCGGTCCGCTGTATTGTCCGAGATCGTACATGATTCGATATTCAACGTCGAATTGGTGCATTGTATCCCGCCCGCTTCCCCTGTTTCCGCAGGTGGGTGCGCTTGGGCTGAGTTTCCTGTGATCAGACAGTTTATCAGTAAAAGATCGGATTTCTGATTGCAGGAGATCCCTGCTCCATGCGCATTGGCACCGGTCTCCCCGACGGCGGTATTGTCCTCGATACGGCAATTAATCAGTTCCGGACTGGACCTCATGCAGAAAAATCCCCCCCCGAAAACAGAATCTCCGGTTGCCTGAACGGTGTTCTGCCGGATCCTGCAATTGGAGATCACGGCGGAAGAAAACCGGCATGATATACCGCCACCGGTGCCGGCTGTACCGCCTTCCAGGACACATCGGTCGATTACCGGGGAGGACTGGTCGCAATGAATACCCGCCCCTTCAAATGCCCAGCCGTTTTGAATTGTGAAACCGGCAAATACCGAAGTTCCGGTTTCACTCCGGTGAAAATAAACACCCCGGCCGGCCGATTCGCAATCGATGAAACATGTACCGGCTCCGTTTTCCGACCGTACCGTAACCGCTTTACCGTTAAAATCCAGATTCTTGTTACCCTCACCTCGATAGGTTCCATCCGCGACCTCGATGACATGGCCGTCGGAGGCAATGTTAATCGCGCTCTGGATCGATTCGCAGTCGTCCGGTACCCGGATGATATCCGGAGGGACTTCCGGGGGTTCGGGATGCAGGTAATGAAATCCGATATCGGTCTGCCCGGCATCGGGCTCATGGTCGGTCCGGGTGGTCAGGTCGGTGATACACATTCTCTGCTGGGGCGTATCAAAACAGGTACCTGACGCAATTTCCCTGCCGGCATCCATGCAGGAACTCGTCTGGGATTGACCGGATTGCACCTGGCTGAGATAGAAGCTGCCATGCGGTCCGTTGGTGAACAATGGATCCGCATCCATATTCCCCTCACCCGGATATCCTCCCCTTACATCGGAGTATGTTATGAGGGCATCCATTCCCGGATCGTATAGTTCCTCATGGAGGTTATTCCAAACAATGGTGTTGGTTATCACGGGAAAGCTGTCCACCACCCTGATTCCACCGCCTCCCGTACCAAAATTAGCTGTAACCGTGCAATTCAGGATCTCCGCATCCGATCTCAGACAGAAGACACCTCCCCCCAGGCCGTCACCGCACTGGTTTGCCGCGATCAGGCAGTTGATCAGCTCCGCCCGTGAATCCTCGTCGCACAGAATCCCGCCACCCCCGCAGTTGGTTCCGAAACGGACCGTGGAATTGTTGGTGATAATGCAATTGACGATCCGGGCATGGGATCCGTTCGTGAGATAGATTCCGCCGCCATTATACTCGGCTCGATTACTGTCAATCAGGCATCCGGAAATAACCGGGGATGCCGACATGCAGTAAATGGCTCCCCCGTCTCCCCTGTCCGGTTCCCCGCCGGCATAGTTGTCCAGCATCACGCAGTCCACGATGCTGGGAGATGACTGAAAACAAAAAACAGCGCTTCCCCCGGTCGTCAATCCGTTGATGATGCTGAAACCTTCAAGCATCGCATCCTCAGTCTCAGTACTGGTGAAATAGAATCCCCTGCCGTTCAGCTCGCAGTCAATGATGCATGCATCCCTGCCGTGTTCCGAACGCACCGTGATGGCATACCCGTGAAACGTGATGTTCTTGTTCCCCGGTCCCCGGTAGGTTCCATCCGCCACAAGAACAATATCACCATCCACCGCCATGTCGATTCCCGCCTGAATGGTCGGTTGATCCCCCGGCACACGAATGGTCGCGGCACCGGTATGCATGGCAAGAAAACAGCACAAAACCATCGAACCTCCGACATGTTTCATTCCTCAATACCCCCCTTCCCATCCGGATGCCGCAATCGGGATTTCATCAACCGGGAAATCCGGTCTTTTATCTGGAAGGAGATTCGTTCCAGGAAAAATTGTGCTTATTATCCGATTTTTCGTTCTTAGGTCTTTCAGTTCCCCATCAACTCCATACTCCCGGTATCGGGACACCGCACTGGCAGCATTTTCCGTCCTGAATCCCGCTGGATTGAATGCGGTAGCCTTTCCGTTCGATGACCGGAACGCCGCATTTGGGGCAGAGTGTGTTTTGACCCCGGTGCCCGGGTACATTACCGACATAGACATATTTCAATCCTTCGGCACGGGCGATGTCGTATGCATGATCCAGAGCCTGCACAGGTGTGGGAGCCAGGTTCTTGAGCTTATACATGGGGTGGAATCGAGTGAAATGCACGGGGACATCAACGCCGACGTTTTCCTTCACCCACAGGGCCAGTTTTTTGAAATTGGCATCGGAATCATTTAATGTTGTCACCACCAGATTAACCAGTTCCAGCCATACTCCGGATTTCCGGATCCGTTCGATATTGGCCAGAACCGGTCTAAGATCTGCATCGCAGACCTTCCGATAATACTCCGGTTCGATGGATTTCAGATCCACTTTGATGGCTTTGACCCGTTTCAGGAGTTCATCCAGAACATCGGGATGCCAGGTTCCGTTGGAGATGACCACCGATCCGATTCCCTGTTTCAATCCCGCATCGGTGCAATCGATGACAAATTCTGACCATACTGTCGGTTCGGAGTATGTATAGGCGATAGTGGGACACCGGTAACGTGTCGATTCTTTTGCGACTTCTTCCGGAGTCATGAAGCTGGACTGAAGCTGACCCGGCCGGGCGTGCGCGATCTGCCAATTCTGGCAGAACTTGCAGTCGATGTTGCATCCGATGGTGGCGATGGAGAAAGCCATAGTTCCGGGCAGATAATGGAACAACGGTTTCTTCTCGATCGGATCGATATTCATCGCACCCAGATCACCGTAGGCCAGAGTGATCATTTTCCCATCCCGGTTCAACCGGATATCGCATTCACCGGAGTCTCCCGGCTCCAGGATGCATTGTCTGAAACAGAGACCGCATTGAATGGTTTTATCATGGAGCACTTTAAAGAAGCGGGCGGGTGTTTCCCGCACCTTTTGATCGGCTGCCAGGATTTTCATCCCGTCCGCCAGAAGAAGAGCGCTTCCGGTTTTCATTACACCCTGTAAAAAACACCGTCTTGTATGGGATGACACGAATATATCTTCAAATTTTTTCATTGGTTCCCCCTCCCCTGTAATCCGCCGGGAGTATCCCGAATGATTCATAATGTTCGAACAATCTCCGAACCAGTTCCCTGGAATTTCTCACGGCCTCTTCCGGGGTTGATCCGAGTGCCAGATAACCGGCAATAGCGGAAGCGAGGTGGCATCCGGTGCCCCGGATTGAACCGGGAAGCCTGTTCCCCTCGAAACGTTTGATTTTATCCGAAGTGACCAGCACATCGATGGGACTGCCTTTCCTGTGGCCGCCTTTGACCAGGACCGATCGGCATCCTCTGTCGATGAGCCCTCTGGCCGCATTCATGACATCGTTCCCGGTGGAACAGGACCGCCGGCTCAACCATTCCAGTTCGGGCAGGTTCGGTGTCAGCATGGTGATCCGTTGCATCAAAAAACCGGTCAGCGCTTCCCGGACGAATTCGTCGGCAAATTCCATTCCGCCTGTGCTGGCCCGCAGCACCGGATCGCACACCAGCGGGACATCCGGATGGTCATGCATCAGACGGGCGATCATTTCGATCGCGGCCGGATCCGTCATCGCACCGATTTTGACCGCTCCGGGGGAATAATCCTGCAGAAGCGCGGAGAGCTGGCGTTGTATGGTCCGGTGATCGACGGGATCCAGGTATTCCAGGCCGGATTTGCCCTGCACCGTCAGCACTGAAACCAGGGGTGCAATTCTAACTCCGATTGCATTCAAAGCTCGAATATCCGCCAGAACACCTGCCCCGCCGGTCGGATCCAATCCAGATAGAATCACCACGAGCGGTGGATTTGCCGGCACTATTTGATAACCTCGTCCAAACCTTTCACGGCGCAATATTTCCCGCACATGGAGCAGACGGACTTGTCGCTCGGTGGTGCCGAATCGCGAACCTGTTTTGCCAGTTCGGGGTCCAGCGCGCACCGTATCTGGGCATCCCAGTCCAGTTTTCTGCGTGCGATTCCCATGTTGTTGTCTCGGTCAATTGCGCCAGGGCAGCTCCGGGCGATATCGGCGGCGTGAGCCGCGATTTTCGATGCGATGACACCCAGACGGACGTCGTTCAGTGTCGGAAGCCGCAGATGTTCCGCCGGTGTCACATAACACAGAAAATCAGCTCCATGGAATGCTGCAATCGCACCTCCGATGGCCGCCGTGATGTGATCGTATCCCGGTGCGATATCGGTTACCAGGGGACCCAGAACATAAAACGGAGCATCCCTGCAAAGACTTTTTTGAATTTTCATGTTCGTCTCAATCTGATCGATGGGCACATGGCCGGGGCCCTCGATCATGACCTGCACTCCGGCATCCCAGGCCCGCTGGGTCAGCTCTCCGAGTGTAATCAGCTCTTCGATCTGAGCCCGATCGGTGGCATCGGCCAGGCAACCCGGCCGGAGTCCGTCTCCCAGGCTCAGCGTCATATCGAATTCCCTGGCGATTTCCAGCAATCGGTCGTAGTGTTGGTACAGCGGGTTTTCCCTGTCGTTTTTGATCATCCACCGAGCCAGGAAAGATCCTCCGCGGCTGACGATGTTCATGATTCGTCCCTGTGCCTGCAGCCGCTGCAAAGACCCCAGTGTGACGCCGCAGTGTACTGTGATGAAGTCCACTCCGTCTTCCCCGTTGGTCCGGATCGTTTCAAACAGGGCGTCAATGGTGATGTCTTCAATCTGTCCGCCCTGTTCGAAGACATGACAAGCGGTCTGGTAAATCGGAACGGTTCCAAGCGGCACACCGCACCGGGCCCGGATTTTCCGGCGTATGTCGCGGATTCCGGAGCCGGTCGAAAGATCCATGACCGCATCCGCACCCATTCGCACAGCCATGTCCACCTTTTCCAGTTCGATTCCGGGATCATCCATATCCGGGGATGTTCCGATATTTGCATTCACTTTTACGGTGAATCCCTTCCCGATGATCCGGGGATTCTCGAGATGATTCCGGTTGTTGACCGGCAGGCACGCCGTCCCCCTGGCGATTCGTTCGGCAATAACCCCATTCGGTGTTTTCTCCTGAACACCCACCAGTTCCATTTCCCGTGTGATGTTCCCTTTAAGTGCTGATTCTCTCTGCGTCATATCCGCCGAACCCTTTCCGAAATGGGGATTTCCCCCTATTGATGATCCTACGGCGTCCCGGTAAAACTGTCAACTTGGAGTCCGGATCGAAACACCGGCAAATCCATGAATCCGGAAGGGTTTTGAAGCGTATTACGTTAAGGAACGGTTCATGTTAATATGACCGGGAAGGAGTTTTGAAATTGAGCGGCGATACCCTGCATTATTATTCCGAGAGTGGCCATCCGGCAGATCCGGACCGGGGACCCTATTATTACGCGTCTGAAAACCAGCCGGAGAAAACATCCGGAGCATCCGGCCGGATGCCCTGGATCCTGTTCTTCCTGACGGTGGTCAGCACCATTTTGGCGGGCACGATCCAACAGGGTCTGAATCCGTTCGGGGAACCGTTCAATTTCATTTACGGTATTCCGTTTGCTTTCACACTGCTGTTGATCCTGGGAGTTCACGAGTCGGGTCATTATCTGATGTGCAGGATCCACCGGGTGCCGGCGACTGTGCCCTACTTCATCCCCATCCCCAATATTCTCGGGACGCTGGGCGCATTCATCAAGATCAAGGGTGCAATACCAAACCGGCGCGCCCTGCTGGATATCGGCATGGCCGGACCCCTGGCCGGTTTCATGTTTGCACTGCCGGCCATGGTTATCGGACTTTTGCTGTCCACACCGGTCCCCCATTTCCACGCGGAAGGATTGTCCGTCGGCCATTCGCTTCTCAGCTGGATCCTGGAGAGGGTGGTTTTCCCGGATCTCCCGTCCGGTTTCGAGATTGTTCTGCATCCCGTGGCGTTTGCCGGGTACATCGGTCTTCTGGTGACCGCCTTGAATCTGCTGCCGGTCAGCCAGCTTGACGGCGGTCACATTGCATCCGCGCTGTTCGGGCAGAAACAATGGATCATGGGACGATATTTCCTGTTCATCCTGTTTCTTCTGGGATTTTTGTGGCGGGGCTGGTGGTTCTGGCTGTTCTTCATTGTCCTGATGGGGTACCGGCATCCGGTGATGCGCCAGGATGCCCGGACACTCGGCGCGACGAGAATGAAATGGGCCTGGCTGACCGTAGCCATCTTCTTCCTGACATTCGTCCCGGTTCCATTCACTTTCTAGCTGCTCCCCAAGGCAACATCCGGCCCGGACCGACTCCAACCTGCAGAAACAAGCCCATGCAGTCTCCGCAAATGGCTGTTCGCTGCTATATTTTTTCTCCTAAAACGGCCAGAAAACCGGAACGAGCCAAATTGCGATGATCCAGAAAAGGATATTGATCGGAACCCCGATTCTGGAATAATAAAAAAACCGATATCCCCCGGGTGCGTAGATCATTGTGTTTGTCTGATATCCGATGGGCGTAGCAAAACTGGTTGATGCGGCAAATGTGATCGCAATGAGAAATGGCCGTGGACTGACACCAAGCAGCTCGGATATTGAGAAAGCGATGGGTGCCAGGAGAATTGCAGCCGCATTATTGGACATCGTTTCAGTCATCACGGCGGTAATGAGGTATAGCAGTGCGAGAACTGCAACCGGACCAAACTTGATAAGTGGCTGTAAAAGACCGTTTGCCAGCAACTCCGCCGTACCGCTTTCCTGCAATGCGATACCCAGGGGGAGAATCCCGCCCAAAAGAAAAATCACCTTCCAGTCGATGGCTTTATAAGCCTCTTCGAGGCCGATACAGCGGCTGAGAACCATACCGACAGCACCAATAATGGCAGCGATCAGAATAGAAAATATGTTCAGTGCCGCCAATGCAACAACGGCAGTCATGATACCGATGGCAATGAATACCCGATTCTTGCGCAGATGCAGATCCGTCAGCTCGCTGGTGACGATCAGGTCATTCGATCCCAGAACACGTTCCATATCCTTTTTATCGCACTGCAGCAGCATGGTATCACCCCCTTTAAATCGTATATTTGAAATACGATCCCGGATCGTTTTGCCACGGCGCTGAACGGCGAACACTCTGCATCCAAAACGCCTGTAGAAATTGGAGGTCTGCAGTGTCCGATCAATAAAGATTGAATCGGGTGGTACCAATGCTTCAATTAACCTCACATCATCTGAACTCAATTTCTGATCGTTCAGTTTGCTATCGGTGGGTATCAATTTATAATTATCTTTCAGCTCAATAAGCTTTTTCATGTTGCCATGCAGCAAGAGAACATCTTCTTCTCTGATTTTTGTGTCCCGTGGATGCCAGGTTTCCTTTTCCGCTCTGATGAGCTTGATCAGATCAATTTCAAGGAAATCATTGGATTTCGATTCCCTCCACGTTTTGCCGATCAAGGGTGATTTTGCCCTGACGCGCAGTTCGATTAAATAATCTACAAGCCGGTATTTATCCAGCTGTTGATATTCACCTTTACGCTCGGGCAAAAACCGTCCGGCCACGAGGACAAGAAAAACAATACCCACTCCGGACATGATCAAACCGAGCGGCGCAAATTCAAAAAGACCAAATTGCTCCAATCCATTGGTTGCAGCAATGGAATTCACGAGAATATTGGTCGAAGTCCCGACCAATGTGCAGACACCACCGAATTGACTGGCATACGATAATGGAATTAAAACTCTTGAAGGCGGAATATGACGGCCTTTGGCCAGGGAGATGGCCACCGGGATGAAAATGGCTACGGTCGCAGTGTTTACAATAAAAGCAGACAGGAAACCGATCGTAATGCACAATACAAAAACCAACTGCTGCGGCGATTTACCGGCAATCCGATCAATCGATCGGGCCAACCATTCCACGAAACCGGTCCGTGCAAGACCAGCGCTCAAGACGAACATGGCCGCGACGGTCGCAGTGGCTGGATTGGCGAAGCCATAAAGCGCGTGTTCCGGCTTGATTATCCTGAAGGCTAAAAGAACACCCAGCACACACAGCGCCACAAGATCCACACGAAGCTTATTGGTGATAAAGAGTATCATGGCGCTCAGAACCACCGCCATAACCATAATCTGCTCAAAACCCATCATTCAGAACTTGCCTTCCTTCGCTCAGGGGGCATGTTCCGATTCTCAGGTCGTTGGAAAACCGAGACACCCCTTACGGCTACCATGATACCCGAGCTCTTCGGCTGCATAAGCCTGTTGGCTATCTATCAGTCGGCCTTGTGAAGATGCACATCCTGTTGCGGGAATGGAATGCAAATGCCTTCGGAATCGAATCGTTTTTTGATGTTTTCTTGTATCGCAAAGAAGACATCCCAATAGTCCGCCGTATTCACCCAGGGACGCACGACAAAGTTCACACTGCTGTCCGCCAGTTCCAGCACGCCAATCGTCGGGGCCGGATCCTTCAAGACGCGATCGTCCTTCGCCAGGATGTCCGCCAGGACGTTCTTTACCTTGTCGAGATCGTCTTGGTAACTCACACCCGCGACAATATCCACCCGACGGATTTCATTCGCCGTATAGTTGACGATATTATCACCGGTGATCTTGCCGTTCGGCACAATGATTTTCTTGTTGTCCAGGGATTTCAACTCCGTTGTGAATATTCCGATCTCCTCCACAACACCAGCGACACCCCCCCCCTCAATGAAGTCGCCCACCTTGAAGGGCTTGAAAATTATCATCAGTACCCCGGCGGCAAAATTGGCCAGCGAACCCTGGAGAGCCAAGCCAACGGCCAAACCGGCGGAACCGAGCACTACGACAAACGATGCTGTTTGCACTCCAAGCTGACCGAGTGCGGCGATAATGACAAACGCCAAGATGCCAACGTAGCACATGCTGGACACAAACGAGACCAGCGTTTCATCAAGATGCACCCGGCGCATAATTCGGCGGATGATCCCACGAATGCCTTTCGCGACAATCCAACCGATCAGCAATATGGCTATAGCGGCAATCACCTTCAGCCCATACAGCGCAATCCACTCTTTTAGTTTAGGAACCACCTGTTCCATCCACATCCCCCCTTCCGTATTTCTTGTTCGTCAACGGTTCTGTGTCCGACCTGCACCTATGAGACGACTTTAGTCGGCCCGGGGGTGACAAGTCAAACGAAACGCATTGCAGTTCGCATCCGAATTGGCGGACCTGAGCCGCTTCCTTCTCGAGAGTGAAGCACGCTTGGGTGCGAAGCGGCAGAAGGAACGCGGCTCGAGGGACTTGTTCCGTCTCGCGTTCAATCCGTTTGTTAGGCTGCAGAGCGCGATCTGAACGTGTAGATCGCCCAACCAAGCGTGTCCCGCCCCCAACGCAGGTATGCCGCCCTCGCCTTTCTCACGCGCTCAAATACCTCCACCAAGTCCGGATCATCTGGATGGGTGCGAGCGTACTCGGCTGTCGCGAACCATTGGAGGCCCTCATACCTGTCCCAGTCGTCCTTGC